>JAZKHJ010000013.1:0-34698 GCA_040385485.1 Pseudomonadota bacterium | reverse complement strand
ACGAGGCCGAGCGCCTGTGCTCGCGCCTGCTGGTGCTGGACCACGGCCGCAAGATCGCCGAAGGCCGACCGCGCGAGCTGATTGCACAGCACCTGGAGCCCGACGTGGTGGAGGTGTATGGCAACGGTGCGCTCGCGCTGGCCCAGGCTGAGGAACATGCCACGCTGCGCAACCTGGCCGCGCGCGTGGAGGTGAGCGGCGAGACCGTGTTCTTCTACACCGCGCAAGCCATGCCGCTGCTGGCCGCGCTCGGCGAACACCACCACCATTTGCGCACGCTGCACCGGCCCGCGAACCTGGAAGATCTGTTCCTGAAGCTGACGGGCCGGCAGATCAGAGAGGACGGTTAGGAGGGCGGCTCGTAAGCGCGGATCGGTGGCAGCGTTCCGTCGAAGCGCTCGATCTGCACCGTGCTCAGTTGTCCCGCGCATCCCTGCGCCAGCGAAGAGGTGCCGATGTCGCGCGTCAGCACATTGGGGTTGCCGTGTGCACACATCAGGCGCCCCTGGGCATCCGGCACCGGGTCGTACCACGCGCCTGTCGGCAGTTGCACGACGTCTTCTCGCATGTCGGCGCACAGGTGTGCACTGGCCAGGCAGGCGCCAACCTCGTTGAAGAGGCGGACGATGTCGCCCTCCCGGATGCCGCGTGCGCTGGCCGCGGCCGGGTGCAGGGTGCACACCTCCCGACCCTGGCGTTTGCTGGCCTGGCTGTGGGCGCCGAAATCGAGCTGGCTGTGCAGCTTGTTGTGCGGCTGGTTGGCCACGAGCCACAAGGGCCAGGCGGCATCGGGCGCGTGGGTTGGCGGCAACCACGCGGGATGGCCCGGGCAGTCCGCGTAGCCGAAGGCCGCCACCACGGGTGAGCTGATCTGGACCTTGCCGCTGGGTGTGGCCAGCCTGGCACCTTCCGGGTCGTTGCGGAATGCGCGCAGGATGCCGCCGTCATCGTCCTTCTGCGGCAGCATGAGTTCGCCGCGTTGCCAGAAGGTCTCGAAATCCGGCGCGTCCAGTCCAAGGGCGTCGAGTCCGGCGCGCGTGCGCTCATACAGATGCGCCAGCCACTGGCGCGTGTCGCGGCCTTCGCTGAAGGCCTGCAAGCCGCCCAGCCGCTGGGCCAGGTCACAGAAGATGTCGTAGTCGTCGCGCGCCAGCCCGTGGGGCTCGGCGATGCGGTGCATCGCAACCACCATCGGGTCGGTGGGGGTCGCACCGATGTCTTCGCGCTCCAGCGTCATGGTGCAGGGCAGCACGATGTCGGCGTGGCGGGCCGTCGCGGTCCAGGCGATCTCGTGCACGACAAAGGTGTCGAGCGTGCGAAAGGCATCGGTCAGGCGCTGGAGGTCCTGGTGGTGGTGAAAGGGGTTGCCGCCCGCCCAGTAGGCCAGCCGGATGTGGGGGTAGGTGCGGCGCTGGCCGTTGTAGTCGAACGGCTGGCCCGGGTTCAACAGCATGTCGCTGATGCGTGCCACCGGAATGAAGGCCTTCACGCCGTTGTCGCCTTGCGGCAGCGCGGCCGCGGGCACCGCGTTGTTGCGTTTGCCGTAGTGCGCGAGCGTGCCCAGCGCGTAGTTGTAGCCGCCACCGGGCAGGCCGATCTGACCGAGCGCGGCGGCAAGCACCGCCCCCATCCAGACGGGCTGTTCGCCGTGCTGGGAGCGCTGCAGCGAATGCGCCACCACCACGAGCACCCGCTTGCCGACCAATGAGCGCGCCAGCTCGATCAGTTGTTGTTCCGGCAGGCCGCAGATCGGGGCGGCCCAGGCGCAGCTCTTGGGCACGCCGTCGCTGCGGCCCATCAGGTAGGCCTCGAAGGCGTCCCAGCCGTCGCAGTACCGGTCGACGAAGGCGCGGTCGTGCGTCCCGTCGCTCACCAGTTGATGCAGGATCGCCAGCATCAGGGCGGTGTCGGTGCCGGGCACGGCGGGCAACCAGTCGAAGGCGGCCTCGTCGGGCAGGTCGCTCTTGAGCGGGCTGATGGAGACGAAGCGGCAGCCGCGCGCGGCCGCGGCGTGCATGGATTCACGCTCGATGTGCCGGCTGATGCCACCCGAGGCCACGCGCGAATTCTTGAGCGCCATGCCACCGAAGGCCAGCACCACATCGGTGTGCTCGATGATCTGCTCCCAGGTGACGTTGCGCCGCGCCACCTCCTCCATGGTGCCGATGACGTGCGGCAGCATCGGGCCCGACGCCCCCGCGCTGTAGCTGTTCACCGAGCGCACGTAGCCGCCCAGCGTGGTGTTCAGGAACCGGTGGACCTGACTTTGCGCGTGGTGGAAGCGCCCCGCGCTCGACCAGCCGTAGGAGCCACCGAAGATGGCCTCGCAGCCGTGCTGTTGCTGGACCCGCCGCAGCTCGTCTGCCAGCCGGTCCAGCACCTCGTTCCAGGCCATGGGAACGAAGCTGTCGTTGCCGCGCCGCGCGTCGGGTCCGGGCCCGCTGTCGAGCCAGCCGCGCCTCACCATCGGCGTGGTGACGCGGGCACGGTGGTGCAGGGCCGTCTTGAAGTTGTCGATCAGCGGGTTCGGGTCCGGGTCGCTCGGGTGAGGCCGCACGACGAGCGACCCGTCCTGCCAACCCGCGGAGAAGACGCCCCAATGGGAACTGTGCGGGCGCATGGCAATACCGGGTTCAGGCGAGAAGGAGGACGAAGGCACAGTGAGTTCTATGTGGAGGGAGGGGGTGCGACGGTGCAGCGTGGTTCGGGTTCGGCACTAATCCGTCTTGAGGTTGCCGCGCTCCACGCCGCGCTTGTAGTTGGCGATGTCCTTCAGCACGAAGTCGCGAAAGGCCGCACCGGTCAGGGACGAATCCTGGGCACCGTCCGCGCGGTACACGCGCAGCACCTCGGGCGTCTGCATGGCTTGTTTCACAGCCTGCGCGATCTTGTCGATGATGGGCTGGGGCGTTCCTTTGGGAGCGGCCAGCCCATACCACTGCGTCATCACGACGTCGATGCCCGACTCTTTGAGCGTGGGGACATTGGGAAAGCCCGGGATGCGCTTGTCGCTGCTCACCGCCAGCAGGCGCAACTTGCCGCCGTTGATGGCGCCCATGAGGGGCGTGTAGGGCGCAAAGAAGCTGTCGACCAGGCCACCCATCAGGTCGGTCATGACCGGGCCCGATCCCTTGTAGGGCACATGCAGGATGTCCAGGCCACCCTGCTGTTTGACCATCTCCATCACGATCTGCGCCGCGCCGCCCGTGCCGGTCGATGCGTAGGTCATCTTGCCGCCCTTGGCTGCGGCCACATAGTCCTGAATGGTCTTGATCTTGGAGTCGCCGCTGACCACCAGGCCATAGGGCGTTTCCACCAGCTGGCTGATGAACACGAAGTCGTCCGGCACCTTGTAGGGCAGGTTCGTGCGGATCGCGGGCGCGCTGCCCACGTTGCCGCTCATGGCCAGCAGAAGGGTGTAGCCGTCGGGCTTGGCCTGCGTCATCAGTTCGGCGGCAATGTTGCCGCCAGCACCGGGCTTGTTCTCCACCACGATGGGCTTGCCGATGTGCTTGCCCAGCTCATTGGCGATGGTCCGGCCGTACAGATCACCACCACCGCCGGGTGGAAAGCCGATCAACAGGCGGATGGGCTGCTCCGGATACTGGGCCGAGGCCACGGAAGCGAGGCCCACCAGACAGGCCCCAAGGATCGCGCGCGTGCAACGGCGCACCAGGGAAGTTGTGTGCATGAATGTCTCCAGTCTGTTTTGTTGGTGCAACGGCTTCACGCCGCGCCGGTGGCGATGGGCGCGCCTGGCTGGGCGCTCCATTCGCTCCACGAGCCAGGGTAGAGCGCCGCGCCTCTCAGCCCGGCGACCTCCATGGCGAGCAGGTTGTGGCAGGCGGTCACGCCGGAGCCGCACTGGTTGATCAGCTGTGCAGCCGGCAAGCCTGCGGTGATGGCGTCGAATTCCTCGCGCAACTGCGCGGGCGACTTGAAGCGGCCGTCCGACCCCAGGTTGTCCTTGAACAGCCGGTTGCGGGCGCCGGGGATGTGCCCCCCGACCGGATCCATGGTTTCGTTCTCGCCACGAAACCGGTCGGGTGCCCGGGCGTCCAGAACCAGCCGGTCCTGTCGGTCGATGTTGGCCTTGACCTCGTCGTACGACACCGTGGTGACCAGCGATGGTTTCAAGCGGAAGCTGCCTTGGGCAAGCGCGCTCGGCGTGTCGGTGCCGAGCGCGTGGCCCGCTGCCTTCCAGGCGGCGATGCCGCCGTCGAGCACGGCCACCGCCTGGTGGCCGGCCCAGCGCAGCATCCACCAGAGGCGCGCCGCGTACATGCCGCCTGCGTTGTCGTAGGCGACCACTTGCGTGTCCGCGTCGAGTCCGACCTGCGCCATGGCCGCGGCGAAGGTCTCGCGACTGGGCAGCGGGTGACGGCCATTGCGACCCGTCTTCTCGGCGGACAGGACCTTGTCCAGGTGCACGTAGCGCGCCCCCGGGATGTGTCCGCCCTCGTAGGCGCGCTGTCCGGCCTGCGGGTCGGTGAGCTCGAAACTGCAGTCCAGCACCAGCAGCGGCTTGCCGCTCTTTTGTGCGGCCACGAGTTCGTCGGCGGAGATCAGGGTGTCGAAGGTGATCATGAATGTCGTGTCACGTGAAAGGGGCGGGGCTGCCGTCACTTGCTGGAGATTTCCTTCAGCAGGGCCGGGGTGAGAGCGCTCTTGTAGCGGGCGATGTCTTCCAGAATGAAGCTGCGGAACGCGTCCGTGGGCAGGTTGCGTTCGGTGGCGGCATCGCGGCGGATCGTGTCGCGCACTTCCGGAATCGCGAGCACGCGGCTCAGGTGATCCGACAGGTGTTTGACGACGGCCTCAGGCGTGCCGGCGGGTGCGGCCAGGCCGTACCACTGCGTCACGGGAACGTTCACGCCCAGTTCCTTGAAGGTCGGCACATCGGGAATGGCCGGATTGCGCTTGTCGCCGGTGATGGCCAGCAGTCGAATCTGCCCCTGCCGAACTTGGTTGACCAATGGCGAGGCGGTGGCGAAGAAGCTGTCGACCTGACCCCCGAGCATGTCGGTGATGGCGGGACCGGAGCCGCGATAGGGCACATGCAACATCTGGATGCCAGCCTCCTTGACGACCATCTCCATGCCCATGTGGGCAGCCGCACCTGCGCCCGTGGAGGCGAAGCTCAGCTTTTGCGTCTTGGCGGCATCGAGCAACTCGCGCGCCGTCTTGAACCGCGAGCCATGCGCGACGAACAGACCGTGCGGTGCTTCCAGGATCATGCCGATGGGGGCGAAATCCTCGGGCACCTTGTAGGGGATGCTCTGCGGCCGGGTGGCGGGTGCCACAGCCAGGTTGCCACTCATGGCGAGCAACAGGGTGTAGCCGTCCGGCTTGGCCTTTGCCACCAGATCGGCGGCGATGTTGCCCCCCGCTCCCGTGCGGTTGTCGACCACGATCGTCTGGCCCATGCTCTTGCTCAGCTCGTTGGCGATCAGCCTGCCGTACAGGTCTCCACCGCCGCCCGGCGGGAAGCCGATCACCAGTTTGATGGGCTGATCAGGGTAGGCGGCGAAGGCTGGTACAGCGGCACCCAGGCCGAGCGCCAACGCGATGGCCACAGCGGTGCGGCGACGAATGACTTTGGAAGCGAGGTTGTTCATGGATGTGTCTCCGTATGTTGTGTTGATGAAAGAACTTGCGCTGACCTGGGCGTGCGGAATCAGTCCTGCAGCCAGTGCTGCTGTTGGGCCACCACGCGGTCCACCGTGGCGCCGCACTGACCCAGGTACTGCAAGGGGTCTGTGAAATCGCGAATCTCCAAATCGCTCAGCAGTTTGGAGAGACCTTCGTGCTGGCGCATGGCATCGGCGAAGCCGATCTTGGATGTGATGCCGCGCATGGAGGCCTCGTAGATCCACTCGTGCGCGGTCTGTTTGCCCACGCGCTCGGACAACTCCAGCATCACGCGTTCGGACAGCAGGTAGCCGCGCATCTTGTCGAGGTTGGTGGCCATCACGTCCGCGTTGACCTTCAGGCCGGCCAACAGGTTCTTGGCCTGGAACAGCATGGCGCCGGCGATCAGGCAGCACTCGGGCAGAGCCTTCCACTCCATCTTCCAGGCGATGCCGTCGCGCTCGCTTTCCTGGACCATCCCCTCGACCATCATGGCGGCGTTGTAGCGCAGCGGGCGCGACAGGCCGGCCAGGTTTTCGGCCGATGTGGGGTTGCGTTTGTGCGGCATGGTCGACGAGCCCAGCTTGCCGTCGGAGAAGCCCTCTTCCACCTCGCCGAACTCGTTGCGCTGCATGTTGAACAGCTCGTTGCCGATCTTCGAGAGCGTGGCGCCGAGCATGGCCAGCAGGTTGGCGTACTCGGTGAAACGGTCGCGCGCTGGTGCCCAGCTGATGGCGGGCGTGCCCAGGCCCAGCTTGTCCAGCATGAGGTGTTCGAGCTCCTGCGCCTTGGGGCCCAGCGATGCCTGGCTGCCCACCGCGCCGGCCAGCATGCCGACCAGCACACGCGGTGCCGCCTGCAGCAGGCGTTCGTGGTGCCGACCCAGTTCGTCGAGCCAGATCGCGCACTTGTGGCCAAAGGTGATCGGCAGTGCCTGCACGCCGTGCGTGCGACCCGCCATGGGCACGTCCCGGTGGGTCACGGCCAGCCGGGCCAGTTCCTTGGCGACCGCCTTCAGGTCGCGCAGCGCGACGGCGTGGAATTCCTTGAGCTGAAGGGCCACGCCGGTGTCGACCACGTCCTGGGTCGTGGCGCCGTAGTGCACCCACTCGCCGTTGTCCTTGGTGCAGCGGGCTTGCAGTTGCTTGAGCGCAGGCACCAGCGAATGCTTGATGCGCCGGATCTCGGCCGACATCGTGGTGATGTCGATGTTCTCGATCCGTGCCTGCTGGGCGATTTCCTGCGCGGCGGCCGCGGGAATGATGCCCAGCTCGGCCTGGGCTGCAGCCAGAGCGGCTTCGAAGTCGAGCCACTTCTGAATGCGGTTCTCTTCGCCGAAGATGGAGCGCAACTCATCGGTGCCCCAGAGATGCTGGAGCGATTGCATGTCGAATACGGAAACGGGCATGGAAGTCCTGACGGGTTAGAGGGATGGTTTCGGGGCGGGCAGCGTGCGTGGCAGCACGCGCCCGGGATTGAAGGTGTTGGCCGGATCGATCGCCTGCTTGATGCGGGCCATCAACTCCAGCGCGACGGGCTGCTTGTAGTGAAGGAAGGCGGCCTGCTTGAGCCGACCAATGCCGTGTTCGGCGGAGATCGAGCCCTGCATGCGTGCGGTGATCTCGTGCACCGTGTCGTGAACCGCTTCCTCGTGGCCGCGGAACTCGTCGTCCGGCATGCCGGCGGGCTTGCTCTGGTTGTAGTGCAGGTTGCCATCGCCCACGTGACCAAAGCAGACCACGCGCACGCCGGGCAACAAGGCCTCCAGCGCCGCACCTGCCTCGGCGATGAACTCGGGGATGCGCGACACGGCGACCGAGATGTCGTGTTTGATGGACGGGCCGTCCAGCCGCTGGGCCTCGGGCACATGCTCGCGCAAGGCCCACAGGTCGTGGCTCTGCTGGCCCGATCGGGCGAGCACGGCGTCCAGCACCAGGCCCTGCTCCATCGCGCTGCCCAGCACCTCTTCCACCGCAGGCGCGGGGTCCATCCGGGTGGAGGTTTCCGACACGTCGAACAGCACCGCCCAGGCGGAGTTGCCGGTCAAGGGATCGCGCATGCCGGACGTGCCGTGCGCCAGCACCTGGTCCAGTGCCTCGCGCCCGATCAACTCGAACGCCGTGACCCGCTCGCCAACGGCAGCACCCAGTTGGGCCAGCAGTTCCACCGCGGCCTGCGGATCGCGCACAGCCACCCAGGCGGTCACGACCTGCTGCGGCTGCGCATACAGCTTGAAGGTGGCGGCCGTCACGATGCCCAGGGTGCCTTCGCCACCGATGAACAACTGCTTGAGGTCGTAGCCGGTGTTGTCCTTGCGCAGCGCGCTCAACGAATCCAGGATGCGGCCGTCGGCCAGCACCACCTCGAGGCCCAGGGTCAGGTCGCGCGTGTTGCCGTAGCGCAGCACCTGCTCGCCACCCGCGTTGGTCGAGACCACACCGCCGACCGTGGCACTGCCTTCGGATGCGAGCGAGAGGGGGAACAGCCGCCCCGCGGCCGCCGCGGCGTCTTGTGCCGCGAGCACGGTGCAGCCCGCCTCCAGGGTCATGCTGTTGTCCAGCGGGTCCACGCGCCGGACGGTGGTCATGCGGTCCAGGCTCAGCACCACTTCGCGGCGCGATGCGTCCGGCGTCGAGCCACCCACCAGACCCGTGTTGCCGCCTTGCGGCACCACCGGAGCGCCCTGGGCGGCGCAGGTGGCCACCACACGAGAGACCTCGGCCGTGGTGGCAGGACGCACCACGGCGCGCGCGGCACCGGGGAAGTTGCGCCGCCAGTCGCCAACGTAGCGCGCCGTGGAAGCGTCATCCGTCAGCACGTAGGCCGCGCCGACGATGGCAGAAAGTTCGGCAACGAGAGGGTCGGGGAAATTCGACATGGAGCGTGCAGATGTGCGTTGACCACTGCGGTGGCAGCGGGTTGTCTCGTTGTGGTTCGAATGCTCAGCGCGCATCCGGGATGTTTGCGGGGCTCACTTTGAACACTCGCTCATTCGTTTCATTGAATGAACTATGATTCAATGAATGAAACTATAAATCCAGCAGACGAGACTGTCAACCGAGATAATCCGCAGTCGCGGACACCCACCATGAAGAATCAAAAAATCAACACCGACGCATCCGTCCTTCCAGGCGAGGAGACAGACGCCAGCACACCCAAGCCGCCTGCCGGCGTGCTGGAGCGCGGCATTTCCATCCTCGAATGCTTTCGCGAGGACCGGTTGCGCATGTCCTTGCGCGAGCTGGCCGAATGCACGGGACTGGACAAGGCCACGCTGCTGCGGCTGCTGGGCGTGCTGTTGCGCGCGCGCATGGTCCACCGTTTTGACAGCGGCAGCTATGCACCGGGCCCGGCGCTGTTGCACATGGGCATGCTCTACCGCAGCACCTTCGATCTGGGCACACGCCTGCAGCCCGCGCTGCACGCTGTGATGCAGCAGACCGGCGAGACCGTGGCTTTCTACATTCGCAGCGGGGACGACCGGGTGTGTCTTTATCGCGAGAACACACTCAAGGAAGTGCGGCACCATGTCGAGGTCGGCACGCGCATTCCCCTGTCGGCCGGGGGTTCATCGGCCCACATCCTTCTGTCTTTTACCGGCGGTCTCACGCCCCATCAGGCCGAGATCGACGCCAAGGGCTATGCCATGACGCGCGCGGAACGCGTGGACGAAATGGCGTCGGTGGCGCTGCCGGTGTTCGACGGTGACGGGACTTTTCTGGGCGCCATGGTGGTCATCGGCCTGGCCTCGCGCCACAACGTCGCCGCCCAGCGCAGGGCGGCGGACATCGTGCGCCGTGAACTGGCGCTGCAGGGCTTTGTCAGCTCACCGCCCAGTGGCTGGCGCTCGCCGGCCCTCTGACGCGGCGCCCGGTCAACCACCGAAGAGTTCGGCGACCGGCCGGCACGGCAGATCGTCGTTCGACGCATCGCCGAACGCAGCACACCACTGGGTCAGCTGTGCCGCCTGCGGGTCGGTCATGGCTGGCGCGAAGGCACGCATGCGCACCTGCAGTTGCTGCCAGTCAAAAGGATCTTCCGGATCGCCCCGGCGCAACTCGCGCAAGGCACTGAAGCTGCTGCCATCCTTCAGGGTGATCGTCACCCGTGAAGGGCGCTTTTGTGGGAAGGCGCGCTGGAAGCCCTCGTCCGTGGTCACCTGCACGCGCTCGGCCAACGCCAGCAGCACGGGCGACTGCAGGTCGGGCGTTTCCATGTCGTCGATCCCGAGCCTGCCGTTGATGATGAGCGTGGCCACCACGTAGCGCAGGCAGAAAGGCGCTTCCGCGGGCTTGGTGGGCCAGTGAATGCCGGCGATTTTCAGGGCGTGCGGAAAGATGACCACGCTCACCGATTCGATGTCCTGCACCGAAGGGTGATGTGTGGCCAGGATCTCGCGGGTGGCATCCAGCGGTGTGAACAGCTGGGCACAGCAGGGCCAGGCCTTGATGGTGGCTGTGTTCAACCGCTCGGGCGCGTCCAGGTCGCTGTCCAGCGCGGCCAACGGGCCGTCGCCGCCCAGGAGCGCGTAGAGACCGCGCCGTCCCGTCATGAACGAGCGAGCGCCGGGGAAGCCCGCCTGCGCGGCCCATGCGGCCATCATTCCATTGCGAACCGCAAAGGCGGGATGCAGCGACTTGGACTCGTGTGCTTCGTCGTCCACCAGTTGCCACAGACCGGCCGACTGCGTCGCCGCGATGCCCATGGCATGGTGCAGTTGCGCCTGTGGCAGCCCCAGGGCCACCGCACTGGCCGCCGCAGCGCCCACGGTACCCGCCGTCGCGGTGGCGTGGAAGCTGGCGGCGTGGCGCGTCCCCAGGGCCTCACCCACCCGCAGCGCCACTTCATAGCCGGCGATGATGGCGTGCGCCGCGCGCCGCACCGACAGCGCCTGCGTGGCCGCCAGCGCGAGCACCGGCGAGATGGCGACCACGCCCGGGTGCAGCATGGCCGCGCGGTGTGCGTCGTCGATCTCCCGCAGGTGGGCGATGCCGGCATTGGCAAAGCCAGCCGCCAATGGCTGAAGCGGGCTGCCGCCAAAGACGTGCGCTGGCCCCTGACCTGGCACGCTGGTGACGGCAAGGTCTTGCAAGGCAGTGGCCAGCGGCATGCCCGAAGCCGCCCAGCCGGCGGTGAACCAGTCGAGCAGAGCCTGGGCCAGCCGGTAGCGCGTCGCCTGCAACAAGGGGCGATTCGGCAGGTTCGCAAGATGGGCAGCAAGAGCCGATTCAGGGCAGCGTGTCATGGACGAATATTTTGTTGAATGAAATTAGTTTCATTATATGAACTACCCATCCATTTCATACCCACGACTTTGGGGCATGCTTGCGGGTCTTCGTCGGGTGAACACCCGGTACCACACATTGCAGCTTCACCGCCAGACCATGAGCACCAGCACCACCCTGCCCCATACGCCGTCGCCCTGGTCGCCGCCGCGCCTGTCCACGCGCTGGTGGCCGGTCTTCCTGCGCAACCTCCTGGTGTGGCGCAAGCTCGCCATTCCGAGCCTGGTGGGCAACATCGCCGAGCCCTTGATGTGGCTGGTGGCCTTCGGCTACGGCATGGGCGCGCTGGTCGGGCAGGTGACCATCAACACACCCCAGGGCAGCGTGGCCGTGCCCTACATCCTGTTTCTTGCCAGCGGCAGCATCTGCATGAGCGCGATGAACGCGGCCAGCTTCGAGGCGCTGTACTCGGCCTTCTCGCGCATGCACGTGCAAAAGACCTGGGACGGCATCATGAACGCGCCGGTGAGCCTGGACGACGTGGTGCTGGCGGAAATGTTGTGGGCCGGCTTCAAGGCCTTGTTTTCGGTGACGGCCATCATGGGCGTGATGCTCGCGCTGGGCATCAGCCATTCACCCAAGCTGCTGCTGGCCTGGCCGGTGCTGCTGGGGGTGGGCATCACGTTCTCGTGCATCGCCCTGGTGTTCAACGCCCTGGCCCAGGGCTACGACTTCTTCACCTACTACTTCACGCTGTTCCTGACCCCGATGATGTTCCTCTCGGGCGTCTTCTTTCCGCGGGAGCAACTGCCGGTGGTGGTGCGCCATGTCTCCGATTGGCTGCCGCTGACCAACGCGGTGGAACTGGTTCGGCCCTTGTTCATGGACCAGTGGCCTCAGCAGGCCTGGTTGCACGCGGGCGTGCTGCTGGTCTACACCGTGGCAGCGTTCTGGCTCGCCCTAGCGCTCACGCGCAAAAGGTTCGCCAAATAGCCTAGCCCCCACGCTCAGCCGCTTCGCGGGTCGCTGCCCCCCGAGGGGGCTGGCCTGGCTTGGGGCGGCCCGGCGCTGCGGCCGTCCTTTCAGTGCACCAGCTGCAGTGCAGGCTGGGCTTCGCAGTACAGCTCTGCGCCGGAGTCCATGAACTCTTCGGCTTCGATCACGGCGTCAAAGTCGCGGGCGGTGTCGAAGATCTTGGGGATCAGTGGCTTGTCCAGCGGGCGGCAGATGCGCTGGCGCAGGCCGCGCAGGTTGGCGCTGGTCTCCATGGCGTGGATCACGGCTTCCGGATCCAGCATGAGGACGAAGGGATTGAGGCGGCTGGAGGTGATGGACATGGAGGGCTCCTGGGGGAATGCGGTGGTTGTTTCAAATCGGCTGTCGATGAAACAAACTGTATCGGGCCACCTTCAGGGCGTTAAGTCGGCGCAGCCCCATTCCCTCTGTAAGAAGTTGCCTGACACGGCGTCCGGAACACCTACAAGCCCGGTGTGAACGAAGTCACGGGCCGGTGCGCAGCGCCGCCACGCTGGCGCGCACCACCGACTGCACGCTGCCACTCTCCCTGTACTGGTTGCGCAGGTAGGTGGCGTGGTTGCCCACGCGCCCTGCCGTGCGCTCGATCTCGTCGAGCGCGGCCAGCGAATTCAGCGCGAGGCCATGCGGTGCCAGATGGCGCAGCGTGGCCAGGATGTCTTCGCGGATGCTGATCTGCTCGCGCGTCTTGGGGTTGACCATCATCCCGTCCAGCCCGAAGCGGCAGGCCTGGAAGCGGTTGTAGGTGTAGACGAGGTAATCGTCCTCTTCGGGTGGCAGCTCACGGCGCTCCAGCAGGTGGCGGCACAGCGCCTGCAAATAGCACGCGAGGCCCGCGGCGCGCTCCACCGTGAGGGGCGTGTCGCACACGCGCAGTTCGATCGTGCCGTACTCGGGCTTGGGCCTGATGTCCCAGTAAAAGTCCTTCATCGACTTGACGACGCCCGTGCTCTCCATCTTGGTGAAGTACACGTTGGAAAACTCGTCCCAGCTCAGTGTGAACGGCGCACGGCCGCTGAGCGGAAACGCGAACACCGAGTTCAGGCGCGCCGAGTCGAACAGCGTGTCCACGCCCTGCGAAAACGGCGACGACGCCGAGAGCGCAATGAAGTGCGGCACGTAGCGGTTGAGCGAGTGCAGCAGGAACAGCGCTTCGTCGGCGTTGGAGCAGCCGATGTGCACGTGTTGTCCGAACACGGTGAACTGCTTGGCGAGGTAGCCGTACAGGCCCGAGAGCTCCTGGAAACGTGGCTTGGAGAAGATGCGCTGCTCGAACCAGCGCTGAAAGGGGTGCGTGCCACCGCCCGCGATCTCGATGTTGAGCCGGTCGCCCGCGCTCACCAGCGTGTCGCGGATCTGCTGCAGCTGGGCCAGCAGCGGGCCGTGCTCACGCTGGATGTCGGTGGCGATCTCGATCATGCTCTGCGTCATCTCGGGCGTGACCACCCCGGGAAACGGCTTGCGACGCAACAGTTCCAGCAAGTCGTTGGCGCTGCTGGAGAGATCGAGGTCGTAGGTGTTGACGAGCTGCAGCTCCAGCTCCACGCCCATGGTCAGCGAATCGGACGATTTAAAGACTTCCAGAGGCATGGCTTATCCCTTCGTGACGTGGGTTTCTTGTGCGGTCATCAGTGCGCGCTGAGTGACCATCGGCCCCAGCAGTTCCTGCACCACCATCATCCCGGCCATGGCCGCCAGCACCTCCACCGCGGGCGCGAAACCGTACAGGCGGGTCTGCTCGATCAGCAGGATCGCAAACGCCGACATGGGTGTGAGCGCGAGTCCCGTGAGCAGGCCCTTGCGCTCGGTGATGCCCGAGAGGCGCGCGGCCACCAGATTGCAGCCCACCTTGGAGGCCGTGCGCACGGCGATCAGCAGCAGGCCCATGAGCATGCCGGCGCCCACGTCGGCCCAGTTCAACAACGACGCGATGTAGACGAACAGGAACACCGAGGCCATGTCGCCCGCGGTACCGAAATCGCGCTGCGCGTTGGTGAGGTGCACGCGGCGCTCGCGCGCCACGATGCCGAAGGACAATGCCGCCAGCAGCGGCGAGAGCTTGAGGCCGTAGGCGGCGGTGGTGAGCAGCAACACCGACAGCGCGAACACCACCGTCACACCCCGCTCGTGCGTGGTTCGCCAGCGCAGCAGCCAGGGCACGGCCACCCCCAGCAAGACACCGATGGCCACCGACGTGGCCACCACATACATGCTGCCGAAGGCGGCCAGCACCAGATCCCCGGAGGTGTTCAGGTACCAGTAACCCACCACCAGCTTGAGCGCCACCACCGACAGAATGCAGTTGATGGCGCACAGGTGCAGCACGCGTTCGGTCACCTGGCCTGCGCTGCGCAGCTCGTTGGCCACGCGCACCACACCCGCGGGTGAGGCCGAGATGGACAACGCTGCAATGATGAGGCGGTGGTCCACCGGCAGGTCGAACCAGCCGCTCACCCAATAGATGACGCCGAAGGTGACGATGGATTCGACCACGCCCAGCGCCAGCATCCAGGGGTTGTGCCGGAACCAGCGCAGGTTGATGCGGTAACCGAGTTCGAACAGCACCAGCGACAAAGCCACGTTGGCCAGGAACGGCAGGCCGGGCACATCGGTGGTGAGGCCCGGCAGATTGATCAGTCCACCGAGCAGACCCACGGCCACGTAGCTGGTGACGCGCGGAATGTGCCAACGTTCAAACAGCAGTTCGGCCAGGAACCAGGCCAGCAGCAGCACCAGAGGCCAGGCAATGGACTGCAACAGAAAAGCAAAATCGGTGACCATGAGCAGGCTCTCCTGGATGGGGTCTGTGGGATGGTGACCCTGGGGCGAAAACTCCCCCCGGAGGTCAACAGGCAAACCGGCATCAGCGCGGGGGCTGACTTGTACACCGGGGAACAGGGCAAACGAGGGGCCCGCAGGGCCGCGGCTGAGAATCAGACCACCACAGCGGGCGGCACAGATCCGGACGAATCGACCGCGAACCGCGTCTTGAGTTCAGGCAGGCCCAACTCATCGAGCACCTGCGTCAATCGCTGCCGGGCCCGCGCGCGGGTTCCCTGTCGGTCGTCGGCCATTCTACGGGCCAGGATCAGTTCGTTCTTCATGGAATGCTCCCACCCCACGAGCTCGGTCACCGTCACGCTGTAACCGTTTGCTTCCAGTTGCAAGCAACGCAGCACGTTGGTGATCTGGCTGCCGAACTCGCGCGTGTGCAGTGGGTGGCGCCAGAGCTCGGCCAGCGGCGAACGTGACAGGCTCAATGCCTTGTGCTGGCGCAGCACGCCGGCCACCTCGGCCTGGCAACAAGGCACCAGCACCATGTGACTCGCCTGCTTGGCCAGCCCGAAGGCAATTGCATCGTCGGTGGCGGTGTCGCAGGCATGCAGCGCGGTCACCACGTCGATGCGCTCTGGCAAGCCCGGATGCGTGAGCGCCTCCTGCACCGTGGTGGCCAGAAAGTCCATGCGCTCAAAGCCAAGCTTGCTGGCCAGGGCTCGCGACTTGTCCACCAGCTCGGCGCGCGTCTCCACGCCGATCACGCGGCCCACCGGCCTGGACTTGAAGAAGAGGTCGTACAGGATGAAGCCCAGGTACGACTTGCCCGCCCCATGGTCTGCCAGGGTCACGTCGCCACGCGCGGCCAGCACCTCGGCCAGCAGCGGCTCGATGAACTGAACGAGGTGGTAAACCTGCTTGAGCTTGCGCCGCGTGTCCTGGTTGAGCTTGCCTTCGCGGGTGAGGATGTGCAGCTCCTGCAGCAAGGCCACCGACTGGCCGTCACGCAGCTCGGGCAGTTGCTCCTGCAGCGTGGGCACCGCGCGAGGTGAAGATGTGTTTTTGGCCATGGACCGATGATAGGTGCGCACCCGGCGCCACGTTCTGCAACGGTGACAATCACCCATGACATTGCCCATGACGCCCGACTCCGTTGCTCTCACCGACCATCCCTACCGCGCCTTGACACCCGACGTGGTGCAGGACGCACTGGCCAGCATCGGCCTTTGGGGCGACGGGCGCATGGCCGCGCTCAACAGCTTCGAAAACCGCGTGTACCAGATCCACCTGGAATCGCCAGTGGATGGCGTGGACCAGGTGGTGGCCAAGTTCTACCGGCCCGGGCGCTGGAGCGACGAGCAGATTGCCGAGGAGCACGCGTTTGCCATGGAGCTGGTGCAGGCGGAGATTCCCGCGGTTCCACCGCTCGTGGTGAACGGCGCCACCCTGCACCATTTCGGCGGCTTTGCATTCGCGGTGAGCCCTCGCCGCGGCGGTCGGCGGCCCGAGCTGGACGACTTCGACGTGCTCGAATGGATCGGGCGCTTTCTGGCGCGCATCCACAGCGTGGGCGCGGCCCAACCGTTTCAGGTGCGCCCGGCGCTGGACGCCGCCAGCTTCGCCCGCGAGCCGCGCGACTGGTTGATGGAACACGCCGCCGTGGCGCCCGAGGTGCGCACCGCCTGGGCCGCCGCACTCGACGAAGCACTGGCCTTGATCGAAGCCCACCCGGTGCTCAAGGCGGGCGCGCCGCTGGCAGAAGACGGCATCCGCCGCATTCGCCTGCACGGCGACTGCCACCCCGGCAACATCCTCTGGACCCCGGAGGGCCAGCCCGGCGCGGGACCGCACTTCGTGGACCTGGACGATGCGCGCACCGGACCTGCCGTGCAGGACCTCTGGATGCTGCTCAGCGGTGACCGCCGCCAGCAGACGCAACAGCTCGGTGCGCTGGTCGACGGCTACGAACAGTTCCGCCCCTTCGACCGGCGCGAGCTCGCGCTGATCGAGCCCCTGCGCACGCTGCGGCTCATCCACTACAGCGCCTGGATCGCACGCCGCTGGGACGACCCGGCCTTCCCGATCAACTTCCCCTGGTTCGGCAGCCGCGACTACTGGCAGGGGCAGGTGGACATGCTGGTGGAGCAGATCGAGGAAATGCAGGCCGAACCATTGATGGCCTGAACCCGGCTGGAGAGGTCGGCGATGACCCCATTCGGTTTGTGGTTGCTCGCAATTGAATTGCACACAATTTAATTGCTCGATACAGTAGCGACCCATGAACACCCCACGCCTCTCCAGCGACCAGGCACTGCAGCTCGACCACCAGCTCTGCTTTGCGCTGTACTCGGCCTCGCTGGCCATGACCAAGCTGTACAAGCCGCTGCTGGACGAGATCGGCCTGACCTACCCGCAGTACCTGGCCATGCTGGTGCTGTGGGAGCACGACGGCGTTGCCGTCTCCGAACTCGGTGAACGCCTGCACCTCGACTCGGGCACCCTCACCCCCTTGCTCAAACGTCTGGAGGCCGCCGAGCTCGTGACCCGCCTGCGCGACGTGCAGGACGAGCGCCGCGTGCTGATCCGCCTCACCGCCGCCGGCCGCAAGCTCAAGGCCCGGGCCGCCCGAATTCCAGGCTGCGTGCTGCAAGCCACGCAGTGCGACGTGGCCGAAGTCCTTGCGCTCACCCGGCAGGTGCAGACCCTGCGCGATCGCCTCTCCGCCTGACCCTCGTTCCCTTCCCCGTTTCAATCCCCCGCTTCCCGCAAGCGATTCAACCCCAGGAGCCACACCATGCCCACTTCCCTCGACAAAGTCGTCTACACCGCCCGCGCCCACACCACCGGCGGCCGCGAAGGCACATCCCGCTCCGACGACGGCATGCTCGACGTCAAGCTGTCCCCTCCCAAAGCCATGGGCGGCTCGGGCGCGGCCACCAACCCAGAGCAGCTGTTCGCCGCCGGTTACTCCGCCTGCTTCATGGGCGCCATGAAACACGTGGCCGGCATGAAAAAAGTGGTTGTGCCGGCCGACGCGTCGATCGACGCTGAAGTCGACATCGGCCCGATCCCCGCCGGTTTCGGCATCGCTGCCCGCCTGAACGTGAGCCTGCCCGGCATGGACCGCGCCGTGGCCCAGGACCTGGTGGACGCCGCGCACCAGGTGTGCCCGTACTCCAATGCCACCCGCGGCAACATCAACGTGACAATCACGGTGGTCTGAGCGTCGGCTCACGCAGCAAAAAGCCCGTCCTGCTCACGCCGGACGGGCTTTTTTATGGAGGTCGAACCCTATCGGCGATGCAGTTCGGGATCGTAGATGGTGGTGCTGGTGCCCACACCCACCCCGACGCGCGCATTGCTGTTGCCGACCCGGCTGCTTGTGCCCACGCCGGCACCGGCGCTCACCGCGCCACGCTGGTTCACCCCCACGCCCACACCCACCGGCCCCACGCCGGTGCTGACGCCGGCATTCACCCCACCGGAGCCCACGCCCACGCCAATGGAAAACGGGCCGACCGGAATGCCCACACCCACGCCCACCGAGCAACCGGTGAGCAAGGCGCCGGCACACAGCCAGGCGGCCAGCCGGGACGCATGCATGAGCCGCTGGCGGGAGGACTGGGCAAGGTTCGTCATGGGATTCCCCAAAGGTTCAAGAGCAAGGGTACTTCAACGCTGTCTGAATGACCCCTACCGTTCACCGTGGTTCCGCCGCTCCGACGGACCGATCTCAAGCCCGGTCTTTCCCCAGCCGCTCCATCGCATCGGCCAGCCAGTCCTCGCGCAGCGCATCCGACGCGGCGGGACGCACCATCCAGCCCCCTTGCGCGGGCGTCACACGGGCCTGACCAGCCTGCCAAAGCAGCCAGGCCAGCCAGGCGCATTGCGGCGCGGTGGGCGTCTCGCCCGCGGGCGAGACCAGCAGCGCGGTGAACACGGTGGCGCTGGCCACCAACACCCCGTCGCCACTGACCTCGCCGCCGATCGAACGCGCCAGCGCCGACAAGGCGTCGCCCGCATCGCCCCGGGGGCCCAGCACTTGCAAGGCATCGCGCAGGTGCGCCGCGATGGCGGCTCCACGCTGCGCTTCGGCCTGCAGCAGATCCGCGTGGTCCCAGCGGTTCCAGTCCACCATGGGTTCGGCCCCACCCACCACCCGCGCCGCTTCGGCGTAGCGGTGGAGTGCCTGCTCGTGACCGTCGGCGTGCACGGCCGAACCCACCATGAGCAAGGCGGCCAGGCGGTTCGCCAGCAGGCGGCTCTGCTGGGCCAGCAGCCTGTCGCGCATCAGGCTGTCGCGTTCGCTGCGCAGAACCGCCAGCTCCAGCGCATTCTTCAGGTCGGCGCGCAGGCTTTCCAGCTCCCAGGGCTTGTTGATGTAGCGGTAGATCTCGCCGGTGTTGATCGCCTCGATGGCATCCCCCAGCTCCGAATAGGCGGTGGTCAACATGCGCACGATGCCTGGGTAGTACTCGCGGGCGTGGCGCAGCAGCTCGTTGCCACGCTCGCCCGGCATGCGCTGGTCGCACACCAGCACGGCCACGTCGGCGCCGTGTGCCAGCAGCACCGCGCGGCCTTCTTCCACCGAGCCGGCGGTCAGCACAGGCGCCAACGGACTCACCAGGCGCTCGAAATACTTCAGCGCCATGGCCTCGTCGTCCACATACAGAATTTTTGTTGGTGTCATCAGGTCTCCTCGACCGGGGTGTCGTCAGGCGACGGTGGGAAATAAAGGGTCACGGTCGTGCCCTGGCCCAAGGTGGATTGCACGGCGATGTCACCGCCCAGGGTGGTCATCACGCGCTGGCAAAACAGCAGACCCATGCCGCTGCCACCACTCTCGGCGCGGGTGGTCACGGGCTCCCGCGTGAGGCGATTGAGCACCTCGGGCGGGATGCCGGGGCCGTTGTCGATCACGCGCAAAGCCGACTGCGGGCTCAGGCCAGGCAGCATGGCCACACGGACCAGCGCAATGCGCACCTCGGGGCGCTCCGGCGGCTGCGCGCGCAGAGCGATCAAGGCGTTCTTGACGAGTGTGCACAGCACAAGGTAGAGCAGGTCGCGTCGACCGGGCAAGGTGAAATCGGGCGCCAGTTCCGCCGACAGCCAGTCGGCCTCGGTGGCTTCAAACGGGTACTCCTCCTGCACCGCGCGCACGAGTTCGCTGGCGCGCAGGCTGGCCGAGGTATCGCCCCGGCTGGCATCACGCGCGGTCTGCACGAACGTGGACACCAGCGACTGCGCGTACTCTGCGCGCCGCTGCGCGGCCTCGATCATGAACAACACGTCACCCGGTTTCTGCTGGGCGATGTAGGCCATGCCATCGGTGTTCTCGGGGCTGGCGCGGTGGTTCTCGCGCATGGCCGAGAGGTAGCCCCGCACCGTGGCCAGCGGGGAAGTGACCTCGTGGGCCAGAAAGCCCAAGGTCTCGCGCAAGGCCGACTCGCGCCGCGCGATCAGCAACTGGTCACGCGTGCGGCGCACGCTGGACTCCAGCGCCTCACGCAAGGCCTGGCGGGTGATGGCGTCGTCCAGGGGCTTCTCCAGGATCTTTTCCACATGGCCCTGGTTCACGGCCGACATCGCCACGTCCTTGTCGGCATAGGCGGACACCAACAGGCGCGCCACGTGCGGGTAGAGCCGCCGCACCTCGCTGAGCAAAGCCACGCCGTCGCGCGCCGGCATCGCGTAGTCGGTGAGCAGCACCGCCACCTCGTGGCTGCGCTCGCCCAACATGGCCAGCGCCTCGTCCACGCTGGCGGCGGTCAACACGGTGAATTCCGTGCCGTACAGGCGGGCAAACCATTTGCAGGCCTGCGGCTCGTCGTCCACCATCAGGATGGCGTGCGGTCCCTGGGGGCCTCGCACCGTACCGGGGTCTTGCATGCTCATGTGGGCCTCGGCAAATCAAAGGTGAATTCGGTCCACGCGCCCAGCTCGCTCTCCACCGCCAGGGTGCCACCGTGGCGCTGCACGATGCCGTAGCTCACACTCAAGCCCAGTCCGAGGCCAGCGCCCACATCGCGCGTGGTGAAGAACGGCTCGAACACGCGGCCCACGTTCTCGGGCGCAATGCCCGTACCGTTGTCGCGCACCGAAACAAACAGGCGCTGCTCGCGCGAGACCACGGTCACCGCGATGCGCGGCTGCTCGCGCCGCGCCGCCTGCAGGGCATGCGCGGCATTGCTCAGCAGGTTGATCAACACACCGATGATGGCGGGCTCATCGCCCAGCACGTGCGTGTCCTGCGGCAATTCCACCGGCACGTCGATGCCCTTGAGTTCGTAGCCGGCCAGCCGCAGGGCCGAGCGCAACGCATTGCCCAGCAGGAAGGGGCGCTGGGCGTCCTGACCCGGCTTCTGGTAGGCGAAGGTCTTGAGGTCGGAGACGATGTTCTGGATGCGCTGCATGCCCTCGCGCGCATCGCCCAGGCTTTCCTTGAGCATGGCGTCGCTCTCCACGCCCGGGCAGGTCAGGCCCATGTCGATCGCCATCAGGCTGTAGTTCACCGGGTTGTTGAGCTCGTGCAGCAGGCCGGCGGAGAGCGTGCCGATGGCGGCCATCTTCTCGCGCTGAATCAACTGGCCCTTGACTTCGGCCAACGTGGTGTTGATCTCGCGCAGCGAGGCATTTTTTTCCGACACCTCGTGCTGAAGAGAAAACAAACGGATGCGAGCCTTCTCGTTGAACCAGGTGCACACCGCGCTGGCGGCCGCAGAAAACAGGATGAACAGCGAGTTCGTGACCATCCGCGAGGAGTCATCGCTGGCTCCGGTGTGCAGCACACAGGCCGCCACATACAGGCCCAGCGTGAGCGCCCCGAAGCCCACACCCTCAAAGAAGCTGATCGGCAGGATGATCCCCACCGCGTAGAGCGCCAGGTGCAGGCCCACGAAGTAGATCGACTGCGCGCCATCGGTGTCGAAGATCATGAAGGCGATCATGATCTGCGGCAGCAGCAGCCACAGCATGGTGAGGGCGCGCACGTGCTTGCGCCCGAAGGGCGTGAACAGCACCCCGAACACGCCCAGGGTGAGCACCGCCACCAGGACGCGCAGCAGCGAAAACTCCAGCAACCGGTCCGGGTATGAAAAATAGTCGAGACCGAAGCCGGCCAGCACCAGCACGATGGAGGTGATGCTCCCCGCCTTGCTGTAGGTGAGCCGGAAGTCCGAGAGCTGCTGCTCGTAGGGCGAACTCGGCCGGCTAACCATTTTCAAGGGCCATCGCTTTCAGGCGGGCGTTGACCACCAGCTCCGCAAAGATGTTCACACCGGTGGGATCGGTATAGAGCGTCACCGGTGCATCCACCTCTTCCAGCACCACGCGCATCTGTGCCTCGTCGCGGTAGATCAGGTGCCACTCCAGCAGGTGCTCCATGCCAAAGCGCTCCGGGTTGTCCGAATGCACGTTGGTCACCAGCAGGTGTGCACCGGGGTTGCTGCGCGACATGAAGTAGCGGATCAGGCGCGTGCACACCTTGTCCGACAAATAGTCGAACAGGCCGGCGCAGTAGATGGTGTCGAAACCTTCGCCGTCCGAGGGCGCGGTGTCGCGCGTGGCGCGTTTCAGCAGTTCGTGCACCGACTCCTGCACGTAGGTCACATCGACCTTCACCCGGTGCGTGGCCGCGGCCTCTTCGATCTTCTGCTGCGTGTACTTCAGCGTCTCCAGGCTGAAGTCGATCAGGGTGAACTTCAGGCGCGAGAGGTCCACACCGCTGGCAATCAGCTTCTGGATTTCCACGCCGGGGCCACAGCCCACGTTGAGCACCCGGATGACGCGCTCCTGCGCGGCCGCGTTGTCCGCCGCCTTCTTCAGGAAATCCACCAGGATGTCGATGCGGTTGCGGTGCGCCACGGCCACCGCCGCCTTCAGGAACATCGCATTGACCAGCTGGATGTAGGTGCTGCTGCCCTGCCGCGGGTCGCCCAGGATCTGGTTGACCATTTCGTAGTCGCCCGCGTAGCCGAGCGGCTTGGCGAAGGTGCGGTACACAAAGGGAGCGCGCAACAGCAGGGGGTGCAACGCGGTCTGGGCATAGGCGCGGTGCAGAAGCGAATCTTCGATGGGCAGTTGCGAGGCCTCGTCTTCCAGGCGCACCAGAAACTCCTTGCCCTTGATCATCAAGGGCTCGGCGATGGCCTCGAACACGTCGTCGGTCAGACGCCCGCTGCTGTCGCGCGGGAGCGAGTCGACCATGTCGGCCTGGTCGATCCAGCGCGCGGTCTCCGCCAGGAAGGCCCGGAACTCGCTGATGGTGACCTGGTAGCTCTGCTTGATCTTGAAGCGCGACTCCCAGTCGGCGACGAAGCGGCTCGCCTCGTCGCGCACCTGGCGCACATCGCCCCGGATGGCGTTCAGATCGGACCACTCATCAATCAGCGCCACCGACACCACCGCCATCAGGCCGGTGTTGAGCAGGCTCACCACCACCGCCTTGCCCTTGTAGATGATGCGGTCGCCCGAGCGGATGGTCAGTTCGCTGAGCACCTCGCTGACCTGCACGATGGAGTACGGGTTGTAGATCTCCATCACCAGCGAGCGGCGCTGCAGGCTGGTCAGGGTGCCGCGGGCACTCTCTCCCTGGCTGTTGCGAAAGGTGACGACGTGGTCGAATGGGCGCTGAAGGTACACGGTGTGAGTGTTTGAGTGCGTGGGGGAACAGGTGCATTGCCCTGTTCCCGAGGAAACCCCCCGGGGCACAGTGTAGTCAACCGCACGCGCGACTTGCGCACCCCGATTTTTCAATCAAATCAACAGGGCATTCACGCGCTTGACATACGCCGCCGGATCATCCGGTAGACCACCTTCGGCCAACAAGGCCTGGTCAAACAGGATGTGGGCCAGATCGTCGAAGTGTTCGCTGCCCTCCAGCTTCTTCACCAGTGCATGTTCGGCGTTCACTTCCAGGATGGGCTTCACATCGGGCGCCGGCTGGCCGGCCTGCTTGAGCATGCGCGCCAGCTGGGTCGACAGATCGCCGTCTTCCACCACCAGGCAGGCCGGTGAATCCACCAGACGTGAGGTCACGCGCACGTCCTTGGCTTTGTCCTTCAGGCTTTCCTTCAGTCGCTCCAGCACCGGTTTGAAAACCTCGGCCGCGGCCTCGGCGGCCTTCTTCTCTTCTTCGTCCTGCAACGAGCCCAGGTCCACCGCGCCCTTGGCCACGCTCTGCAGCGGCGTGCCGTCGAACTCGTTGAGGAAGCTCAGTGCCCACTCGTCCACGCGGTCGGTCATGAGCAACACCTCGATGCCCTTCTTGCGGAACACCTCCAGTTGTGGGCTGCTCTGCGCCGCGGCGCGGTTGTCGGCGGTGATGTAGTAGATCGCGGCCTGGCCTTCCTTCATGCGGGTCTTGTAGTCGGCCAGCGACGTCAGCTCGGTGCCTGCGGTGCTGGCAAAGCGCAGCAGCTTGGCGAGCTTGTCGCGGTTGGCGAAATCTTCGCCCAGGCCTTCCTTCAGCACCGCGCCGAACTCGGCGTAGAAGCCGGTGTACTTCCCGGCGTCCTTGCTCATGTCGTCCAGCATGGCCAGCACGCGGCGCGTGTTGCCCTCGCGGATCGCCTTCACGTCGCGACTCTCCTGCAGCAGTTCACGGCTCACGTTGAGCGGCAAATCGGCCGAGTCCACCACGCCCTTGACCCAGCGCAGGTACGAGGGCATGAGGGCCTCGGCCTCGTCCATGATGAAGACGCGCTTCACATACAACTTGATGCCAGCCTTGCGGTCGCGGTTCCAGAGGTCTTGCGGCGCCTTGGCCGGGATGTAGAGCAGCTGCGTGTACTCGGTGCTGCCTTCCACGCGGTTGTGGCTCCAGGCCAGCGGGGCCTGGGTGTCGTAGCTCAGGTTCTTGTAGAACTCGGCGTACTGCTCGTCGCTGATGTCCTTCTTGCTGCGCGCCCACAGCGCATTGGCCGAGTTCACCGCTTCCCACTCGTCCAGCTTCACGTGGGCGCTCTTCTCGGCGTCCCACTCTTCCTTCTGCATCAGGATGGGCAGGCTGATGTGGTCGGAGTATTTGGCGATGATGGACTTCAGTTTCCAGCGGTCAAGGTAGTCGCCGGCGTCGTCGCGCAGGTGCAGCGTGACGCTGGTGCCGCGCGCGGCGCGCTCGATGGTCTCCACCTCGAATTCACCGGTGCCCGCGCTGACCCAGCGCACACCTTCCGATGCGGGCACGCCGGCACGGCGGCTTTCCACCGTGATCTTGTCGGCCACGATGAAGCCCGAGTAGAAGCCCACGCCGAACTGCCCGATGAGCTGGGCGTCCTGCTTCTGGTCGCCACTGAGGTGGCTCATGAAGTCCTTCGTGCCGCTCTTGGCGATGGTGCCCAGGTGATCCACCGCTTCGGCCTGGCTCATGCCGATGCCGTTGTCGGTGATGGTGATGGTGCGGGCATCGGTGTCGAAGGCCACGCGCACATCCAGGTTGGGCGCGTCTTCGAACAGAGCGGCGTTGTTCAGCCCTTCAAACCGCAGCTTGTCGCAGGCATCCGATGCGTTGGAAACCAGCTCGCGCAAAAAGATGTCGGGGTTGGAATACAGCGAATGGGTGACCAGGTGCAGCAGCTGTGCCACTTCGGCCTGGAACGACAGGGTTTGTTTGCTCATGGGAGTTCGTTGGATAAATAAACAGGGGGAATGCTCCCGTGACGGGAGTGCTCGCGAGGCGGAATTATGGGCGCCTGCGGCGAATTCAAGCCGCGTGAGGTGCTTGCTTCAGTCGGCGTCCACCCTCACAGGCGCCAGCCACTGCACCAGTTGCTGCGCCACCACCGGGCTGGAGAGCAGCTCCAGGTGCCCCGTGCGGTAGACCGTGCGCTGGCTGTCCTTGGCAAACACCAGCCGGCGCGCAGCTTCGTCGTGCTGGCCCAGGGCGCTGCGCAGCGGCACCAGGCCGTCACCCGTGAGGCGGTCGGCCAGCAGGCCGCGCTGTGGGGCGAGTGTGGCGGCCACGGTGAAGCAGGCCACGCCTTCGGGCAAAGGCAATGGCACGCGGTGATCGTGGGGGGATTCAAACCGGCCACGCCCTTGCCAGTCGTCGTCCAGCACATGGCCGTGGCGCAGGTCGGTGATGCCGGCGCTGCGCAGCATGCCCAGCTGGGTGAACGGCAGGGTGAAGGGTGAGGCGGCGAGCAACACGTCCACCCCGTGACCGGCGCGCTCCAGCGGCGCGCCGTGGTGCGGTGTGCCCAGAAACACCAGGTGCTTGAGTTGCGCAGGCCAGTGGTGGCCCATCTGTCGACCGTAGTACACGGCCGCACGCGCCAGCAGACCGCCCATGCTGTGGCACAGCACGGTGATGGATTCGATCGCGGGCCACTGGGCCACCAGTCGCTCGATCTGCCCAGCCAGTTCACGGCCATTGATGGAGGTGTGCAGGCCGCTGTTGTAGCGCACGTACACCTGCGTGCAGCCCAGCTTCTGCGCCAGGAAGGCGCCGTGGTCGTGGCCGCTGCGTTGCCACTGCGTGTCGTTCATGCACAGGCCATGCACCAGCAGCAGCAGGTGGGGTGAGGCGCCCGCCAGCCTTTCCCGCAGATGGGTGGGTCGGTCCATGGGCAGGGCCTGCCCGGCCAGCCTCAATTCCATGCGTTGGGCCAGTGGATTGTTCTGCGCCAGCAGGCGGTCCCCCATGACGCCGTTGAGCGCGGCCAGCACGGCTTCGCGGCCTGGCGAGGGTTCGGGGTGGGTGGACGGGTCGTCCAGCAGGGGCAGCAGGGTCGAGAGCGCACCGTCCAGCCCGTGGCCGACCATCGCCGTCACGCCGCGGATGCCGCGGTAGATCTTCCCCGTGAGGCCACCGGTTCGATCCAGCTCGGCGCCCGCCGACAGGCCCATCTTGCGACGCACCGACTGGTGCACGCCCTCGGCAATGCCGATCACTCCCGTGGTGGCCTGGGTGGCCAGCCGCACCGCGGCTTGCAGGTCACTGGGCCGCAGGTGGCGCAGCAGGGCCTGGCGGGTGGTGGAGGGTTTTGCGCGGGTCATCTCGTCTCGCTTCCGAGCTGTGCATCCAAGCTCTCGCGCGGGGGAAATGTTTGAGACTCTGCCGCTGTGACCGGGGCGATCTGTGCCGCCATGGGCTTGTCCCGGGGGAGCGAGAAGAAGAAGGTCGCGCCCGCGTCGACTTTGCCTTCGGCCCATGTCGTTCCGCCGTTTCGTGAAATGACGCGGTGCACGTTGGCCAGGCCGATGCCTGTGCCCTCGAATTCATTGAAGCTGTGCAGGCGTTCGAAGACGCCGAACAGTTTGCCGGCGTATCGCATGTCGAAGCCGACGCCGTTGTCGCGCACAAAGACGACCGTTTCGTTCTCGTGACCGGCCATGTCGTGCAAACAGCCGATCTCGATGAACGTCTGCTCGCGCGTCTGAGTGAATTTCAGGGCGTTTGAAATCAGATTGGCCAGCACGACCCGCAGCATGGCGCCGTCCCCGACGACCACCGGCAACTCCCCGATCCACCAGTTGATGGCCCGTCCCCGGGTTTCGGGCTCGCATTCGTGGATGACGTCCTTCACCACGGCGTCCAGATCGACGGGCACCCTGGTCATTGCCTGGCGGCCCATGCGCGAGAAGGACAGGAGGTCGTCGATCAATTCACCCATGCGTTTGACTGCCTTGGATATGGTGTTCATGTAGTGCATGCTCTGCGCATCGAATGCGACGCCCGCTTGCTCCTTGAGCAGGCCGAGAAATCCGTCGATGTGCCGCAGCGGCGAGCGCAGATCGTGAGAAACGGAGTAAGCGAAGGCTTCCAGCTCCTTGTTGGCCTCAGTCAGCTGAGCCGTGCGTTCGGCAACGCGCAGTTCAAGCTCCTGGTTGAGCTTGTGGATTTCTTCTTCCACCTGTTTGCGCTCGGTGAGATCGTAGATCAAACCAACGAATCCGGTGATGCTGCCAGCCTCGTCTCGCAATGCGGTGACGGACAGGTTCGCCGGTACCCGGGTCCCGTCCTTGCGAGTGACGGTCCATTCCCCTTCTTCGGGCAGGCCACGGCGCGGGCGGGCCGCAAACACCTCGAATTCCGGCGTGATCTTCTCGCCCAGTTCTGCGGACAAATCCCGGGCTCGCTGCGCCACCTCCTGTGGATCGTGCCAAAGCGCAGGCGTCTGTTTTCCAGCGACCTCATCAGCCGTGTATCCCAGCAGTCGCTCGGCTGCCGGGTTGAAGCTGGTGACGATTCCGTCGGGAGCGACCGAAACGATGCCGTAGGCCGCGTTGGCCAGAATGGTGCGCTGGAAGGCAGCCAGGCGGCGCAAGTCGTCTTCCCGCTGCTGGATGCCATCGAGCATGGCGTTGAAGCTCTGACCGAGCCGGGCAAGCTCGTCGGTGCCAGCGACCGGGATGCGGTGCATGTAATCGGCCCGGGCGCGGACCAGTTCGGTCGCTTCGGTGAGCGATCCGATGGGGCGCACGATCGTTCGCTGCAGCACCGCCATCTGGACCAGCGTGGCGACCAGCAAAACGAGCATGCCGGCACCAAACAGCCACATGGCCTGGTGCGTCTGCGCATTGAGTTGCTCCAGGCTCATGCTGATGCGCAGGCGCCCTCCTTTCGGCAGGCCTTGCAGCAGTTGTGCGGTATCGGAGCCGAGGTAGATGCCGTCCGCTTTTGCTGGCGGTGGCTGTGGCCCGGCATCCGGCGCCCCGCCGAAGCTGGCCAGACGGCGCCCGTCGTCCAGGATGATTTCCGCCTCCCGAATCTGTGGGTTGGCTCGCAAGGTATCGAGTATTTCCTGCGCCCGAACGGGGTCCGCAAAGGCCACGGCCGCGTCTGTGCCGACCGCGACCATTTGCGCATAGGGTTCCATGATCTGGTGGGCGCGAGATTCCAGGGTCAGGGTTTGGTAGAGCAACAACCCGGCGCCCGCCGCGACGAATGCCAACAGGGCCGTTCCCCAGAGCACGAACGCGAGTCGGTTGTGAATGCTCAGTTGGCGAAACATGGGCTACCTCATCTTGCGGACGACGCCGTTGTCGAGCACCTCGCTGGAGACCTCCAGCATCCGGGTCTGGATGACCAGCGACGCGACCCGGGCCTGGTCCAGGTTGATGCTCAGGCGCACCCTGTCGTCGACCTGAAACCGGATGGTTCCTCCTTCGTGCAGAAACTCCGGCGCGTCGCCGACCGTCAGCACCGGCTTGTTCTTCAACCTGTCGAGGACGGCACGGCGCCTGGCATCGTCCTTGTAGGCGAGAAAAACAATCTGGCATGACGGCAGTTGATCCAGTGTTTCGGCGCGAAAGACTTCAAATGAGCGCCCCTGCTCCTTGCGGCCCTGCAAGCTCGTTTCCAGAATGTCGCCAAAAGGATCCGGCCCCAGGACGCAGATGTGCCAGGGCGTGCCGCTGTGAGGAAAAGCATCGGCCGGCCAACTGACGTAGTGGGCGAAATTGCGCAGGAATGCCGCCTTGACCCGGTTCGGATTGGCCGGCGCCAATTCCTCGCTGGCAACCAGACCGGGCAGATGCAGCAAGCACAGCAGTGCGATGACCCACGGAGCGAAGAGGGTTCTCATGGATTCGGCGTCGCCATCAGAACCGCGCAACGAACGTGAGCAGGAACTCGCGCGGACGCCCGCGCGTGCTTTGCGAGGGTCGGTACTTCTCGTCGGTGAGGTTCTTGCCCATGAGGTCGACACTCATCCGCCGGCCGTTCGTCCGCCACGCGTAGCCGATGCCGGCGTTGATGAGCGTGTAGGTCTGGCGGGACGACGCCGGCCCGTCCGGAAGGATCGTCTGGTCGCGCACGAAGTTGGCGCCGCCGACGACGTAGAGCCCATGCAGCCCTTTCTGTGTGAAGTTGTAGCGCGTCCAGAGGTTGGCGAGATGTGGCGCGCTCATTTGCAGTGGCGCGTTGTGGAAGCGCAGCACGTTCTTGTAGTTCGCCTGCCCGGAGGCATCGAGCGTCGCCGGGTCCTGGGCAAGAATGGCCGCGTCGTTGCCGCTGAACTCGGTGATCCGGGCCTTCATGCGGCTGTAGGAGAGATACAGCTGCCAGTTGTTGGTCAGCGCGGCCGTCGTGTCCAGTTCGAAGCCGCGCGAGCGCTGTACGCCGCTTTGGACGTTGTAGATGGCCACGTTGCCCAGTGCATTCGTGACGGCCAGGTCATTGACGATGTTCTTGTTGCGGATGTCGAAGAACGTGAGCGTGCCGGAGAGACGACCCTCGAACAGTTCGGCTTTGAGACCGATGTCGTGGCCGCGCCCCTGGGTGGGTTCGGCCGCCCGGCTTGTCCCATCGGGATGGTTGAGGATCTGCGTGCCGGGAACGAAGGACTCGGCGTAGGAGGCGAACACCGCGAGACCCGGCGTGAACTTGTACAGCACGCCATATTGGGGTGTGACCGCACTGGCGGTGATTTTTTCCTGAGACAGGCCTGTCAGATGATTGACGAGTTGGCTCTGCGTTGCGGTTCTGCGCCATCCTGCGAGCACGAGCAAGCGGTCGCCGAAGAAGCCAAAGGTTGAACCACCATAGACCGACTTGTCCACATAGTCGGTGGTGGTGTTGGTTGCGTTTTCAGTCAGCGCAGAGAGCGGGATCGAGATATGGCGGTTCCAGGTGGCGGGATCGCTCAAGTCCCAGAGCGGCAGCGGCGACGCGGTGGGAACGCTGCCGAGCGCCGGGTCGTTGGGCGCCTGCGCGGCCCAGTTGTCGAACCTGCGGCGGCTGTATTGCCCCCCAAAAAGCAGGCGCAGGCTGGTCTCGCCCAATTGGTATTTGCCGACGGCATGAGCCCCGTAGGTGTCGTCGGAATTGGTGTACGTCTGGCGCCTGAAGCGGCGGCCCTGCATGAGCGTGGAATTGTTGGCCATGCCGAGATTGCCGGAGAAAAGCGCATCAATCTCGTACGACTGGCGGGAGTAGCCAGCGCGCAGGCTCCAGCGATCATCGGCCTTGAAATCGAGCCATGCGCTCAGGCCCTTGGTTTTGCTGTGACGGTAGTCCGCATAGGACATGCTGTTCCAGTTGTCCGGCAGGCCGGGCACGTCGACACCGGAAAGATTGGGGTCGGCCGCGGTCGGCACAATGCCGGCCTGGGTGTTGTAGCCCGGCTTCTGCATGACCTGCGGCGTTTCGATCTTGTCGAATGCTTCGTACTTGAGCGAAACACTGACGCGGTCGTTGGGCTGCCAGAGCAGGGAGGGTGAGATGTTCCGGGAATGGGCGTCGTAGGGCTTCCAGTAGTCGATTTCCTGCTCACGGGAAGCCGCGATGCGGTAGAAGAGCGTTTCCGATGCCGGACCGGTGAGGTCGACCTCGAATCGGTGCTGACCGTAGGAGCCCGTGCGCGCTTCGGCTTTGGCGGCGAACGTGCGCTGCGGGTTTTTGGTGATGACATTGACGATGCCACCGGGAGCCACCTGCCCATAGAGAAACGAGGCAGGCCCCTTGACGACTTCCACACGCGAGATGTTGGTGAAGTCGAAGATCGAGGGGCCGTGAAAACCGTCGCGCAAAACCTGAACGTTGCCCGGCGTGGCGCTGACGGCGAAGCCGCGGATGGCGAGGTTGGCGTTGCCCTCGTTGAAGTCGTTGCTTCGATAGGTGACGCCCGGCGAATAGCGCGCGATGTCGAAGAGGTTTTGGGGCTTCTGGTCCTGGATGAAGGACTCGGTGAACGCCTGGATGGCGAACGGCAAATCACGGATCGGCGCGTCGAAGCGAGAGCCGGACACCGAATTCGAAGCACGGTAGCCCTGGTCCAGATGCGTGGAAACCTCGAACGGGGACACCCTGACGTTGACCAACTCCCCAATGTCCATGCCAGCGACATCCATCGTCGGACGCCCGGACGATTCGAGCCTGGCGGCATCGTCCGCCCTGGCATCCGGCAACGGCCACAGCAACAAGCCGGGCGTCAGGATGATCGCAACGATGCCACGAGCCGGGTGTTCCATCATTCAACCGTCATGCTCTGCGCGGCCGTTCACGAGCACGCACGCCTTGATCTCAAGCATGACCAGTCTCCTCGGTACGGTTTGATGGGCACCAACCTCGACAACTCGGACATCCCTTGGCGACTCGTTGGCGTACCGTTTCATCTTTTACAGTCGCAGTATCCTCCCGGCGGCTTTGTTACACAATGCCGGCCGCTGGTCTCCGGCACGGACTCAAAACACCTCCCCCACCCCCAAATACCGCCACTGCCCCACCGGCAGGTTCCCAAGCACCACCCGGCCGATGCGCACGCGCTTCAAGCCCACCACGTGCAAACCCACCTGCTCGCACATGCGGCGGATCTGGCGCTTCTTGCCCTCAACCAGCACGAAGCGCAGCTGCTCCGGGTTTTGCCAGTCCACCTGCGCGGGCTTGAGGGGCTGGTCGTCCAGGCTCAGGCCGTGGCGCAGCCGGGCCAGCTGGTGCGGCGGAAAAATGGCCTGCACGTTCTCGGCGATCACGCCCGCACCCATCGGGCCGTTGGGCGCGAACTGCACGCGCACCAGGTATTCCTTCTCCACGCCGCTGCTTTCGCCGATCAGCGTGCGCGCCACGCGGCCATCCTGCGTGAGCACCAGCAGGCCGGTGGAGTCGATATCGAGCCGGCCCGCAGGGGCCAGGCCGCGCGTGTGCTCGGGCGCGAAGCGGCGGCCATCGGCCGGCGTCTTGGCGTCGCCCCGCCACTGGCTCGGTGCGCCGATCAACGTGGCGGCGGCCTCGTGCCCATCTTCGGGCTGGCCGCTCACGTAGCCCACCGGCTTGTTCAACAGGATGGTGACCTGCCCGGCCTGTTGGTGGCGCGCCTGAGGCAGCACCTCCACCTGCGCATCGGGCGCCACGGGCATGCCCATGACCGCCGGCTCTCCGTTGACCAGCACCCAGCCGCGCGCGATCCACTCGTCGGCCTCGCGGCGCGAGCACAAGCCGAGGTCGGCCATGCGTTTGTTGAGGCGCACTTCACCGCGCACATTGCCGACCCGCGCGAGATCGGGCCGGTGGGGCTGGGGCGGGCGCGGTGCGGCAGACGGGCTGCGCTGCGGGCGGTCACCGGGTCCCACGCGGTCATCGCCACGGGAGGCGCTTGCAGGGCCCGATCGTGGGCGGTCTGCCGCAAAGCGCGGACGCTCAGCGCGTTCTCCGTCGGGGCCGCTGCGCGCAGCGCCGTAGGGCTTCGATGGCTCACGCGGTGGCTTTGGCGCCGAGGCCGACACACTCTTGGCCCGGGCCGGGCCGGGAGGGCGCACCGGGGCGCGGCGAGGTGCGAACGGGTCGGCGGGTTTTTTCTGAACTGCCCCCGGGGTGAGCTTGAGCGTGCGGGCGGGTTTGTCGGTTGTCATGGGTCGATCATCCTTCATCGAGCTGGCCCGAGCGCAGCGCCGCGAGATCAAGCACGCGCAGGCCGCCATACTCAACGCGAATCCAACCCCGGGCCGCCAGCGTGGTCAGGGCTTCGTTCGTGCGCTGGCGTGACAGGCCCACCAGGTACGCCAGTTCCTGCTGCGTGATGCGCAGGATGCCACCCACGTTGGGCGAGAGCAGCGGGTGGAACAGCGCGGCCAGATTGCGGGCCACGCGCAAATCCGGACTGCCCAGGCGGTCGATCTCGCGCGCGGCGATGAACTGGCCCAGGCGTTCATTGAGCTGGTACATCACGAAACGGTTGAAGCCGATCGAGTGGTCGAGCAGCCAGTCAAACGTCTCCACCGGCAGACCCGCCACGCGGCTCTTGCGCAGCGCCTGGATGTTGTAGCGGTACTGCTCGTGCTTGAGCACCGTGCCCTCGCCAAACCAGCCACCGGGCGCCACACCGGTGAAGGTGACCACCGGGCCTTGTGAATCGTCGTTGCTCATCTTGAGCAGTCCATCGACCAGACCAAACCAGTACGTCACCGGCCGACCAAAGCGGCAGATGATGTCGCCCGCGTCGGCCTCACCCACCACCAGTGCATCCACGGCACGCGCCCGCTCAATGGGCGTCAGGCGCTGCAGCCAGGGAATTTCAGCCAGCTCTGCCTCGGTGGGCGCGCGCGCGCGGTCCCGCAGATCGTTGCCGGACCGGTGGGGGGCGAAGGGGTTCATGGCGGGGTGAAGGGCGAAATCCCGTAGGGGAAAGTCCTAGGAGGGATGACCCGCAATTGTCGTCGTACCGACAACATGACGTCAAACGAAGTCATACGATCCGATTCATCAATGAGTGTCCCATGAAGGACATTCAAATGCCGGCGGCCCGGACCGGCCCAGGAGACACACATGCAAACGACGTTCCCCCAGCTGCTGCTGGACCACGCTCAGCGCCGCCCCGACGCGCCGGCGATGCGCGAGAAGGAATACGGCATCTGGCAGACCACCAGCTGGAGCAACATGGCCCGGCTGGTCGAAGCCCTGGCTTGCGGGTTGCATCAGGCCGGCCTGCAGCGCGGCGAACACATGGTCGTGATCGGTGCCAACCGCCCCCGGCTCTACGCCACCATGCTGGCCGCGCAGTCGCTGGGCGCCATCCCGATCCCGCTTTACCAGGACGCGGTGGGCGGCGAGTGTGTCTTCCCGATCAACAACGCCGAGGTGCGCTTCTGCGTGGTGGAAGATCAGGAGCAAGTCGACAAGATGCTGGAGATCCGCGAGCAGTGCCCGCAGCTCTCTCACATCTATTACGACGACCCGCGCGGCCTGCGCAACTACGACCAGCCCGGCCTCGGTGGCATGGAAGAACTGATCGCCGCGGGCCAGGCGCATGCCAAGGCCCACCCGCAGCTGTTCGGCGAGCAGGTGGCCGCCTGCCAGCCCGGCGATGTGGCCGCCATGTTCTTCACCAGCGGCACCACCGGCAACCCCAAGGGCGTGGTGCACACGCACCACACGCTGATCAACCGCGCCGACGTGGGCGCGCGTTTCGACAAGCTCACGCCCGCCGACGAGGTGCTGGCCTACATGCCGCCGGCCTGGATCGGGCAGAACATCTTCAGCTATGCGCAGTGGCTGGTGGCCGGCTACGTGGTGAACTGCCCCGAATCGGGCGCCACGGCGACGATCGACCTGAAGGAAGTGGGCCCGACGTACTACTTCGCGCCACCGCGGGTG
>JAZKHJ010000012.1:0-33612 GCA_040385485.1 Pseudomonadota bacterium | reverse complement strand
TTGCCGAACTTCTTGAGCGTGGCGCCGTTGTTGCCCAGCACCTTGCGGCCCAGCAAGTCCAGGCTCTGGATGGTGTTGGTGCCTTCGTAGATCATGTTGATGCGGGCATCGCGCACGAACTGCTCCATGCCCCATTCCTTGATGTAGCCATGGCCACCGAACACCTGCTGGCACTGCGTGGCGGCGTTGTAGCCGTTGTCGGTCAGGAAGGCCTTGGTGATGGGCGTGAGCAGCGAGAGCATGTCGTCGCTGTCCTTGCGCACCTTCTCGTCCGGGTGGTTGTGCACCTTCTCCAGCAGCACCGAGCAGAAGATGGCCAACGCGCGACCGCCTTCGGCATAAGCCTTGGCGGTGAGCAGCATGCGGCGCACATCGGGGTGCACGATGATCGGGTCGGCCGGCTTGTCCTTGGCCTTCGGGCCGGTCAGGCTGCGCATCTGGATGCGGTCTTTCGCATAGGCCAACGCGTTCTGATAGGCCACCTCCGTCAGGCCCAGCGACTGGTTGCCCACGCCCAGACGGGCTGCGTTCATCATCACGAACATGCCCTGCATGCCCTTGTTGGGCTGGCCCACCATCGTGCCGATGGCGCCGTCGATCACGATCTGCGCCGTGGCGTTGCCGTGGATGCCCATCTTGTGTTCCAGGCCACCGCAGTAGATGCCGTTGCGCTCGCCCAGCGTGCCGTCCTTGTTCACGTTGAACTTGGGCACGATGAACAGGCTCACGCCCTTGATGCCGGGGGGCGCATCGGGCAGGCGCGCCAGCACCAGGTGGACGATGTTCTCGGCCATGTCGTGTTCACCGGCGCTGATGAAGATCTTGTTGCCGGTGAGCTTGTAGGTGCCGTCGGGCTGCGGCTCGGCCTTGGTGCGCATCAGGCCCAGGTCGGTGCCGCAATGCGGCTCGGTCAGGCACATGGTGCCGGTCCACTCGCCGCTGGTCATCTTGTGCAGGTAGGTGGCTTTCTGCTCGTCGGTGCCGAAAGTGTGCAGCGAGGCGTAGGCGCCGTGCGTGAGACCGGGGTACATGGTCCAGGCCTGGTTGGCCGAGTTCATCATTTCGTACATGCACTGGTTCACCACCAGCGGCAGACCCTGGCCGCCGAACGCGGGGTCGCAAGAGAGCGCCGCCCAGCCGCCGTCCACATACGTTTTGTAGGCTTCCTTGAAACCCTTGGGCGTGGTGACTTCGTGCGTCTTTTGGTCGAGCTTGCAGCCCTCGGTGTCGCCGCTGATGTTCAGCGGAAAGATCACCTGGGAGGCGAACTTGCCACCCTCTTCCAGCACCGCGTTGATGGTGTCGGCGTCGATCTCGGCGTGGGCCGGAATGGCCTTGAGGTCGTCGGTGACCTTGAGCACTTCGTGCATCACAAACTGCATGTCTCGCAGGGGTGGGTTGTAAACGGGCATGGGGAAACTCCTGTGCTGGGTTTGCGAAAAAACGAAAAGGAAATCAGCCCCGCGTGCGTGCAGCGGCTGGGGTTTTGGTGGTCTTGCGCGCGGCTGGTGCGGGGGCGCTACCGAAGCGGGTCACGATGTTCTCGAACGCGCGCACTGCACGGCTGGCCGAGTCGGGGCTGCGCAGGAATCGGGCCTCGTAGTGCAGCGCGAGGATCAGCGCGTGGATCTCGAACGCCATCTGCGCCGCGTCGGTGTCGGGTGCGAGATGGCCTTCTTCGATCGCGATCTCCACCGCACGGCGCATGGCGCTGAGCCAGGTGTTGACCGAGCTGGCGAGTGCGTCGCGCACCGGGCCGGGCCGGTCGTCGAACTCGACCGCGCCGCTGATGTAGATGCAGCCCGAATCGATTTCGACCGAGGTGCGCTTCATCCAGTTCTCAAACAGCATGCGCAGGCGTGGCAGTCCGCGCGGCGCGTTGATCGCGGGATAGAACACCTCTTCCTCGAAACGCGCGTGGTACTCGCGCACCACCGAAATCTGCAATTCCTCGCGCGAGCCGAAGTGGGCGAAAACGCCCGACTTGCTCATCTGCATCACCTCGGCCAGCGCCCCGATCGACAGGCCTTCCAGACCGATCTGCGTGGCCAGACCGAGCGCGGCATCGACGATGGCGGCCTTGGTCTGCTGACCCTTCTGCAAAGGCTTGTGGGCCGATGCGTCGGATCGCGGACTGCGGGTGACGGGGTTCACGCTCATGCGGGTCGGTCCTGATGAAGAGGAAGGGCAAAAAAAGACGACCGCCCGAATAATCGAACGGTCGTTCTATTTTTACCGCAAAAGCCGCTTCACGCGCAAACAGGCTGCGCTTTGAGGGAATTTGTTTAGGTGCGACGCCCTAAAAGACACACCACGGCACCGAGCCCTGGTGGACGTTGCAGGCGCTCAGAGCCGTCCGACCGGCAACAGCAACGCGAGGCTGTGTTCCAGGCTTTCGCTGGGCGAGCGCTTGAAGCCGCTGCGCGCGAAACGCTGCAGGCGGCCCACGCAAAAGGCGGTGATGACCGACGCATCGGCCTGCGCGTCCACCGTGGGCGTGACTGCGCCGGCCACCACGGCCGATTCACGCAGGTTCTGCCGCAGCACCGATTCAATCTTGTCGAAGAACAGGTTCATGCGTTGTTGCAGGCGCTCGTTTTCGTAAACCAGCGCATCGCCCACCATCACGCGGGTCATGCCCGGGTTCTTCTCGCCGAACTGCAGCAGCAGCGTGACAAGCTTGCGGCAGCGCGCGTTGGCGTCGGGTTCACGCTCGCCGAGCTGGTTGACCAGACCGAAGACCGACTGCTCGATGAATTCGATCAGACCTTCGAACATCTGGGCTTTGCTGGCGAAATGGCGGTAGAGCGCGGCTTCGCTCACTTCGAGCCGTGCCGCCAGGCCAGCGGTGGTGATGCGCTCGGCACCGGGCTGCTCCAGCATGGTGGCCAGCGCCTCCAGGATCTGCACCCGGCGTTCACCGGGTTTGGGCCGCTTGCGACCTGTGCCCTCGGCATGCGCCGCGGCTTCGATCACACTGGCCGCTTCAAGCGCTGCAGCGTCTTCCGGGGACGGAGACTCGGGGGCATTGGAGGTCATGGGCAGGCGGTCCGATCGGTGGGTGCGGATGGGTGCTGGTGGCCGCGGTGCCGGCCTTGGTTCTTCTTCCTGTTACGAATTTTCGCACATCACCGCAGCGCCACGAACCCAACGGGGGCGGGGTACCCGATGTCAGTGGGTGATCGCATTCCGCGCCGCGCCAGGGCGCCTGCCGCCGGGGTTTCAGTGGCTTTTGATCATGGTGCCGAATGGCTCGTTGCCAAGCACCTCCAGCAGCAGCGCATGCGGCACACGGCCATCGATGATGTGAACCGCGTTCACACCGCTCTTGGCCGCGTCCAGCGCGCCGGCGATCTTGGGAATCATGCCGCCGGAGATGGTGCCGTCTTCGACCAGTTCGTCGATGCGCCGGGGCGTGAGCTCGGTGAGCAACTGGCCGTCCTTGTCGAGCACGCCGCGGATGTTGGTGAGCATGAGCAGCTTCTCGGCCTGCAGCACGGTGGCCAGCTTGGCGGCCACCACGTCGGCGTTGATGTTGTAGCTCTCGTTGTTCTCGCCAAAGCCGATCGGGCTGACCACGGGAATGAACTGGTCGTCCTGCAAGGCCTTCACCACGCTGGGGTCGATGCTGACGATATCGCCCACCTGGCCCACATCGTGTTCGAGGTTCGGGTCCTTCTGGTCGGTCATGCGCAGCTTCTGCGCTCGGATCATGGCGCCGTCGCGCCCAGTCAGACCCACGGCCTTGCCACCGGCCTGGTTGATCAGGCCCACGATGTCCTGCTGCACCTCACCGGCCAGCACCCACTCCACCACCTCCATGGTCTCCGGGTCGGTCACGCGCATCCCCTGAATGAACTGACCCTGCTTGCCCAGGCGCTTGAGCAGCGTCTCGATCTGCGGCCCGCCACCGTGCACCACCACCGGGTTGATGCCCACCAGCTTGAGCAGCACCACGTCCTCCGCAAAGTCCTGCTGCAGGGCCGGGTCGGTCATGGCGTTGCCACCGTACTTGATGACCATGGTCTTGCCGTGGTACTTGCGGATGTAAGGCAGCGCCTGGGCGAGGATCTCGGCTTTGTCGCGGGGGGAGATGGTGGTGACGTCTGGGGGGGTGGTCATGGCTTCTTTGCTTTGTGCGGTTTCGAAATTGTAGGCTTCGGTTGTGATGTTCTTTCTTGCGTGGCAGGCCAGAAGGGAAGTCCGATCCCGATCCCGATTCCGCTTGTTGCCGTGTGGCCGGGCTGAGCAGCGCAGGGGCGCTCGGACCAGGAGCGCGCACTGTTTGAGCGCAGCGAGTTTGCGCGCACCCCGAGCGAACCGAGCAGCGCAAGGAAGCCCGCAGGGCCCGGACTTCGGCTCGCCTTTTCTTTGCTTACTTTCTTTTGGCGAAGCAAAAGAAAGTGAGTCGGCCGCCGGGCCGAGACCCGGCTCGCCACGAAAGCAACAACATCACGAAGAAGAGGAAGAAGAGGAAGAAGAAAGCCCGGAGACAGCCTGAAACAAAGCCTGCCGAGCCTGCACGACAACCCGCGCCTTCCACTCATCCGTATCCACATAAAACGCCGCCAGCACCTGCGCCTTGATCGCAGCACGCAAGGCCTCGGGCGCTTCGGGATGCAGGTGCAGCCAATGGTCCCCACGCAGCGCGTCGATCACCTCTTCGATCGGCACCGTGCCGTACTCCATCGCGATGCCGGTGTACTGCGCCTGCGGACATTCCTCATAAGCGGCGCTCCACATCAAGCCCGTCAAGAGGGCCGACGTCGACGAGCCGTCGTAAATGGAAGTTACCGGTGTCTGGCCATCACCACCCCACCATGCTCGGGCACGCTCCAGCGCCACCGCATCGTCGCGGCAGGCGCAGATGCGCTCGCCCAGCCCACTCTCGCCCAAACCGGTGTGCAGGTCGATCCACGCCAGGTGGCGGGCTTGTCGGCTGTGGCGGCGAAGCACGTCGCGCAAGGCGCGGTTGCTCCAGGTGGCATCAACACCGCCATAAAACAGGCCATCGGCAAAAGCATGCTGCCCCTGAGACACGGCGGCCTGGAAGCGGGTCAGGCCGTGGGCCTGGATGTAGGCCCCGATGGCCGCGGCGTTGTCCGGCCCGGGTGGCCACTGCGCGGGCAACAACAGCTTGTGCAGTTCGGCGTACGCCGGGTTGGCGGGCAGCGGTTGGCTGAAGTCCTGGAAGTTGCGGTTCAGGTCGACGTTCTCTTGCGTCACACGGCGCACCCACGAAAAACCGTGCGGATTGAGGGCGTGGATGTAGAGCACCGCCACCCCCGCGTCGCGAGCGTGCTGGCGCCACTCGGCGTCGTGTGCGGCGAACACCTGCACGCCCGAGCCGCAGTAGCCCTCGACCCCGTGGCAGGCGCTGCTGACTATCAGCAGCCGCTCGGCGTTGGCCGGGCCATCGAGCGCCACGTCCATTGCCAGCACCTCACCGTCGCGGCCCGGCAGGGGATGGTTGTGGCTGGAGATGGCCATGCCCGCGCTGGCCGCCGCCTCCAGAAACCGCACGCGTGCGCGGGCGTATGACGGGGAGAACGCGTCGGCGGGTGCGATCAAGCAGCTGCCCCCGGACGCGGGCGGCCCAACCACTTTTCGGCCAGCTGCACCCAGTAGGTGGCGCCCAGCGGAATCAGGTCGTCGTTGAAGTCGTAGCTCGGGTTGTGCAGCATGCACGGGCCACCGCCGTGGCCCATTTCGCGGTGCGCGCCGTCGCCGTTGGCAATGAAGGCGTAGCAGCCCGGGCGCGCCTGCAGCATGTAGGCGAAGTCTTCCGCGCCCATGGTGGGTTCCTGCTCGACCACGCGATCGGCGCCCACGATCTCGGCCATCACCTCGCGCGCGAACGCGGTCTCGGCGGCATGGTTGATGGTGGGCGGGTAGTTGCGTTTGAACTGGAATTCGACCGTGGCTCCGAAGGCCGCGCTGGTGTGTTCGGCAATCTCCTGCATGCGGCGCTCGATCATGTCGAGCACCTCGTAGGTGAAGGTGCGCACCGTGCCCTGGATCTCGCAGCTGTCGGGCACCACGTTGGTGGCCTCGCCGGTGTGGATCATGGTGACCGAGATCACGCCGGCGTCCACCGGCTTCTTGTTGCGCGAGATGATGGTCTGAAAGGCCATCACCATCTGGCAGGCCACCGGCACCGGGTCGATGCCGTTGTGCGGCAGCGCCGCGTGTGAACCCTTGCCGCGGATCGTGATGTGGAACTCATTGCTCGACGCCATCACCGGGCCGGCGCTGGCGGCAAAGGTGCCCACCGCCATGCCGGGCCAGTTGTGCATGCCGAACACCGACTCCACCGGGAACTGCTCGAACAGGCCGTCCTTGATCATCTCGCGCGCGCCACCACCGCCCTCTTCGGCCGGCTGGAAGATGAGGTAGACGGTGCCGTCGAAGTTGCGGTGCTTGGCAAAGTGCTGCGCCGCCCCGAGCAGCATGGCGGTGTGGCCGTCGTGGCCGCAGGCGTGCATCTTGCCGGCGTGCTGGCTGGCGTGGGCGAAGGTGTTGTGCTCCTGCATGGGCAGGGCGTCCATGTCGGCGCGCAGGCCGATGGCCCGGCCGCTCTTGCCGCCGTCGCGGCCGTGCACGATGCCCACCACGCCGGTGGTGCCCATGCCACGGTGCACGGGAATGCCCCATTCGGTGAGTTTGTCCGCCACCACATCGGCGGTGCGCACCTCCTTGAAACAGAGTTCGGGGTGGGCGTGGATGTCGCGGCGCACGGCCGCGATGCTGGCGGCCTGCGTGAGGATGGAGTCGATGAGTTTCATGGAGACCTTTGCGTGCCCTGGCGTGGCGAGATGACAAAGGGCCATGGTATCCAAGACCTGGGTTTCGCGAGGCGCCGCGAGCGACAGCCCCTTGAACGTCCGGGACGATCACCGGTCAGGAGCGGCTCACTCCTTGCGGCGGATCACGCTGGCTCGCGCTGCGTCGTCCTTGTACACGTAGGTGCGCTCACCCCCCTGCCAGGTGCCCAGCCACAGCATGTTGGCGGAAATGGCGTCGTGGTCAGTGTTGCTGAACGGCCTGTCGTAGGTGGTCACCACGCCCCGGTAGGGCTGCTGCAGATTTTCCAATGCGCTCTTCAGCCCTTTGCCTGTGATGTCGCCCTTTGTCAGAAACATCGCGCGCAGCAGCAGGTGCACCGAGTCGTAGGTCTGCGCGGCCGACATCATCGAGCCGATCGGGCGCTCCTTCGACAACTTGCCGTAACCCCGAAGGAAGGTGCTGTTGCGCTCCATGAAGGTGTTGGGCAACACGGTCTGAACCACATATGTGCCCTCGACGGCGCCTTTGGAGGCCTCGAACGCCGATGCATGCGACAGCCCCCACGGGCCGTACTGCGGCACATTCCAGCCCGCCGCGGCGCGGCTGGCCGAGATCACGCCCTGCTCGGGCCCCACGGTCCAGCCGATGAGGGCATCGGCGCCCGATTCCTTGAGTTGCTTCATTTCGTCGGCCAGGGTTTTCACACCCACCTTGAAACGCACGACGATCTGGGGCTTGAGACCCACGGCCTGCAAGGCAGCTTCCAGGTCCTTCAGGCCGCCGTCGCCGTAGCCGGTGCTGTCCACCAGCAGGGCCACCTTCTTGAAGTTGCGCTTGACGATGTCGGCCACGAGAAACTGCGACTGCAACTGGTCGCGCGCCGACGTCCGGAAGATGAAGCTCTCGGCGGCCGGGTACTTGGCGGTGATGGCGGTGCCGGTGGCACAAGGCACGATGAGCAGGTGCTGGTTGCTCTGGAACACGTCGAGCGCCTTCATGGCCACGCCCGAGTTGCAAAAGCCCACGGTGGCCACCACTTTTTCCTTGAGCACCAGTTCTTCCGCGTGCTTGAGGCCGACGTCGTTGTTGGCCTGGTCGTCGCGGATCACCAGCTCCAGCTTGCGCCCCAGGTAGCCGCCCACGGCATTGATCTCGTCCACCGCCACCTGTGCCCCCACCCGGGCGCTGTTGCCCATGTCGGACGATCCGCCGGTGAGAGGAAGGATCAGCCCCAACCGGATGAGCTTGGGGTCGGCCGCGGCGGGCGCTGGGCTGGATGGGGCGGGCTGTTGGGCCCAGGCCGGCATCAAGCTGGCCGACAGAACAAGCGCCACCAGATGGCGAACGGGCAACTGCATCAAAGAGCTCCTGAGCGATGGGATGTACTTCTCCCGACTCAAACAGGCTACCGCGCAAAGCTTTGCGGTGGCAATCGGGCCAAACGATCTGTCGTTCGAGGCGACCGTGGCACCTGGCAAAGCGTGGGTTCGGGTCTGCCGAGGCACGCATCGCGGAGATCAACGGATCACTTACATCAAATCAAGCAATCGATCTTTATCGAAGGCAACCAATGCAACACCAATGTATTCACCGCGCCGCATGGACCGCGCAGCGCCGTCCCGCCCAACCAGGGCCCCGGCTTGCGAGTCAACGTCCCCAGAGCACACTCGATATGTGATGCAAAAGTGCAACGCAGCGCGAGGCGCTCCCGCCTATCGGCGAATGCGACCGTCTTCGGTCAGCAGCGTGAGTTCAACAAACCGGGAACCGGTGTGTTTTGCCGGTCCGAAGTCCACCGGGAACCCACCCAGATTCACGTTCTGCATGCCCTGCACGGCGTTGATGAAGCCCTCACGCGTGAGCGCCCTTCCCGCGCGGCGCACACCTTCGGTGAACACCTTGGCCGCCACGAAGCCTTCCATGCCCGAGTAGTTGGGCTCGACGCCCCGCTTCTCCTTGATGGCCGCCAGGTACTCACCCGAGAGCTGCGTGGCCGGCGTGTAGGGGAAGGGCATCACCTGGCTCACGGACACACCACGGGCTTCGGCCCCGAGTTCGTCGATCAAGGCCTGCGTACCGACAAACGAGACGTTGTAGAAGTTGCCGCTGAAACCGCCACGGCGCGCCTGCCGCACAAACGTGGCCACCGCTTTGTAGGCCCCGATCTGCACGATGGCCTCGGGCTTCTGCGCCAGGATGTCCTTCACCGCCTGTGCCACATCGATCGTGTTGCGCTCCACCGTACCCAGGGCCACGGGCTCCATGGTCATGGCGGACAAGGCCCGGGTCACTCCCTCCAGACCGGTCTTGCCGTAGGCGTCGTTCTGATAGAAGACCCCGATCTTCTTGATGCCGGTGGAGGTGATCTGGCGCACGATGGCGGCCGTCTCGTCAAAGTACGAGGCGCGCACATGGATGGCGTAGCGGTTGAACGGATCGCGCAGCGCCTGTGCACCAGTGAACGGCGCGAAAAACGGCACCTTGGCCGTGGTGGCCAGCGGCAGAGCGGCCAGGCTGGTGGGCGTGCCGATGTAGCCAAACAGGGCGAACACGTCGTCGGCGATGAGCTGGCGGGTGTTGGCAACACAGCGCTCGGGCTCGTAGCCGTCGTCCAGCCGCTTGATCTCAATCGTGCGGCCATTGACGCCGCCCTTCGCGTTGACCGTGTCGAAGTAGGCCTGCGCACCCAGATGGAACTGCAATCCCAGCTGCACGGCCGCGCCGGTGAAGGGTGCGGACTGCCCCAGGACGATGCGGGCGTCGGTCAAGGCGGCGCTCTGCGCGCTGGCGGAGGCGCCCCAGGAAGCCAGCGCCCCCGAGCCAACCAGCTTGCACACTTGGGATAGGGCTTCACGACGCTGCATGCGGATACTCCTGATATGCTGATTTGGACACCGAGCAGGGTAAAGCAAGCGCCCTGCCATCCCCTACGTCCCGACTCCTTTTGGCAACACCCATCCGATGAACACGACTGCGCTCACGATCCGCGGTGCCTGTCCCCACGATTGCCCCGACACCTGCTCCCTGGTCACCACGGTGGAGAACGGCGTGGCCGTGCGCGTGCAGGGCAACGCCGACCACCGACACACCGACGGCGTGCTGTGCACCAAGGTGTCGCGTTACACCGAGCGCACCTACCACCCCGATCGCCTGTTGCACCCGCTCAAGCGCACCGGCCCCAAGGGCAGCGGGCAGTTCGAACGCGTGAGCTGGGACGAAGCACTGAATGCGATTGCCGGCCGCCTGAAAACCATTGCGGCCCGAGACCCGCAAGCGATAGTGCCGTACAGCTACGCCGGCACCATGGGGCAAGTGCAGGGCGAAGGCATGGCCGCGCGCTTTTTCCACCGGCTCGGCGCCTCGTTTCTGGACCGCACCATCTGCGCATCGGCCGGCGGCGAGGCGCTGGTGCAGACACTGGGTGGCAAGGTCGGCATGAAGGTGGAGCACTTCGCCGCCTCGAAGCTCATCCTGATCTGGGGCAGCAACTCCATCGGCAGCAACCTGCATTTCTGGCGTCTGGCCCAGCAGGCCAAGCGCGACGGAGCGCGGCTGGTCTGCATCGACCCACGGCGTTCGGAAACCGCCGAGAAATGCCACGAACACATCGCCCTGCGCCCGGGCACCGACGCGGCGCTGGCGCTCTCGCTCATGCACCAGCTCATCACGCACGACTGGCTGGACCACGACTACATCGCGCAGCACACGCTGGGCTGGGAAGCCCTGCGAGAGCGTGCACTGCAGTGGCCCCCCGAGCGCGCGGCGCACGTCTGCGGCATCCCGGTGCAGCAGATCACCGATCTGGCGCGCGCCTACGGCACCACGAAGCCAGCTGCCATCCGCCTGAACTACGGCATGCAGCGCGTGCGCGGCGGCGGCAACGCGGTGCGCGCCATCGCCTGCCTGCCCGCGCTGGTGGGCGCCTGGCGAGAGCCTGCGGGCGGCTTGCTGCTCTCCAGCTCGGGCCAGTTCCCGGTGGACCGCGCAGCCCTGCACCGGCCCGACCTGCTGGCCGGCAGAAGCCCCCGCACCATCAACATGAGCACCATCGGCAACGATTTGCTCAACGAAGGTTCGGCCGGTTTCGGGCCCAAGATCGAAGCGCTGATCGTCTACAACAGCAACCCGGTGGCGGTGGCGCCCGAATCCGGCAAGGTGGTGCAGGGCTTCCTGCGCGAGGACCTGTTCACCGTGGTGCTGGAGCATTTCAAAACCGACACAGCCGACCACGCCGACATCGTCCTGCCAGCCACCACGCAGCTCGAACACTGGGACATCCACACCAGCTACGGTCACACCGACGTTCTGCTCAACCGCCCGGCCATTGCACCTGTGGGCGAGGCCCGCACCAACACCGACATCTTCCGCGCGCTTGCCGCTCGCATGGGTTTTGACGACCCGTGTTTTCAGGACAACGACGAGACCCTGTGCCGCACGGCGTTTGGCAACGCGGTGGATTTCCAGCAACTGCTCGACCAAGGTTTCACCACCCTGCCGGTTCCCGAAGCACCGTATGCCCACGGCGGCTTCCCCACGCCCTCGGGCCGTTGCGAATTCTTCAGCGCACGCCTGGCCGCGCAGGGCATGGACGGCCTGCCCGACCACCTGCCCAACCACGAACTGCAAGGTTCATCGGCGGCCTACCCGCTGGCCATGATCTCGCCACCCGCGCGCAACTTCCTCAACTCCAGCTTCGTCAACGTGCAGAGCCTGCGCGACATCGAAGGCGAACCGCTGCTGGAGATACATGCCGACGATGCTGCCCTGCGCGGCATCGAGACCGGTCACATGGTGCGTGTGTTCAACGACCGCGGCGAGTACCGCTGCAAGGCGAAAGTGTCGACGCGGGCACGGCCAGGCGTGGTCAACGGCCTGGGCATCTGGTGGCGCAAGCTCGGGCCATCGGGCACCAACGTAAACGAAGTCACCAGCCAGCAACTCACCGACATGGGTCGCGGCCCGGTGTTCTACGACTGTCTGGTCGAAGTGGCCAGCGTGCCCTGAGGTCGCCATGAAACGGTTGCCGGCACTCGCATTCGTGGCCATGCTGAGCGCGGGCTGCGCAAGCAACACGACCGGCGTGGGCTACTACTGGCAATCGGTCAGCGGGCACCTGAAACTGATGCAGGCCGCACGCCCGGTCGACGACTGGCTGGCTGACGAAGCCGCTCCGTCCAGGCTCAAGGAACGGCTGGAGAAGGCCCGGCGCATCCGCCAGTTCGCCGTGAGCGAGCTCGCCCTGCCCGACAACGCCAGCTACCACCGCTACGCCGACCTGCAGAGGCGCGCCGCTGTCTACAACGTGGTCGCCGCGCCAGCGCTCTCGCTCACACTGGAGACCTGGTGCTTCCCGGTGGCCGGTTGCGTGGGCTACCGCGGCTACTTTCTGGAGTCGGACGCACGGGCCTTCGCCGACAGCCTGGATGAGGCACTGGAGGTGGCCGTGTATCCGGTGCAGGCCTACTCCACCCTGGGCTGGATGAACTGGGCCGGCGGCGACCCACTGCTCAACACCTTCATCACTTACCCCGAGGGCGAGCTGGCTCGCTTCATCTTTCACGAGCTCTCGCACCAGGTGGTCTATGTGAAGAACGACACCGCCTTCAACGAGTCGTTCGCCACCACGGTCGAGCGGCTTGGCGCGGCACGGTGGCTCAACCGGGCAACCGACCAGGCCCGCGCCGACTACGCCACCTTCGACAACCGCCGTCGGGCCTTCCGCTCCCTCACCCGCTCGACGCGCGAGCGTCTCAAGGCCATCTATGAAGATGCCCACCTGCTGGATGACGCCAAGCTGCAACGCAAAGCCGTCGCCATGGCCGATTTCCGGCAACAGTACGAGCGCCTGAAAGCCGGCTGGCACGGCTACGCCGGCTACGACCCTTTTGTGGCGGTGGCCAACAATGCCAGCTTTGCCGCGCAGGCGGCCTACGACGACTGGGTGCCCTCGTTTGAAGCGCTGTTCGAGCGCGAGGGCCGCGATTTCACGCGGTTTTATGATGCGGTGCGCGCACTGGCCCATCGCCCGGAAGAAGAGCGCCAGGCCGCCCTGCGAGAGCTGGCGCCCACCGCCTGGGCAGCCAACAACCACGACCGACCCTGACAACAACACGCGAGACACACATGGCCGACATCCACATCGAACGCGATCACCAACTCGGCATGGGCGCTGCGCGCAAACTTGCCTGGCGCTGGGCGGAACAGGCCGAGAACGACTTCGACATGACTTGCACCTATGAAGAAGGTGGCGACTGCGACGAAGTGCAGTTCACCCGCTCGGGCGTGAGTGGCACGCTCAAAGTGTCGGCAGAAAAGTTTGAGCTCGATGCGCGCCTGGGCTTCCTGCTGGGCGCCTTCAAGGACCGCATCGAGAGCGAGATCGTCAAGAACCTCGACGAACTGCTGGCGGCGAAGAAGCCCGCCGCCAAAAAGAAGAAGGCCGGCTGAAGGTCAGCTCAGACTCTGGATGAGGTCGATGTACTGCTGCATCGCATCATCTTTTCCAGTGCCCTTGAAACCGTTCCACGCGTCCCACTTGGCACGACCGACCATGTCGCCAAAACCGGGCTTCTTGCCCTCCACATCACCTTCCGTGGCCTGCTTGTACAGCGCGTAGATCTTCAGCAACGTGGCGTTGTCGGGACGCTCGCTCAGGCTCTTGGAATTCGCCACCGCGGCTTCGAATTGGGACTTGAGATCGGCCATGAATGCTCCTGTTGTTGAAATTGGATCGCCCGGCAGGCACGCTGCGGGCTAAGGGCTCTCCCGCTATCTTACGGTTGGCGGCCTCTGCACAATAGGGCCACAACCCAAGACCCGCACAGCCACCCGAGGAGCATCCATGGTTCAACGCGTTGCCGCCCGCAGCGGCACCCCGCCGGTGCGGGCCAGTCGCCCTGCCACTCGCCGCACGACCGCCATCAACGGCGCGGCAGCTGGCATGCTGCCATCGATGAAGCAGGCGCTGTCCACCACGCTCGGGCTGGAAGGCGAGCGCATGAGCAAGGTCGACACGGCCTGGCTGCGCATGGATTCACCGTCCAACCTCATGATGATCATGGGCGTGTGGATCCTCAAGCCGGGCATCACCCTGGCGGCCTTGAGCGAGCGGGTGCGGGAGCGGATGCTGCCCTACCGCCGCTTCGTGCAGGCAGCGCGCGAAGACGCCACCGGCGCCCACTGGATCGACGACGCCGACTTTCGCCTGGACCGCCACGTGGTGACGCACCGGCTCTCGCGGACCGGCGCGCAGAGCGAGCAGGACGCCCTGCAGGCACGCGTGGCCGAACTCGCCATGCAGCCACTGGACCGGCAGCACCCGCTGTGGCGGTTCGAGTTGATTGAGCAGTACGACGGTGGCTCGGCGCTGGTCGCGCGCATCCACCACTGCATCGCCGACGGCATTGCACTCATCGGGGTGATGATGAGCCTGGTCGACGGTGGCGGTGCACCGCCGAAGCGCAAGAGCCACAAGTCCCCCAAGCCGGGCCTGGACGGCGCCGAAGACTGGGTGGTCGACACACTGATCCGGCCGTTCGGCGACCTCACGGCAAAGGCGCTGGAGGCCGCTGGCGGCGGCGCCGCCAAGTCGTTTGCAATGCTGGCCTCACCCCAGCAAAGCCTCACCGACTCGCTCGGCCAGGCGGTGGACCTGGCCCGCATGGGCGGCCAGCTGGCCAGCGACGTGGCGGCGCTGGCCCTCATGCCCGACGATTCCCCGACGCGGCTCAAGGGCCAGCCCGGCAACACCAAACGCGTGGCGTGGTGCGAGCCCATCCCGCTGGACGAGGTCAAAGCGATCGGCAAGGCCTTGAACTGCTCCGTCAATGACGTGTTGCTGGCCTGCGTGGCCGGGGCCATCGGCGCTTACCTCAATGCCCTGGGCGACGACACGCGCGGCAAAGAGATTCGCGCCATGGTGCCGATCAACCTGCGTCCGATGGAAGACGCCTGGAAACTGGGCAACCGTTTTGGTCTTGTGCCGCTGGTGCTGCCCATTGGCTGCACCAACCCGGTGGAGCGCGTGTTCACCGTGCGTTCGCGCATGAACGACCTCAAGGGCAGCCTGCAACCGCTGCTGACCTTCGCCCTGTTGTCGGTGGCCGGTCTGCTGGTCAAGCCCGCGCAGGATGCCCTGCTCAGTCTGTTCGGCCGAAAGACCACGGCGGTGATGACCAATGTGCCGGGCCCGGTCACCAAACTCAAGGTGTGTGGCTCCACGCTGGAGCAGAACATGTTCTGGGTGCCGCAGACAGGCACCGTGGGCCTGGGTGTGTCGATCCTGAGCTACGGCGGTGGCGTGCAGTTCGGCGTGATGGCCGACACCACGTTGTGCCCGGAACCTCAACGCATCATCGACGAGTTCGAGCCTGAATTCCGGCGGTTGCTGACCCTCACCCTCATGTTGCCCTGGGGTGAAGCAAGGGCTTAGAGCCCCCACGCTCCGCCGCTGCGCGGGTCGCTGCCCCCCAGAGGGGGCTGGGCCTGCCTTGGGGCGGCCCGGCGGCTGGCCCGCTCAGGCCAGAGTCAAACGGCGCGAGGCCATCTCGAGCAGACCGTCAAAGATCAGTCCCTCCACCAGCTCGACCTGCAGCGCCATGCTGGGGGCCATCTTCCAGCCGGCGCCGCCGGTCATGAAACACACCGGTTCATCGCCGCAATGGCGGCGCAGGTTGTCCACCATGCGCTGCACCGCGCCGGCAATGGCGAAGGTGCCGCCGCTGGTGAGCGCGTCGCTGGTGTTGGTGGGAAAGTCGCGCACCTCGCCGGTGGGCACATGCAGGCCGGCCGTGCCGGACTCGAGCGCGCGCAGCATGATGCCGTGACCCGGCAGGATGATGCCGCCCAGGAACCGCCCCTCGGTGTCGATGGCTTCCACCGTCACCGCGGTGCCCACCATCACCACCACACAAGGCCGCGCCAGACCCCGCGAGACCAGGCGTTGGCGCGCACCGATGATGGCGACCCAGCGGTCCGATCCCAGCCGTGCCGGGTGGTCGTAGCCATTGGTCACCCCTGCCTCGGCGTTGCTGGAAACCACCCACTGCGGTGTCACGTCCCACAGCTCAAGCTGCTCTTCAACCCGGCGTTTGACGGCATCGCCCGCCACCACACAGCCCAACACCCAGCGCGGCGCGGCCAGTTCGGCCCAGTCACCCTCGGCCAGGGTTTCAATGTTTTCGAGAAACTGCGCACCCTGCGCAATCAGGCGTGAACCGGAACGCGGCTCTTCATACAAGGCCCATTTCAAGCGGGTGTTGCCAACGTCCAGGGCCAGGAAAGTCATGCGCGGATTATGACCACGCAATCCGGGGGGGAGTTTGCGCACTGCAACATCGCGAAATGGAGGTGGATAGCGTGGGGCAACGGGCCGCCGCCGGGCCGCCCCAAGGCAGGCCCAGCCCCCTTGGGGGGCAGCGGACCACGCGCAGCGGGGTAGCGTGGGGGCTTTTAAATAAGACCTATCCAGCAGGCACGTTGCACGGCCGCCAGCTTGTTGTCGGTCTTGAGCTTGCCCATGGCGTTGGCCAGGTGGTAGTTGACCGTGCGTTCCGAGCAATCCATGCGAACGGCGGTTTCGCGCGCCGTCAGCCCTTCAAACGCCATGTTCAGGCTTTCCAGCTCGCGCGGGCTCAAGCCCACGCGCGCTTCAGCGATGGCACGGCGCAGCATGGGCCAGATGTTGAAGGCCGACCAGGCCAGCGCGGCCGCTTCTGAGCGATCAGCAAACGCCCGGGGGCTGAACATGAAACATTCAAAGGCGCGACCGGCGGGGAGGCTGAATGCCACGCGCACCAGCGTCTGGTAACCGTGGGCGAGCCACAGGCGGCGCCAACGGCTGGATTGTTCAAAGACCGATTTGGAGATGTCTTGCCAGGCCACAAGGGGCGCGTCACTCTCCCGCCAACTGGCACCAAAATCGCGGCTGTCGGCCAAGGCCTGGGCGGCCGAGAGCAATCGAGGGGGATGCACCGCCAGCACCTCGCGCTCGTCTCTTCCGCCCGTGGGCGCCGGACCTAGCACCATGACGGCCTCAACGCCTTGGTCGTGCAATGCGCAGACCCAGTCGGCCAGGATGCTGTCCAGGCTGACACTGTCAAAGTTGACAGGTAAGGTCATGGTTTGAAACAGCCTGTTGCACAGACAATGGGGTACGTGTTTGGGCAGCCGGTGCGGGCAACGGGTGCTCGACGATCGAAGGAGTACATATTGCCTCTGGACCGGTTGAGGTTGCACAGCGCCAAGGCGCGACTGTGGAGGTGGTTGCTGGACGAGGTGGTCCATGCACCCCTGGAACCCATTTTGCACCCATCCCGAGCGCGGCTGCAGTACTTGGGCGCGTTCACCATTCTCGGTCACATCGCCTTTGGCTGGATATGGATCGACCTGTTGCCGCAGCCCTACGAGAGCGTGCCCACCCGCCTGGCCATGGCCAGTCTGGGCATCCCGCTGCTCTTCGGCATGGTCAATCGGGACCTCACCTCCAAGACCACGATCTGGATCTTTTCCCTGGCCAGCTGGTTGCAGTTACCGATGTTCTTTTCCTGGATGTACTGGCTCAACGACGGCAACGACGTCTGGCTGGCCAGCGTTTCCTGCATGCTGGTGATCTACTACCACCTCACCGACTGGCGGGTTGCCACCTTGGGTGTTGTCGCGGGAGCGGGGCTCAGCCTGGGGCTGACACAGATGCTGGGAATACCGCTGACGGAAGCCGCCACCCGGCCCGACCATCTGGTCGTGCTGGCCTTCGCATGGGGCGCGGCCGTGATGCTGGGGGCCTCCAGCGCCAACTTGCGCCGCACGCGCCTGATCAACACGCTGAGCACCATGGGTGTGATGGCGCACGAACTGCGCACGCCGCTGGCCACGGTCCACCTGATGGGCGACGTGTTGCGCAACCTGTCGCAGCACGACTTGCCGGAGGCCAAGCAGAAGAAGTTCGACGAGCTGGCGACCCGGTTGCAGAACCTGGTGCGCAGCATGAACCGGCAGATCGATACCCAGATATCGAATGCACAACTGATTCGATTGCCCCGCGACAAGTCCACGATTCGCGCGGCCGAACTGGTGCAGGAGGTGGTGCTGCATTACCCCTACCGCTCGTCCAGAGAGCGTGACTGCGTTCAGGTGCACATCCAGCAGGACTTTCACTTCGTTGCCTCCCGCCAACTGTTCTCTCAGGTGCTCACCAACCTGATGAAGAACGCGCTGCACGCGCTGGCATCGGCCAGCAATGCACCAAGTCCGGGCGACTTGCGGCTGGACGTGGGCATGCACCACGGCAAGGGTCGGATTGCAGTATCTGACGACGGAATCGGTATCGCTCACGAACAGCAGACGAGAATCTTCGAACCGTTCTTCTCCACGTTGGCAGGTGCTGGCAACGGCCTGGGTCTGACGTTCTGCAAGAACGTGGTGGAGGCGGCGCAGGGACATCTCAGCGTGCATTCCGAGCCCGGGCTGGGCGCGGTTTTCATGATCGATCTTCCGATCCCGACCCCGATTCCCGCGACCTCATCCTCCACTCGCTGACGACCTGATGGCACTGACGATCCCCCTATTCCACCGTCCCGGCAGCATCCTGTTCCTCGACGATGACACCGACTACCTCGACATGCTCGGGATGGTGATTCCGACGCATTGGCAGGTGGAGCTGTTTTCCCGGCCATCAGGATTTGCGCAGCGCATGCAGCAGGAGCCGGCGCGGTGGGAAGCCGACGCGATGCTGCAACTGCAGATGATCGAGCGCTGGCGCCAGGGGCAACCACTGCTGCCGCAGATCCTGCGCTACTGGGCGGTGAACCCGGCGCGCTACCAGTTGGTGAAGACCTGCGTGGTCGACTACGCGATGCCCGGCACCGACGGCTTGAAGGTGCTCAACACCTTGCTGGACTGGCCTGGTTCGCGCGTGCTGCTGACCGGTCAGGCCGACGAGCAGATCGCGATCCAGGCCTTCAACAACGGCCTGATCGACCAGTTCGTGCCCAAGCAGACCACCGACATCACACGCCACCTCATGGGTGTCTTGCGCAAGCTCATGCACGCACCCCACCCCCGCCTGAACACCCTGTGGCGCGGCGCGCTACAGCCTTCGCAACAATCGCTGCTGCAGATTCCCTCCATCGCGCAGGCCTTGCAGACCTTCGCCAGCCAGAACTGGGTTGAATATGCCGTGTTGGGTGAGCCGTTTGGCCTGATCGGCCTGGACGGCGCGGGCGATGCGCACTGGCTGCAGTTGGAGCCCACCAGCAGCCTCGCCGATCTGGCCGAACTCGCTGGTTCTGCCGGGCTGGGGTTCGACGTGGTGCGCGCAGTGCAGGCGGGCAACCAGTTGGCGGCGGTGGAACTGCACCAGCAGCTCAGCCTGAGTGGGCCGGTGCGCACTGCGCCAGCCTTCAGCCTGGGTGAGGACAAGCTGATCACCGCGGCGGTGTTCTCACTTGATGCCAGCGACCTGCCGCACCCCATCTACGGCTACCGGCGGTTTCTGGACGCCGAAGGTCATCGCAGCGTTCAGGACAACTGAGCGCAGGCCGCGCGGGCGCGCCGCGCAATCGGCCAGTCCCACGGCTTGACCATCGGTGCCACCTCGCGTGCCACGGCGGCCACATGGTCCAGCTCGGCATCGGTGAGCGCGGCGTGCAGCGTGAGACGCACCATGGTGCGGTTGCGGCTGGTGGCCGGTGCGCAGAACACCGCACCGAACACATCGCGCTCTTCGAGCAGATCGCGCAGCACCATGGTGGCGGGCTCGGTACCGGCCTCCAGGGCGATGATCTGTTCGGTGCCCTGGTGGATCGGGTAGCCCAGATCGCTGAGCATGCCCCGCAACTGACGCGTGTGGGCGTGCAGGCGCGCGCGCTCGGTGTCACTGCGGCGGATCACTTCCAGCGTAGCGTCGAGTGCGGCGATCTCATGCGGCAGCAGGCACGAGCTGAACATGTTGGGGTAGCTGGTGCTCAGCACGTAGTTGCGCATGGCCGCGGGCACGCTCAGGAAACCGGCGCGTCCGGCGAACGCCTTGGCCAGGCTGGCGGTGATGAAGTGCACCCGGTGACTCAGGCCGAGCTCGGCGCACAGGCCCGCACCCTGCGGGCCATGCGTGCCCAGCGAATGCGATTCGTCCACCAGCGTCATGCAACCCCACCGCTCGGCCACCTCCACCACCTGCACCAGGGGCGACACGGCTCCCGTGGTGCTGTAGATCGAATCCACCACGATCACACCGGCGCCGTGGCGCTGCACCAGCCGGTCCAGGTGTTCGGCGTCGTTGTGACGGAACGGGTGGGTGGTGGCCCCGGCGCGACGCGCACCTTCCCACAGCGAGGTGTGGGCCAGCGTGTCCATGTAGATCACGGTCTTCTCGTCAGCGATGGACTGCAGCAGGCCCAGGTTGGCCGCGTAGCCCGACTGGCAGATGAGGCCGTCTTCCTGACCGAGCATGTGGGCAAGCTTGAGTTCGAGCTTGCGCGCTGGATGCTCGTCCAGCAGGAACACGCCGGACTGGATGACGAACTCGGAGTCGGTCTTGATCGCCAGCGTCTGCGCCTGAACGATCTCGGAATGGCCGGTGAGGCTGAGATAGTCGTTGCCGTTGAGCCGCACCGCGCCGGGACCCGCCTCACGACCATGCAACAGTGAGCGCCCGCTCCAGAGTGTGTCCCAGCGGGTGGTGAATTCGCGCTGGATGCGCCCCGCCAGATGGTCGGAGATCGGTGGGCAGGAGGGTGCTTTTTCCCGAGAGCAGGCCAACAACGTCATGGAGCAATCCTTTTGGAATGGAAAACCCCATTGAAAAAAAAAATTCGTGAAAAAACACACGAACCCTGTCAACCCTGACAGGGGTTGTGAGGCATTCTTCTCAAATTGCGGGCAGCTCGCGCGACCAGCGGTTGCCGGCGAGCCACACCGGTGACACGGACCCCACGCGCGCTTCAGCGCTCAGTTCTGGCGCCAGGGCAGCGCATGGTGGCGCCAGCCACCTTGCTGCCCGCGGTGCGCGTGCGCATCCGGATCACCCTCGAATCCCTCCAGGATGTTGTAGGCCTCCAGGCCGAGCTCGGTGGCGCGTTTGGCGGCGGCGATCGAGCGCACGCCACTGCGGCACAACAGCACGATCTTCTTGCCACCCGCCGCCTGGCGCACCTGCGCGTCGAAGTCGGGGTTCATCGCCATCCCCGGCCACTGCTTCCAGGCCACCGGCACCGCGCCGGGCACGAAGCCGACCCACTCCCGCTCGGCATCGGTACGCACGTCCACCAGCACAGCCTCGCCGGCCTGCACCCATTGCCAAGCCAGTTGCGGCGTCACGTCGCCCGCGTAGCTGCCCGCATGCGGAGCGGCCGCGGGCCGGGGCACCATGAACACGACGCCGCCCGCGTCCTGGCGCTGTCCCGACATGAGATTGGCGGGCACCGCCTCGTCCATGCGCCGGGGCCTGGGGAGGTTGAGCGACTCCATCAACGCGATGAACTCGGACTCGCTCTTGCCCGCGACACGCTCGTTGTGCTTTTTCTCGGCGCCGATGGTGGAGTGGTGGCGCCCCTGGTAGTCGTGTCCTGGCCAGACGGTGGTGTCGTCCGGCAGATCGAACAGCACCTGGGTGATGCTGTGGTACAGGTCTTTCGCACTGCCTGACTGGAAATCGGTGCGGCCGCAGCCACCGATGAGAAGCGTGTCGCCGGTGAAGACGTGGTGCCTCCAGACCAGGCTCATGCTGCCGGCGGTGTGACCGGGCGTGTGCAGCGCGCGCAGCACCTCGCCGCCAAAGCTCAGCGTGGCACCGTGGGCAAGCTGCACACCGGCGGTACCGATGCCGCAACCCTGAGGCGCCGCCGTCTTCGCCCCTGCCAGTTCGGCCAGCTTGCCGGCGCTGGTGATGTGGTCCGCATGTGCGTGGGTCTCCACCGTCCAGACCAGTTTCAGACCGTACTCGCGCAGCACAGCGAGATCGCGCTCGATCTGCTCATCCACCGGGTCGATGATGAGCGCATCGCGGGTGGTCTGGTCGAACAGCACATAGGTGAAGGTGCTGGAGGCTGGATCGAAAAGCTGGATCGGTTTCATGGCACATAGCATGCCACCGACCGGACTTTGTGGATTGATCCAAGTCGACCGCGACGTTGTTAGCATGCAAACTTGCACTGAACTTACACCCTGCTGACGCAGCGGTTTTTGCACCACGAGATGCCCAACTCAAACAGCCGTCACACGCTCTTCGAGTGGCTTTTCGTACGCCATTTTCAGCTCATGCAAGCACCCAGGTCAGCCAAAGGAATCAGGGTCGGTGAAAACCCTGTCGATGGGGGCGAGCTGCGGGCCGCATGATGAACAACCTCAACCCAGACTGGAGACAAACACATGTCAGACAAGAAAACCGTGACGTCACGCCGTGGCATGCTGAAGGGCGCGGCCGTTGCGGCAGGCGCCATGTCGGTGCCGATGATTGCGACCGCGCAGACCACGTCGCTGCGCTTCCAGAGCACCTGGCCCTCGAAGGACATCTTCCACGAATACGCCCAGGACTTCGCCAAGAAGGTCAACGACATGGCCGGCGGCAAGCTCAAGATCGAAGTGCTGCCCTCAGGTTCCGTGGTGCCGGCTTTCCAGCTGCTTGAGGCAGTGGCCAAAGGCACGCTGGACGGCGGCCATGGCGTGGTGGCTTACCACTACGGCAAGAACTCGGCGTTGGCCCTGTGGGGATCCGGCCCCGCTTACGGCATGGATCCCAACATGGTCCTGGCCTGGCACAACTACGGCGGCGGCAAGGCGCTGCTGGAAGAGATCTATGCCAGCCTGAACCTGGACGTCGCCTCCTTCCTGTACGGCCCCATGCCCACGCAGCCACTGGGCTGGTTCAAGAAGCCTGTGGCCAAGGTGGCCGACATGAAGGGTCTGAAGTTCCGTACCGTGGGTCTGGCGGTGGACGTGTTCACCGAGATGGGCACCGCAGTCAACCCGCTGCCCGGTGGCGAGATCGTGCCCGCACTCGACCGCGGTCTGATCGACGCAGCCGAATTCAACAACGCTTCGTCGGACCGCCTGCTGGGCTTCCCCGACGTGGTGAAGAACTGCATGTTGCAGAGCTTCCACCAATCGGGCGAACAGTTCGAGATCCTGTTCAACAAGACCAAGCTCAACGCCCTGCCGGCCGAGCTGAAGTCCATCGTCGACTACGCCGTGCAAGCGGCCAGCGCCGACATGAGCTGGAAAGCCATCCAGCGCAACTCGAACGACTACATCGAGCTGAAGAAGCAAGGCGTGAAGTTCTACAAGACCCCCGATGCGATCCTGCGTGCGCAGCTCGAAGCCTGGGACAAGACCATCGCCAAGAAGTCCACCGAAAACGCCATCTTCAAGAAGGTTCTGGACTCGCAGAAGGCCTTTGCCCAGCGTGCCGGCCAATGGCAGAACGACTACCTGGTCGACTTCAAGATGGCCTACAACCACTACTTCGGCAAGGGTGCCAAGAAGTCCTGATCGGGCTTTTATGAACTCGGGGCGCCTGCGGGCGCCCCTTTCTGTTTCTGGAAATTCGCATGCAAAAACTACTACTGGCCGTTGACAGCCTGTCGACCTGGTTCGGCAAGGCCTGCGCCTGGACCGTCATTGGGCTTACCCTGCTGATCACCTGGGAAGTGTTTTCCCGTTATGTGCTCAATACCCCTCATGCCTGGGTGCTCGACGCCCAGATCATGTTGTACGGCGTGCTCTTCATGAGCGCGGGCGCCTACACGCTGGCCAAGAGCGGCCATGTGCGCGGTGACGTGCTCTATGGTTTTTTCAGCCCGCGCACACAAGCCGGTTGGGACCTCGCCCTCTACATCCTGTTTTTCCTGCCCGGCATCGTGGCCCTCACGTACGCCGGCTGGTTCTTCGCCAATGAATCGCTCGCCATCCGCGAGCAGACCTTCAACGCCGACCCGCTGCCGGTCTACCCCTTCAAGTTCGTGGTGCCGATCGCCGGCGCCTTCCTGCTGTTGCAGGGCATTGTGGAAATCATCCGCTGCATCATGTGTCTGCAGACCGGCGAATGGCCCAAGCGCGCGCAAGACGTTGAAGAAGTGGACGTGGACAAACTCAAAGAAATGGTGAACGTGAAAGATGCCGACATTGAAGCGCTGGACAGCCTCGTGGTGAAGCAGGGAGGCCAGCCATGAAGATTCGCAAGGAACTCTGGTTCGGCTTCGCGCTGATGGCCCTCATCGGCTCGGCCGCACTCACCATGGTGCTCAGCGTGGAGACCATGACCAACGGCCACTACGGCCTGCTCATGCTCTCGCTGGTGGTGGTTGCCATCATGCTGGGCTTCCCCACCGCCTTCACCCTCATGGGCATGGGCATGATGTTCGCGTTTTTCGCCTACCACTCCGGCACACAGACCGCGGGCGGCGCGATGCAGCAGACGCTGGACCTGATGGTGCAGCGCGCGTTCTCGGTGATGGGCAACGACGTGCTGATCTCGATTCCGTTGTTCGTGTTCATGGGTTATCTCGTGGAACGCGCCAACCTGATCGACAAGCTGTTCCGCAGCCTGCACCTGGCACTGGCCCGTGTGCCCGGCTCGCTGGGCGTGGCCACGCTGGTGACCTGTGCGGTGTTCGCCACCGCCACCGGCATCGTGGGTGCGGTCGTCACGCTCATGGGCCTGCTGGCCCTGCCGCAGATGCTGCGCGCGGGCTACGACGTGCGCCTGTCGGCCGGTGTCATCACCGCCGGCGGCTGCCTGGGCATTCTGATCCCGCCCTCGGTGCTGCTGATCGTGTACGGCGCCACCGCCGGCGTGTCGGTGGTGCAGCTGTACGCGGGTGCGTTCTTCCCCGGCATCATGCTGGCCGGCCTGTACATCCTGTACGTGATCATCATGGCCAAGATCAAGCCGGCCTGGGCACCCCCGCTGACCGCAGCGCAACGTTTCGTGCCACTGCCCGCCTCGCTGACGGCCATCGGTGCCACCGGTGAAGGCTGGGCTGTGTCCAACCTGATCAAGGCACTCAAAGGCCGGCGCAACCAGGACGTGTCCACCAAGTACCTGCTGGGCCAGTTGGGCATCGCGCTGCTGCCAGCGATCCTGTTCGCCGCCGTGGCCTTCGCCAGTTACCAGAGCGCCACCACCGTGGTGCCGGTCGAAACCTACGAAGAGCTGCAGCCCATGGGCGCCGGCTCCAACGTGGACGAGAACACCAACGAAGGTGGACTGGCCGAACCAGAAGCCGAAGAAGGCGGACTGGCCGAGCCACCGTCTGGCGACGCCGTGGCCGAGCCACCTGGTGCCGATGCAGACGCTGTGGCCGAGCCACCCGGCGCGGAGAAAGTAGCCCCCGCGACCGGTGCGGCACCCGATGCCGCGGCCGAACCTGCTGCCGCAGCTGCAGCAGCCGATGCGACCGAACCCGCCGCCACCACCAAACCCGCTTCCATGAGTTTCTGGATCGGGCTGGCCGTGGGCCTGCTGGCGCTGGTGGTGTTCTACGCCATCCTGAGCTTCACGCGACTCGAAGTCTTCAAGATGCTGCTCTCCAGCTTCTTCCCGCTGCTGATGCTGATCCTGGCGGTGCTGGGCTCGATCGTGTTCGGTCTGGCCACGCCCACGGAAGCGGCAGCGGTCGGTGCTTTCGGCGGCTTTCTGCTGGCGGCGGCCTACCGGCAGCTCACCTTCAGCGTGGTGAAGGAAAGTGTGTTCCTCACGGCCAAGACCAGCGCCATGGTGTGCTGGCTGTTTGTGGGCTCGGCCATCTTCTCGGCGGCCTTCGCACTGCTGGGCGGGCAGGAACTGGTCGAGACCTGGGTGCTGAGCATGAACCTGTCCAAGACCGAGTTCCTGATCTTGTCGCAGGTGCTGATCTTCATCCTGGGCTGGCCACTGGAGTGGACCGAGATCATCGTGATCTTCATGCCCATCTTCATCCCGCTGCTGGACAACTTCGGGGTCGACCCGCTGTTCTTCGGCCTGCTGGTGGCGCTGAACCTGCAAACCGCTTTCTTGAGCCCCCCCGTGGCCATGGCTGCCTTCTACCTGAAGGGCGTCTCACCCAAGCACGTGACGCTCAACCAGATCTTTGCCGGCATGCTGCCGTTCATGGGCATCCAGGTGCTGGCCATCGTGCTGCTGTACCAATTCCCGGCCATCGGCCTGTGGCTGCCACAGGTGCTGTACCGCTGATCCGGCGGGCTGCAACCACGCAGAACAGGGGCGCGCGAGCGCCCCTTTTTTTGCCCAAACGCGTTAACATTACGTTTACGTAAACGTCAACCAAAACGGGCTCGCAAAAACAGCGCCCGTGCACCGAACGGAACCCATGCCCAGCCCGAACGACGCCGCCCTGCCTTTTCCCGCCCAGGCCATCCTGGCCGCCAAGGGCAGCACATGGCAGGACTGGCAGGTGAGTCCGGGCAACGGCAACAAGAAGGCCAAGGGCGTCTCGCTCAAGTCGTTCAAACCCGACGCCAAGCCGTTTTCCAACGGCAGCAAGTCCACCGATCAGGCGGCTTTGGCCGGAATCGCCGAAGAGCTCGATGCGCTGCAGAACCTCTTCTATGCCGACGGCCGCTACAAGCTGCTGGTGGTGCTGCAGGGCACCGACACCTCGGGCAAGGATGGCACGGTGCGCGGCGTCTTCGCACGCACCAGCCCGCTGGGCGTGCACACCGTGGGCTGGAAAGCGCCCACCGAAGCCGAACGCGATCACGACTACCTCTGGCGCATCCATCAGAAGGTCCCAGGCGCTGGCGAGATGACGATCTTCAACCGCAGCCACTACGAAGACGTGCTGGTACCGGTGGTCAATGGCTGGATCACGCCGCAGCAGACGCTGCAGCGCTACGAACACATCAAGGATTTCGAGCGCCTGCTGGCCGAGACCGGCACGGTGATCCTCAAGTTCATGCTGCACATCAGCAAGGACGAGCAACGGGAGCGCCTGCAGGAGCGGGTGGACGATCCCGAGAAGCATTGGAAATTCAGCCTGGGCGACCTCGACGTGCGCAAGCAATGGGACGACTACCAGAGCACCTACGAAGCTTTCCTCAACGCCACCAGCACACCCTGGGCACCCTGGACCGTGGTGCCCGCTGACTCCAAGACGCACCGCAACCTGATGATCGCCACCCTCGTGCGCGACACGCTCAAGGCGCTGGACTTGCGCTTCCCCCCCGAAGACCCGAAGCTGACCGGGCTGAAGATCGCCTGAAGCCGGGCATCGCTTTTTGACACCGACAGAGAGAGACACCATGAGCAACCTCGCCGCCGAATTCCAGGCCCTGGCCAACTACCGCCCCACGCACAAGGTGCGCTTCGTCACCGCCGCCAGCCTGTTCGACGGCCACGACGCGGCCATCAACATCATGCGGCGCATCCTGCAGGGCATGGGCGCCGAGGTGATCCACCTGGGCCACAACCGCTCGGTGGACGAGGTGGTCACCGCCGCGCTGCAGGAAGACGCGCAGGGCATCGCGATCAGCTCCTACCAGGGCGGTCACGTGGAGTACTTCAAGTACATGGTCGACCTGCTCAAGAGCCGGGGCGGTGAACACATCCAGGTGTTCGGCGGCGGTGGTGGCGTGATCGTGCCAAGTGAAATCCGCGAGCTGCAGGACTACGGCGTGACGCGCATCTACAGCCCGGAAGACGGACAGAAGATGGGCCTGGCCGGCATGATCGGCGAGATGGTGATGCGCTGCGACCGCGACCTCAGTCCGTACGCACCCAAGGCGCTGGCCGCCATCGAGGGCCAGGGCGAGATGAACTGGCGCGCGCTGGCGCAGCTGATCACGGTGCTGGAGAACGGCAACGCAGATGCGGCCATCGTCTCGGCGCTGCGTGAACAGGCCAAGAGCAAGAAGGTGCCCGTGCTCGGCATCACCGGCACCGGCGGCGCGGGCAAGTCCTCGCTCACCGACGAACTCATCCGCCGCCTGCGCCTGGACCAGGACGACAGCCTGCGCGTGGCCGTCATCTCCATCGACCCCTCGCGCCGCAAGAGCGGTGGCGCCCTGCTGGGCGACCGCATCCGTATGAACGCGATCAACCCGTGGAGCCAGGGTCAGCGTGTCTACATGCGATCACTCGCCACGCGCGATTTCGGCAGCGAGATCAGCGCCGCCCTGCCCGACGTGATCGCCGCCTGCAAGTGCGCCGGCTTCGACCTGATCGTGGTCGAGACCTCGGGCATCGGCCAAGGCGATGCCGCCATCGTGCCGCACGTCGATGTGCCCATGTACGTGATGACGCCCGAGTTCGGCGCGGCCAGCCAGCTGGAGAAGATCGACATGCTCGACTTCGCAGCCTTCGTGGCCATCAACAAGTTCGACCGCAAGGGTGCGCTCGATGCCCTGCGCGACGTCTCCAAACAGGTGCAGCGCAACCAGGAGGCCTGGAGCACGCCGCCCGACCAGATGCCGGTGTTCGGCACCATGGCCGCGCGCTTCAACGACGACGGCGTGACCGCGCTCTACCAGGCCCTCAAGACAAAGCTGGGCGAGCTCGGCCTGCCGTTGAAAGCCGGCCACCTGCCCGCCGTGAAGGTTCGCCACAGCACCAACCAGACGCCCATCGTGCCGCCGGCGCGCACGCGCTACCTGGCCGAGATCAGCGACACGGTGCGTGGCTACAAGAAGAAGGCAATCGAACAGGCCCGCCTGGCGCGCGAGATCCAGCAGCTGTCTGAGGCCGCGCGCATGCTGCGCGTGGAAAAACCCGAGCGCTCACGCGCCGCCGAAGCCGTGATCGACCTGGCGCAAGTGCGCGAACTCGACCAGGACCCGGCCGCGCGCAAGCTGCTGACCCAGTGGCCAGACATGCAGAAGGCCTACGCGGGCGACGAGTACGTCGTGAAGATTCGCGACAAGGAAATCCGCACCGCGCTCACCACCAAGAGCCTCTCGGGCACGACCATCCGCAAGGTCGCGCTGCCAAAGTACGAGGACCACGGCGAGATCCTGAAGTGGCTGATGCTGGACAACGTGCCCGGCAGCTTCCCCTACACCGCCGGCACCTTCGCCTTCAAGCGCGAGGGCGAAGACCCCACGCGCATGTTCGCTGGTGAAGGTGATGCCTTCCGCACCAACACGCGCTTCAAGCTGCTCTCGGCCGGCACGCCGGCCAAGCGCCTGTCCACCGCGTTCGACTCGGTCACGCTCTACGGCAACGACCCCGACCCCAGGCCCGACATCTACGGCAAGGTGGGTAACTCGGGTGTGAGCATCGCCACACTGGACGACATGAAGGTGCTCTACGGTGGCTTCGACCTCTGCCACCCGGCCACGTCGGTTTCCATGACCATCAACGGCCCGGCGCCCAGCATCCTCGCGATGTTCATGAACACCGCCATCGACCAGAACCTGGAGAAGTTCCAGGCAGAGAACGGCCGCGAGCCCACGGCCACCGAAGCCGCCAAGATCCGCGAATGGGTGCTGGCCAACGTGCGCGGCACGGTGCAGGCCGACATCCTGAAAGAAGACCAGGGCCAGAACACCTGCATCTTCTCGACCGAGTTCTCGCTCAAGGTGATGGGCGACATTGCCGAGTACTTCGTGCACCACGACGTGCGCAACTTCTACTCGGTGTCGATCTCGGGTTACCACATCGCCGAAGCCGGCGCGAACCCGATCAGCCAGCTTGCGTTCACGCTCTCCAACGGCTTCACTTTCGTGGAGGCGTATCTGGCGCGCGGCATGCACATCGACGACTTCGCGCCCAACCTGAGTTTCTTCTTCAGCAACGGCATGGACCCGGAGTACACCGTGCTCGGCCGCGTGGCGCGCCGCATCTGGGCCGTGGCCCTGCGTGACCGCTATGGCGCGAACGAGCGCAGCCAGAAGCTGAAGTACCACGTGCAGACCAGTGGTCGTTCGTTGCACGCGCAGGAGATCCAGTTCAACGACATCCGCACCACGCTGCAGGCGCTGATCGCCGTCTACGACAACTGCAACAGCCTGCACACCAACGCCTTCGACGAAGCCATCACCACGCCCACCGAAGACTCGGTGCGCCGCGCGATGGCGATCCAGCTCATCATCAACCGCGAGTGGGGTCTGGCGAAGAACGAAAACCCCAACCAGGGTGCCTTCATCATCGACGAGCTCACCGAGTTGGTGGAAGAAGCCGTGCTGCAGGAGTTCGAGAAAATCGCCGAGCGCGGCGGCGTGCTGGGCGCCATGGAAACCGGCTACCAGCGCGGCAAGATCCAGGACGAGTCCATGCACTACGAGATGCTCAAGCACACGGGCGAGTACCCCATCGTGGGCGTGAACACCTTCCGCAACCCGCACGGTGACGTGACACCCGACACGCTGGAGCTCGCCCGTTCGACCGACGAAGAGAAGCAAAACCAGCTCAAGCGCCTGGCCGAGTTCCACGCGCTGCACGCGACCGAAGCGCCCGCCATGCTGCAGCAACTGCGCCAGGCCGTGATCGAGAACGGCAACGTGTTCGAGGTGCTGATGCAGGCAGTGCGCGTGTGCTCGCTCGGCCAGATCACCTCGGCCCTGTTCGAGGTGGGCGGCCAGTACCGCCGCAACATGTGAGCATTGTTTGAGAACGGGCGCGAAGCGCTGCGTGCTGCTCAACCCGCACGCCCATGGCGGGCGGGCGGCGGCCTTGTTGCCCACGCTTCAGGCCGCCCTGCCGCCCGACGTCTCCCTGCACGCGCCGCGAGACGTGGTGGATGCACTGGCCTTGATGGCGAGTCTCCCCGCGCGCAGCCGGGTCGTGGCGGTGGGCGGCGACGGCACGCTCAATCGCTGGTTGCCCGCCCTGTTGCACAACGACCTGGAGCTTGGCGTGGTGCCAGTGGGCAGTGGCAACGACGTGGCTCGCTCACTGGGCCTTCGCGGCCGGGCGCCTCTGGCGGCCCTGGTGCACGCCCTCAACGCCGACACGCGCCCGATGGACGTGGGGTGTGCCGAATGGCGCGACCCCCATGGCCGCGAGTACCGAGCCCTGTTTCTCTCCAGCTTCACCGCCGGCTTCGACTCCGCCGTGGTGCTGCGCACGCTCACAGCCCCACGCTGGTTCAGCGGAGTGCCGCGCTTGCTCTGGGCCACGCTGGCCGAACTGGCCCACCTGCAGACCTGGACGCTGGACGTCACGGCCAACGGCAAACACCTTCACAGCGGTCCGGCCCTCTTTGCTTCCAGCCTGAACACATCCACTTTCGGCTGCGGCATGCCCGCCACGCCAGCCGCACGCACCAACGACGGTCTGCTCAACCTGCTGTTGGCCGGGCCCTTCGGTCGTCTGGCCACCCTGGCCATGTTGCCGCGCCTGCTCACGGGCACGCACCTGGGCCACAGCCGCATCCGCACGCAGGCGTTCGAAACACTCACGGTGATCAGCGACACCGACCTGCCCCTGGCCGCCGACGGCGAGTTCCTGGGATACGCCCGGCACTTGCGGTTGAACGTGCTGCCTGGTGCGCTGCCGGTGGTGGGAATCTAGATCCCGAGGTCCTCAGGCAGACCCTGCCAGCGGCAGGTTGAGCAGCAGGTTCTGCGGCTTGATCTTCATCAAGCCCTCGGCGTTCATCGCCAGGCCCAGGTACACCGGCTTGCCGCGCACGTCGGCGCACATGTCCTGCGGATCGTCGAAGCCCAGGCGAAACAGGCTGATCAGGCGCTGTTGCCGTTCGGGCTCCACGTCGTGGCCGAGGTACAGGTCGTTGAGCAAGGCGCTGGATTCGGCGTCCAGCCCCAGGTGCCAGCGCCATGCCGTGTCCTCCACCCGCGATTCGGGCTGCACCTGCACCGCCACGCCGTGGAAATGCCGCACCCACTTCTGCAACACCACAGCCAGCGCCTTCAGACCCGACTGCGAGCGGTTCATGGTGAGCGTGAGGCCGTGCGAGAGCTCGCGCTGGATTTCGTGGGTGAGGTCGAGCACGAAATTGAAGCGTCCGTTGCCCGTTCGACCGAGCAGATAACGTGCCGCGTTGTCGTCACCCAGCACCTCGATCTGCACCTCGGGAATGGCCGCGCCGCTCTGCATGAGCAGACGGCCGACCGCGCCGAGGCCGCCAGTCTCGTTGAGCATGTCCAGCACCTCGCTGTCACCGCTGAGCACGCGCCCGTCCTGCACCCGCACGCGCTGACGGCGAAACAGCATCTCGGCCGCGCGCCATTGCCAGGCATCGTCAACACCCTCGAGCAGGTTGCACACCATGGCCTGCACCACCAGATCGAGGAAAAGCGGTGGGATCTGGATCGCGCCGGTCTTGAAGAAGCCGGCGTAAGCCGCCTCCAATGAACCGGCCGCGATCACCGCATCGCGAAAGCCCAGGAACAGACGGTGGTTGGCGCGGGCATCGGCATCCTCAAATGCATCGAGCTCGTGCTGCACCACCGAGCGCGTGGGCGCTTCCATGAGCGAAGCATGCAGCGCCTGCTCGGCTGCGCAAGACTCCTCGACCAGTGCCAGTTCGGGCCGCTGCAGCCACAGGCGCCAATAGCCGTCGGTGGGCACCAGCCAGCCACGCGGATCGCGCGTGAGGTGTTCAAAGCCGCAGGGGGTCCAAAGGGGAGAAGCGTGGGAGGGCATGACATCCACCCGCAGCGCGTGGGCGGGTCTCGCAGGAACACAAGGGGCCTGCATTGTCGTTCACCCCGCGCGGGCGCGCCCGGGGCCACGGACGCGCCCTTCGGCCTCAAGGTGCCGATTGCAGCGCCCCCGCCTTGCGCGCACCGCTGACGGCGCGCAAGTGGAACGGCCGGGGAGCATCGCGCACGTACGAAGCATCAAGCACGCTGCCCAAAGCCAAGGAAGCCTGCAAGCTGGCGTCGGGCCAGAAGTTCGGGCTGGCGATGTTGGTGGCCCCGGGGATCTGGCTGGCCAGAGCGGTCACATTGCCGGTCTGCACGGCGTTGCCGGTGGCTGCGCCCAACATCAGCGTCTGATTGCCGGTACCGGCAAAGATGTTGCCCTTGAGCACGATCGAATGGACCGCGGTGCGGATGTTCATGAAGGCACCACCAGAGCGGGTGATGGCCATCGTGTTGTGTGTGAGTTCCAGCGTGTTCGTGGAGTGCATCAGCGCCCCCCCATAGTTGATGGCAGCGGGGTTCTGCGCAAGGGGTCCTTTGTGGAACATATTGCCACGCAGCACCACTCGGCCGCCCTCGGAGAAGTCCGCCAGGTAGCTGGAGCTGCCGGACGGTCCGTCCATGATGTAGCTGTTTTCAATGACCGACTGGGCCGCGCGGCTCTTCAGGTTGTGACCCACCGCGGCACCATGGAAATAGCTGCCAGTGACGCTGAGACTGTCGATCCTGCCCACATAGAGGTTGTGCCCCAGACCACCTGCCACCACGCTGCGCGCGAATTCGGAGTTTTCCACGATCAGGCTGGCGCCCTCGGTGTTGCTCGTCAGGAGGCCGTTCTCGTTGTCAAAAAATCCGCTGTTGCGCACCCGCAGCCAGCCCGTGTGTTGGGCGCGGATGCCCGCCCCGTTGCGCGAGGGCACGCGGGCGTCGCGGAACTCGATGCTGTCGATCGTGATGTTGGCGCCCACCACCACCCAGATGCCCTTGCCGTTGGCGGCCTTGCCGTCGGCAAACAGCCGTGCCCGGCCACCGACGCCGCAAATGGTGAGATTGTTGCTGCGCCAAATGGCGACATCACCGCGGTAGTCCGCGGCCGCGATACGGATCACGTCGCCGTCGCGGGCCACCGCGGCTGCCGCGCTCGGCGCAGCATAGGTCTGACCGACGCCAACGTTCAGCACCCGGCCCGGGGCGGTGTCGCAAGCGGTTCCGGCAGAAGGCAGTGGTGACGGTTGTGGAGCTGGAGCTGGAGCTGGAGCTGGAGCTGGAGCTGGAGCTGGAGCTGGAGCT
>JAZKHJ010000011.1:0-50070 GCA_040385485.1 Pseudomonadota bacterium | reverse complement strand
TGCGCCAGCCCTTGCCGTCGATCACCTGCTCGTTGGCCAGCACGGTCTGGTCCACTGGGTCCCAGTTGACGACCTGCGTCTTGCGGTAAGCGATGCCCTTCTCCAGCATCTTGAGGAACAACCATTGGTTCCACTTGTAGTAGCTCGGATCGCAGGTGGCCACTTCGCGCGACCAGTCGATGGCCAGTCCCATGGCCTGCATCTGCTGCTTCATGTAGGCGATGTTCTCGTAGGTCCACTTGGCCGGTGGCACGCCATTTTTCAAGGCGGCGTTTTCCGCCGGCAGGCCGAACGCGTCCCAGCCCATGGGCATGAGCACGTTGAAGCCCTTCATGCGCAGGTGGCGCGTGAGCATGTCGTTGATGGTGTAGTTGCGCACGTGGCCCATGTGCAGCTTGCCGCTGGGGTAGGGCAGCATGGAGCAGGCGTAAAACTTCTTCTTGCCCGTGTCTTCCGTCACGCGGTAGGCGTCGGTCGCGTTCCAGTGGGCGTGCGCGGCGCGCTCGACTTCTTTGTGGGCGTATTTGTCTTGCATGAACCAGGGTCCGGACCAGCCGGCGACGGTGAGGGAAGAAGCTGTGCGCGGTGGCGCGGGGAATGGCGGATTTTAGGCCTTGAGCCGCAGGCCACCCGCCGCCCCGGCCATTCAGCGCGGGGCCGTGGCGTCGGCCACGAAGCCAATGCGCGAGAGCCCGGCCGATTGCGCCATGCCGATCAGCGAGACCACGCGGCCGTAGGGCACGCTGGCATCGGCGCGCAGCTGGAGTTCGGTGGCGGGGTCGCGCTGGGCGGCCTCAAGCAGGCGCTGGCGCACAGCGGCATCGTCCACGGCCTGCCCGTCCCATTGCATGCGTCCCTGGCCGTCGACCGACAGCGACACGAAAGGCCCGGGTCCGGTGGGAGTGGCGGCCTTCGGCAGTTCGGCCTTCGGCAATTCCAGCGCCAACCGATCGGCCATGAAGGGTGCGGCGATGATGAAGATCACCAGCAGCACCAGCATCACGTCCACCAGCGGCGTGACGTTGATCTCGCTCATGGGTTTGTGGCCCACCGGTTTCTCCAGCCGACCAAAACTCATTCCAAACCCCTGTGCACCAGCAGTTCACGCAGGTCGCGCGCGAAGCCTTCCAGATCGGCCTCGATGCGCGCGATCTGGCGGCCCAGCACGTTGTAGGCCAGCACGGCGGGGATCGCCACCACCAGACCGGCGGCCGTCATGACCAGCGATTCGCCCACCGGGCCGGAGACTTGCTCGATGCGGAAACCGCCGTCCAACCCGATGCCGGCGAGCGCGTTGTAGATGCCCCAGACCGTGCCCAGCAAGCCCACGAAGGGCGCGGTGGAGCCCACAGTGGCCAGCAACACCTGGCCGTATTGCAGGCGATGCAGCACGCGGTGCAGCGAGTCGCGCAGCACGCGGGTGAGCTGTTGTGAGCGGTCGCCGGCGGCGGCCAGGGTGTGCGGAAGGGCGTTGGCCAGGCCAAGTGCTGCCTGCAGCAGAGGCAGCACGAGTTGCTGCGCATCGAAGGTGACCAGTCGGCGCTGCGCATCGTCCAGATCGGCAGCCTGCCAGAAGGCGGCGGTGCTCAAGCCCAGGTCGCGCGCGGCGCGACGCAGCAACCAGCCCTTCCAAAAGATCACCACCCAGCTCGCCACCGACATGGTCAGCAGCAACAACGCGACTGCACGGCCCAGCGCATCGGCCTGCGCCAGCGTCTGCAGGAGACCCTGGCCCGCGCTGTCCATCATTTCAAGCCGAGCACGTCGAACATGTCATACAGGCCATGCGTCTTGCCCGAGAGGAACCGCACCGCGCGCAAGCTGCCTTGCGCGTAGGTCGCGCGGCTGCTCGACTTGTGCGTGATCTCGATGCGCTCGCCGGTGCCCGCGAACAGCACGGTGTGGTCGCCCACGATGTCGCCTCCGCGGATGGTGGCAAAGCCGATGGAGGACGGATCGCGCTCACCCGTCACGCCTTCGCGCGCATATACCGCGCAGTCCTTCAGGTCGCGCCCCAGCGCATCGGCAATCACCTCGCCCATCTTCAGCGCGGTGCCGCTGGGCGCGTCCACCTTGTGGCGGTGGTGCGCCTCGATGATCTCGATGTCATAACCAGTGGCCAGCGCCTTGGCCGCCATTTCCAGCAACTTGAGCGTGACGTTCACGCCCACGCTCATGTTGGGCGCCATCACGATGGCGATCGACTTGGCGGCCTCGGCGATCTCGGCCTTCTGTTCGTCACTGAAACCCGTGGTGCCGATGACCGCATTGACGCCGTGCTTCGCGCATTCGCGCAGGTGCGCCAACGTGCCTTCGGGGCGGGTGAAGTCGATCAGCGCCTGGCTGCCTCCCAGGCCCTTGGCGAGGTCAGCGGTGATGAGCACGCCGCTGGCCTGCCCAGCAAAACCGGCGGCATCCTGGCCCAGCATCGGGCTGGTGGCGACGTCAAGCGCGCCGGTGAGCTGGCAGTCACCACTGGTGCGCACCGCCTCCACCAGCATCTGGCCCATGCGGCCGCTGGCACCGGCCACGCAAACGCGGTGCAGGCTCGCTGCGCCGCTCATCGAGCGGACCCCGGGGTCTCCAGGGGTGGGTAGCTCGTGGCAGGTGCCGCCGCAGGAGTGGTCGGCGTGGTGGGAGCAGCGGTCTTGTTGCGCTCGTCAAAAGTCTTGAGCTGGGCCTCGGTGGCCTGCAGGGGCGGCACCTTGCCGAACTTGCGGCCCGCGTCGAGCGAAGCCACGAACTCCGCCTCGGTGGGCAACTCGTCAGCCTCGAATTTTTCGAGCACGTCGGCCTTGAAGAACGCGGTCAGGCGACGCTGCTGCGGCGTCTGACCCTGGCGACGGAAGGTGAACACATAGTCCCATCGGTCGGCGTGGAACACGCTGGTCAGCAACGGCGAGCCCAGAATGTCGCGCACCTGTTCGCGGGTCATGCCGGGCTGCAGGGCTGCGGCTTGCTCGCGCGTGACCACGTTGCCTTGAACGATGTCGATCTTGTACGGGCTGACCAGACTGGTGATGCCCGGCATGCGGCTGGTGATGCTGGAGCAAGCCGACAGGGTCACCAGCGCGGCGAGCACGCAGACCGCCTGAAGCGGTCGGCGCAGGCGCAGACCCGGGGTGGGCAGGGAGGCGCAATCGGGTTTGTGTTGGAGCATGGGATCTGACCGTGAAGGAGGCGCGCGTGCAAGCGTTGCCGGGGCGAAAATGCAGCGTGCGCCAGACGCTGACGATATGATCCTTTCATTGTAGTCTTGGGGCCCGAAGACACTGCAACCACACCCGCCCGATTCAGCGCCCTGCGCGCTTCCCGCCATGACCAACATCGAAGAACTCAAGAGCACCGGCCTGAAGGCCACGCTGCCCAGGCTGAAGATCCTGGAGGTGTTTCAGAACGCCAAGCAGCGTCACATGACGGCCGAAGACGTGTTCCGGGTGCTGCTCGAAGAGCGCTCCGACATTGGCTTGGCCACGGTGTACCGCGTGCTCATGCAGTTTGAACAAGCCGGTCTGCTCACGCGCAGCAACTTCGAGTCGGGCAAGGCGGTGTACGAGCTCAACGAAGGCCAGCACCACGACCACCTGGTCTGCCTGGACTGCGGTCGCGTGGAAGAGTTTTTTGACGCGGAGATCGAGAAGCGCCAGCAGATGGTGGCCAAGACGCGTGGGTTCGTGCTGCAGGAGCACGCGCTGTCGCTTTACGCGAACTGCACCAAAACCGACTGTCCTCACCGCACACCTTCAGGCCACCACCGCTGAGGCGGTGCGACCTCACTCTCCGCGCGACATGGCTGCGCGGTGGCGCGATACAAACTCCTGGTAGGTGTCGATGCCGCGCAGCTGCAGGATGGTGTTGCGCACCGCGGCTTCCACCAGCACGGCGATGTTGCGGCCGGCCACCACCTGGATAACGGCCTTGCGCACCGGCACGCCCAGCACGTCCTGGTACAGCGGTTCGTGGGGCATGCGCTCGTAGTCGCGCTCCATGGTCTCGCGGCGCACCAGGTGCACGATGAGCGAGAGCCGCATCTTGCGCCGCACCGCCGTCTCGCCAAAGATCGCCTTGATGTCAAGCAGGCCGATGCCACGCACCTCCAGCAGGTTCTGCAGCAGCTCGGGGCAGCGGCCTTCGATGCTGGTCTGGTTGATGCGGTAGAGGTCCACCGCATCATCGGCCACCAGACCGTGACCGCGCGAGATGAGCTCCAGCCCGAGCTCGCTCTTGCCCAGGCCCGACTCGCCCGTGATCATCACGCCCATGCCGAGGATGTCCATGAACACGCCGTGCATGGAGGCCCGGTCGGCAAAATGGCGCGAGAGGTATGCGCGCAGCACGTCGATGACGAACGCCGCCGACTCGTGCGTGGCGAACATCGGAATCTGGGCACGCTCGCACATGGCGGTGAGCGCATCGGGGGCGGCCTGGCCATCGGCCACCACGAGCACTGGCGGCTCCAGGGTGACGATGCGCGCCACGCGGCGCTTGTTGTCGTCTTCGCTCTGGCTCGTGAGATAGGCGACTTCGCGCTCGCCGAACACCTGCACGCGATAAGGGTGGATGTAATTGAGATAACCGACCAGATCAGCGCCTGAACGTGCGGCACGGATGGCCACTTCGTCGAACCGCCGCTCGGAGGCTCCAAGTCCGGCAATCCATTGCCACTTCAGGGCATCTCGATGGTCCTCGAACAGGACATCGGCGCTGACGACGGTGGGTTTCAAAGCGAGCGGCCGGCCGCGGGGCCGCCCCAAGGCAGGTCAGCCCCCTTGGGGGACAGCGACCCGTGAAACGGTGGAGTGTGGAAGTTCAAATCTCAGGCCGCAGCATGGGCCGATTGCCAGGACGTGATCAGTTTGTGCAACGCGGCTGCATCGGTCGAGGTCTTCATCTGTTCGCGCAGACCGCTGTCGCTCAACAACTCGGCGATCTCGGAAAGGATCTCCAGGTGCTTCTGCGTGGCTGCCTCGGGCACCAGCAGGAAGATCATCAGTTGGACCGGCAATTCATCGGGGGCGTCAAAGCCGATCGGGCTGGCCAGCTGGAATACCGCAGCCAATGGCTGCTTCAAACCTTTGATCCGCCCATGAGGGATCGCCACACCGTGACCCAGACCGGTCGAACCCAGACGCTCGCGGGCGAAGAGGCTGTCGGTGATGAGCGCGCGGTTGAGTCCGTGAAGGGTCTCGAAAAGCAGGCCTGCTTCTTCGAATGCGCGTTTTTTGCTGGTTGCGTCCACGCTGACGAGCACTTGCGCGGCAGGCAATATGACAGATAGTCGGTTCATGTGAGCCCTCTTGGACCGCAAATTATGACCAGTTGAGCGGTGTTGGCTAGACTGAGGGCACAAAAAAGCCGCTTGACTTTCCAAGCGGCCTGCTGCAGTGCAGCATCGGGTTTTCCCTCACGGGTCGCAGCCCGTGACATTCATCACATCAAACGCTTGACCGTGTCATGGTGGTGGTCTTGCGCCTTGTCTTTGTAGCGAAGAACTTGCCGATCCAGTTTGTCGGCCAGTTCATCGACGGCAGCGTAAAGATCGGCATGAGCGCTCTCGGCGAACAGGTCGCGGCCCTTGACGTGGATGTTGCATTCCGCTCGCTGCCTGAGGTCCTTTTCCTTGAGGTTGTCCACTGTCAACAGCACCTTCATGTCGACCACCTGGTCGAAGTGTCGGGATATGCGTTCGAGTTTGCTGGTGACGTAACCGCGCAGGGCGGGTGTGACCTCAAGGTGATGACCGCTGATCGTCAGGTTCATAAAAGAGCCTCCATATGCTCCGGGTTGAGACAAGCCGCCTGGGGCAAGACCTCCCGACGGCCACGGGGATGTCTTGAGCCCACTATGCACACGAAACCTCCAAGGCGCAAGCCGGCAAGGGCAACAAAGCGTGCGAGTGTCTGGAATGTGACCGTTGTCATTCCCGCTGGCGCGTTGCGCGCTCATGGTGGTCCGGCTTGTTCTATGCTCGTGCGCATGCTCAGCGTCTCCCCCTCGCAAGACCGGCTGCTGCACGAGCAGGTGCGGCTGCTCGCGCGAAATGTCCCGGCCCTGGTTGTGGGTACGCTGGTACTGGCCATCGGCACCGCTGCGCTGCTCCTGATGAACGGTCAGCCTTCCCAGTGGGTGCTGATCTGGCTGGGCGCCGTCATGGCCTTGTGTGCGGTGCGGTCCTGGGGTGCACGGCGCTACCAGCGATCACAGCCGGACCAGGCGCAGGCGCCACGGTGGGCCCGCTGGTTCGTCCTGGCGTCGTTCGCCGCCGGATTGCTGTGGGGCTCGCTGACAGCCCTGTTCTTCAGCCCCGACGATCCGCACACGCAGGCGGTGCTGGTCATGATCCTCGCGTCCATCGTCGCCAGTGCTACCCAGTCGCTGGGGCCGTATTTCCCGGCGCACCTGGCTTTTGCAGTGCCCGCCATCGTGCCGCTTGCGTTGCGCAGCATGTTCAGCGGCGATGCGCGCACGATGACCGTGGGCCTGCTGGCACTGGTCTTTCTTTTGATGGCAGAGCTGTTTGCGCGACGCATTGCCTCGGCCATCGAAGAAGCGCTTCGCCTGCGGTTCGAAAACGACGCACTGGTGACCGAGCTTTCGCAAGCCAGAGACGCCGCCGAGGCCGCCAGCAAGGCCAAGACGCGGTTTCTGGCGACCGCCAGCCACGACCTGCGTCAACCGATCCATGCGATGAGCATGTTCGTCCCGGCCCTCAAGCGCATGGCACAAGAGGGCCGACTCTCTGCACCGGCACTGGGCGACATCGCCGATCGCATGCAGTCGGCGCTGGGCAACATGGGCCAGTTGTTGAGTCGCTTGCTGGATGTCTCTCGACTGGATGCCGACGCGGTGCGCGTGACCACGGAAGACTTCCCGTTGGAGCCATTGCTGTCTGCGGTGGTGGACGAGGTGGCGGCGCAGGCCGAGGTCAAGGGGCTGCGACTGCGCATGCACGATGGTGGCCTGTGGGTCCACAGCGATCCATCTGTCCTGCACACGATGTTGAGCAACCTGGTCAGCAACGCGGTTCGCTACACCGACCAGGGCGGCGTGCTGGTGTCGGCGCGCTCGCGGGGCGAGAGTGTCGACATCCAGGTCTGGGACACCGGCATCGGCATCTCATCGCACGAGTTGTCGCGCATCACCGAGGAGTTCTACAAAGGCAGCAATGCGCATGCGGACGGCAGCCAGACGCGCGGATTCGGACTGGGCATGGCGATCGTGCACCGCTCAGCACAATTGATCGGAGTGCGCCTGAGCTGGCGTTCGGCGCTGGGCAAGGGCTCGATGTTCTCCATCCGCACGCCCCGCGCGCAAGTCGGCCATCAACCCGCCACGCCGCTGCCATTTGAAGTCCCTGCATCGAACCCTGTCGGCGCGCGCCTCGTGTTGGTCGTCGAAGAGAACCAGGACATCCTGGCCGCCATGTCCATTCTGCTGCGAAGCTGGGGACATGTCCCCCTGCAGGCGTCCAACGTGGAGGAGGCGGCACGCATCGCCTTGGATCGCCGGGACCAGCTGGACGCCGCCCTGGTCGACTTCCACCTGGCGCGGGACAGCAATGGACTCGCCGTGGCCCATCTCTTGCGCCAACACGCCAAGCCCGACCTGGCGGTGGCCATCGTCACCGGTGACACCAGCACCGAGGTGATGAACGCCGTGCTGGCGGCCGGCCTGACGGTGATGCACAAACCCGTGGACCCCGTAGAGCTGCAGCAGTTCATCGCACGCGCGCGCCGCGCCGGATCCTCCCCAACTCTGTGATCCCATGTCCCTCGACACCATCATCACGCACAACATGCTGGCGACCTCTTCAAACGAAGTGAGGCCCGACGCGTGCGCGCTGGTGCTGATGGGTGGCGGCGCACGCACCGCCTACCAGGCCGGTGTGCTCAAGGCGCTGGCGGCGATGCAGCCACGAACCAGTCAGGCGTTTCCGTTTCAATGGTTGTTCGGCACCTCGGCAGGCGCACTCAACGCGGCCTACCTGGGCAGCATCGCCCTGCAAGGCCTGCCTGCACTGCCGCAGCTTGCAACGTTCTGGATGGGGCTGCGCTCGGAGCAGGTCTACCGGCTGGAAGCACCTGGCTGGGTGCGCGCCAACCGGTTGGTGGCGGGCTGGACGCTGGCGCGTCAGGTCAAGCGCCACCACGCCCTGCTCGACACGCTGCCGCTGGTGAACACGCTGCACCGGGCGATCGATCTGCCGGGCCTGGAATACGCGCTGGAGCAAGGCGCCATCCATGCACTGGGCGTGACCGCCTCCAGCTACACGAGCGGCGAACACTGGACCTTTTGCCAGACCCGCACCGAACACGCAGTCCAGCCGTGGCATCGCCCGGGACGCCGTGCCGCATTCCAGTCCATCACGATCGAGCACCTGATGGCGTCCAGCGCCATCCCCTTCCTCTTTCCTTCCGTGCCGCTGTGGGTCGAAGGCCACAAGGAGCATTTTGGCGACGGCTCGATGCGCCAGCTCTCGCCGTTGTCGCCCGCCATCCATTTCGGTGCGCGGCGGGTGCTGGTCATCGGCGTCGGGCAGCCCCAGCGCGCGGGCATGGTGGCTCGCGCGGCGGGCGACCCCACGGCGGGCACCATCGCCGGCCACGCCATGGCCAGCGTGTTTCACGACACCTTGCAGGCCGATGTGGAGCAGGCCCAGCGCGTGAGCCAGACCTTGTCGCGCCTGCCCCCGGCCCTGGCCGCGGCACTGCCCTACCGCCCGGTCGACGTGCTGGCCATTCAGCCGAGCTTTTCGCTCGACGAGCTGGCGCGCAAGCACATCGGCGAATTGCCCGCGCCCACCCGCAACACCCTGGTCGGGCTGGGCGCGCTGGACACCGCGCGCGGCGCGGCCGGCAGTGCTGCTTCGCTGGCCAGCTACCTCCTGTTCGAGCCGGGTTTCGTGCATGCACTCATCGAGCTCGGCGAACACGATGCCTGGCGCCGAAAGGACGAACTGATGCGCTTCATGGCACCTCATGCGCCGGTTCCAGAAACAGCGTCGGTGCCATAATTCGCCGGTCGAATCCACCCACGGAGAGCCCCATGGACAGCACGCCCCCCAGTTGCGTGCTTTCAGCCACCCCCGTCACCGTCTGACCGCTGCGCCCGGCGCAGCCACCTGGATCGGGCGGTCCGCTGGCTGAAAGCACCCTACCCCGCCCTCGGGCCCGCCTGCGCGGCCCCGCCCTTTCAGACAGCAGACTTCGCCGGGAGCGCTCCATGCTCAACGTATTCACCCTGGCCAATGGCCGCCTCTTCCAGGAAGAGATCGAGTCACTCGAAGAGCTGGCTCAATTCAAGCCGATCTGGGTCGACCTGGAAGACCCCACCCCAGAAGAGCGCCGTTGGGTCAAGCAGCACTTCGGCCTGTCGATCCCCGAAGACGCCATGGACGAGGACATCGAGGAGTCGGCCCGATTCTTCGAGGAAGACAACGGCGAGTTGCACGTGCGCTCCGACTTTTTGATCGACGACGAAGAAGACCCACGCGCGGTGCGGGTGGCTTTCATCCTGAACGAGCACAACGACACCTTGAAGAGCCAGGGCGTGCTGTTCTCCATCCACGACGAGGATGTGCCGGTGTTCCGACTGCTGCGCATGCGCGCGCGCCGCATGCCGGGGTTGATCGAGGACGCCAAGGACGTGCTGCTGATGCTGTTCGACGCCGATGCAGAGTACTGCGCCGACACGCTGGAGGACATCTACGACGAGATCGAAACCGTGAGCAAGAAGGTGCTCAACAGCAACGCCTCGGACAACCTGCTGAGCGAGGCACTCTCCGCCATCGCGCGCCACGAGGACATGTCGGGCCGAATCCGTCGCAACGTGATGGACACCCGCCGCGCGGTCAGCTTCATGATGCGCAGCCGCCTGCTGAGCGCCGAGCAGTTCGAGGACGCGCGCCAGATCCTGCGCGACCTGGACTCGCTCGACAGCCACACCGCCTTCCTGTTCGACAAGATCAACTTTTTGATGGACGCCACCGTCGGTTTCATCAACATCAACCAGAACAAGATCATCAAGATCTTTTCTGTGGCGAGCGTCTCGCTGCTGCCTCCCACGCTGGTGGCCAGCAGCTACGGCATGAACTTCGCGTTCATGCCCGAGTTGCAGTGGCACTACGGCTATCCGCTGGCGCTGGCGCTGATGGTGCTCTCGGCCGTGGTGCCCATGCTGTACTTCCGCAAGCGCGGTTGGTTGCGGTAGCCGGCTCAGGACTGAGTCAACAACTCGTTGATGATGGCTCCGCTGTAGCGGCTCGCCACTTCGCGCAGAAAACGCGGAAAGTCCACATACGCCGCGTCGTCGGCGCGGTCCGAGATGGTGCGCACCACCGCCAGCGGCACGCCGTAGTCGTGACACACCTGTGCGAAAGCCGCGCCCTCCATTTCCACCGCGAGCGCGTCGGGCAAGGCCTCGCGCAGGGCCAGGCCTTCGGGTGTGGTCGAGACGAAGCGGTCGCCGCTGATCAGCAGGCCCCGGTGGCAGCGCGGCGCTTGCAAGGAGAAGGCATTCAACACGTCGGCCCCGAGCTGCGATGGCAGTGCGCGCAGCACCTGCTCGCTCGCTCGCGCCACCTGTGCGGTCAGCAGGGCGTCGGCCGCAAACGTGGATCGCCCGTAACCGGGAACCTCGTGGCGCGGAAAGATCGGCGAGGCGTCCATGTCGTGCTGCAGGAACTGCGTCGCCACCACGACGTCGCCCACGTTGACGCCGTCCCCCAGACCGCCGGCCACGCCGGTGAACACGATGCGCTGCACGCCAAAGCGTTCGATCAGGGCGGTGGCCGTGGTGGCTGCAGCCACCTTGCCAATGCCCGAGAGCACGGCGACCACCTCGTGACCGTGCAGGTGGCCGCGCCAGAAGGTGCGTCCGCCCACAGTGTGCTGTTTCTCATCGGGCATGAGCACCAGCACGGCGGCCAGCTCTTCGTGCAGCGCGCTGACCAGAGCGGTGAGACCCGCCACTATTTCTTGTCGCGCAACTCGCGGCGCAGGATCTTGCCCACGGGGGTCTTGGGCAGCTCGGTGCGGAACTCCACCACCTTGGGCTGCTTGTAGCCCGTGAGGTTGGCCTTGCAGTAGTCGCGAACCTGGGCCTCGGTCAGTGCCGGGTCCTTCTTGACAACGACCAGCTTGACCGCTTCACCCGATTTGTCGTCTGGCACACCGACCACGGCGCACTCCATCACGCCGGGCAGCTGTGCCACCACGTCTTCCACCTCGTTGGGATAAACGTTGAAGCCGCTCACCAGCACCATGTCCTTCTTGCGGTCGACAATCTTGAAATAGCCGCGCTCATCCACCACCCCCACGTCGCCGGTCTTGAAGTAACCGTCGGGCGTCATGACCTTGGCGGTCTCGTCGGGCCGCTGCCAGTAGCCTGCCATCACCTGCGGGCCCTTGATGGCGATCTCGCCAGGCTGTCCCAGTGGCACCTCGTTGCCATCGTCGTCCAGGCACTTCATCCAGGTGTTGGGCAACGGCAAGCCGATGGTGCCGCTGTAGGCGGTGCTCGTGGTCGGATTGCAGGTGGCCGACGGGCTGGTCTCGGACAGACCATAGCCTTCGCAGATGGGGCAGCCAGTCTTCTCCAGCCAGAGCTTCGCCACGGCGCCTTGCACCGCCATGCCGCCCCCCACAGACACCTTGAGGTTGCTCCAGTTCACGGTGTTGAAGTCGGGGTGATTGGCCAAGCCGTTGAACAAGGTGTTGACCGCGGGGAAGCTGTGAAAGGTGTGCTTGCTCAGTTCTTTCAAGACCGCGGGCAGGTCGCGCGGATTGGGAATCAGGATGTTCATGGCGCCGGTACGCATGCCCAGCATCATGTTCACCGTGAACGCGAAGATGTGATACAGCGGCAAGGCACACACGCTGGTGGGTTGCTCGCCTTCTGCCACACGCTTCATCACCGGCTCGTTCCACGCGTCGGACTGCAGCAGGTTGGCGATCACGTTGCGGTGCAGCAGCACGGCACCCTTGCTCACGCCGGTGGTGCCACCGGTGTATTGCAAAACGGCCATGTCGTCGGGCTTGATGTCGGGGCGCTTGAGCGTGCCGCGCGTGCCTTTGGCAATGGCTTCGTTGAAGCGCACGGCCTGGGGCAGGTTGAAGGCGGGCACCATCTTCTTGACGTTGCGCACCACGTAGTTCACCAGCGCGCCCTTGAGCAGACCGAGCTGGTCACCCATGGCGGTGAGCACCACGTGTTTCACCGGCGTGTTGGCGATGCACTGCTGCAAGGTGTTGGCGAAGTTCTCGATGATGACAATGGCCTTGGCGCCCGAGTCCTTGAGCTGGTGCTCCAGCTCGCGCGGCGTGTACAGGGGGTTGACGTTGACCACCACAAGGCCCGCGCGCAGGATGCCCGCCACCGCCACCGGGTACTGCGGCACGTTGGGCATCATGATGGCCACACGATCGCCCTTGACCAGCCCCAGGCCCTGCAGATAAGCCGCAAAAGCCAGAGACAGGCTGTCGGTCTGCGCAAACGTGATCTGCTTGCCCATGAAGCTGTAGGCTGGCCGGCTGGCGAACTTGCCGAAGCTCTCTTCCATGAGGTGCACCAGCGAGCTGTATTGCGCCACGTCGATGTCGGCGGGCACACCGGGTGAATACGAGCCCAGCCAGGGACGGTCGGCCGTTGAGTCGGTCATTCGGAATTTCCTCTTTCTTGTGGATACAGCTGCCGCGCATTGTCTGTGGAAAGCAGGGCACGGGTCCTCGTGTTTTTCCCTTACGCGTGGCTGGCAGGCTACCTCAAAACCGCGTGGCAGGCTGCCGGGCTGCTACAAGAACCAGAGGGCCGGTGTCGCGACGGGCACTCACTTGGCCCGTGGTGTGTCCAGGTGCTCGCCGATGGCTACGCAGGTCCGCCCGATCTCCGAAGCAAAGCGGGCGATCTCATCGGGGTCGCGCACCCCCGTTCGCAGGTGCTCCTCCAAATGGCTGGCGACCTTGGCGGCCGCCATCAGCGCCAGTGCCGAAGCGCTCCCCCGCGTCTTGTGCACATGCCGGATGAGGTCTTCATTGCCCAACGCATCGGCACGCTGCGCCTCGTCCTCATGCTCCTGCACAAAGCGGTGGAGGTGGTGACGATAGTGCCCAAGGTCTTGCCACAGTTGCAGCCCCACATTGAAGTCGACCAGCAACAGTTCACCTGAAGACTCAACGGGGGTCCCTGGCGGTGAATCTGCGGCAATCCCGTCACTCTCGACAAGGCCCCTGCCAAGGCGAAACAGCAGATGGACAAGGCCATCGACATCAAAAGGCTTGGTGACCACGGCGTCCATGCCGGCGCCCAGTGCTGCTTCCCGCTGCTCGTTGAAGGCACTGGCCGTCAGCGCCACGATGGGCAAGGTCTCGCACCCCGGCAACTGGCGTATCCGTGATGTCGCCTGCATCCCGTCCATTCCCGGCATCTGCAGATCCATCAGAACGATGTCGCACACACTCCGGTCGACCTGCAGCATGTCCACCGACGCCTGTCCATCGGCAGCCGTGATGACGGATGCGCCGTGGCTGGCCAGAATGCTGCTGGCCAGCTCCCGGTTGGTGTCGTTGTCATCCACCACCATCACGCGAATGCCCCGCAGGGGAGCGGATTCACTTCTGGTCTTGCCATCCGTCTCCGGTGACCGACCGCAGCGACGCATGGCTCTGTCGACACTCTCTCGAAGGGTCGAGGGCGTCACGGGCTTGACGAGCAAGGCATCGAGCACCCCTTGGTCCACCAGCGATTCCAGAGAGAGCGCCTCCCGGGCGCGGGTGACCGCCACCAGACCCAAGCTCCGTCCGGCCGTTGCATCGCGGAGTTGGCTCGCCAGCGCCGGACCAGAGCCGTCGTCCGCCCCCCATTCGATCAGGACCACATCCGCCGCGGGGTCTGCGCCGCTTCCCACGTTGGACACGCCCCAGTCGAGCCGCTGACAGATTTGAATCAGGTTGTCTCTGGTGCGCTCCCGGGACATCGCGAGCAACACATGCCGCCGCGCGAACGCCTCGGACGCCGGCCACTCGCCATCCATGGGCAGACCGACCTCGATATCGAACCTGAATGCGCTGCCACGCCCCTTGGTGCTTTCAACAACGATCTCGCTGTGCATCAGCTCCACCAGCTGCTTGGAAATGGACAGCCCCAGCCCGGTGCCGCCAAAGCGCCGCGAGGTCGACACTTCAGCTTGTGTGAACGGCTTGAAGAGAGACGCCACCTCTTCGCGGGTCATGCCAATGCCCGTGTCCTCCACCGAAAATCTCAGGGTGACCCGGTCCCGAACCCTGTCAACCACCTCGACCGACAGTTCAACGTGGCCTTCGTGCGTGAACTTCAACGCATTGCCTGCCAGGTTGATCAGGACCTGCTCGATCCGAAACGCATCGCCCACCAGGTACTGGACTCCCATGGGCAGTGGAGCGACCAGCACTTCCACGGCCTTGCTCGACACCACCGAACCCATGATGACGGCGACGTTGTCGAGCACCTTCTGCAGATCGAACGGAGCGTTCTCGATCTTGAGCAAACCTGCTTCTATCTTGGAGAAATCCAGGATGTCGTTGATCAGATTCAGGAGCGAGTGACCGGCGCGTGCGATCTTTTCGAGTTTCTCTCGCGTGGAAATTTCGCGGGTTTCGCGCTCTGCCAGATACGCCATGCCCAGCACCGCGTTGAGAGGCGTGCGAATTTCATGGCTCATGTGGGCCAGAAACTCACCTTTGGCCCGTGATGCCGCCTCGGCCGCCTCACGCGCGCGCCGCTCGACCTCGGCACGCCGCCTTTCCGTCTGGTCCAGCACGTACGTGACCCGCAGTTGTTGTTCGCGGTCCAGCATGGCTGATCCCACCAGCACAGGAACCCGCCGACCGTCGCGATGGAGCAGCTCCATTTCGTAAGCGCCGCACGCTCCCGTGAGACGGATCTCTTCTGCGGTCCGTGCGTCGGCCTCTTCATGCCCCTGCGGCGTCAGGTGGTCCCAGCGCACCTGGCCAGACAACAAGTCGGAGCGCGAATAACCCAGCATATCGAGGAAAGCGTCGTTGGCCGCTTCGATGCGCCCGTCGGCATGCCAGAACAGCACACCAATGATGTTGGACTCCACCAGACGATGGATTCGGTCCTGGTGTGCCCGCAACTCGCCAATGTCCCGCCCAACCAGAAGCACGCTGCTGACACGATTCAGGCCGTCGAACTCAGGGGTCAGACCGACCAGGAAGCACGCAGGGCGATCCCTCGCGTCGGACCAACTCAACTCGAAATGCTGCGGCTCGCCCCCTTGCAGGCACGCAAGCATCCTCTGATGAAGCTCTTCGCCCGGCGCTGATCCCAAGCACTCCCCGGGAGTCATCCCGATCAGCTCGACGGGCTCACAGTTTGTGCGTGCCGCGAGCGCGGGATTCGCGTACAGGCAGCGCGAAGTTGCATCGAACCGCGCGATGAGGTCGGGCGAGTTTTCGACCAATGTGCGGAACTGGCGCTCTTTTTCTTCAAGCGCCTCCTGGAGGGCCAGTCGGGCCGAGACATCACGCGAAACGGTGATGAAGTGCGGCGCCTCTCCTTCGCCCATCGGCATTTTGGAAACCGACAGTTCGTACCAATGCCGCCCGTGGGCGGTGTCGACAGAGATCACCTTGCCGAACGAAAGGCCGCTTTCATCGGCCTCGCGAAACGCCGCCTTGGCGATCGCGGCACTGGCGGGCGAAAGCACCTCGTCAAGCGTGCGCCCCAGCATGAAATCTCGCGAGGCAGCGAGCAGTTCAGGGTTCTTCGTCCAGGTGTTGAGGTAGCGCCCCTCAGCGCTGCCCTCAAACAGAAAGTCCGGAAAGGCATCAACAATGCCCTGCACGAATGCGAGGGTTCGCTTCAACTCCTGCTCGACATCGCCACGCGGATTGAGTTCGCCGGAGGACAGCACCAGGAAGCGACGTTCACGCAGACTCAGCGCCTGAAGGCGGAAATTCGTCGCCACGCGACGACCGTCGGCGGCTTCGTGCCAGGACTGCCATTGCGTTGAACCGCCGGGTCGCCAGCGAGGATGGGCAGCATCATCCCATTCCCGCCAGAGGGCCGCGTCGATGTCCTGAACGCGCGCCTGCAAAATCTGCGGGCGATCACAGCCGCGCCATTGGCACGCCGCGTCGTTCGCGAACACAACGCTGCCGGCTTCGTCGGCGATCATGACCACCGAAGGATAGGCATTGAGCCATCCGATCAGCAACGCCGGCACCGGGTCGGACATCGCATCTGCAGAGGTTGGTGGGTTCCAATGTTCCACAGTCCCTCACGTCCAGCGCTTTGGAAACCTCAGTCTAAGTCAGGTTGGAATCGGCCGCCATCCTGTGCCCGCCTCGCCATTCGCGCCAACGCCCCACCCGGCACCGCTCACTCGATCGCCTTGGTCATGTCCTCGACCACCTTCTTGGCGTCGCCAAACACCATCATGGTCTTGTCCATGTAGAACAGTTCGTTGTCCAGGCCCGCATAGCCCGCGGCCATGGAACGCTTGTTCACGATCACCGTCTTGGCCTTGTAGGCCTCCAGGATGGGCATGCCGTAGATCGTGCTGCCCTTCTGCAGCGCGGCCGGGTTCACCACATCGTTGGCGCCCAGGATGATCGCCACGTCGGCCTGCCCGAACTCGCCGTTGATGTCTTCCATCTCGAACACCTGGTCGTACGGCACCTCGGCCTCAGCCAGCAGCACGTTCATGTGCCCCGGCATGCGCCCGGCCACCGGGTGGATGGCGTATTTCACGGTGATGCCTTTTTCGGTCAGCTTGTGCGCCAACTCCTTCACCGCATGCTGCGCACGCGCCACGGCCAGGCCGTAGCCCGGCACGATCACCACGGTCTCGGCGTTGCCCAGCACGAAGGCCGCATCGTCGGCGCTGCCGCTCTTGACCGGCCGCGCTTCGGCCTTGGCGCCACCCGCGGTAGCCGTTTCGCCACCGAAGCCGCCCAGGATCACGTTGAAGAACGAGCGGTTCATGGCCTTGCACATGATGTAGCTCAGGATCGCGCCCGAGCTGCCCACCAGCGAGCCGGCGATGATCAGCATGGCGTTGTTCAGGCTGAAGCCGATGCCCGCGGCCGCCCAGCCCGAGTAGCTGTTGAGCATGGAGACCACCACCGGCATGTCGGCGCCGCCGATGGGGATGATGATCAGCACGCCCATCACGAACGACAGCGCCAGCATGGCGTAGAACGCGGACAGGTTGCCGGTGAACATGTAGGTCAGTCCGAGCCCGATGGTGATCAGGCCCAGCACCAGGTTCAGCTTGTGCTGGCCGGCGAACTGCACCGGTGCGCCCTGAAACAGGCGGAACTTGTAGGTGCCCGAGAGCTTGCCGAAGGCAATGACCGAGCCCGAGAAGGTGATGGCTCCGATGGCAGCACCCAGGAACAGCTCCAGCCGGTTGCCCGCCGGAATCGCATCACCGGCTTGCGCGACGATCTGGAACGCCAGGGGCTCGTTCACGGCGGCCACGGCGATGAACACCGCGGCCAGGCCGATCATGCTGTGGAAGAACGCCACCAGCTCGGGCATCTTGGTCATCTCCACGGTCTTGGCGCGCCAGGCGCCATAACCGCCGCCGACCACCACGCCCAGCAGCACCCAGACCATGCCTTCGGCCTTGCCGCCGGAGAGCTCCACGATGAGCGCGGCGGTGGTCAGCACGGCAATGGCCATGCCGGTCATGCCGAACACGTTGCCACGGATGGACGTGGTCGGGTGGCTCAGGCCTTTGAGGGCCTGGATGAAACAGATGCTGGCAACGAGGTACAGCAGCGTGACCAGATTCATGCTCATTTGGCGGCTCCTTCAGAGGCCACCGGCGCCTTGCGTTCTTTCTTCTTGAACATCTCCAGCATGCGCCGCGTGACCATGAAACCACCCACCACATTCACCGCAGCCAGCGCCACGGCCAGCACGCCCATGGTCTTGCCCAGATTCGTTTCGGTGAGCGCGGCGGCCAGCATGGCTCCCACGATCACGATGGCGGAGATGGCGTTGGTCACGGCCATCAGCGGTGTGTGCAGCGCGGGCGTGACGTTCCACACCACGTGGTAGCCCACGTAGATGGCCAGCACGAAGATGATGAGGTTGAGAACGGTGGGGGATACGGCGTCCATGGTCTTGTCCTTGGTGTCTCTGCTCTGGGTTCAGCTCTTGCGTTTCACTTCACCGCCCTGCGTCATCAGGCAGGCCGCGACGATGTCGTCTTCCATGTCCACGTGCAACGCGCCGTCCTTGTTGAGGATGAGCTTGAGGAAGTCGAGCACGTTGCGCGCGTACAGCGCCGAAGCGTCGGCGCCCACCATGGCGGCCAGGTTGGTTTCACCAACGATGGTCACGCCGTGTTTGACGACCGTGCGGTCGGTCTCGGTGATCGGGCAGTTGCCCCCCACACCGCCCGCGCCCTTGCCGGCGGCAATGTCCACGATCACGCTGCCAGGTTTCATGGACTGGACCATGTCTTCGGTGATGAGCACCGGCGCGGCGCGCCCGGGAATGAGCGCGGTGGAGATCACCACGTCGGCCAGCGCCACGCGCTTGGCCACCTCAAGTTTCTGGCGCTCCAGCCAGCTCGGCGGCATCGGCCGGGCATAACCCCCCACGCCTTCGGCGGCTTCTTTCTCCTCGGCGGTCTCGTAAGGCACGTCGATGAACTTGCCGCCCAACGACTCGACTTGCTCCTTCACGCTGGGCCGAACGTCGGAGGCCTCGATCACCGCGCCCAGGCGCTTGGCCGTGGCAATGGCCTGCAGACCCGCCACGCCCACGCCCAGAATCACGACGCGCGCGGCCTTGACCGTGCCGGCCGCCGTCATGAGCATGGGGAAGAAGCGCTGGTAGTGGTGGACCGCCAGCATCACGGCCTTGTAGCCGGCGATGTTGGCCTGCGAGGACAGCACGTCCATGCTTTGCGCACGGGTGGTGCGGGGCGCCGCTTCCAGGGCGAAGGCGGTGAGGCCGGCACGCGCCATGCGCTGCAGGCCATCGGCGTCAAAGGGGTTGAGCATGCCGACCACGGTGGCACCGGGCTTCATCATGGTCAGCTCGTTGTCGAACGGGGTGCGCACCTTGAGCACCAGGTCACAACCCAGCGCGCCGGCCGCATCGGTGATCTCGGCACCCACCGCGGTGTACGCCGCGTCGGTCACGCTGGCGGCCAGGCCCGCGCCAGACTGCACACGCACCGTGTGCCCTTGGGCCACGTATTTCTTGGCTGTCTCGGGTGTGACGGCCACTCGGGTTTCGCCCACTGTGGTCTCAGTGGGTACGCCAATCATCATGAACGTCTCCTCGCTCGCGGGTTGGAAAATCAACGACCGAGCTTAACTGAAAGTGCCGCTCAACCCTGTGCTTGTGGGGCGGGCCCATGGGCCGCCAGGCGGGGGGGAGCCAGCTTTGGGGACCTTCAGTCGGGGTGGATCGCCAACGGTACAAGAAGGTAAAAACAAGAGCCGCGCCCCACCTCTGAGCGCAAACCCACCTCGATGCCCAGCAGATGGGCACACCGACGAACGATGGACAAACCCAGTCCCATGCCTCGGTCACCCACCCGTCCGGCGGCACCGCGGAAGTGCTCGTTGAACACCGTCTGCCGCTCCTGGACGGTGATTCCCGGACCGGTGTCCCACACCTGCAACAGCAAACCGTTGTGACGCACGCGACAAGCCAGCATGACACCACCGCGTTCGGTGTAACGCAGCGCATTGGCCACCAGGTTGCAGACCATGCGTTCAAGCAATGCAGGATCGCTCTGGACGCGCGTCAGACTGGGCGTGACGCGCCAGTCGAGGCCTCGCTGCTGCGCCAACGGGGCAAACAGCATGTCGATGCGCTCCAGCATCTGTTGCACCGAGTGATTTGAGATGACAGGCCTGAGGTCGGCCGAATCCAGCTTCACCGCCATGGCCAGCGACACCAGAAGTTCGTCTGCCGATTGCATGGCCGACTGCATTTGGGACAGTGGAGCTGCGAACACCGACGAAGCGGGATGTCGAGCCATGCTCTCGGTGGCCAACCCGATGGCATACAGCGGCTGCTGGATATCGTGCGCCAGGGCGGCCATAAAACGAGACTTTTCCTGCAGCGCCCGTTGGGCCTCTTCACGCCTGACCGCTTCGGCCGTCCCATCGGCAATGGCGCGCTCCTTGGCCAGCCGCTCGGAGCGGATGCGATCGGCGAGTGCGAACGACAGCAAGACCAGTTCGACCGCCGAGCCCAGCATCATCACGTTGGCCAGCAACGGCGAATAGGGCAACCAGCCCAGGCGGAGCAACGCGAACAGCGCCCCCGCCACCAGCAGCGTGACCCATGCCAGGGCGAAGTACCGGGCTCCAGGCCGGCCGGCGCCCACCGCATGCAGCGTCGCCGCCATGAGGAGAGCGACCGTCAGGATACCGGTGGGGGCGAGGACGTGCCCGGCCACCACGTCGTCCACCAGCGGCAGGGCACACAGCGTGGCAAGCCAGGCCGCCAGCGCAATCAGAAGCCAGCGGTCGATGCGCGGAGATTGCCCCGCCGTGCCCAGGAATGCTCGGGCAAACAGCACGGCACATGCCGCGGCTCCAGCGATCGCGAGGTTGTGAAGGAAGGTGCTCGATGCGACCCAGGCCGGCCAGAGGTACTGCGCGCCCAGGCCCGTATTGGCCAACTGCGCCAAGGTGAGCAAGAGGATGCACCCGAGGTAATACAGATAGACACGCTCCTGGATCAACATGTACAGAAGCAGGTTGTACGCAAACAGTCCGGCCGCCAGGCCGAAGTAGAGGCCCGCCAGCACGTACCGCACCTGGTCGGCCTGCCAGAACCCTGACGGCCTCCACAAGCTCACCGGCACATAGACGATGCCCCGCGATTGCACATGCATGTAGACGGTGTAGGAGCCTCCCGGCTGAAGGTCCAGCGGCACGATCTGAAACGGGTGCTCGCGAACCCTGTCGATGCGCCCTGGCGCTGTATTGCCCCCGACCCACCGCAACTCTTGCCGGCCGTTGTGCACGACCAGGACACTCACACGCTCCAGATGGGGATTGGCCACCACCCAGAGCCACGGCCCGGCCCCGAGGCGGGTTGCTTCCAGGGTCGTTTTGAACCAGATGTCGGCCTCACGGGTACCGAAGTTGTCGCGGCTCCATCGCTGCGTCAACGGAGCGAATCCCGCACCGGGCAGAGGAGCGCCAGGGCGCCATTGCCCGGTCGGATCTGACAGGTACTCGAGTTGGTCCGTGAGCACCAGCGCTTCCTGGCTCCCCGCCGGTATTGCCTGCGGCGTGGCCGCAAACGGTGATGGAGCCACCGCCACCGCCAGCACCCATCCCAGCGCCCAGAACGTCACCGTCAAAACGCCCGCCCGGCAACGGCGGAACACGCGAAACTCACGCCATGCCATCGGTCCGTCCCGTTGTATTCGCTGGTGCCACGCGTGGCAAGCTCACTGTGGTCAGCATACGAGCTGCCCCCCGCCCTGGCCAGGGCCACAGATAATCGGCCCATGATCATGCGATGGAAACCCAGTGTCACTGTGGCCGCCGTCATCGAACGCGATGGCAAGTACCTGTTGATCGAGGAACACACGCCCGAAGGCCTGCGCCTGAACAATCCGGCGGGTCATCTGGACCCTGGAGAAAGCCCGGCCGAAGGTGTGGTGCGCGAAACGCTGGAGGAAACCACCCACCGGTTCGTTCCCACAGCACTGGTGGGCGTGTACCTCTCCCGATTTCAACGGCCTGGCCAGACCCGCGCCGAAGACGAGGACGTCACCTACCTGCGGTTTGCTTTCTGCGGCGAGTTGGGGGAGGTGGTGCCGGGACTCAGCCTGGACACCGGCATCGTCAGGACGCTGTGGCTCACGCCCGACGAGGTCAGAAACAGCGCGCCGCGTCACCGAAGCCCACTGGTGCTGCGCTGCATGGAGGACCACCTCGCAGGCCTGCGCTTTCCGCTGGAACTGGTTCAAACCGACCTTTCTGTCAGAGCGCCATTCTGAAGGCCCGCCAACCCGGGCAGGCGCGACGAATCCGCTCGAGCCAGCGGGATGCGAAGCGAGAAACAAGAGCCGCGACCCGGAACGGATCGCAACGACAAGCCCACGGACAACATCGTGGCGCAGTTCTTGACAATGAAAAGGCCCAGCCCGACGCCGTTGTCGCTCTCGGTCTCGGGCTCCCCCCGAAAGTACTCGGTGAAGATCGCTTCGTGGTGCGCTGGATCGATGCCGGCGCCGGTGTCCCACACCTGCAGCAACAAACAGGATCCGCTGGGGCGACACGACACCACCACACCGCCGGACTGCGTGAAACGCACAGCGTTGGACACCAGGTTGCTGACCATGCGCTCCAGCAACAAGGGGTCGCTGTGCACGCACGCGATGCTCGGTGTGACCACCCAGCGCAGGCCCTTGGCCGTGGCCTGCGGCTCGAAAGCCAGCTCCACCCGATCCAGCAGCGACTGGATGGAGAAATCGGATATGTTCGCTCTCAATGAACCGGTTTCCAGGCGTGCCATCGTGATGATGGAGTCCAGCAACCCGTTGGCCCACCCGAGTGCGGATTTCATCTGCATCAGGGTGGGGTCGAGCCTTGGCTCGCGCGCATGCAGGCTTTCAGTGACCAGGCCCATGGCGAACAGCGGCTGCCGCAGGTCGTGGCTGACCGCCGCAAGAAACCGCGATTTTCGATCGATTGACGCTCGGCCTCCTGCTTCTTCACCTGCTCACGCAAGCCCATGGACAGCGCCAGTTCCTTCGCTTCGCGATCGGCCTTGATGCGATCGGCCAAGGCAAATGACAACAGCAACATCTCGACGGCCGAACCAACCATGACAGGGTGCGTCAGCAGCGTGTTCGCCGGCAACCAGCCCAACGAAATCAGGGACTCGGCAACACCGCACACCATGAGCAGAGCCCAAGCCAGCAGGAAATAGAACGCGCCCCGGCGGCGGGCGAGAAGCCGGTCCCATCCCGCCAGCAGGAGCGGGAGGATCGTGGAGACGACCATGGCGATGAGGACATGCGCCGCCAGCTTGTATTCCATCCATGGACGAAGCACGATGTAGATGGACCAACAGACCAACAGCGCCCGCAGAACGCGGTCCAGCCCCTGCAGCTCCTCGGCACTGTGAAGGAACCGGCGTCCGAAGAGGATGGACGCCAGGCCACACGCAGCGTAGCCCAAATGCAGCGCGAGGTTGTTCCAGCCCGGCCGCTGCGGCCAGAGAAACTGGGCGCCGAAACCGGAGGTGGTCAATTGGGCTACGCCCATGGCAGCGACGAACGCGATGTAGTAGAGGTACACCCGGTCGCGAACCGCCACATAGAGCAGCAGGTTGTAAGCGAACAAGCCCGCCAGCAGACCGAAGTACAGACTCAACAGCGAATACAGGCGGTGGTCCTGGCTCAAGAGGGCCTGGGGTTGCAGCAGCGTGACGGGGATCTGCAAGGAGCTGGAAGACTGAACACGCAGCACCAGGGTGCGCGGACCGGTGCCGTTGAAAACCAGCGGAAAAACCAGATGCCTGTGCGGGACGATGCGCTCCGAAAACGGCAACTCGTCGCCGCCCACGGACCGGCTGAGGCGACCACCAGGTTCAAGAACAAACACCTCGATCCGATCCAGCTGCGGGTTGGCTACCTGCATCAACCAGTGGTCTTGTGCATGCGCGGTGACATCCAGATCGGCTTTGAGCCAGAGGGTGGAGCTTTGGTAGCCGAAATTGGGCGTGGTCGCGCCTTGCCGCAAGGGCCTGAAGCGCCACGCTTCATGCCTTGAGAGCACCTCGCGCACGGACAGCGCCCCGCCGTCGTCAAGCCGGTACGTGAACGCCGGGGACAAGTCGTAGGCCTGGGCCTCTCCCAGCACCAGGGCCTCGGCCGAAGGGCACAAGAGCCAGAGCGACCAGAGCAGCATCCGGGCCCACCACCCACCGTCGGGTATGCGTTGGCGAAGCGTCATGACTCTTTCGGCTCCTTGTTTGATCCAGTCGCAGGTGAAATGCGCTTTGAAGGTCATCGCCTCGTATCACCGTGAATCATTCAATTCCGCACGGCGATTTCGACCTTGCATTTTGCAAATGGAGGCTATTTGCCGCCAATACTGCATCAGCACTATATTGTTTTCTCCTGGAATCAATCGCCCATTTGCGAGCGATCAAAATCCATCAATCGCAATTCCATGCAATTTCCAGTCGCCAATATCAATGCTGAGATGGCCGACCGAGAATAAATGCCCAATTGATTGGCAAGTCCGCATTCAAAATACTGCCCTCGCGGTATGTGGCCGCCATTGGATAGTGAATACGATCGTCCTTCAGTGCGCAGCGTGCGAACCGAAGTCAATTGCCCAATCAACTTGGATCGATGCTTCGAAAAGCCATCAGAAGATCCTCCCGCCCAAGTCTCATTTGGTCAATACCATGCAAGCCCGATTCAAGCTGATTAGACATTTCACCATCGCCAGTCTGGTTGCACTTGTTTGTGTTGCCGCCGCATTGATTTCTTTTCAAACCAGTGAATCAAAACTCGTGAAATCCGTGCTGAACCAAGAGGCGCACACCATTCAGGAGATGCAGGCATCGTTGTTGAAACACTCGGAGGAAGTCGTGCGCCGCGATCTGTTGACCACGCACGAAGGCAGCAACGTCCAACTGGCACGCCTCCTGTCGAATGCACTGTGGGAAGACCTGCTGGCGCCGTTCCTGACCGCCGCCCGAGGCATCGATTTCAGTCACTGCCTGAACCTGAACAAACACGAAGGCACCGTTCCTGGACCCACGTCTTCAACGCCTTCGCAGGAGTGCTTGAGACAGCAAGGGGCACGCGTTCGGGCACTCCCCCAGTTCGCCGCGCTCCACACCAGGCTGCTCGGCGCCATGCGCGGCAGCCTGGTTGTGAATATCGGGATGCACAACCTTCACGGCATCACCTTGTATTCCTCCGACCCGTCGCAAGTGGGTATGGACCCGTCGGGCCATCCCGGCTGGACGCGCGCGGCAAGAGAAGGGCAACCCGCCAGCGAACTTTCATCACGGGACAACCGCGATGTCATCACCAGCCATTGGCCACTCGTCGATCCACGCACGGGCAAGCCCGTCGCAGTTTTTGAGGTGCAGTCCGATGTCACGGCCCATCTCAACCAGCTCCAAAGAACTTGGGTCGATGTCCGCCTGGCCGCTGCCAACAACCAGACGCGCCTGGAGGGTCAGATACAGGGCAACCGTCATCAAATCCAGCGCTCGGAGCAGATGCATCTCGTGATGCTGGCGGGCCTGCTCGTGCTCTTGTACGCGATGCTCCACGGCATCGTGCGGCGGGCGCAGGCGGTGATCGAAAGGCAGGCACAGGAGAGCGAGGCCAACAAGCAGCGGCTCGCGCAGTCCGAAAAGATGACCTCGCTGGGGCAAATGGTGGCCAGCGTGGCCCATCAGCTCACCACACCGCTGGCTTTCTCCAAAAGCAATGTGTTCATGGCCATCCAGGCGCTGGACGACATGACGCCAGGCATTCGGGGAGCATCTCGGGCGCTGGAGCGTGCGAGCGCCAGTGCAGGGGACACAGCGGCATCTCAGCCACAGGAGCTCGATACCGACTCGGTGCGATCGCGATTGAGCCAGTTTCCCGACGAACTCCACATGACGCAGGACATGCTGGGTGACGTGTTGATGGGGCTGGACCAGATGAATGAGATGGTCGACAACCTGCGCAGCTTCTCCCGGCTGGATCGCTCGCGCACCGCAGAAGTCGACCTCAACACCACCTTGGCCAGCGTGATCTACATCGCCAAGGCCGTGATCTCCCCCAAGATCCGGGTGGTCCAGAAGTTCTCGAAGCTTCCCAGGCTGGAGTGCCACGTCTCACAGCTCAACCAGGTCTTTCTGAATCTGATCATGAACGCGGCCCAGGCCATCGACGACGGCGGCGTCGGCGTCGGCGTGGTCACGGTGTCCACCGCCTCGGACGGTCGACACATCCGCATCACGGTCGAAGACACCGGCAAGGGCATTCCCGATGACGTCCTGCCGCGAATCTTCGACCCCTACTTCACCACCAAGCCTGTGGGCGCTGGTACCGGGCTGGGTCTGGCCATTGCCCGGGACATCGTGACCGGTCACGGTGGAACCCTGAGCGTGAAGACCCAGGTAGACATCGGCACCACCTTCCTGATCGAACTCCCCATCACAGCAGGTCAACCCGCATGAACGCCCTCCGAAAACCCCGTGTCCTTTGCGTGGACGATGAACCCAGTGTGTTGCGCTCGCTCAGCTGGCTGCTGCAAAACCGCTTTGACGTGTCGTCGGCCACCGATGCCGGCGAAGCCCTTGAACTCGTTCGCAACAGCGATTTCGACGTGGTGATCAGCGACCAGCGCATGCCGGGCATGACTGGCACCGAGTTCCTCAAACGGGTCAAGGAAACTTCTCCCAACACCATGCGGCTGCTGCTCACCGGGCACTCGGAATACACAGACGTGCTGCGCTCGGTCAATGACAGCGAGGTGTTCCGCTTCATCAACAAACCGTGGGACAGCCAGCACCTGATCGACACGGTCACCTATGCTGCGAAGGTGGCGCGCGAGGTCCCCTTGCCACGGCCCTCGAACCCCAAGACCGCGGGAATCCCCATGGGCGACCTGCATGGCCGGCGCACCGAAGCCGTGCTCCTGATGGATGAAGACCCCGCCATCGAACACCAGATCCGCGCCATTCTGGGCGCCGACATGTTGCTTTTGTGGGCGCGAAACCCGAGCGAAACGGTCAGCCTGCTCCACCGCCACAAAGTGGCCGTGATCGTGGCCGACACCCGCGCGGGCAACAGCTCCACCCTCGATCTCATCAGGGCGGTGAAGCGCAGCAGCCCGAACATCGTGGCCATGATCTATACCGAGGAACGTGACGGCAACACCATCGGCCGAATGATCAACGAAGGTCAGATATTCCGCTTCATTTCCAAACCCGCGGGCCCGAGTTATGTGAACCGCATGATCAGATCGGCACTCAAGAAGCACCGGGAGCTCATGGCGCAACCCGCCCGCATCGCAAGGCACGCGGTGGAGAAATCACGCAGTCTGGCGCTTGAACACGCTGGCGAGGCGGCGTCTGGCTGGGATCCCGCGGATGCCCCTCCTCGACCCTCATCCTTCGAACTGTCCATTGACGCCGGCGAAACGACAAGCACCGCGCCCGTCTCCGGCGTCGCTTGGCTCAAGCGCCTGTTCGGCAAATCCTGATCGAGCGCGGCCGGGAGCGCGCACCCGCCTTGGCATACAGTAGGCGGCAGCCCTCACTCCCGGAGTCCACGCGCCGATGAATTCGCCCACACACGCTGCCGGCAGTCCCATTCCACCCGGTGCATTGCCGCCAGACGACGCCCTGCGCGTAGAACTGCACAACGAAGTGCATGCCCGGCCTTCCGCGCGCATCCGCCTGCCGGTGCTCATCGTTTTCGTGGCCGTGCTCAACGACGGTGTGAGCCGAGAGCAAGAATGTGAGCACTTGCGCCGACTGCCCGGGCAGGACGCCCTGACCCCCGAACAGTTGCGCGGCAACTTCCTGCGGCTGCGCTTCGAGGGTTACACGCTCAAATGGGAGCGCCACACCGAGTTCACCCGCTACTCCATCGTGCAGCCCCTGCCCGAAGGCACGGGCCTGGGCACGAGCGAGCCGGCGCTGCTGGACGCACTGGTCACGCCGCCGGGCTGGCTGAGCGAGATTCCGGGGCGCACGGTAGCCGCGATCAAGATGGTCATGCTGCAGGCCGAGCTGCCCGATCAGAGTCCGGCGGCCCAGGCCGCGCTGATGGGGCCCGCGCAGCGCTGGTTCGGCGGACGCACCGTGGTCGCCTCGCAACTGGGTGGCGGCCATTCCTGGGCACTGACGGACTTCCACCTGCGGCCCTCGGGTTTCGAGCGCATGCTGGTCATCACCCCGCAAGACACGAGCGAAACCCGGGCCGGTCGCATTTCCCAGCGCTTGTTCGAAATCGAGACCTACCGCCTGATGGCACTGCGCGGCCTGCCCGCGGTCAAGACGCTGGCGCCCATGTTGGCGCAGGCCGAAACCCAGCTGGCCTCCATCACGGCACAGCTGGAGAACAAGTCCACATCCGAGCAGGAGCTGCTGGACCAACTGATCTCGCTGGCGGCCCGGGTGGAGCGCGCCACGGCCGAGAACACCTACCGCTTCGCGGCCACGCGCGCCTACGACGCGGTGGTCACGCAGCGCATTGCCGAGTTGCGCGAGAAGCCGATTCCGGGCACGCAGACCATCGGCGAGTTCATGCAGCGCCGACTCTCGCCAGCCATGGCCACGGTGGCCGCGAGCGCGCAGCGCCTGGCTTCGCTGTCCGAGCGCGTCTCGCGCGCCAGCGCGCTGCTGCGCACTCGGGTCGACATCGTCACGGAAGCACAAAACCAGCAGTTGCTGGCCAAGCTCACCCGGGGCCAGGAACTGCAACTGCAATTGCAGGCCACGGTGGAAGGCCTGTCGATCGCGGCCATCTCGTACTACGTGATCAGCCTGCTGCTCTACATCGCCAAGGGCGCCAAGGCCGCGGGCCTGCCGATCCAGCCGGAGATGGCCGCAGGCGCTCTGGTGCCGCTCGTGCTGTGGGTCGTGTGGCGCACCACGCGGCGCATTCACGCACGCCTGGGCTCGCCCACGCATTGAGCCGCTTCAGGCCGGCACGGGCCCCAAGCGGGCGAGTGTCTCGGCGGCCATGGACGCGGCATCGGAGGTGATGACACCGCCGCCCAGGCACACCTCGCCGTCGTACAGCACCGCGCTTTGCCCGGGTGTCACGGCCCACTGGGGGTCGGTGAACGCGAGCGCGAAACCGGCGTCACCGTCGGCCTCGAAACGGCAGGGTGCATCGGCCTGGCGGTAGCGCGTCTTGGCAGCCATGTCGCCGGCGGCGGGCGCGTGGCCCGACACCCAGCTCGCGTCCTGCGCACGCAGTCGCGGCGTGAGCAGCCAGGGGTGGTCGTGGCCCTGCACCACCCACAGCGTGTTCTTCTCGACGTCCTTGCGCGCGACGAACCAGGGCGCGTGTTCGTTGCCACCCTTCTGCGCGCCCTTCTCGCGCACGCCCCCGATGCCCAGGCCCTGCCGCTGCCCCAGCGTGTAGAAGCTCAGGCCCACGTGCTGGCCGAGCACGCGGCCCTTGGGGTCCTTGATCGGGCCAGGTTCCTTGGCGATGTAGCGGTTGAGGAAATCGCGGAATGGACGCTCGCCGATGAAGCAGATGCCGGTGCTGTCCTTCTTCTTCGCATTGGGCAGGGCGATCTCGGCTGCGATGCGGCGCACCTCGGTCTTGGGCAACTCGCCCACCGGAAACAGCGTCTTGCTCAGTTGCGCCTGGTTCAGGCGGTGCAGGAAATAGCTCTGGTCCTTCAGCGGGTCCTTGCCCTTGAGCAGTTCGAAGGCGCCGCCGCGCTCGCGCACCCGGGCGTAGTGGCCGGTGGCGATCTTCTCGGCGCCCAGGCGCATGGCGTGGTCCAGGAAGGCCTTGAACTTGATCTCGGCGTTGCACAGGATGTCGGGGTTAGGCGTGCGCCCGGCCTGGTACTCGCGCAGGAATTCGGCGAACACGCGGTCCTTGTATTCGGCCGCGAAGTTCACGTGTTCGATCTCGATGCCCAGCACGTCCGCCACGCTGGCGGCGTCCACGAAGTCGATGTTGGACGAGCAGTATTCGCTGTCGTCGTCGTCTTCCCAGTTCTTCATGAAGATGCCGATGACCTCATACCCTTGCTGCTTGAGCAGGTACGCACTCACCGCGGAGTCCACGCCCCCGCTCAACCCGACCACCACCCGCTGTTTGCTTGCCATGGCGCGATTATCCCAGCCGGGGGGATGGCCCCGCGCCGTGCGGGGCTGTCACCCTGCCCTACCTGCGCCCGAGCATGATCGGCGCGGCGGCCATGGCCTTCCTCATGTCGTTCGAGAACTTCAACACCACGCTGATGCTGGTTGGCTCCGACCCGCCACTGACCGTGCTGATGTTCAGCCGCATGCGCGAGGGCGCCACGCCGGTGCTCAACGCGATCAGCCTGTTCCTCATGATCGCCTCGGCCCTGCTGGCGATGCTGCTGTTGTGGCGCAAGGCACCCGAACGCGCCGGGGGCCACTGAGCGGCTGCGTTACCGCTGCTGACATTCGTCACAAAGCGGTTTAAGGCTCATTTCAAGTTCGTTCGTTTCAATGCCTTCACCAGCACCCGCTGGCATCGATACACAAGGAAACGAATCATGAAATCTGTTGTTCTCTCCGCTCTTCTTCTCGCTGTGGCCGGTGCAGCTGTCGCCGGCCCGGCGTGCAACGCACCGAAGGAAAAGTGGATGCCCGAAGCGGCCTTCAAAAAGGATGTGGAAGCCCAGGGCTACCAGATCAAGACCTTCAAGGTGAGCAAGGGCCAGTGCTACGAGATCTACGGCACCGACAAGGCGGGCAAGAAGGTCGAGATCTACTTTGATCCGGTGAGCGGCAAGCCGGTCGAGCAGAAGTGACCACCGTCGCATCGAAGCGGGTCTGGGACCCGCTGGTGCGCGTCTTCCACTGGTCGCTGGTGGCTTGCGTGCTGCTCAACCTGTTCGTGGTGGAGGACGGCGAAGCCCTGCACCAGTGGCTGGGCTACGCGGCCGCCGCGCTGGTGGGGGTGCGCGTGGTGTGGGGCTTCATCGGCCCACGCCACGCGCGCTTTGTCGACTTCTTCCCCACGCCGCGCCGCGTGGCCAGCCACGTTCGCGCGCTGCTCGGTGGTGAAAACGAGCACCACTGGGGCCACAACCCGCTGGGTGGGCTCATGGTGCTCGGCCTCCTGGCCATGGTGCTGGCGCTGGGCCTCACCGGCTGGATGCAGGGCCTTGACGCCTTCTGGGGCGAGGAGTGGCTGCAGGACCTGCACGAAGGCCTGGGCGAGTGGTTGCTGCCGATGGTCGGCCTGCACGCAGCGGCCACCATCGTCATGGGCCGCATCGAACGCACGCGGCTCGTCAAGGCCATGGTCACCGGCGTGAAGGAACGCTACTGATGCTGCGGGGCTGCGTGGCACACTCGCCGCATGTCCCCGAGCGTTCATCCCAACGAGGTGGAGTTCACCGCCATCCGCGCCCAGGGCGCGGGCGGGCAGAACGTGAACAAGGTGTCCAATGCGGTGCACCTGCGCTTTGCCATCCACGCCTCCTCGCTGCCCGAGCCGATCAAGGAACGCCTGCTCGCGCTGAGCGACCAGCGCATCACCACCGAGGGCGTGGTGGTCATCAAGGCGCAGACCAGCCGCAGCCTGGAACAGAACAAGGCCGAAGCGCTGGAGCGCCTGCAGGCGCTGGTGGACAGCGTGGCCACGCTGCCCAAAGCACGCAAGGCCACCAAGCCCACGTTCGGTTCGAAACAGCGGCGACTCGAGGGCAAGTCCACGCGCTCCGAGGTCAAACAATTGCGCGGTCGTGTGCGCGGTTTGGACTGAAAACCCGGGCGGCGCTTCGCTTAAGGTTTTTTTACGGTTCCTTTAAGCGCTATTTAGCGGCGCGCGGCGGCGCGGATTCCTAGACTCGTTTCCCATGATTCGTTGCACATGGGGTGCAGCGGTCACCACGAGACAGGTCGGGCCCCGCCCGCCAAAGGACACACGATCATGCAATCCCACGCCCTCGAAATGGCGCACGTCGCCGCCACCGCCCGCACCGGCCTTGGCCGCTTCAACCTCTATGCCGGCATCCACAAGGCCTTGCGCGCCTTCATGACCGACACGCTGCTCATGGTCGGTCGCGCCGACCCCACCGACGACGCGGAAGTGGCGCACGCCGTGGCGCAGGTGAACGAACTGATGGCGCTGTGCGTCAACCATGTGGCGCACGAGAACCGCTTCGTGCACCCCGCGCTGGACGCGCGCTGCCCGGGCGTCTCGTCCACCGTGGCGCAGGAGCACGATGGCCACCTGCACCACATCGCCCACCTGCGCGATGCCGCCCAGGCCCTGCCCGGCTGCGAGACGGTCGAACGCGAAGCCGGGCTGCAGGCCCTGTACCTGGCGCTGGCCGTGTTCGTGGCCGACAACCTGCAGCACATGCACACCGAGGAAACGGTGCACAACGCCGCACTGTGGGCGGCTTACACCGACGTCGAACTGATCGCCGTGCACGACGCCCTGGTGACGACCGTGCCGCCGGCCGAGATGATGCTGGTGATGCGCTGGATGCTGCCTAACCTGAGCGCCCCGGAACGCCTGGGCGTGATGCAGGGCATGCGCGCCGGCGCGCCGGCGCCGGTGTTCGAGGGCATGGCCGAGGCCGCGCGGGGGCTGCTCGACACACACAACTGGAGCAAGCTCGCCCGGGGCCTGGCCCTGCCCCCGGTGCCCGGCCTGGTGGCTGGCTGAAGCCCGTGCGCCTAAGGCGGCCACGTCCTCGAGTTCGACCGGCCCCAACGCCTCGAACCGGAAGCAGCCGCGCCCGGTCTTCTGGATGCGCAACTGCGGGCACTGCTCGGCCAGGCGGCGGTGCAGCAGCAGCAGGCGCGCCTCGAGGTTGTCGGCCACGTCGGGCAGGCGCAGCGAAGCGTCCAGACGCAGCTCGCGGTTGGTGAACTCGTTGCGACCCTGAAGCTGCCGGTCCTGCAGCAGTTTCCAGAGAATGGCACCGGCCACGCCCTTGATCAGGTAGGTGTTGTTGACGAACACGCTGTCGTTGCTGCGGTAGTGCCGCACCCGCAAAGCGGGACCGACGGGCCGCGGCGGCGGCACACTGGCGGTGGCGCTTTCGACTTCCTCTGTGGTGCAGGGCGCCTCGGCTTCCTGCATCAGATCGATCACCGCACCCAGTTGCCCTCCCAGCGCCACCATCAGGTCTTCGTCTTCGTAGCTGAACTGCATGTCCACCGGGCTCTCGACGAAGAGCACACCGATCACACGATCGGCCGAGAGCAGGGGCACGGCCAGCTGGCTGTGCGGCTCGGACAGGCCGGGGTAGGGAATGTCGGTGCTGGCCACGGCGCTGCCATCGCCCATCAGGCTGTCGCGCATGGCGCGGCTGTAGCGATAGGCGCTCGTCATGTGCCCGATGCGCACCGGTGTGCGTTCGCGTGCGGCGACACCGATCACGCCGTCGCCCAGGGCGATCTCGGAGCCCACACCCGAAGTGGCGTAGCCACGGCTGGCCACGGTGTAGAGGCGCTGGGTCGCGGCATCGAGGATCAGCAGCATCGCGTGCCGCACGCCGAGCTCTTGCTCCAGCGTGTCCAGCGTGGCTTCAAGCGCGGCGCCCAGGCTGCGCGCGGCCGACAGGCGGGCGCTGCCGCGGCGCAGCACCACCAGCGGGTTGGGCCGGGGCGGAGGCGCGGGCAGGGCCTCGGTCAGCGGCTCCTGCGGCAGCCGTTCGAGTTCGACCACCTCGTGGATGTCGGAGCCGAGCAGGCGGAACACCTCGGCCATGCCGGTGTGGGACGCGATGCCCGCCAGCTGCGCCTTCATGCTCTCGAACACCGGCCCTTCGGTCTCGGTGCGCAGGTAGCGCAGGTGCAACCGGTAGAACACCGCGTCGAGCGGGTTGAGCACCAGCAGCGTCGAACGCGGATGGGACAGCAGGTTCTGGCGCGTCTTGTTGAAGAACTGGAACGACAGCGCGACGTGGTCCTGATCGACGTAGTAGACCTGCGAGATGTAGGCCACGTTGGGCGTGCCATCGGCCGCGGTGGTGGCCATGATGGCCGGGATCGCGCCCTCCAGGCAGGGCCGCACGTCGGCCAGGTCCACACTGCTCATTCCATGACCTCCACCCTGCGGGCTGCGGTGCGAGCTGGCTTGGGGCGGCCCGGCGCGGCGCTCATGAACGCCCCGCGATCGGCTGGCCCGCCCTGGGTCCGGGCGTTTGGTCGAAGGCCAGCTCGGGGGAAAACTCGATTGCCACCACGTCATCGAGGCGGTGCGCCAGCATGGCGCGGGCATAGACCGGGCCAAAGCCGATCAGGGTCAGCTCACGCTCCATGCCGCGCAGGTAGCGCTGCAGCACCGGCACGTCGTCCTCGCGCGCTTCGCGCAGGCGCGCCCCGCGCGTCTTGAGCTGCACGGTCTTGTGGCTGCTGGGCTGGCTGAACACCACCGCCAGGCGCCCGCTGCGTGCAACGTCGCCGAGCAGCTGCCCCGACTGGCTGCGGCACACGTAGACGGTGATGCGGCCCCCTTGCGCCTCGACCCGGCTGCCGACCGCACGCATCACGCTGGGCGTGAGGTCGGTGCCACAACTGCTGGCGATGACGGAGACGCCCCCGTCCATCATGGCCAGGTGCTCCGGTGTCAACAGGGGTGGGCTGGGGTGTTCCAAGGGGGACCGGCGTGGGTGCACGGGACGCCGCGATCATAGCGAGCGGGTGCCGTGGCGCCAAGCGCCAACGATCCCGCCTGGGCCACTGCGCCGGTTGTCGTTTGCAATTTCGCACGGTTGTGCCAAAATGGAGGCCATGGATGCCCGAACCCAGAAAAGTGAAATGACGCGCGCTGCCATCGTGGGCGCGGCCCTGGACCTCGCTTCGTCCGACGGGCTGGAAGCCATCACGCTGCAGGCGGTGGCCGACCGCATCGGCGTTTCCAAGAGCGGCGTGTTCTCGCGCGTGGGCTCGCGCGAGGCTCTGCAGAAAGCGGTGATCGAGGAATTCGGCCGCCGCTTCATCGGCGACGTGTTCGTGCCGGCGATGCAGGTGCCCAAGGGCCTGCCGCGGCTGAGCGAGATCGTGCGGCGCTGGTTCATCCGCCTGCGCGATGTCGAGGCCCACACGGGCTGCCTCTACACCTCGGGCGCCTTCGAACTCGACGACCGCGAAGGCGAGCTGCGCGACCTGCTGCTGGGCGAAGTCACGCGCTGGCGCGCGGCACTGCGCCGCACCGTGCTGCAGGCGATCGAGGTCGGTCACCTCCAGCCCGGCACCGACCCCGAGCAACTGGTGGGCGAGATCTGCAGCCTGGCGATCGGGCTGGTCCACGACGTGCGCTTCCTGCGCGACCCCCGTGCCACCGAGCGCGCCCAGGCGACCTGGGCGCGGCTGGTCAAGACCTATCAAACCTGAGTCGCTTCCCGTCGCCCTTTTTTTGAACCAATTTCGCACGATTGTGCGATTACAGGAGAAGTCCATGACCACCACCCCGCTTCAGACCGCCTCGGCCTACTACCAGACCAGTCCCGGCACGCGATGGCTTCGCTGGGCGCTGGGCCTGTCCGAGCGGGTCTGGCCGGCGCTGGCCGTGCGCGGCGCGTACCGCCTGTTCGGCACGCCGCTGCCACCCAAGTGGCTGCACCGCCGGCAGCCCGCGCTGGCCACCTGGCAGGCCACGCCCTGGCCGTTCGAGCAGGCCAGCGTCACGCTCTACCAGCCACCACCCGGCCCGGCTGGGCCGGTGGTGCTCCTGCTGCACGGCTGGGGTGGCCACGCCGCGCAAATGCTGCCGCTGGCACAGGCGCTGATGGCACAGGGCCTGCGGCCGGTGCTGGTGGACCTGCCCGCCCACGGTCGCAGCCAGGGCAGCACCAGCAACCTGCCGCAGTTTGCGCGTGCCATCGAATACCTCACCGCCCGTCTGCAGCAACAAGGCCATGAGGTGCGCGCCGTGGCGGCGCATTCACTGGCGGCCAACGCACTGGCCTACGCCGCCGCCCGCGGCCTCCCGGTGGCCCGGCTGGCGCTGCTGGCACCGCCAGCCTCGCCGCACGCCTACACGCGCCTGTTCGCCATGGTGTTCGGCCTGAGCGAGGACACGCGCTCGCGCATGCAGCAACGGGTGGAAGCGCGCGAGGGCATCCTGATGCGCCAGTTCGAGCCGGCGGCGGTGGGGCCGCGCGTGGCCCTGCCCACGCTCATCGTGCACGACCGCGAAGACCGCATCAACCGCTTTGCCGATGCCGAGGCCTACCGCGATGCGATCGCTGGCGCGCAGTTGATCGAGACCAGCGGCCTGGGCCACACCCGGCTGCTGCGCGACGAACAGGTGCTGCAGGCGGTGGTGGCACACCTGCGGGGCTAAGAGCCTGCTCTAGCCCCGCCGCGCTCACTTCATCGCTTCGCTCGGCGCGCGGCTGTGCGCGTTGTTGGTGTCCACCAGCAGGCGCAGCAGCTTCATGAACTGGGCGCGCTGGCGCTCGGAGAGCGGCTCCAGGATCAAGTCTTGTGCGCCCAGCATGGCCGGCACGGCCTCGCCCAGCAGTTGCACGCCGGCGTCGGTGAGCGCAAGCTGGCGGGCGCGTCGGTCTTCGGGAGCGGTCTTGCGCTCCAGCCAGCCACGGGCTTCCAGCCGGTCGACCACGCCGCCGGTGGTGGAGGCGTCCAGCGCGATCGTGCGCGCCAGCGTGCGCTGGTCGATCCCCGGGTGGTTGGCCACGGTCTGCAGGGCGGCGTACTGCACCGGGGTGATGCCGATCTCGCCCAGCTCCTGCAGGAAGATGCCCACCGATATCTGGTGCAACCGGCGGATGTAGTGGCCGGGCTGGTGATCGATGTCGACGGTGGGTGGGCTGCGTTTCATGGCGATGGGTGGGGGTTGCGGGAATCCTAGCACCGGCCATACAATAAGTACACTGATCATCAGCATACGATGCATATCGAGGAGACACCGATGAGCGCACCCCCTTCAGACCTGCCCGTCATCGTGGCCGGCGGCGGCATCGGCGGCCTGGCCGCCGCCCTGGCCCTGGTGCGCCAGGGCTTTCGCGTCCAGGTGCTGGAGCAGGCGGCCGAGCTGGGCGAGATCGGCGCGGGCATGCAGCTCGGGCCCAACGCCTTTCACGCGTTTGATGCGCTGGGCGTGGGCGAGGCCGCTCGCAAGCGCGCTGTGTACACCGACTTCATGGTCATGCACGACGCCATTGACGAATACCAGGTCGGCAAGATCCCCACCGGCGAAGCCTTCCGCCAGCGTTTCGGCAACCCCTACGCGGTGATCCACCGGGCCGATGCGCACACCTCGTTGCTGGAGGGCGTGCAGGCCAGCGGGCAGATTCAGTTCCACACCTCCACCCGCGTGGCGCGTGTCGAGCAGGACGCCGATGGCGTGACCGTGCACGACCAGAACGGCAATGCCCACCGCGGCCTGGCACTGATCGGCGCCGACGGCGTGAAATCGGTCGTGCGCCAGCAGTTCGTGGGCGACGAGGCGCGCGTGACCGGCCACGTGGTCTACCGCGCGGTGGTGGACAAGGCCGACTTCCCCGAAGACCTGCGCTGGAATGCGGCCAGCATCTGGGTCGGGCCCAATTGCCACCTGGTGCACTACCCGCTGCGAGGCGGCGAGCAGTACAACGTGGTGGTGACCTTCCACAGCCGCGAGCCCGAGCAATGGGGTGTGACCGAAGGCAGCCAGGAAGAAGTGCAGAGCTACTTTCAAGGCCTGTGCCCCAAGGCGCGCCAGCTGATCGACCTGCCCAAGAGCTGGAAGCGCTGGGCCACGGCCGACCGCGAACCCATCGGGCAGTGGAGCTTTGGCCGCGTCACGCTGCTGGGCGACGCAGCCCACCCGACCACGCAGTACATGGCGCAGGGCGCGTGCATGGCCATCGAAGACGCGGTGACGCTGGGCGAGGCCTTGCGCGTGCACGGCAACCACATCGAGAAGGCCTTCGACCTCTACCAGCGCTCGCGCGTGGCGCGCACCGCGCGCATCGTGCTGAGCTCGCGCGAGATGGGCCGGATCTACCACGCCAAGGGTGTGGAGCGGCTCGTGCGCAACGACCTGTGGAAGGGCCGCACGCCCGAGCGCTTCTACGACGCCATGGAGTGGCTCTACGGCTGGAATGTCCAGAACTGCCTCGCCGCCCACTGAACCCCCAGGAGACACCATGAACGACCTCGGACGACTCGAAGACCTGCCCGCCGACTACGTGGCCGAGCTGCGCGCGCTCAACCTGGTGCCGCTGTGGCCCAGCCTGCGCGGCGTGTTGCCGCCCACCATCCCCACGCGCCAGACGCAGGCCACACACTGGCCCTACAAGACCATCAAGCCGCTGCTGCTGAAAGCGGGTGAGCTCACCCCGATCGAAAAGGCCGAGCGCCGCGTGCTGGTGCTGGCCAACCCCGGCCACACGCTGGAGAAGATGCAGGCCAGTGCGGCCATGTACCTCGGCATGCAACTGCTCATGCCCGGTGAGTGGGCGCCCAGCCACCGCCACACGCCCAACGCGGTGCGCATGGTGGTCGAGGGCGAAGGCGCCTGGACCACGGTGGATGGCGAGCGCTGCCCCATGAGCCGCGGTGACCTGATCCTCACGCCGACCGGCCTCTGGCACGAGCATGGCCACGACGGCAGCGAGCCGGTGATCTGGCTCGACGTGCTCGACCTGCCGCTGGCCTACTACCTCGAGGTGAGCTACCACCTCAACGGCGCACGCCAGGAAACGAAACCCGGCCACGGCGACCGCGCCTACGCGCGCGCCGGCGTGGTGCCCACGCCCGTGTTCGGCCGCAGCGGCAAGCGTTACCCCATGCTGCGCTACCCCTGGGCCGACGCGAAGGCCGCCCTGCAGTCGCTCGCGGCCGACCGGCCCGACGTGGACGCAGTGCAGGTGACTTATGTGAACCCCGAGACCGGTGAAGACGTGGAAAACATCCTCGGCTTCCACGCCCTCATGCTGCGCCCGGGCCAGACGCTCCAACTGCCCGCGCGCTCACCAGCCGCCGTGTACCACGTGATTGAAGGCGCGGCGCGCGTGGCCACCGACGCGCAGGGTTTCGACCTCGTGGCCGCCGACACCTGCTGCATCCCCGGCTACACCGGCACCACGCTCACCAACGCCTCGACCAGCGCACCGGCCTTCCTCTTCATCGCCGACGAATCGCCGCTGCACCGCAAGCTCGGCGTCTACGAAGTGCGCCCCGACAACCAGCCCCACATGCCTTGAGCCCCGCCATGACCACCTACCTCTTCCCCCCACCCCCCGTCGCGTCCGTGCCCGTGCGCGGCAAAACCGAACACTTCCCCGTCAACCGCCTGTTCTTCGTCGGCCGCAACTACCACGCGCACGCGGTGGAAATGGGCAAGCCGGTGGACAAGTCGGTCGAGCGCCCGTTCTACTTCACCAAGGCGCCGCAGACGCTAGCGCTCTCGGGTGCGACCACGCCCTATCCGAGCGAGACGGCCAACTACCACTTCGAGATGGAACTCGTGCTGGCCATCGGCAAGCCGGGCTTCCGTGTGAAGGCCGAAGACGCACACGAGATCATTTACGGCTATGCAGCCGGCCTTGACATGACGCGGCGCGACCTGCAGTTGGTGGCGCGCGACAAGGGACGCCCCTGGGACCTGGGCAAGGACGTTGAGGATTCGTCGGTGTGCAGCAAGATCGTGCCCATGCCCGGTGTGGTGATCGAGCGCGGCGCGATCGAGCTGTCGGTCAACGGCGCGGTGAAGCAGAAGTCCGACGTGGACAAGCTGATCTGGAACATCCGCGAAATCATTGCCGACCTCTCGCTCTTCTACCACCTGCAACCCGGCGACCTGATCTACACCGGCACGCCCGAAGGCGTGGGCGCGGTGCTGCCGGGCGACCGCATCACGGGCTCCGTGGAAGGTGTGGGCGAGGTGGCGCTGCAGGTGGGGCCGAAGGCCTGACTTTCACGTGGGCTCCAGCCCCCGGCGGCGCATCATGTCGGCGCTCATGGCGCGCAAGGCATCGGCCGACAACTGGGCCTGTGAGACCGGGTAGACCAGTCCGTCTTCCTCACGCAGGTGGTGGTTGTACAGCCGGGTGAAGCCGATGAGCGCGGCCTCTTCCTGCGGGCTGAAGTGGGCCCACCCCGGCGGTGGCGCCTGCGCCACGGACGCCAGCGCTGCACGCACCGTCACCCAGGCCGCTTCCATGTCGCGGTGGTCCTGCTGCAGGCCTTGCACCACCTGACGCAGCGCCGCGTCATCGCCGGCCAACAGAGGCGGGAACACATGGCGCTCCTCGTCTTCGTGGTGCAGCGGGGCGGCCAGGTCGAAATAACGCATCACGTCGCGCGCGGCACTGGCCACACTCTCGTCCCAGCCGCGCACCAACACGTGCTGCTGCAGCCTGGCCAGCAAGCCAAGCGTGCGCTCGACGCGCTCGTGGCAGGCGCCCAGCATTTCGAACGGTGCCTCAAAACCGGCGGCGGGCGCGCGGTGTCCGGGCAGGGTGATGGACGTGAGCGGGATCGTCGTGGCCACTTCAACCCAGGGCCACGGCCTGCCCTTGTGGGTCGAACGGGATGAAGGCCTGCAACTGGCCCTGGCGGATCGCCTCCACCATGTCCTGCAGCGGCTGTTCGGCCTCGGCGCTCTCGGGCTGTCGGCCCGGCGTGCCCGCCAGCGCAGCAGCAAACACCATGCCCCAGGGCTGACCAAAGGCTTCGGCCTCTTGCACCAGTTGATCAAACGAGTGGAGTTCGTCCAGGCCCTTGTCCACGCACATCTGCGGCACCAACGCGCCACCCTCGCCGCGCTCGAATTCGAGCCGCTGGGCCGGCGTCGCGTCGTCGGGCAGCTCCACGCCGGCAAACACGAACAGCAGGCGCTGTGGCAGGGGTTGCTGGCGCGCGGCGCTCAGCAGGTCGTCGAAGGTTTGAATGTTCATGGGGTCTCCAGGTTCAGTTGGCGTCCACTGGCGCGGGGCCCAGCGTGCTGCAATAGTCGGCCACGGTGGGGCGCGTGCGCGCGGGCCGGCGCGCCGCCACCGTGCCCACGCTCATAAAACACAGGGCGTGTTCGCCCACGCTCAGGCCGAAGCGCTGGCGCAAGGCGGTGGAGCCCAGCGCCTTGCCACTGGTGAGGGCCGACCCAAAACCCATCGCGGTGGCCATGAGCAGCATGTTCTGCACCGCGCACCCGGCCGAGAGGATGCGCTCGTGCAGGTCCACCGCCGGGTCGCCGCGCTGCCCGTCGACCACCACCAGCAGCAGAAAGGGCGCGCGGTGCGCCTTCTCGCGCGCCTGGTCCAGCTGCTCGGGCGTGGCGCTGGCGTCGCGCTCGCGCAGGGCCTGCGCGAACAGCTCGGCCAGCGATCCACGTTCGCTCCGCGGCACGATCACGAAACGCCAGGGCAGCAACTGACCGTGGTCAGGCGCGGCGGCGGCGGCCCCCAGCAAGGTCTGCAGCTGATCGGCATCCGGTCCCGGCGCCAGCAGGCGTTTGGGCAACACGGTCTGGCGCGCGTGGATCAGGTCGGCCGCCGTGCGGGCGCATTCACGCTCGACCCCATCGACATCGAACGCCGTCTGCGTGGGCCTGTTGCGCAGCGCCGTGTTCATCCGCACACCCCGAGATGTCCGCATTGCGTGCAGTAGTCGCAGCCGTCCTTGCGGATCACCGCGTGAGCGCCGCACTCGCCGCACTTCTTGCCCGGCATGAGGCCCGGCGTGGCCGCCACCACCACCGGCGGCGGGGGCAAGCCCGCGGGCGTGACGCCGGCGCGCTGCGCGATCAGGGTCTGCACCGCGTAGGCGATGGCCGCCACCACCGAGTCGTGCCACATCGGCACATGCGTGCCGTCGGCTTTCTGGTGCGTGCCCATGCGCACCGGTCCGCGGTCCCAGGCCACCTTGCGCATGTCGCGCAGGGCGCGTTCGAGGAAGCCACCGCGCGCGGCCAGCGAGAGCAGCCGCATGCTGGACGACACCCACTGCTGCGACTCGCCGCTCTGCCCCACCGGCATGAAGAACTCGATCGCGCGCTCGACCGTGCCCGAACCGTCGGCACTCGGCACCGGCAGGAAGGACACCAGCAGGTACAGGGTCTGGTGGCCTTCCTGCGTCCAGTACTCGATCTTGTCGGCCACCGCCGAAAGCGCACCCGGCGGTCGGCTCTCGATCACGCTGCGCATCGGGTCCACGGTGGCCACGCTCGCTGTTGTCTCGGGCAAAACTTCGGCGTTTGTGCCGGTGTCGAGCACCGAGCCCAGGATGGCGTTGGGACGGTAGGTCGCCAGCCCCTTGAGCTGTGCGCGCCAGGCCTGGCGGTAGAGATCCTTGAAGTCCTCGTACGGGTAGTCGGCCGGCACGTTCACCGTCTTGGAGATCGCCGTGTCCACGAAGGGCTGCACCGCCTCCATCATGGCCAGGTGGTCGGCCGCCGGCATGGACAGTGCGCTCACGAAGAATTCGGGCAGCTGCGCCATGTCGCCACCGAGCTCGCGGTAGAGCCGCCAGGCGTGGTCTTCCACCGCGTAGTCGGTGGTGCTGCCGTCGGCCTCGCGCTTCTTGCGCCGGTACATCCAGGAAAACGGCGGCTCGATGCCGTTGGACGCGTTGTCGGCAAAGGCCAGGCTGACCGTGCCGGTGGGCGCGATCGACAGCAGGTGGCTGTTGCGGATACCGTGCATGCGAATCGCGGTGCGCAGCGCCTCGGGCAGTCGGCTGGCGAAGGTGCCTTCGGCCAGGTAGCCGTCGGCGTCGAATTTGGGGAACGCGCCCTTCTCCTGGGCCAGCGCCACCGAGGCCGTGTAGGCCGCGTCGCGCATGCGCTCGGCGATCTGCGCCGCCAGCGCGCGGCCCTCGGCGCGGTCGTAGCGCACGCACAGCATGGCCAGCGCGTTGCCCATGCCGGTGAAACCGACACCGATGCGCCGCTTGGCCGCCGACTCTTCGCGCTGCTGAGGCAGCGGCCAGAAGGTCACGTCGAGCACGTTGTCGAGCGCGCGCACCTGCAGCGCCACCGCCTGCTCGAAGGCCTCGAAGTCGAAGCTGGGCAAGCCACCGAAGCCGAAGGGGTGGCGCACAAAGCGCGGCAGGATCACCGGCCCGAGGTCGCAGCATCCATATGGCGGCAAGGGCTGCTCGCCGCAGTTGTGAACCACCAGGCCGTTCGCGTCGAAGGCGTGCACGTCGTCCACCGTCACGTCGAACACCGTCTCTTCGCCATCGGCCTGCAATGACTCCACCGTGGCCACAAAGCGCTCCCGATTGGGTGTTCGCTGATAGGCGCTCAGCGCCTGTGTCAGCCGGGCCGCCTTGCCGGTGTCCCGAAAACCGATGCGCTCGGCGAACACTTGCAGGTTGTCGCCGCTGATCACCAGTTCGTGCTGGGCCAGCGTGGCGTAGTCGGCCGCACCACCGCGTCCATCGGGGAGGCTGCGCAGCCCGGCAGGCCGTCGCTCGCGGTACAGGGTGGAGGCGATGCCCAAGCGAAGCAACATGCGCTGAGCCGCTTCAAGCAGCACCTCGTTGCTCTGAGAAAGCCGCACGCTCACGCCTTTCTCCTGAGCACCCTGCACGCTGCCGTCCGCGTCGAACAGGCCGCCCAGCAAACCTTCAGCAAAGTCTGAGGACCGTTGCTCCATGGCGGGTGTGATCCATTTCTTGCTGGACGTCATGCCCAGTGACAAAGCCAGATCGCGCAGGGGCGCGCTCGACAAACGGGCCTCACCCCGTCCCGTCAGCGGGCGCTGGAAGCCTCGAAAATCGGCCCGGTGCGCCAGGCTGGCCGCTGCAAGCTCTGCCGCTTGTACGATGCCTGCGGCACCGGTAGCAGCGAACGCCACAGCGCCCTGACCCACCACACGCAACTCGGGCGCCCAGACCGACACCACCGCCTTGTCGGCTTTGAGGGTGCCATCGCCGATCAACAAACCCAGCAGATAGCCTTCGTCGCGGGTGCCGGCTCCCGCCCAGCCTTGCAGCGCGCGGTGGTTGTTGAGCACGATCTCGTCGCCTGGCTGTAGCCGGGCCGCCTCGGTCCAGTCCAGCTCCATGGCGTAGCGGGTCTTGCGCGCCACCCGACGCACGCGGTGGTCCGCGGTCAAGCGAAGCGAATGTCCCTCGCGTGTCTTCAGGCACCACACAGGTTTGTGACCCGTGGCAAAAAATCCTTTGCTTTGAACCGCATGGCTGCGACCGTCAATGATCGCGTGGAACGGCTGCCCGACAAGATCAGCCACCGTGCGCGGCCCGTCCTCGGTCATCACCCACGTATCGGCCGTCACGCAAGGGTTGGTCGCCTCGATGGTTTCGCAGTAGCGCAGGTTGTTGTCGCGCTGGATGTGGTCGAGAAACAGGATGCCGGGTTCGGCGAAGTCGTAGGTCGAGCGCATCACCGTGTCCCACAGCTCACGCGCGGGCACGCTGCGGTAGACCCACAGGCCATCGGCGCGCTGGTGGGCGCCCTGGGCCAGCAGCGCCGCGCCGGGGCGGGCGCGGTGCACCAGCTCCCAGGGCTGATCGTCGGCCAGCGCGCGCATGAAAGCGTCGCTCACGCCCACCGACACGTTGAAGTTGTTCCAGCGCCCCGGTGTGCGCTTGGCGGTGATGAACTCGATCACGTCGGGGTGGTCGATGCGCAGCACGCCCATCTGCGCGCCCCGCCGCGCGCCCGCGCTCTCCACCGTGGCGCAGGACTGGTCGAACACGTTCATGTAGCTGCACGGACCCGAGGCCAGCGAGGCCATGGCCTTGACCTCGGCGCCGCGCGGGCGGATGCGCGAGAAGTCGTAGCCCACGCCACCGCCACGGCGCATGGTTTCGGCGGCTTCGCGCAGCGCTTCGTAGATGCCGGGGTAACCGCCGTCGTCCACGCCCTGGATGCAGTCGCCCACCGGTTGCACGAAGCAGTTGATCAGCGTGGCCTGTATCGCCGTGCCGGCCGCGCTCATGATGCGGCCGGCCCCGATGGCGCCGGCCTGCAGGTTGTCGAAGAAGCGCTGTTCCCACAGCGCGCGGTCGGCCTCGGGCTCAACCGAGGCCAGGGCGCGCGCCACGCGTCGGTAGATGTCTTGCTCGCCGGTCTCACCGTCCTTGAGGTACTTCTCTTTCAGCACGTCCAGCGTGATGGGCTGCTGGCCGATGGCGGTGGAGGCCGATTTCAATGCATCGCGTTTCATGTTCAGACTTTCCTTTCAATCCGTTGCCACCCCACACCGAGCGGCGTGCCTTGTTCCAGAGACACCGAGGAACTGGCTCCGCCAGGCCTCAGGTGTCGCCCCCCTTGAGGGGGGTGGCGCCGAAGGCGACGCGGGGGGTGTTCCACATCCTGCCTCCCAACAGCCACCGCATGAGGTCCTGAACCGGGCGTATCTGCTGCCCGAATGGCAGCACACCCGTGCCCCGGAAGAACAGGCCCTTCTGCGTGTCGCCGTCGAGCGCGTGGCCGAGCTGCTGGTCGATGCAGAACTGTCCCATCTCGCCCTTGCCGTCCCGCAATCCGCAATGGGCCAGGCAGTCAAACGCCATGTTGCACTTTTTCTTCACATGCGCAACCGCCTTCAGTCGCGGCTCCAGGCGCAGGTATTTGTCCAGCCAGGGCGTGCGCACGGCGCGCGCGGGCAGGCCGGCCACGCTGATGAACTCCACCAGGTCCTCGGGTCGGGCCTCGGCCAGCACGCGCTTGAAGGCGGGATCGGCGTCGCATTCTTGTGTGACGGCGAACGCCGTGCCGAGCTGCGCCGCGCTGGCGCCCAGGGCCTGCAGGCGCAGGATGTCGTCGCGGCAGCCGATGCCGCCGGCCGCGATGAGCGGGATCTCGCGCTCGATGCCGGCGGTCTTGAAGAACTCGAGCACCTGCGGGATCACCACCTCGAAGTCGAAGCGGGTGTCCTGCAGATCGGCCACTTTCGCCGCGCCGAGGTGGCCACCGGCCAGCCGCGGGTGCTCGATCACGATGGCGTCGGGCAGGCGGCCTTTTTTCTCCCACTTGCGCACCAGCAGCTGCACGCCGCGCGCGTCCGACAGGATGGGGATGAGCGCGGTGTCGGGGTGGTCGCGCGCCAGTTCGGGCAAATCCAGCGGCAGGCCCGCGCCCACCACCACCGCGTCGGCACCGCTTTCCAGCGCCAGCCGCACGTACTGTTCGTAGGCGCTGAGCGCCTTCATCACGTTGACCGCAACCAGGCCGCGGCCCTGCGCGATGGCCTTGGCACCACGGATCTCGCGGTCGAGCGCAACCAGGTTGGCGGTGTCGATGCGCGAACGTGCGTCGGGCTCCTTGTCCAGGTGGGCGGTGGCGGCCATCAGGTCGGGGTGGCGGCGGCGCAGATCGACCGCGGAGATCGTGCCCAGGCCACCGAGGCCGGCCACGGTGCCCGCCAGCGAGGACGCCGACACCCCCACGCCCATGCCGCCCTGCACCACGGGCAGCAACTCGCGCCCACGCAGGCGCCAGGTGCGCAGGCCGCCCTCGCGCGCCATGGCCTGGAGTTCGGCCGCCAGTGCCACGGCGTCTTCAGTAACTGATGACTTGTCCATCGTGCTCCACATAAGGTTGGTACGGCCCGGTGCCGCTGTTGGAGGCTAACGAAGCGGCAATGAAATCACCTTGTTGTGCATCAAACACATGCACTTCTCCTTCTTCGATCACGTAGTGCCAGCCGTGCAGCGTGAGCCGGCCGGCCTCGACCTCGCGTCGCACCATGGGGTAGCCCATGAGGCGTTCGAGCTGCAGCACCACGGCGCGCTGCTCGGTGCGGCGCATGGATTCGGCACAGGGCTGCACCGGCAGCAGGGCCTCGTCCACCAGCTTGAGCCACGCGGTGAGCGCCACGGCCTCGGCGGGCGCGCCTTCGTAGGCGGTGCGGATCGCGCCGCAGTGGCTGTGGCCACACACCACGATGCGCTCCACGTGCAGGCTGAGCACGGCGAATTCGATGGCGGCCATGGTGCCGTGTAAACCGTGCGACTGGTCATGGGGTGGGACCAACGCGCCCACGTTGCGCACGATGAACAACTCGCCCGGGCCGGCGCCGGTGAGCAGGTAGGGCACGAGGCGCGAATCGGAGCAGCCGATGAACAGCGTCTTGGGATGCTGGCCCTCGGCCACCAGATCTTGAAAGCGCTGCTGGTGGCGCGGGAAGTAGTCGGAGCGGAAATGCCGCAGGCGCAACAGCAGCTCGTCCGCTGATGCGCCTGCGGCCGGTTCGTTCATTGCACCAGCGGGGTGTCGGCCCCTTCCAGTTCGACGCCCTCCACCTGGGCCTGGCCGACCAGCAACTGCATGTACTGGCGCAGCGCCGTGGCCTGCGACTGCAGGGCCAGCCGTGCACCGATCTGCGCCTGCAGCTCCGCGAACTCGGGCAGACGCCCAGGCTCGCGCGCCAGCACCTCGACGATGTGCAGGCCGAAGCGGCTGTGCACCAGGCGCGGGTGCAGGCCCAAGGCCTGGATGGCGTCGTTCTGCAGGAACAGCGCCTTGGCCAGTTCGGGTGCGCAGTCCTGCGGCGTGATCCAGCCGAGGTCGCCGCCCTGAGCGCTCGACGGGCAGTTGGAGAGCTCAACCGCGAGCTGCGCGAAACGATCGATCGACACCCCCTGGCGCGAGAGCTCCAGCAGCGCAGCCTCGGCGCGCTGCGCCAGTGCGTTCACCGGCACGCCCGGCGTGACCGCGAACAGGATGTGACGCACGTGCAGCGCCTGGCCGACCACGAAGCGCGGCTTGTGGGCCTCGTAGTGGCGCCGGCATTCCTCGGCGCCCGGCTCGGGCGAATGCACCTCGGCTTCGAGCAGGGCCTCGATCGCGCGGCGCGTGGCGTCGTCGGGCTCGGGCGCGCTCAGGCCGGTGAAACGCGGCAGCAGGCCCGCGCTCACAGCCTGCTGGCGCAGCAGCTCGGTGCAGGCGCGCTCGCGCAGGGTCTGCGCGTCCAGCACCTCGCCGGCGTCGTGCAGGTGGATGCCATTGACGCTGGCGATGTCGACCGCAAGCGCAGCGGCCGCAGGGCCTTTGCACGCGCAGGCGCTGCCGCCGCAACCGGTGGCAGCAGATGTGGAGAGGTCTTGGCTCATGGGGGCTCCCGTGGGTGTGAGGTGGATCAGCGGGGCTGGGTCGGGTGCGCCGGATTCGTCGGGTTGGCCGGCACGCCCAGGCGGCGGCTGCGCACCACCTGGTAGGGCCGCACCAGGTAGGCGAGGCTGCCGAAGCCGCTCCACACATGCACCAGGCGCGAGAACGGGAACAGCAGGAAGATCGTCATGCCCAGCACCAGGTGCACCTTGTAGGGCCAGTCCATGTTGACCAGGGCGGACGCGTCGGGACGGAAGGTGACGATGCGCTGCGCCCATTCGGCCAGCACCAGCATGGCGCTGCCGTCGGCGTGCGAATACGAGTAGGGCAACGTGATCAGGCCCAGCGTGAGCTGCACCCACAGGATCACCAGGATGGCGATGTCGGTGCGGTGGCTGGTGAGGCGGATGCGCGGGTCGAAGATGCGCCGGTGCAGCAGCATGGACAGGCCCACGAAACAGATCACACCGGCGGTGCCGCCCGCATAGATGGCCAGGCGTTGCTTGACCGCGGCGTCCAGGAAGCCTTCATAAAAGAAATGCGGCGTGAGCAGGCCCACGGCGTGACCGAAGAAGAGGAACAGGATGCCGATGTGGAACAGGTTGCTGCCCCAGCGCAGCTGGCCCTTGCGCAGCAGCTGCGAGGAATCGCTTTTCCAGGTGTACTGGTCGCGGTCGAAGCGGGCCAGGCTGCCCATGAGGAAGACCGCCAGGCAGATGTAGGGATAGACGCCGAAGAGGAAGTGGTGCAGTGAGGTCATGCCTGTGCTCCTGGTGGGGGGGATGGGTGGCGGCCGGTGGCCGCCTTCACGATGCGGATCGGTTGCGGCTGGCCGGGCCGGGCCTGGCCTTCGGTGGAGCAGCCGCCGAACACCGCAGGTTCGGCCCAGCTCTCGTCGATGCCGGGGTCGGCCGCCACCGGCACCGGCTCGGCCTTCTCGCCCGCGATCTCGAGCACCGCGGCCAGCACGCTGGCGTACGGGCTCTGGCGCTTCTGCAGCGCGCTGAAGATCACACGCACGATGTGCGCGCTCTCGCCGAGGAACTCGCGCGCCACCGCAGCGGGCTGGGTGGAGGCGAACTCCAGCAACACGCTGAGGTGGTCGGGCAGCTCGGCCGGGCCGAAGAAAAGGCCGGCCTTCTCGTAGGTCTGGATCAGGTCGATCATGGCCGGGCCCCGGTCGCGCGAGTCGCCCAGCACGTGCTCGAACAGGTGCAGCGCGGTGCTGCGCCCACGGTCGAACAGCTCGACATAGTCGGCCTCGACGTCGAGTGCCGGCTGCTGGCTCAGGTGCACCAGCAACGCGTCGAGCTCGGTCAGCCGCGTGGGCGGCAAGGCGGCCTCGGCGCGCAGCGCGTCGCGCAGTTCCCCGGCGTGCTCGCGCAGCTCGGGGGTGGGGTAACGCAGCAGGTGGGCGAGCACACGCAGCGTGTGCACGGCGGGCTTCTGGGGGGTGGAAAACAGGCCCATGTCAGACCCCTGCCTTGATCGGGATCGTGCGCTTCTTCTCGCTGCCGAACAGGCTGGTCTCGGTCTGGCCCTCGGAGCAACCGTTGCCGAAACTGAAGCCGCAGCCGCCCTTGATGTTGAAGGTGTTCTCGGCGTATTCGCGGTGGGTGGTGGGAATCACGAAACGGTCCTCGTAGTTGGCGATCGCCATGGTCTGGTACATGTCCTCGACCTCGCGCACACTGAGCTGCACCTGGTCGAGCACGTCTTGGTTGATCACGCCGTCCACGTGTTTGGCGCGCTGGTAGCTGCGCATGGCCAGCATGCGTTCGAGCGCGCGCACCACCGGCACGGTGTCACCGGCGGTCAGCAGGTTGGCGAGGTACTTCACCGGGATGCGCAGCTGGCTCACGTCCGGGATCTCGCCGTTGTCGCCCAGGTGCCCGGCGTTGGCCGCGGCGGTGATGGGCGAGAGTGGCGGCACGTACCAGACCATGGGCAGCGTGCGGTACTCCGGGTGCAGCGGCAGCGCCACTTTCCAGTCGACAGCCATCTTGTAGACCGGGCTGTGGCGCGCGGCCTCCAGCCAGTTGTCGGGGATGCCGTCGGCGCGCGCCTGCGCGATCACCGCCGGGTCGTGCGGGTCCATGAAGAGGTCGATCTGGGCCTTGTAGAGGTCCATCTCGTTGGGCACGCTCGCCGCTTCCTGGATGCGGTCGGCGTCGTACAGCAGCACGCCCAGGTAACGGATGCGGCCCACGCAGGTTTCGCTGCACACGGTGGGCTGGCCAGCCTCGATGCGCGGGTAGCAGAAGATGCACTTCTCGGCCTTGCCGCTTTTCCAGTTGTAGTAAATCTTTTTGTAGGGGCAGCCGCTCACGCACATGCGCCAGCCACGGCACTTGTCCTGGTCGATCAGCACGATGCCGTCT
>JAZKHJ010000010.1:0-3914 GCA_040385485.1 Pseudomonadota bacterium | reverse complement strand
CTTGGTGATGCCGATGGTGAACATGATGAAGAAGCTGTACAGGCCGGTCTTCTCCACCACCACACCGTGCTCGGCGAGGAACTTGGTGACGATCGACGCCGGGATGCCATCGGGTTCGAAGCGGCCGTCCAGGTTCAGGCCCGGCGTGACGATGGTCGCCTTGATCGGGTCGAGCATGTTGAAGCCCGGCGCCATGTCGCCAAAGCCGTGCCAGTCCTTGGCCGTGGCCTGCGAGCCGGCCGGGTCGGGGTTGAGCACCCAGTCGGTCGCTTCTCCCATCCCCTCCTCGGCCAGATCGTCCGGACCCCAGACCTTGAACCACCAGTCGTCGTCGCCGAACTCGGCGTCGATCTTGCGCATGGCGCGGCGGAAGTCGAGCGCCTCAAAAATGCTTTCTTCCACCAGCGCACGGCCGCCGGGTGGCTCCATCATGGCTGCGGCCACGTCGCAGCTGGCGATGATCGCGTACTGCGGGCTGGTGCTGGTGTGCATCAGGTAGGCCTCGTTGAAGAGGTGGCGGTCGAGTTTGACGTTCTGCGAGTCCTGCACGAGCACATGGCTGGCCTGGCTGATGCCAGCGAGCAGCTTGTGGATGGACTGCGTGGCATACACCACCGACTCCATGGGTCGCACCCGCTTCTTACCCATGGCGTGGTAGTTGCCATAGAAAGGATGGAACGCCGCGTGCGGCAGCCAGGCCTCGTCGAAATGCAGGTTGGCCACATAGCCGTCGAGCATCTGCTTGATGGCCTCGGTGTTGTAAAGCACACCGTCGTAGGTGGACTGCGTGAGCGTGAGCACACGTGGCTTGACCGCGTCGGCGTCCACGCCGGCCAGCAACGGATTGGCGCGAATCTTGGCCTTGATGGCGTCGATCTCGAACTCACTCTGCGGGATCGGACCGATGATGCCGTAGTGGTTGCGCGTGGGCTTCAGGAAGACAGGGATTGCACCCGTCATGATGATGCTGTGCAGGATCGACTTGTGGCAGTTGCGGTCCACCACTACCACGTCGCCCGGCGCCACGGTGTGGTGCCAGACCATCTTGTTGCTGGTGCTGGTGCCGTTCGTGACGAAGAAGCAGTGATCGGCGTTGAAGATGCGCGCTGCGTTGCGCTCGCTGGCGCCAATGGCGCCGTTGTGGTCCAGCAGCTGGCCGAGCTCCTCCACCGCGTTGCACACGTCGGCGCGCAGCATGTTCTCGCCAAAGAACTGGTGAAACATCTGGCCTACCGGGCTCTTGAGAAACGCCACGCCGCCCGAGTGGCCAGGGCAATGCCAGGAATAGGAGCCGTCTTCCGCGTAGTCGAGCAGCGCCTTGAAGAACGGCGGCTGGATGCCTTCGAGGTAGCTCTTGGCCTCGCGGATGATGTGGCGCGCCACGAACTCCGGGGTGTCCTCGAACATGTGGATGAAGCCGTGCAGCTCGCGCAGGATGTCGTTGGGCAAATGGCGGCTGGTCTTGGTCTCGCCGTAGATGTAGATCGGTACGTCCGAATTCTTGCGCCGAACCTCGTCGATGAAGTTGCGCAGATTCAGAACCACCGGATCGAGGTCGGCGCCGTGGCTGAACTCCTCGTCGTCGATTGACAGGATGAAGGCGCTGGCGCGGCTTTGCTGCTGGGCGAATTGGCTCATGTCACCGTAACTGGTCACACCGACGACCTCGAAGCCCTCGATTTCGATGGCCTGCGCCAGCGCGCGGATGCCCAGACCCGAGGTGTTTTCGGAGCGGAAGTCTTCGTCGATGATGACGATGGGAAAGCGAAATTTCATGAAATTCTCCAGCCGCGGGGGGCGGCCATCAGGCAAAAGGAAGCAGGCAACGAAAACGCCCTGGATGGCAAAGCAGGCGCGAAGTGTACGGACAACGTGTGTCCGCGCCCTGGGACCGCATGGCATTTGCCGCAGAATGTGGCGTTGGTCCTACAAACGCCACTCCCGCACGCGCGCCAGCGGCGAACACAAGGACCCGTCGTAATCGGTCAACAAAGTGGGAGCATGCATGTCGGATTCAACATTGTGGTGGTTGTTGGCGGGTTCCACCGTCGCGCTCGAGCTGTTCACAGGCACCTTTTACCTGCTCATGCTGGCCGTTGGCATGGTGGCTGGCGCAATCGCCGCCCACGCCGGGCTCAGTATGGCGGGGCAACTGAGCGCAGCCGCCTTCACGGGCTCGGCGGCCGTTGTTGCCTGGTACTTCATCAAGAAGCGGCGCGCCACCGACCCGTCCGTGCGCGCCATGCGCAGCGTGAACCTGGACGTGGGCGAGATCCTGCAGATCGACGAATGGAACGCTGATGGCACCGCCAGCGTCAAATACCGGGGTGCCCAGTGGACCGTGATCCAGCGCCCGGGCAATCCACCCGTACCCGGCGCCTACCGCGTGGCCGAGCTGGTGGGCAGCCGCCTGATGGTCGACAAGGTCTGATGTTCAATCCCGACATGCCCTTGCGCTAATCTCACCCAACTTCCAACTTCCCCGAAAGCCGTTCCGCCATGGAAATCGCCATCCTGCTGATCATCGTCGCCGCCATCTTCATCACACGCTCCGTCAAGGTGGTGCCGCAGCAAAACGCCTGGGTGGTGGAACGCCTGGGCAAATACAACTCGTCCCTCGCCCCCGGCCTGAACTTCCTGATCCCCTTCATCGACAAGGTGGCCTACAAGCACAGCTTGAAGGAAATCCCACTCGACGTCCCCAGCCAGGTCTGCATCACGCGCGACAACACCCAACTGCAGGTCGACGGCATCCTGTACTTCCAGGTCACCGACCCGATGCGCGCCAGCTACGGCTCGTCCAACTACATCGTGGCCGTGACCCAGCTCGCCCAGACCTCGCTGCGCTCGGTCATCGGCAAGCTCGAACTGGACAAGACCTTCGAGGAGCGCGACATCATCAACGCGCAAGTGGTGCACGCCATCGACGAAGCCGCGCTGAACTGGGGCGTGAAGGTGCTGCGTTACGAAATCAAGGATCTCACGCCGCCCAAGGAGATCCTGCTGGCCATGCAGGCCCAGATCACCGCCGAGCGGGAGAAGCGCGCACTGATTGCGGCCTCCGAAGGCCGTCGCCAGGAACAGATCAACATCGCCACCGGCGAGCGTGAAGCCTTCATTGCCCGCTCAGAGGGCGAGAAGCAGGCCGAGATCAACAACGCGCAGGGCGAGGCCTCCGCCATCCTGGCCGTGGCTGAAGCCACTGCCGAGGCCATCCGAGTGGTGGCAGAGGCCATCCGCCAGCCAGGCGGACAGGAAGCCGTGCAGCTGAAGGTCGCCGAGCGCGCCGTGGACGCCTACAGCAAGGTCGCCGCCGACGCCACCACCACCCTGATCGTGCCCAGCAACATGACCGAGGTGTCTGCCCTGATCGCCTCCGCCATGAAGATGGTCGGCGCCACCAAGACCAACTGACCCCCCTCCCCTCGTCGAGACCACCATGACCCTCGCACGCAACGTTCTCGGTGGCGAACTGCTGCCCTGCTCCTACGACCCACTCACCGGGTTCTACCGGGACGGTTGCTGCGAGACCGGCCCCGACGACCAAGGCACCCATGTGGTGTGCGCACGCGTCACCGAGCCCTTTCTGGCGTTTTCGCGCGAGCACGGCAACGACTTGAGCACGCCCCGACCCGAGTGGCGGTTTGCCGGCCTCAAACCCGGCGACCGCTGGTGCGTTTGCGTGCAGCGCTGGTTGGAAGCCCTGCAGGCCGGCGCCGCACCGCCCGTGGTGCTGGAAAGCACCAACGCCACCACGTTGCAATACGTGAAGCTGGAGGTGCTGCAACAACATGCCTGGCACAAGACAGCTGACGGGAGCCCGACCACCTGAGTCAGCCTGCTACAATCGTGGGCTTCGCGGAGAGGTGGATGAGCGGTTTAAGTCGCACGCCTGGAAAGCGTGTGTGGGCTAA
>JAZKHJ010000009.1:0-115445 GCA_040385485.1 Pseudomonadota bacterium | reverse complement strand
TGGCGCACAGGCGCATGTTCGAGAGCATGTTCAGGCCCTCGATGTAGTCCTTGGCCGGCTTCCTGTCGCCCGAGACAACGAGCCAGCCCGCGCGGTAGCCGCACGAGCGGTAGCTCTTGGAGAGCGAGTTGAAGGTCAGCGTGAGCACGTCGTCCGACAGGCTGGCGATCGCGGTGTGCTTCACGCCGTCGTACAGCACCTTGTCGTAGACCTCGTCGGCGAAGATCACCAGGCCGTGCTCGCGTGCGATCTCCACGATGGCCTTGAGCAATTCGTCGGAGTACAGCGCACCGGTCGGGTTGTTGGGGTTGATGACCACAATGCCTTTGGTGGCCGGCGTGATCTTGCGGCGAATGTCGTCGAGGTCGGGCATCCAGCCATTGGATTCGTCGCACATGTAGTGCACTGGTGTGCCGCCAGACAGGCTCACGGCGGCGGTCCACAGCGGGTAGTCGGGCGCGGGCAGCAGCAACTCATCGCCGTCATCGAGCAGTGCATTGGTGGCCATCACGATCAGTTCGCTCGCCCCATTGCCGAGGTAGATGTCGTCGAGCGTCACGCCCTTGATGCCCTGCGTCTGGGTCTCGTGCATCACCGCCTTGCGCGCGCCGAAGATGCCCTTGCTGTCCGAGTACCCCGCCGAGTTCGGCAGGTTGCGGATCATGTCCTGCTGGATCTCCTCGGGTGCATCAAAACCAAACACCGCCAGGTTGCCAATGTTCAGGCGAATGATCTTGTGACCCTCGTCTTCCATCTTGCGCGCGGCATCCATGATCGGGCCCCGGATGTCGTAGCACACGTTGGCCAACTTGGCGGATTTCTGAATGGTCTTCAAAGTCACTCCCTGGGTGTTCTGGGGTCGTGCGGGGCGGTGCTCCCGGTGTGTTGCACCGGGCGTTATATTCGGTCTTGTCTGCAGGGAAAACCTGCAATTTGACCACAGTTCCGCACCCCGTCAGATCGGCCACCGCCCCATGAAACTGCACTCCGACAAGCTGGATATCCAGTCCGTCACCGGCTATGGTGATGGCTGGATCGCAGTGAACGGCCAGCGCCATTCCCACAGCCTCGTGCTCACACCCAAAGGCCAATTGCAGCCATGGCCATGTTCGCGTTTTGAATTGCTGGAAGCCGCGCACTTCAACATGCTCATCCAGCTGACCACCGAGCCGCCCGAGCTCGTCGTGTTCGGCAGTGGTTCTCGATTGCGCTTCGCCCCCCCGGCCTTGCTGCGCGACCTGATGGCCCAACGCATCGGTGTTGAGACCATGGACACCGCCGCCGCCTGCCGCACCTACAACATCCTCGCGGGAGAGGGCCGGCGAGTGGTCGCAGCCTTGCTGTTGGAGACCTGAGCCCCCCGGCAACCACCCCGGGTTGCTACCGTGACGGCAGAGACCAATCAGGGTAAAATAGCGGATTGTTTCCTGCCACGGGTCTCATTTGCTGCAACGCAGAGCTCGCCGTGAGACAGCCGGGAAGCCAACGCATCACCACCAACTTACGTCAGGGGTCCACGCAGTATGGCAGTCGTTGTCAATAAACCCATTCCCGAATTCGAATCGATGGCCACGGGCGGCATCAAGGTCAGCAACCAGACGCATCTGGGCCAGACCATCGTGCTGTACTTCTATCCCAAGGACAACACGCCCGGCTGCACCACCGAAGCCATGCAGTTCCGCGACAAGTACAAGGACTTCGTTAAGGCCGGTGCCCAGGTGTTCGGCGTCTCGCGCGACAACATGAAGTCGCACGACGACTTCAAGACCAAGCTCGAACTCCCTTTCGAGCTGATCGCCGACACCGAAGAGAAGATGTGCCACATGTTCGGCGTGGTCAAGAACAAGATCATGTACGGCAAAAAGGTCAAGGGCATCGAGCGCAGCACCTTCCTGATCGGCCCCGATGGCGTCCTGAAGCAGGAATGGCGTGGCCTGAAAGTCCCGGGTCATGTTGAAGACGTGCTCAAGGCCGTTAAGACACTCAAGAAGGCCGCCTGATCAGCACGTGATCAAGCTGGGCTGCGGGCGTGGGTTTTGCGTCACGGGACTCATGCATAATGAATTCATGACGCCGGGAAGCCTCTCAGCCCCACACCTTCTGCACTCTTCCCGCAGCCCCGAAAGCCGCCCGGTCACCCCGGCGGCTTTTTGTTTTCCAGCCCTGCGCTGAACACACAAACCCACATGCCACTGCCTCCCGCTCCCTCAAAACGCGCCGCCCTTCTTTCACCTGAGGCCTACAGCCTCAAAGCTGCGGATGAGCCGTTCGATCTGCCAATGGACGACGTACCCATGCCACCAGCGCCGGCCCTTGCGCCCGCGCGGCCGGTCGAGCGTGGGACTGCCACATTGGCACCACCTGCTGGCAAACCCGCTGCCAAGCCTGCGGGCCGGGGGCGCAAACCAGCGGCACCGGCTCCAGTCGCTGAGACACCGAAAGCTCTACCCGTTCTGGACAAAGCCATTCCGGCCATGGCGCTGGTGACCAGTCAAGCCACCAGAAGCCCGGTCGCCGCTCAAGTCACCGCCTCATCCGGCAGCCGTCGGCGCTCCGCGGGGAAGGCGAGTACGGGTCCGGCCAGGCTCTTTGTGCTCGACACCAACGTCTTGCTGCACGATCCGATGAGCCTGTTCCGCTTCGAGGAACACGACATCTTCCTGCCGATGATCGTGCTCGAAGAGCTTGATGGCCACAAGAAGGGCATGACCGAAGTGGCGCGCAACGGACGCCAGACCAGCCGCACGCTCGACGCTTTGGTGGCCCAGCAAGGTGGCGACATGACCAAGGGCCTCAAGCTCTCGGCCACCGGTCACCACGGTGCGCGCGGCCTGCTGTTCTTCCAGACCGAACCGCTGGAAAGCAACCTGCCGTCCAGCCTGCCGCAAGGCAAGGCCGACAACCAGATCCTGGGCGTGGTGCATTCGCTGCGCCAGCGCCATCCCGAGCGCGAGGTCATCCTGGTGTCGAAAGACATCAACATGCGCGTGAAAGCCCGCGCGCTGGGCCTGGCCGCCGAAGACTACCAAAACGACAAGACACTGGACGACGGCGAGCTGTTGTATGCGGGTGCACTGGCGCTCCCACAGGACTTCTGGACGCGTCAGAGCAAGACCATCGAGAGCTGGCAGAGTGGTAGCCACACCTTCTACCGCGTCAGCGGCCCGGCAGTGGGTCAGTTCTACATCAACCAGTTCGTCTACTTTGAAGCACCCGGCGAGCCTTCGTTGTACGCCCGTGTGACCGAGATCCGCGACAAGACCGCGGTACTCAAAACGCTCAAGGACTACACACACCTTAAAAATGCGGTCTGGGGCGTAACCAGTCGCAACCGCGAACAAAATTTCGCGCTCAATCTGCTGATGGACCCGGAGATCGACTTCGTGACGCTCGCGGGCACGGCTGGCACCGGTAAGACACTGATGGCGTTGGCCAGCGGCCTAACCCAGGTGCTCGACGATCGCCGCTACACCGAGATCATCATGACCCGCGCCACGGTGAGCGTGGGTGAGGACATCGGTTTCCTGCCCGGCACCGAAGAGGAAAAGATGGGCCCGTGGATGGGCGCACTCGACGACAACCTGGAGTTTCTGGCCAAGGGTGATGGCGGCAATGCCGGCGAATGGGGCCGGGCGGCCACCAACGAATTGATCCGCAGCCGCATCAAGGTCAAGAGCATGAACTTTATGCGCGGTCGCACCTTCATGAACAAGTACGTGATCATCGACGAGGCGCAGAACCTGACGCCCAAGCAGATGAAGACCTTGATCACCCGCGCGGGCCCGGGCACCAAGATCATCTGCATGGGCAACCTGGCGCAGATCGACACACCCTACCTCACGGAGGGTTCGTCGGGCTTGACCTTCGCGGTTGACCGATTCAAAGGCTGGCCACATGGTGGGCACATTACGCTGGCCCGTGGTGAACGCTCGCGCTTGGCGGACTTTGCCAGCGAAGTGCTCTGAACGAGGCGTTCGCGACACCAACAAAAAACCCGGCCACGGCCGGGTTTTTTGTTGGGTCACTTCGAATCAGTAGTCACCGCCACCCGCGAGCGATTCGAAGCGGGTGAGCATGTTCAGGAAGGCCAGTTTGACCGTTCCCGTGGGGCCGTTTCGCTGCTTGCCGATGATGATCTCTGCCACGCCCGGTTCCTTGCAAGCGTCCTTGGTGTAGTACTCGTCGCGGTAGATGAACATGATGATGTCCGCGTCCTGCTCGATGGCGCCGGACTCGCGCAGGTCGCTCATCATGGGGCGCTTGTCGGTGCGCGTCTCCACGCTGCGGTTGAGCTGCGATAGCGCGATCACCGGGCACTGCAGCTCCTTGGCCAGCATCTTCAGGCCTCGCGAAATTTCACCGAGCTCCGAGGCGCGGTTGTCACCGTCACCCCCACTGCCGCTCATGAGCTGCAGGTAGTCGACCACGATCAGGCCGAGCTTGCCGCACTGGCGCGAGAGCCGCCGGGCGTTGGCGCGCAGCACGCTGGCAGTCAGGCCCGGGGTCTCGTCGATGTGCAGTGAGACGTTTCGCAGCTTTTCAATGGCTTCTGTCAGGCGCGGCCACTCGTCGTCGGTGAGCTTGCCGTTGCGCAGGTGGGACTGGTTGATGCGGCCGATAGAACCGACGATACGCACCGCCAGCTGGGAGGCGCCCATTTCCATCGAAAACACCGCCACTGGCAGGCCCTCGTTGAGCGCCACGTGCTCGGCGATGTTGATCGCGAACGCGGTCTTGCCCATGGACGGGCGCGCGGCGAGCACCACCAGGTCGCCGGCCTGCAGGCCGGAGGTCATGCGGTCCAGGTCAACAAAGCCGGTGGGCACGCCGGTGACGTCGTTGGGGTTGTCAGCCATTTCCTGCACACGGTCGAGCAGCTCGACCACCAGCGTGTCCATGCCTTGGAAGCCCTCCTTCATCCGCGAACCTTCTTCGCCGATGTTGAAGATCTTCTGCTCGGCCTCGTCCAGGATCTTGTCGACCGACTTGCCCTGCGTATTGAAAGCCGCGGTGGCGATCTCGTCGCTGGCGGCCACCAGCTTGCGCAGGATGGCGCGCTCACGCACGATCTCGGCGTAGCGGCGGATGTTGGCCGCGCTCGGCACGTACTGCGCCAGCGAGTTGAGATAGGCCAGGCCGCCCGCCTCTTCGGCCTTGCCCAGATTTTGCAGATGCTCAAACACCGTTACCACGTCGGCCGGCTTGCTGGCGTTGACCAGCGTGGCGATCACCGAGTAGGTCAGGCGGTGTTCGTAGCGATAGAAATCGGAGTCGTTGAGTAGGTCCGCCACCCGATCCCAGGCGCCGTTGTCGAGCAACAGGCCTCCGAGCACGCTGGACTCGGCTTCAATGGAGTGGGGGGGGACGCGCAACTGAGCGATCTGGCGGTCGGTACCACCAGCGCCCTCGTCCAGGCCGGCATCAAAGGAAGAGAAAGAACTGGAAAAAACGGCGGACATCGGCGTGGAAAAAGTAAAGGGCCATGGTACGCGCTGGCCTCTCGAAAGTCATGGGACAAGTCTGTGGACAAGTCCGGTAAAAGGGGTGGATGACGGACGGGCCCACCGAGACACGTGGATCGCATCCCAAGAAAAAAGCCGCGGCCCGAAGGCAGCGGCTTTTGAGCGAAGCGCCTGAGCGCTTGCGCGGAACTCAGGCGGTTTCGCCGAGTACCGAGACGTTGACGTCCACCGTCACGTCAGTGTGCAGGTTCACGCTCACCGTGTAGTCGCCCACGTTCTTCAGGGGACCATTGGGCATGCGAACTTGCGATTTCGCGACCTTGAAGCCTTGCTTGTTCAGTTCTTCAGACACGTCGTGGTTGGTGACGGAGCCGAACAGGCGACCGTCAACGCCAGCCTTCTGCGACAGCTTGACCGTCACAGCGGCGATTTTTTCACCCAAAGCCTGGGCTTCGGCGTGTTTGGCTGCTGCCACTTTTTCGAGTTCGACGCGGCGTGCTTCGAATTCGGCGATGGCGTTTTGCGTGGCACGGCGAGCGCGGCCGGACGGGATCAGGAAGTTGCGGGCGTAGCCGTCTTTAACCTTGACCACATCGCCGAGGGCGCCGAGATTGACAACTTTGTCGAGCAGGATGATTTGCATGTCAGGCTCTCTTTCAGACGCGGTGCTGGTCGCTGTAAGGCAACATGCCGAGGAAGCGCGCGCGCTTGATGGCGGTGTTGACCTGACGCTGGTAGAAGGCACGCGTGCCGGTCAGGCGCGCGGGAATGATCTTGCCGTTCTCGGCGATGAAGTCGCGCAGGACATCGACGTCCTTGTAGTCGACTTCTTCGACATTGGCCACGGTGAAGCGGCAGAAGCGCTTGCGCTTGAACAGCAGCGATTGGGTGTTGCGCTTGGGGCGCTTGTCTTTGTTGAAACGTTTGGGTGACGCCATGATGGGCCTTCCTATGTCTTGCTGAAATCTTGGATGTGGAACACCACGCCTTTGCCATTGCGCGCGTTGGTCAGAAAGCCGTGAAACTCACAAACCGAATCAAGCCCCTGTCGGGAGAGGATTTCGGCATGCGACCCGAAGGCGATGGCCCTGAGTTGCAGCTTCACTTGCCTGGGGGTGTCCAGCTCGACGATCTGTGACTCGTGTTCGAGCACGAGGTTGACGGCCGGTATGCCTGCCGGTGTGTACCGCAGGCTCTGCACCTGCACCACCACGGCCGACAATTGAGTCTGGTTCACCCGTTGACGTTAACGCGCACCGGGCATCAAGCCTGGGCCTGTTCCTGCGGTTGGTGCTGCTGCTGGCTGCGCTGCTCGGGCTGCTGAAGCTTTCGGGCTTCTTCGCGCTCAACCGACTTCATCATCGAAGATGGGCCGGTGTCGGCTTTCTTGCGCAGCACAGTCAGGTGGCGCAGCACGGCGTCGTTGAACTTGAAGGCATGCTCCAGTTCAGCCATCACGGCCTGATCGGCCTCGATGTTGACGCACAGGTAATGGGCCTTGGACAGCTTGTTGATCTGGTAAGCCATCTGACGACGACCCCAGTCTTCAACGCGGTGGATCTTGCCGCCGCCGGCGGTGATCATGCCCTTGTAGCGCTCCAGCATGGCTGGAACCTGTTCGCTTTGATCCGGATGGATCAGCAAAACGATTTCGTAATGACGCATGGACTCTCCTTGTGGATTCACCCGCCGTGGGCGGGTTTGGGTTAGAGCTACCCCCAGCGTCGGTTGGGGTGCAGCAAGGCAAGCCCACGATTCTAGCAAAAAACCCGGCCAGTCGTGAAACTGGCCGGGTTCTTGGGGCTCACCAGCCACCGGGGCAGCGGGTGAGCGGGGTGACGCAGGCTGTGCTCAGCTCATGCGCAGACTCGGGTAACGCACGTGCTCCACCAGCTGCTGCACCTTGCGGCTTGGCTCCGGGGTCACCAGACTGAGCAGAATGATCACGGCGAATCCCACCGGGACGCCGAACACACCAGCCGAGATCGGCAGGATGCCGAACCACAGTTCGATGGGCGAGGTCACGCCGAAGATGCCGCGCATCCAGGGCTGGGTGGTCACCATGTAATACACGGTGATGCCCAGGCCAGCCACCATGCCTGCCGATGCGGCGATGCCGGTGGCGCGCTTCCAGAAGATGCCAAGCACCAGCGCCGGGAAGAACGCCGCCGCCGCGAACGAGAACGCCGCCGAGACCAGGAACAGGATGTCCGCCGGTTTCTGCGCCGCCACGTATGCCGCACACAGTGCCACGATCAGCAGCAACATCTTGGAGATGGTGACGCGGCGTGCCGTGGATGCGTTGGGGTCGATCATCTTGTAGTACAGGTCGTGCGAGAGCGCGTTGGCGATCGTCAGCAGCAGGCCATCGGCGGTGGACAGCGCGGCAGCCAGGCCACCAGCAGCCACCAGACCCGAGATCACATAGGGCAAGCCACCAATTTCAGGCGTGGCCAGCACGATGATGTCGCCACCGATGTTCATCTCGTTGAGCTGCAGGAGACCGTCCTTGTTGATGTCGGTGACCGACATCAACGATGGATCCACCTTGTTCCAGGAAGCCACCCAGGCGGGCAACTGGTCGAATGGCGTACCGACCAAGACATGGAACACCTCGTATTTCACCAGCACAGCCAGGGCCGGGGCGGTGAAGTACAGCAGGAAGATGAAGAACAGCGACCAGGTCACCGACTCCCGCGCTTCCCGCACGCTGGGCACTGTGTAGTAGCGCATCAGGATGTGGGGCAGCGCGGCCGTGCCGATCATCAGGCAGAAGATGAGGGCCAGGAAGTTGCGGCGCGAGGTGTCGTAGGCCTCCACAGCCTTGGCATCACCGTTGGGGTCCCCTGCATACTGCTGCGCATGCGGCGGCATGCCGTTGAGCGGTTTGGCCTTGTTGTCGGCGCCCGTCTTCGCAGCGGTCCACGCGGTCTTGGCGGCTGCCGCGTCCTTGGGCAACGCAGAGATCGCCTTTTCCGCCGCCGCGATGTCAGCCGACGGCGCATTGGCGGCGCGCAGTGCGGCCAGCTTGGCTTCTGCAGCGGCCTTGTCGGCCGTGAGTGCAGCTGCGGGATCCTTCAGCTTCTCGGTCAATGCGGCCGAACGCTGCTTGAAGATCTCGCGAACTTCCAGTTCTTTCGGATCGGCTGTGAGCAGCTTTTCCTTGGCCGTGACTTTCTCCAGCTGGAAGCCATAGATGGCTTGCGGCACCGGCACGCTGGTCTGCTTCACCGACAGCCACACCACCGGGATCATGTAGGCCACGATCAGGATGATGTACTGAGCCACCTGCGTCCAGGTCACGGCGCGCATGCCGCCCAGGAACGAACACACCAGGATGCCGCCCAGGCCCAGGAAAATCCCGAGCTCGAATGCCACGCCGGTCAGGCGCGAGGTGATCAGGCCCACGCCGTAGATCTGCGCCACCACATAGGTGAACGAGCACAGGATGGCCGCGAAGATGCCGATGAAACGCGGCAGGTTGCCGCCGTAGCGCTCACCCAGGAAGTCAGGAATGGTGAACTGGCCGAACTTGCGCAGGTAGGGCGCGAGGAACAGCGCCACCAGACAGTAGCCCCCCGTCCAGCCCATGATGAAAGCCAGGCCGCTGTAGCCCGTGAGGTAGAGCGTTCCGGCCATGCCGATGAACGAAGCGGCAGACATCCAGTCAGCGCCCGTGGCCATGCCGTTGTAAACCGCCGGGACCCGACGACCCGCCACGTAATACTCAGCCGCGTCGGTGGTGCGGCTCATGATGCCGATGCCGGCATACAGGCCGATGGTGGCGAGCAGGAAGATGAAGCCGATCCATTCGCGTGACAAGCCCATCTGCTCCAGGATGGCCAGGACCACCACGAAGATGAAGAAGCCGCCCGTGTACCACGTGTACACCTTGTTGAGTTGCTGTTTGAAGGCCTTGTTGCCTTCGCCCCCACCAGCTTGGGTTTCGAACATGCCTGCCATGGTGTTATTCCTCGGTCTCTTCGACACCGTGCTCGATGTCAAGTTTGTTCATGTACCAAGCGTAGTACCCAATGATCACGCAGTACACAGCCAAGGCGCCTTGGGCACCCATCCAGAAGCTGAACGGCCAACCGAAGAAGTTGAAGCTCAGTTCACGTGCGAAGTAGCTCACCACGAACGTCACGACAAACCAGATTGCAAGCAATATGGCTGTGATGTTGAGGTTTTTCCGCCAGTAGCGGCGGTGCTTGTCAGTCAGTTCCATGCGATCGACCTCCATCAAGAACACCCTCTCGGGCACATCACGAACGCCACCCCAGTCCCCCAGGCAGCCTGCAACCGGTCCGCGTTTCTCGGGCACCGGCTCCCACCGGCTCCCCCTTTTTTAAGGCTGCTCAGCAGCGGCGTGAAATCAGGCCTGGGCTTGCCCAAGACCGGTCTCACGCTCCAGCTGTGCAGCCACTTTGGGCTCGAACTTTCGGAGGTGGCGAATGATCTTCGCGGCCTCGTCGGGCTCTTGCCGGTCCACATGAACCCGGGCCAGCTGATACCAGCCGTACGGACTCATGGGTTGCAGTTCGGTGTTCTTGCGCAGAGCGGTGACGGCTTCGTCGAAGCGGCGCTGGCGAATGAGACTCAGGGCCAGGCCGTACCAGGCCCGGTCGAGTTGGGGATCAAGTTCGGTGGCGCGCCGGAAAGCCGCTTCGGCTTGCTCCAGATGGCCCATTTCTTCGCTGAGGTAACCCAGGTTGAACCAACCCGCCGGTTGGCCCGGCTGGGCGGCCACCAGTTGCTGCAACGCCTGTTGCGACCCGGCCTTGTCACCGAGTTCGGCCAGCAGGTGGGCACGGGTGGCCAGGGCGTAGGGATCTGCTGCGTTGATGCCAAGCAGGTCGTCCACCCGCTCCAATGCGCGCTGACGCTGACCAAAGAGCACCAGCGCCCGAATCTGCAACTGGATGAACTTGCGGTTGAGCAAACGATTCACTGACACAGCGCTACTCCGATCTTCAGACAGTGATTGACCTTGGTCAGCGTCACGCCCACCCAGATGAAAGCCAGAATGAGAAACGCCACCAGGGGAAGGTGGCGCTCAAGCACGAATTTCGGCGTCACCAGCCTTGCCACCTGCACGAACGGTTTGCCCACCTGCTGGAGCACCTGATAGAAAAGGTTGGTGTCCTTGCGCTTGCCGGCGAGCAAGCCCAGGACCCATTGGCCGACCAGCGCCAGCAGGGCAATTTCGGTGATCAGCTTGACCGCGGAAATGAAGAAGAGCATGGTGCCTTCGGTTGGTTTGGGGTCATTCTGGATTTGCACCTTACCGACTTCTTACAAACGGACTTGCAGCCCGCTTGAGGCAGGTCAAACCCTCTAAGGATTTACCCGAGGTTTTCATTGCCGGCACGGTATAGGATGAAGAACGGATTCTTAAGTCCTACAACTCACATGACCACTCACCCGACAGAAGAATCCTGCCCCACTCCAGCCCCGAGCGAGTCGTGCGCCCCACCGGGCGACGCCGCGCTCAACCTCATGACCATCCCGGTGAGTTCGTTGATCAAGCGCGAGCCGATCACCCTGCCCCCACACACCAGCATTCGCGCGGCCGCGCAACTCATGAGCGAGCAGCGCGTGTCTTCCATCCTGATCGTGGAGCAAGGCCATCTGTTCGGCTTGATCACCGACCGCGACCTGCGCAACCGTGTGATTGCCGCGGGCCTTGACACGCAGCGACCGATCATGGACATCGCCACGCTGGCGCCTTTTTCAGTGGGCTTGAACGACCCCGCATTCGACGCCCTGTTGCTGATGGCGCGGCACAACATCCATCATGTGCCCGTGCTCGATGGACAGCGCATCGCCGGCATGATCACCGCGACCGACCTGACAGAGCAGCACAGCACCTCGGCCGTGTACCTGGCCGGCGACATCTACAAACAGACGTCGATCGATGGCTTGCAACGTGCCAGCACCAAGGTTCGTGCACTGCAGCAGAGCCTGGCCGCTGCCGACGCCACGGCCTACAACACCGGCCACATCATCACCGCGATCACCGACGCCATCACCACCCGGCTGCTGCAGTTGGGCGAAGCACAACTGGGCCCCGCGCCGGTGGACTACGTATGGGTCGCCGCAGGCTCCCAGGCCCGAAACGAGCAGACCGCCAAGTCCGACCAGGACAACTGCATGGTGCTCGATGATGCGTTTGACGAAGCCTTGCACGGTGACTACTTCCGGGAACTCTCGCGATTCGTCTGTGATGGATTGGACGCCTGCGGCTATGTGCACTGCCCGGGCGAAATGATGGCCATGACCGATGCCTGGCGACAACCACGCCATCGCTGGGCAGAGTACTTCCGTCGCTGGACCAATGAACCAGAGCCCAAGGCGCTCATGCTCACCTGCGTTTTCTTCGATCTGCGGGCCATTGCGGGCCAGAGCCGCCTGCTCGACGGCCTGCGCCGTGATGTGCTGCAGAGCACCCGGGGCAACACCATCTTTCTCGCCCACATGGTGGGCAACGCACTGACCCACCAGCCACCGTTGGGCCTGTTCAAGAGTCTGTCCACCGCGCGCAGCGGCGAGCACAAAGGCACGCTCGACCTCAAGCACACCGGCGTGGTACCCATCGTCGATCTGGCCCGCGTGTATGCACTGGCGGGTGGACATGCCGAGGTGAACACGCACGACCGGCTGCTCTGCGCCGCCGACGGAGGCGACATCAGCAACCAAAGCGCACGCGACCTGCGCGATGCGCTGGAGTTCCTGGCCGCGCTGCGCATCCAGCACCAGGCCCGCCAGATTGTCGCGGGCATGCCACCCGACAACTTCCTCAACCCGGAGGAGATTTCCAACTTCGAGCGCACCCAGCTCAAGGATGCGTTTGCGGTTGTCCAGACCATGCAGTCGGTGCTGGAGCAGCGCTACCACCTAGGGCGATTCTGAACATCTTGCCGCCGCGCAGGGATCAATACTTCAAGCGGGCGTAGTAAGTTCTCTGAGCGGCCTCCCTGGCCTGCCCCAGCGTGTGAATGCCCTGCTCGGCCAGCAAGGGCAGCAGCTTGAGGAATATCTCGGCCGTGACCATCGCATCACCCATCGCGGTGTGACGACCGATCACCGGCACGTCGAAGCGCTCGGCAATGGCCTCCAGCCGATGCGAGTCCTGGTTCGGGTGAATCACTGCCGACAGCAGCAGGGTGTCGAGCACGGGCTGATCGAACACCACGCCGGTGGACTGCTCCTTCAGTTGCAAGAAGCGCATGTCGAACGCGGCGTTGTGCGCCACCAGCACGGTGTCTTGCGCAAAGGCGTGAAACGCAGGCAGCACCTCGCCGATCTTTGGCTGCCCCAGCACCATGGAAGGCTGAATGCCGTGAATGGGAATGGAGGCCGGCGGAATCGCGCGTTGCGGGTCCACCAGTTGCTCGAAGCACTCCTGGCGCAGCAGCTTGCCGTTGACGATGCGCGCCGCGCCGATCTGGATGATCTCGTCGCCCTTGGAGGGCTCCAGCCCCGTGGTCTCGGTGTCGAACACGGTGTAGACCAGATCGACCAGGCGGCGCTCGTCGAGGGAGCGGGTCTGCTCGGTGGTCTTGAAGAGATCGAAGTCGTAGTACTCGGGCCGGCTCTCGCTGTGGACATAGCTCAGGGCGTCGACCTGGTCGCGCGGATCGGCCAGCGGCAGCAGGATGCGGAAGAACGCCTGGTGGCGGGCACGCTCGCGCTCGAACCAGAACGCACCGCCGTGCCGCTCGATCACGTCGCGCACACTCAGCCCGGTGGTCTCGCTACCCACCGTCATGGCCTCCATTTCCCAACTCATCACCGTCTCGTTGCTCATCGCCTGCCCCGACCAGACAAGGTCCAGCTGCGCCTTGCCCGCGCTGCCCGTGGCCAGGTCCAGGCGCAGCTGCACGAAACGCACGGCGAACTCTTCGGCCAGGCGACCCGAGAGATAGACCAACGCCTGCAAGAGGGAAAAGCTCTCGACCTTGAGCCACAGCACCGGGTTGACCTCTTGGGCGCTGGCCGGCAATCCAGTCACGGTCTCGATGCGGCGCAGCGCGGCCGACACCAGATCGGCTCCCAGCATGTCTTCGAGCGGCCAGCGCGTTTTCAGGTTCTGAGCGGTATCGGATTCGATCGCAGCGATGCGCTGGGCCAACCCGCCGGTCTCTTCACGAACCACCCGCAGAAAGCGTTCGCGCGCGGCCGGCTCCAGATCCGGATGGTCCAGCACGTCCAGCGCAGCCTGCATGTTGGCCAGGGCGGATCGGGTGCCCTCGGTCAAGGTGTGCAGCACCCGATCGCGAGCAGACTCAGCCTCGAAATCGCGCGTGATGTTGTCGAGCATCAGCACGAAGCCGGTGAGTTCAGCGCGGTCGGCCGGGTCTTCAGCGGCCTGGGCCTGGGCCGAGCGAACCGGTGCCATCTGCACCCGCAGCAGTTGGCCCGAGGGCGTGGAGGTCACAAGTTGGGCCGAAGGCTGGGCTGCGCCCGCCAGCATGCGCTGCTGGATGTTCTCCAGGGCGTGTGCCACCAGCTTGCGGTCGAACACGGTGTAGATCGAGCGGCCCAGGCCGATCAACTCCGCGCCACCGGCCACATCGGGCGCCTGGGACAGTGCGCGGAACTGCAGGCGAGCGCGCTGGTTGTAGAGCAGGATGCGCCCATCCAGATTGCACACCACGACGCTTTGCGTAAGCTCAGCCATGAGCGCGGCCAGCCGCCCTTTTTCCTGTTCGATGTCGCGGCTGGCCTCCAGCACACGCGCATCCATGTCCTGACGCAGCCGGGTGCGCTGCACCACGAGCTGGTTGATCACATCGGTGAGAGCGCGGTTCTCTGCACTACCCTGCGCCGGCAGGACGCGCGCCACGTCGGTGCGCACCAGCACCATGCCCTCTTCGGCCAGCTGGGCCGCGGGTTCGATGAAGTGATCCACCAGCGCACGCACCGCGAACGCCAGCGCGCCCAGCAGGACCACGCCCATCGTGGCCACCAGCGTTCCGCGCGACACCACGATCCCGGCCAGCAGTTGTCGCCCAGCCTCATCCAGCGTCGAGCCCACGAGCGCCCACGTGAGGCCGAGCCACAGCAAGACGGCGCCACCCAGGAGCGCCACACCCACCCAGAAGCGGCGGCCCATGCGTCGGCGGCTCACTCGACTACCCTCCGCGCTGCGCGCTGCGGGACGAGCGCTTGGGAGCGGCCCGGCGCGCTCATGCCGCGCGACCCAGTAGCTCGTGCACCTTCTGCACCAGCTCCCGGGTGGAAAACGGCTTGGTCATGTAGGCGTTGGCACCCAGCGCCAAACCCTTGGCCACGTCGGTGTCGCGGCCCTTGGCGGTGAGCATCACGATGAGCATGTCGCGCGAGTTCTCGTTGGCGCGCACCTCGCTGCACACATCAAACCCGGTCTTGACCGGCATCATCACGTCGAGCAGCACCAGCGCCGGGTGCTCGCGCTTGATCGCGTCAATGGCTTCCTGCCCGTCACGCGCCAGCACCACCTCGAAGCCTTCCCGTTTCATGAGGAACTCCAGCGAGATCAGGATGTTGGGCTCGTCGTCGGCGATCAGGATCTTGTGGCTCATGTCTTGTCTCCTTGCGCGTTGGTTGACTGCAGCTGGCGCGGCAGGGAGAAGCCGAACACCGCCCCCTGCCCCGGCGTGGAATGTAGCCACATGCGCCCACCGAAATGCGCGACGATCTGTCGGCTGATCGGCAAGCCCAGGCCTGTGCCGCCCGGCCGGTAGTGCGCATCGCCCGCGATCTGGCGGAACTTCTCGAACACCATGGCCTGCTGGTCGGGCGCAATGCCCGGTCCGTTGTCCTGCACTTCCACTTCGACTCCCTCCTCGCGCTCTTTCAAGCTCAGCACCACGCAGCCGGTGTCGCGCGGTGCGTACTTGGCCGCGTTGGACAGCAGGTTGAGCACCACCTGCATCAGGCGGTCGGCATCGGCATGCAGAGGCTGCACCCGCGCCGGCACATCGAGCACCAGCCGCACGCCGCGCTCTCGCAGCGGCTCGGCCATGGTGCTGGCGGCCTGCTCCAGCAAGGCCTTCATGTCCACCTCGGTGTCGTGCCACTCGGCGTGGCCGGATTCGATCTTGGCCATGTCCAGTACCTGGTTGACCAGGCGGCTGAGCCGCTCGGTCTCGGCCACGATGATGCCCACAAACTGCTGACGTTGCACGGCGCCCATGTCGGTATCGTCGCGCATCAGTTCGGCCAAAGCCCTGATCGAGGTCAAGGGGGTGCGCAGTTCGTGCGTCACCGAGGACATGAAATCGTCCTTCAGCCGGTCCAGGCTCTTGAGCTGGTCGTTGGCCTGGCGCAGCTCGGCCGTGGCACGCTCCAACGACTGCGACTTTTCCTCCAGCGCGTGCGAATACGCTCGCAACTGCGACGCTTCATCAAGGATGCGCATCACGTCGTCCAGGTCCAGCGCCTCCTCTTCCACCACCGAGGCCACCATCACCCGGGCCGACGCGCTGCCGATGGCCCCGGCCAGTTGTGTCTCCACAAAATGCACCAGACGCGCATCGGGCGGTATCTGCTCGATCTGCCTCACCCCGGCGCGATCGGCATAGTCGGCAAACAAGCGCTGCGCTGCCTCCACGCCCAGGAAACGCCCCACCAACGGCAGCAAGGCCGACACCTTGGCCTTGCCCTGCCAGAACACCGGGCGCGTGGCCAGGGTGCGGTGAAACACGTCCACGAACAACAGCGCCTGGCTGGTCTCGCGTGCGGTGGGCGCGCGCCACAGCGACACGCCCACATAGCCCGTCACATTGGCCAGCAGGCTCCAGATCAGCGAGTGGGTGAGGTTGTCCAGCCCGGCCAGGCCCAGAAAGGCCTCGGGTTTGAACAGCCACAGGCCAAAAGGCCCTTGCTCCATGAAATCGGCAGTGAGCCAGCCCGACTTCACCAGCGAAGGCAACATGAGCGTGTAAGCCCAGAAGGCAAAGCCCAGCAGCAGACCGGCCAGCGCGCCGTGCTGCGTGCCACCTTTCCAGTACATGCCGCCCAGCAAGGCCGGCGCGAACTGCGCCACCGCCGCGAAGCTGATGAGGCCGATGCTCACCAGCGCGTACGCATCACCCGCGAGGTGGAAGTACAGATACCCCAGCAACAGGATGCCCAGGATGGCCAGGCGACGGATGCGCAACAGCACCGCGGTGAGATCGCCGCTGGCGCGCGCGCCGAAGCGGTGCATGCGCAACAGCAGCGGCATCACCAGGTCATTGCACACCATGGTGGACACCGCGATGGCCTCAACGATCACCATGCCGGTGGCCGCGGAGAGGCCTCCCACAAAGGCAAACAAGGCCAACGCACCCTGCCCCTGTGACAGCGGCAGCGACAGCACGAAGGTCTCCGGGTCCATGCGCCCCAAGCCGAAATGCAGCAGGCCACCGAGCGCGATCGGAAGCACGAACAGGTTGATGAGCAGCAGGTACAGGGGAAACGCCCACACCGCGCGCTTGAGGTGGTTTTCGTCCACGTTCTCCACCACCATCACCTGAAACTGGCGCGGCAGAAAAATCACCGAGAGCATGGCCAGCAAGGTGAGGCCCAGCCACTGCGCGTAGGCAAATGGCTGGCCCTGATCGAACTGCATCAGGCGGCGCAGTTCCTCGATGGCGTGCGCCTGGTCGAACAGTGCCGCCGGGCTCGCGAAGAGGCCGAAGCAGACGAACAGGCCCACGGCCATGAACGCCACCAGCTTGACCACCGACTCGAACGCAATCGCCGCCACCATGCCCTCGTGACGCTCGGTGCTGTCCAGGTGGCGCGCGCCAAACACGATGGTGAAGCCGGCCAGCGCAATCGCCACATACAGCGTGCTGTCGCTCCACCAGTCCGCACTCTGCACCGCCGGCATGCCCAGCGGCGAGGTCAGCACCGCATAGCCGCTGGCGATCGCCTTGAGCTGCAGCGCGATGTAGGGAACGATGCCCACCACCGTGATCAGCGTCACCAGACCCGCCAGCAACGGGCTCTTGCCATAGCGGCTGGCAATGAAGTCGGCAATGGAGGTGATGCGGTACGTCTTGGCGATGCGGATCATCTTGCGCACCACCATCCAGGCCAGCAGCATGGCCAGCATGGGCCCCAGGTAGATCGGCAGGAACCACACACCGGCATTGGCCGCGCGCCCCACACTGCCGAAGTAGGTCCAGGCAGTGCAGTACACCGCCATGGAGAGTGCATACACCCAGGGACTGGAGATCACCGAACGGCCCTGCGCGGCCCGCAGGTCGGCCCAATAGGCTACGGCGAACAGCAGCAGCAGATAGGAGAACGAAACGCCGATGACGAGCGGGGCCGACAGCATGTTCAATCGTGTTGAGACACGTTGCTGTGGTGCTCCACCACCCACGCAAGCGCTGCGATCAGCACCGCCCAGATGACGAAGAGCGCGAGCGGGAACAGCGGCAGTCCCCACACCCGGGCATCGTGGTCCCACAGCGCCAGCAGCGGAAAGTTGAACAACGCCGCGGCGGCGAAGAACAGGGCCACCAAGCGCTGGGCGGCAAGGCCTTTGAACATGTTTGTCTCCTCGATCGTCCGCCGCGGGCGCTGACCGCTGGCGGGCAATTCGATTGTGCGCCATGCACTGACCTCAGACTGACCGGGATGGCCACGAAAAAAGCGGCAGGGTTGCCCGCTGCCGCTTTCTCGTTCAAGCGCCGAAACGCGGGGTCTGTTACTTCTGGGTCGACGACAACAGCTGCCAGGTGTCGACCACGGAGTCCGGATTCAGCGAGATCGAGCTGATGCCCTCGTCGCGCAGCCACTGCGCGAAGTCGGGGTGGTCGCTGGGGCCCTGGCCGCAGATGCCCACGTATTTGCCCTCGGCGCGGCAGGCGCTGATGGCCATCTGCAACAGCGCCTTCACCGCCGGGTCGCGCTCGTCGAAGTCGTGCGCGAGCAGCTCCAGGCCCGAATCACGGTCCAGGCCCAGGGTGAGCTGGGTCAGGTCGTTGGAGCCGATCGAGAAGCCGTCGAAGTACTGCAGGAAATCCTTGGCCAGCACCGCATTGCTCGGGATCTCGCACATCATGATGACCTTGAGGCCGTTGTCACCGCGCTTCAGTCCCTTGTCGGCCATGAGCTCGGTCACGCGTTTGGCCTGCGCCAGCGTGCGCACGAACGGCACCATCACCTGCACGTTGTCCAGGCCCATGTCTTCGCGCACGCGCTTGAGCGCTTCGCATTCCATGGCAAAGGCTTCGCGGAAGTCTTCGCTGATGTAGCGCGCCGCACCCCGGAAGCCCAGCATCGGGTTCTCTTCATCGGGTTCGTAGCGCGAACCACCCACCAGCTTGCGGTACTCGTTGCTCTTGAAGTCCGACAGGCGAACGATCACCGGCTTGGGCCAGAAGGCCGCCGCGATGGTGGCCACGCCTTCGGCGACCTTGTCCACGTAAAAAGCTCGCGGCGACGCATGGCCACGCGCCACCGACTCCACCGCCTTCTTCAGGTCGGCGTCGATCTGCGGATAGTCCAGGATCGCCTTGGGGTGCACACCGATGTTGTTGTTGATGATGAATTCGAGGCGCGCCAGGCCCACGCCGCCGTTGGGGATCTGGCAGAAGTCGAACGCCAGCTGCGGGTTGCCCACGTTCATCATGATCTTCACGTCCAGCGGGGGCATCTCGCCGCGCTGCACTTCGGTGATCTCGGTCTCCAGCAGGCCGTCGTAGATGTGGCCGGTGTCGCCCTCGGCGCAGCTCACTGTGACCAGCGTGCCGTCCTTGAGGTGCTCGGTCGCGTCGCCACAACCCACCACCGCCGGAATGCCCAGCTCGCGCGCGATGATGGCCGCGTGGCAGGTGCGCCCGCCGCGGTTGGTCACGATGGCGCTGGCCCGCTTCATCACCGGCTCCCAGTTCGGGTCGGTCATGTCGGTGACCAGCACGTCGCCGGGCTGCACCTTGTCCATCTCGCTGATGTTATGCACCAGGCGCACCGGGCCGGTACCCACCTTCTGGCCGATGGCGCGGCCCGAGGCCAGCACCGTGCCCTTGCCCTTGAGCTTGTAGCGCACCTCGGTTTTGCCCGCGCTCTGGCTTTTCACCGTCTCGGGGCGGGCCTGCAGGATGTAGAGCTCACCGTCGATGCCATCCTTGCCCCACTCGATGTCCATCGGGCGGCCGTAGTGCTGCTCGATCACCACGGCGTAGCGAGCCAGCTGCTCCACATCCGCATCGGTCAGGCTGTAGCGGTTGCGCAGCTCCACCGGCACGTCGGTGGTCTTCACCAGCTTGCCCTTGTGCACGCCGTCACCCGCCTTCTCGGCCCCGGACGTGAAGCCCATCTGGATCAGCTTGCTGCCCAGGTTGCGACGGATCAGCGCGCGCTTGCCCGCCTTGAGCATGGGCTTGTGCACGTAAAACTCGTCGGGGTTCACGGCGCCCTGCACCACGGTCTCGCCCAGGCCGTAGCTGCTGGTGATGAAGACCACGTCCTCAAAGCCGCTCTCGGTATCGATGGTGAACATCACGCCGGCAGCGCCCAGGTCGGAGCGCACCATGCGCTGCACGCCGGCACTCAGGGCCACGTCAGCATGGGCAAACCCTTTGTGCACGCGGTAGCTGATGGCGCGGTCGTTGTAGAGGGACGCAAAAACTTCCTTCATCTTGTGCAGCACTTCTTCGATGCCGATCACGTTGAGAAAGGTTTCCTGCTGGCCGGCAAACGAGGCGTCAGGCAGGTCTTCGGCGGTGGCCGAAGAGCGCACGGCAAACGAGGCCGTGTCGTTGCCGTGGGTGAGCGTGACGAAGGCATCGCGGATGGCCTTTTCCAGATCGGCCGGAAACGGCTGGTTTTCCACCATGGCGCGGATCTCGGCACCGGCCTGGGCCAGGGCGCGCACGTCTTCGGTGTCCAGCGCGTCCAGGCGCGCGTTGATTCGCTCGGTCAGGCCATCGAAAGCAAGGAACTCGCGGAAGGCGTGTGCCGTGGTGGCAAAGCCGGTGGGCACTTTCACGCCGGTGGGCAGCTGCGAAATCATCTCGCCGAGGCTGGCGTTCTTGCCGCCGACCGACTCGACATCGGTCATGCGCAGGTGCTCGAACGGCACGACCAGATCGGTCGCTCCAAACAGGTGGGACATGGGAAAACTCCTAAGGTTGAAAAACCGGGGTGTCCATGCAGGGGCTGGTGACCTGTTGTTCTGTTGTGGGTCTGGCACCGGGCAAGGAGGCAAATGAGACGGCAGGGCCATTGATAATGACCCCGACACAACACCCGGTATTGTAAGGACGCGCCCCATGCCCAACCGAACGGTCTTCTTCATCTCCGACGGCACCGGCATCACCGCCGAAACTTTCGGCAACGCCATCCTCAATCAGTTCGAGACGCCCATGCGCCGGGTTCGCCTGCCCTTTCTGGACGATGTGGACAAGGCGCACCAAGCCGTGCGTCAGATCAATCATGTGGCCGATCTGGATGGCAACCGCCCGCTGGTGTTCACCACTGTGGTCGACATGGACGTGCTCGAGGTGTTCCGCAACCAGTGCAAGGGCGTGATGCTGGACATGTTCGGCACCTTCATCGCACCGCTGGAGCACGAACTGGGCATCAAATCCAACCACCGCGTGGGCCGCTTCTCCGACGCGTCCAAGAGCCAGGCCTACAACGCCCGCATCGAGGCGATCAATTTCTCGCTGGCGCACGACGACGGCCAGAGCCACAAGGACCTGCAGGGCTCAGACGTGATTCTGGTGGGCGTGAGCCGCAGCGGCAAGACACCCACGTCGCTCTACCTGGCCATGCAGTACGGGCTGAAGGCGTCGAACTACCCGCTGATCCCGGAAGACTTCGAGCGCCGCCAGCTACCGCCCGCTCTGGTGCCCCACCGCAAGAAGATCTTTGGTCTCACCATCGGGCCCGAGCGCCTGAGCGAGATCCGCAACGAGCGCCGCCCCAATTCACGCTATGCCAGCCTGGACAACTGCCGCATGGAGGTGAGCGAAGCCGAAGGCATGATGCGGCGTGAAGGCATCCGGTGGTTGTCAACCACCACCAAGTCGATCGAAGAGATCGCCACCACCATCCTCCAGGAAATCCGCCCGGAAAGACTGGAGTACTGATTTCGGTCAGCCCTTCTTGCGCCCCAGCCCCTGGCCGTGCGCCTGGCGGCTGAGCGCAAAAGACGCCAGCAGCTTCATCCACAGCGTCACACCGGCCACGGCGATCCAGTCTTCGGACGCCAGCGCCTGGAAGCCGAGCACGGCCACCAGCACGCCGACCATGATCACACCACCCACCAGGTTGATCGCCATCTCGTAAGGCGCGTAGTGCTCGGCGTTGGGCGGTGCCACGCCCTTCTTCAAGGCCACCTCGGAGAAGTCGCGTTTGACGAGGATGCGGTACGCGCGGCGCAGCCAGAAGAAGGCCACCGGGAACAAAGCGATCAGGAAGATCCAGTTGAAGATGTAGACGCTGGGGAGGTTCATGTGATGGGTCCTGACGACGCATTGTCGTCCGTCGTCTCTCAAAAGAACAAAACCCCGTCAGCGCACCGACGGGGTCTGGGTCACAGGCGGACCGGGCACGGGCCCGGTCGGTGTGAATTCAAGCCATCAATGGGCGGTGGCAACGCCCGCACCCTTGGGCACGCGCACCGATTCCACCAATTCCACGATGTGCTTGGGCACAGGTGCCGACATCTTGCTCACCAGGTAAGCGACCGCGAAGTTCACGATGGCGCCCACAGTGCCGAAGGCTTCAGGTGTGATGGTGAAGAAGCCGTTCACCCCGCCGACCATATTGACGAAGTCGGTGCCCTTGATGAAGAAGATGCCCTTGTGTGCGAACACATAGAACAGCACCACGCTCAGGCCCGCCAGCATGCCGGCGATGGCACCCTTGTCGGTCACGGTGCGGCTGAAGATGCCCATCATCAACGCGGGGAAGATGGTGGACGCTGCAATGCCGAAGGCCAGAGCCACGGTACCGGCAGCAAAACCCGGTGGGTTCAACCCCAACCAGCCCGCCACGAAGATGGCCACGCCCATGGCGATCTTGCCGGCCATGAGTTCACCCTTTTCGCTGATGTCGGGCTTGATGGCGCCTTTGATCAGGTCGTGCGAGACCGCCGATGAGATGGCCAGCAGCAAACCTGCAGCCGTGGACAGCGCAGCGGCCAGACCACCGGCGGCCACGAGAGCGATCACCCAGTTGGGCAGCAGCGCGATTTCCGGGTTGGCCAGCACGATGATGTCGGCGTTCACGGTCAGTTCGTTGCCCTTCCAGCCAGCCGCTTCGGCCTTGCCTTTGGCGACTTCGTTCTTGGTGGCGTCGTTGTAGTACTGGATGCGGCCGTCGGCGTTCTTGTCTTCCCACTTCAGCAGACCGGTTTTTTCCCAACGCTTCATCCAGTCCGGACGCTGCTCGTACTGCAGGCTGGACTCGGTGGCGTACAGGTCGGCGTTGGCCTTGACTGCGTCGGCGTTCACGCCAATGCCGCCTTCAGCGCTGTTGACCAGGCCGACAGCGGAGTTGACCGTGCCATGCAGGTTCAGCTTGGCCATGGCGCCAACGGCAGGTGCCGTGGTGTAGAGCAAGGCAATGAAGATCAGCGCCCAGCCGGCAGTGGAGCGGGCATCAGCCACCTTCGGCACGGTGAAGAAGCGAACGATCACGTGGGGCAGGCCTGCGGTACCGATCATCAACGACACGGTGTAGAAGAACATGTTCAGCGTGGAGCCCGCGCTGGTGGTCGTGTACTGGCCAAAGCCCAGATCGGTCACCACCTGGTCGAGCTTGGTCAGCAGCGACACGTCGGTGCCCGACAAGTCTGAGCCCAGGCCCAGCTGCGGCAGGAAGTTGCCAGTGAGGTTGAGCGAGATGAAGAAGGCCGGCACCAGATAGGCCGCGATCAACACGATGTACTGAGCGACCTGCGTGTAGGTGATGCCCTTCATGCCGCCGAACACCGCGTACATGAAAACGATGGCCATGCCGATGTAGATGCCCTGGTCGCTGGAGACGCCCAGGAAACGTGCGAAGGTCACGCCCACGCCGGTCATCTGGCCAATGATGTAGGTCAGCGAGATGATCAGCAGGCACAACACGGCCACGTTGCGCGCGGCCTTCGAGTAGAACCGGTCACCGATGAACTCGGGCACGGTGAACTTGCCGAACTTGCGCAGGTAAGGTGCCAGCAGCATGGCCAGCAGCACGAAGCCGCCGGTCCAGCCCATCAGGAAAACGGCGCCGCCGTAACCCATGTTGGAGATGAGGCCGGCCATGGAGATGAAGGACGCGGCCGACATCCAGTCGGCGGCCGTGGCCATGCCGTTGGTGATGGGGTGAACCCCGCCGCCGGCCACATAGAACTCGGACGTGCTGCCCGCGCGTGCCCAGTAGGCGATGCCGAGGTACAGCGCGAAGCTGAGCCCGACGAACAGATAGATGGTGGTTTGAAGTGCCATGGTGTTCTCGTGCTTCTCAGTCTTCCTGCATGCCGAACTTGCGATCGATCTGGCCCATCTTGTGGGCGTAATAGAAGATCAATGCAATGAACACGTAGATGGAGCCTTGCTGCGCGAACCAGAAGCCCAGCGGATAACCACCAAGCGAGAAGTTGTTGAGCAGGGGGGCGAACAAGATGCCCGCACCGTAGGAAACCAGGAACCACACGACCAATACCTTGGTCAGCAGGCCCAGCGTGGCGGACCAATAGGCCTTTGCGTTGCTGTCGCTGTTCATGAAAGTCATCTCCATATGAAGTGATGCTTGACGAGGAATGGGCGGGCGGGCCGCCGACTTGTGCATTCCACAAAAGCGCGAGGCTTGTGGCACTACGAGGCGCACTTTGTTAGCGTTTTCTTACAGCTAAATTGCGATTCCGCTGCGGGCGCGTCAAACCGAGGGTATGCCCCTAGGAATCAGCGTCGAAGCTGACACGTAGCTTGCAAATTGAGAGCAAACGCACGGCTTGTGTGGGGCAGCAGACGGACGCCGTGTCAGCGTCGCGTCATCGTGGGGTCAGTGCTTGGTAAGAGTCCGCGCCTACGCTGGCGGCTCCACTTCACAACGAGGAGACCCCATGCAAGACGACATGGTCCAACGCATACTGAGCCATCCGAAGTACCAGGAGCTCAAGGCCAAACGATCCAGTTATGGCTGGTGGCTCACACTGGCGATGATGGTCGTGTACTACGGCTTCATCCTGCTGGTGGCCTTCAACAAGGAATTCCTCTCGCAGCGCCTGGGTGACGGTGTGATGACGATCGGCATACCGATCGGCTTCGGCGTCATCGTCTTCACCATCGTCATCACGGCGATCTATGTGCGGCGTGCCAACACCGAGTTCGACGATCTCTCCAACGCAATTGCGCAGGCGGTGACGAAATGAGGAACATGTCTTCCAATCTGCGCCGCATCCTCACGCTGCTGGCTCTCTTCGGTGTTTCCGCGGCTGTCTGGGCCGCCGGCGCAGACCTCGGCCAGTCCGTGAAACAGGCCACCAACTGGACTGCCATCGGCATGTTCGGTGCTTTCGTTCTGGGCACGCTGTTCATCACCAAATGGGCGGCAGCCAAGACCAAGTCGGCCTCGGACTTCTACACCGCCGGTGGCGGCATCACGGGCTTTCAAAACGGTCTGGCGATCGCGGGCGACTACATGTCGGCGGCCTCCTTCCTCGGCATTTCCGCCGCGGTGATGGCCAGCGGCTTTGACGGCCTGATCTATTCCATTGGCTTCCTGGTGGGTTGGCCCGTCATCACCTTCCTGATGGCCGAACGCTTGCGCAACCTGGGCAAGTTCACCTTCGCCGATGTGGCCGCGTTTCGCTTCCAGCAGACACCGATCCGCGTCTTCGCGGCCTCGGGCACGCTGGTGGTGGTGGCCTTCTACTTGATCGCCCAGATGGTGGGCGCGGGTCAGTTGATCAAGCTGCTGTTTGGTCTGGAGTACTGGATCGCGGTGGTGATCGTGGGCGCACTCATGATGGTCTATGTGCTGTTCGGCGGCATGACCGCCACCACCTGGGTGCAGATCATCAAGGCCTGCCTGCTGCTGGGCGGGGCCTCGTTCATGGCGCTCTCGGTGCTGTGGCACTTCGGCTTCAGCCCCGAGGCCATGTTCGCCGGTGCGGTGAAGATCAAGACCGACCTGGCCCTGAAGGACGGCAAGACCGCAGAGGTGGCCGCCTCGCTGGGGCAATCCATCATGGGGCCGGGCAACTTCGTGAAAGACCCGATCTCGGCCATCAGCTTCGGCATGGCGCTGATGTTCGGCACCGCAGGCCTGCCGCACATCCTCATGCGCTTCTTCACTGTGCCCAGCGCCAAGGAAGCGCGCAAGTCGGTCATGTGGGCCACCGGGTGGATCGGCTACTTCTACCTGCTGACTTTCATCATCGGTTTCGGTGCCATCACCTTCGTGTTGACCAATCCCTCGTTCCTCGACGCCAAGGGCGGTCTGATCGGCGGCAACAACATGGCGGCGGTGCACCTGGCCAACGCCGTGGGCGGCAACGTGTTCCTGGGCTTCATCTCGGCCGTGGCCTTCGCCACCATCCTCGCGGTGGTCGCCGGCCTCACGCTCTCCGGTGCCTCGGCCGTCTCGCACGACATCTACGCCACCGTCGTCAAAAAGGGCAAGGCCGATTCGGCGTCCGAGCTGCGCGTGTCCAAGATCACCACCATCTGCCTGGGCATCGTGGCGGTGGTGCTGGGCATTGCCTTCGAGAAGCAGAACATCGCCTTCATGGTGTCCCTGGCCTTCGCGATCGCGGCCTCGGCCAACTTCCCCGTGCTGTTCATGAGCGTGCTGTGGAAAGACTGCACGACCAAGGGCGCGGTGATCGGCGGCTTTCTGGGCCTGATCTCCTCCGTGGCGCTGACCGTCGTCTCGCCATCGGTGTGGGAGGTGACGCTGGGCAACCCCAAAGGCTCGGCGCTGTTCCCCTACGCCTCTCCCGCCCTCTTCTCCATGACCATCGGCTTCGTGGGCATCTGGCTCTTCTCCATCCTGGACAACAGCCAGCGCGCCAAGGTCGATCGGGCGGGCTTCCTCGCACAACAGGTGCGCTCGGAAACGGGCATCGGCGCATCGGGCGCGTCCGGGCACTGAGTCCCTCTGCAGGCGGTGCGCCCATGGGTTGCACCGCCCCCACTCAAAGGCTGCCAGGTTTCCTCTGGCGGCCTTTTTTTCGTACGATCGCCTCGAATTCCCGGCACCAACACCACGGAAGGCGAACCGAGTGACGCCCGACGACGAACTGAACACCACGCAATGGGCCGCAGCCATCGCCGTCATGCTCGCGCTGCTGGTGCCGCTGGCGGTTGTGCTGGCCGTCTGGTTCAAGAAGCGCTATGCGCAAGCGGTGGTGCGGCTGCAGTCCGACACGGCCGGGCTTGCCACGGTGCCACAGCGCACGGTGCAGGGGTCCAGCCCGGTCCATCAAGACACGGCGGAGTTGCCCGCCCTCTCGCAGCGTGTTCGCCCAGCCCATGCCTTCTCGCGCGCCGAGCTCGCGCACGACCCCACCGACCCCGCTCGCAGGTTGCGCCGGCGCGTGTTGCTGATGCAGTTCGCCGCCGGCCTGCTGTACTGGTGGACGCTGCTCCTGGCGGTGGTCATCGCATTCGCCTACCTGGACAGCGTGACGAAGGATCCGACCCAGAACAGCGATGCCTTGCCGACTGTCGTGATGCACCTGCTGCTGTGGCCCCTGCTCTTCCTGCCGGTCGCCCTGGCCTGGGCCTTTCAGGCCGGTCTGCCCGAGCGACGGGTGTGGGCGGCGACGGGCATTGCCATGGCCGCCTTCGCGGTGGGCATGGCGTACAGCGGCATGGGCTGGCTGGTCGGTGGCGGATTTGCACTCACCTGCGCCCTGCTCGCCCTGATGATGGCGACCTTCGTCCGGCCGGCGGTCCGGGGCGCCGGGCCCCCACTGGTGGCCGCCTTCACGGTGGGCCTGCTGAGCTTCTGTGCCTTGGTGTGGCTGGGCACCCTGCTCGACCCATCGCCCGACGCAGAGCTCGCGGGCTGGGCCGACTGGGTGCTGGCCCTGCTCGTCATTGCGGCCTTGCTGGGCGCTGCGGCCTTCGCGTCGTGGCGCATGCTGCTGCGTCTGGCGCGCCGCTACGCTGACAAGCGCTTCAGCGAACTGCAGTTGGCGCTGGGCGCCTACTGGGCACTCATCACTGCTTTCTCGCTCACGCTGGTGTTGCTGCTCTCGTTCGACGAGCGCACCGGCGCCAGCATGGAGTGGCTGGGCCTGGCCATGCTGATCGTGTGGGTGGTGTGGCGGTTGTTGCTACGCCTGGCTCTGCGGCTGGCGGTGCGAAGGGCTCCAGCGCCGCTGGGCCCGTTGCTGCTGCTGCGCGTGTTCAAGCCGTCGAGCCGCTCCGAAGCTTTCACCGACCGCTTCCTCGCGCGCTGGCGTTTTGCGGCGCCGGTGTGGATGATCGCGGGTCCCGATCTCGCGGGCGCCTACATGGAGCCCGACGAATTTTTCGCATTCCTGCGCCGCCGGTTGCACGAACGCTTCATCACCCATGCAGACCAGTTGCCGCAGGCTCTGGCTGCCATGGACAACGCACGGGATCCCGACGGGCGCTTTCGCGTGAGCGAACTCTTCTGCGCCAACACCACCTGGCAGGCCACCGTGCTCGCGCTGATTGAACGCGCTGGCGTGGTGATGCTCGATCTGCGCGAGTACACACCCGAGCGCGCCGGCACGCACTTCGAGCTGGAAGCACTGCTGCGCCGCGCGCCGCTGAACAAGGTGCTGCTGGTGGTGGGTCCGCATGACAAGTTGCCGCAGTTGCAGGCGGGCATCGACACGATCTGGCAGGCGGTGGCAGGCCAGCGGGCGGTGGCGGAACTCCCCGCGACGCTGAACATCGTGCAGATCGGATCGGGCAGCGATGCAGAGATGTGGGGGCTGTTTCGCGCGGCCGCGGCCGCCGCAACCGCCCATGAGCCCCAAGGCAAGGAGTAGCTCGAAAGCACCGCAATCGGGACATTCGCTTACAACTTGCGATTTGCTTCATAAGGACAAAGCGCCCAGAATTTGTGACAGATTGCACAGTTCGAACAATTTGAAACAGCCATCCGGGGGAGTTCAAATGGCCAGCAAGAATGCGTCTGTCCCAACAGCGAAGAAGCCCCAAGCCATGTCGCTGCACATCGGCATCAACGAAGTCAGCGCGGCGGACTACGAGGGCTGGACCGGACCACTGGCCGCCTGTGAATTCGATGCGCACGATATGGCAGCCATCGCGCAGTCCCAGGGCATGAAAAGCACGCTGCTGATCACCAAAAAGGCCACGCGGTCCAACCTGCTGGCGGCCTTGCGCAAGGCCGCCAAAGCCCTGGTCGCGGGGGACTTCTTCTTCATGAGTTTTTCCGGCCATGGCGGCCAGGTGCCCGACGTGAGCGGGGAGGAAGACGACAAGCAGGACGAAACCTGGTGCTTGTACGACGGCCAGCTCATCGACGACGAGCTCTACTTCGAGCTCAGCAAGTTCAAGGCGGGTGTGCGCCTCTTCGTGGTGTCGGACAGCTGTCACAGCGGCACCGTGGTGCGCGCCGGGCGGCCGCCCCCTGGCACACCCGCGCAGCGCCCGCGCATCATGCCGCCGGCCGTGGGCATGCGCGTCTACGCGGCGCACAAGGCCTTCTACGACAAGCTGCAAACAGAGGTAGCCAAGGCCGCTGGCGCACGCGTGAGCGACCCCGACACCGCGCTGGCCAACGTGACGGTGAGCAACCGGCTCACGGCCATCGTCAAGGAGTTCAAGCCCTCGGTCATCCTCATCTCGGGTTGCCAGGACAACCAGTTCTCCATGGACGGCGACCACAACGGCGCCTTCACCGAACAACTGCTGCGCGTGTGGAACAACGGCGCGTTCACCGGCAGCTACGCCCGCTTCCACGCGCTCATCCGCGCAGGCCTGCCGCCCAGCCAGTCACCCAACCTGTTCACGCTGGGGCCGGCGGCGGCATTCCTGAGAGAGACACCGTTCCGCGCATGAGCGCACCGCGCCCGTGAACGGCGCCTTGTTCGCCTTCGGCAACCCAAGGGAGGGTTTCATGCTCGGCATTCAGAACCACCGCCTCACCGGCCCCGATGTGAGCTTCCGGCCCACACCCAACGTGGGCGGCGCGATGCGTCCACAGTTCGTGGTGTTGCACTACACCGCCGGGCGCACGCTGGAGAGCTCGGTGGAGTCGCTGTGCACGAAGAAGCCGCAAGGCAATGCCTCGGCGCACATCGTGCTCGGTCGGGATGGGCGCATCGTGCAGCTGGCTCCCTTCAACGCGGTCACCTGGCACGCCGGGGTGAGCCAGTGGAACGGCATCGACGGCCTGAACCACCACGCCATCGGCGTCGAGATGGACAACGCCGGTCTGCTGCACCGCGAGGGAGAGCGCTGCGTCTCGTGGTTCGGCAAGGCCTACCCCGACAACGAGGTGGTGGTGGCCGAACACCGGCACGGTGGTGGAGTGCGGCCGTGGCACCACTTCACCGAGGTGCAGATCGAGCGCGCCCTGCAACTGTGCGAAGTGCTGGTGGCGCACTACGGCTTGAAAGATGTGCTGGGCCACGAAGACATTGCACGCGGACGCAAGGTGGACCCCGGCCCGGCCTTTCCGCTGGCCGCGGTGCGCAGCCGCGCGCTGGGCCGCGGTGGTGATGTGGCGGTGAGGCTGGTGGTCACCTCGGCCACCCTGAACATCCGCAGCGGACCGAGCGCCGATTTTCCCAAGGTCGCCCCCGCGCTGAAGCGCGGCGCCGAGCTGGTGCTGCTCGAACCCCAGGACCGCTGGAGCCGCGTGGCCGTGGTGGGCGCCACCGATCTCGAAGGCTGGGTGTGCAACGACTTCGTGGCGCGCCAGGCCGCCGCGCGCTCTGGGGCCGGCGTGCTGTCGCGCTCGCAGCGCGCGGTGCCGGTGGCGACCCGGGCGAGAGCCACGGCCAGCGCGCCGGCGAAAAAGCGCGCAGCGCCAGCAACGAAAACCACCACCCGCGCCCGGCGCTGAGCTCAGGCGCTCGCACCCGCTGGAGAAAGTGCATTCATGACCACCGCGTCCGACCCCATCACCTTCATCGTTCGCGGTCAGCCGCAGACAGCCCCGGGCGCCACGCGAGGCCGGGGGCCGGGTGCCCCTGCATCGTTCGGCGGTCGGGCGCAGACCACACAGCGTGTGCAGGTGGGCGCCACCCGGGGCAGCAGCGACGTGGTGCGTCTCACCGCCCGACCGGGGCTGGATGCGGTGGTGCTGCACATTGCCAATGGCCCCTCGCTCATGCTGCACCCCGAGACCGCGCGCGACCTCATGCTCGCGCAGCCGGGCCTCACGCGCAGCGGGGTTGAAACACAACTGCGCAGCCGCTCCGGCGGCAGCGCCACCAGCGCCGAGATCAACGTGCCGGCGCAGCTCGGGTGGCAGGGCCTGGAACAGGCGAGCGCTTCGCGCGGCACGTCGCTTGGGCGCCTGGGTGATGTACTGCTTTCCGCTGTCGAGGTGGTCACCGGCCTGCTGCTGGAGCCGGCTTCGCGCATCACGGCCGCCAAGATTGCCGCGCGTGTCGACAGCCAGGTTGAAGCCGGCCTGTACCCGCTGTCTGCGGAGAGCTTTGCCACCGCACTCAAGGGCAACGGTCAGCGCATCTCCAGACTGCCCTCCCCCACGCCCGCCGATGCGCCGCTGCTGGTGCTGTTGCACGGCACCTTTTCGGAAACCCACGGCACCTTCGGCAAACTGTGGCAACACCATCCGAACAAGGTGCGCGAGCTGTTTGCGCGCTATGGCAACCGGGTCTGCGGCTTCGACCATCCCACGCTGATGGCCAGCCCGATCGACAACGCGCTGCTGCTCGCCCGCTCGCTGCCCAACGGCGCACGCCTGCACCTGCTCACCCACTCACGCGGCGGATTGGTGGCCGAGGTGCTGGCCCGCGTGTGTGCGCGCCCCGAGCTCGACGAGAAATCGCTCGCTCCGTTCAAGGCACCAGACCACCGCAACCAACTGAAAGCCCTGCGCGACCTGGCTGCCGAACTCAAGGGGCGCGACATCCGCGTGGAGCGTGTGGTGCGCGTGGCCTGCCCCGCGCGTGGCACGCTGCTGGCGTCCAAACGGCTCGATGCCTACGTGTCGGTGCTCAAGTGGTCGTTTGAACTGGCCGGCATTCCGGTGGCACCCACACTGATCGACTTCATTGGCGAGGTGGCCAGCCAGCGCACCGACCCGACCCTGATGCCCGGCCTCGAATGCATGCTGCCCGAGAGCCCGCTGGTGCAGTGGCTGCACGCCAGTGAAGGCACGGACGCGGGCCCACTCCCCGGACAACTGCGTGTGGTGGCCGGCGACATCCAGGGCGACTCCATCACCTCATGGGTCAAGACCCTGCTGGCCGACGCTTTCTACTGGACCGACAACGACCTGGTGGTGCAGACGCGTTCGATGTACGGCGGCACCCCGCGCGCGCCCACCGGCGGGCACGCAGCGGCCACCTTCGTGCTGGAGCGCGGCGGCAAGGTCACCCACTTCAGCTACTTCAGCGAACCGCGCTCGGCCGAGGCGATCTGCAACGCGCTGGTGCAGGACTCCCCGGCGGGCTTCCAGCCGATCGGCCCGATGTCGTGGGCGGGAAGCTCCAGCGACGGCCTGCGCGGCATGCCCCGCTCGTCCGGCGCGCCACCCGCCTCCGAGCGGCCCGCCGTGATCATGCTGCCGGGCATCCTGGGCAGCCACCTCGCGGTGGATGGCAAGCGCGTCTGGCTGAGTGCGCGCATCCTCGGCGGCCTGGGGCGCCTGGCCTACCCCGATGCGGGCGGGCGCGTGTTGCCCGATGGGGCCATCGGCACGGTGTACGACGACCTGGCCGCCTTTCTGTCGGCGACCCACGAGGTCATCGAATTCTCGTTCGACTGGCGCCGCCCCATCGAGGAAGAGGCCGTGCGCCTGGCCGACGTGATGGACCAGGCCCTGGCCGCGCGCGCCACCAGCGGCCAGCCGGTGTGCCTGCTGACGCACTCCATGGGAGGCCTGGTGGCGCGCACCGTGCAGTTGGAGCGTCCCGACGTGTGGCAGCGCTGGCTGGAACGCGCGGGCTCGCGCCTGTTGATGCTGGGCACACCCAACGGCGGCTCGTTCGCGCCGATGCAGGTGCTCTCGGGCGACGACACCATGGGCAACGCGCTGTCCGCCTTTGGCATGCCGTTTCAGGATCACAAGGCGCGCCGCCTCATGGCGGCCATGCCAGGCTTCCTGCAGTTGCAGGCCGGCCTGCTCGACCCCGCGCTGGGTCTGGCACAGAGCGAGCGCTGGCAGGCGCTGGCCGAGCAGGACATGAAGACACTGGAAGACGCCAACTTCTGGCACAGCGTGGAAAGCCAGCGCGCCATCTACCGCTGGGGCGTGCCGTCGCAAGAGGTGCTGGACCGCGCCGTGGCCTTGCGCCGCCGGCTGGACCAGCAGCGCGAGGCCGCACTGCCCGGCTTTCGCGACCGGCTGCTGATGGTGGTGGGCCACGCGCGCTTCACACCGGCCAGCTTCGAGGTCGATGCCCGCGAGGGTCTGGTCTACCTGGACCAGCCCGAGGGCGGGGACGGCCGCGTGACGCTGGAGAACGCCTTGCTCCCCGGGGTGCGCGCCTGGCGGGTGGATGGCACGCACGGCGACTTGCCCGACGTTGCATCGGCCTTTGCCGCTTACCTGGAACTTTTGCAGCACGGCGACACCCAGCGCCTGCCCGTGGTGGGCACTGAACCCATGACACGTGGCAGCGCCGCGTCTGCGCTGGTGCGCAGCCGGCCCTCACGCCAGCGCAGCACCGTCGTGCAGCCCCCCACCGGGCTGGGCGAGGTCCTGGCGCTGGCCACCGAGGCGCCCGTGCGCACCGAAGCGCCCCAGAGCGCGCTGCGCATCAGCGTGCACAACGCCAACCTCAAGTTCATCAGCACACCCTTGCTGGTGGGCCACTACTTTTCGTCCGCCCTCAGTGGCAGCGAGGCGGTGGTGGACCGGTTCATCGGCGGCGTCATGTCAGCTTCGCTGGCAGCGGGCCTGTACCCGGAAGCGCCCGGCACGCACCAGATCTTCGTCAACAACCGGCAGGACCCGGACAGCCCGCTCGCGCTGCCCCGCCCGCCCCATGTGGTGGTGGCCGGCCTGGGCACGGAAGGCAAGCTCAAGAGCGCCATGCTGACCCACACCGTTCGCCAGGCCACACTGGCATGGGCCCAGCGGGTGGCCGAGACGGGCGGCGCCACCCACTTCGAACTGGCCGCCACACTCATGGGCAGCGGCGGCAGCGGCATCACCGTGAGCACCTCGTCGCAAGCAGTGGCGCAGGGCGTTCGCGAGGCCAATGAAAAGCTCAGCGCAGGCGGCTGGCCGCTGGTCAGCCACCTGCACCTGGTGGAACTCTTCCTCGACCGGGCTACCGAAGCCTGGGGTGCACTGACGCTGCTGGCAGCCGCCGCTCCCGACCATTTCACGATCACGCCCACCATCATCTCGGGCGTGGGTGCCCTGCGCAGACCGCTGGACAACGGCTACCGCGGCACCGCGTACGACTTCATCAGCGCGGTGACCGTGATCGACGAGACGGGCGAGCCCAGCATCGTCTACACGCTGGACACACAGCGTGCGCGCGCCGAGGTGCGGGCGCAGGCCACGCAGGCGCGGTTGGTGGGCGAACTGGTCCGACGCGCTTCCAACGACGCCAACCGCGACCGCAACATCGGCCGCACGCTGTTCCAGTTGCTGGTGCCGGTGGAGATGGAGTCCAGCCTGGGCGGCACGACCGAGCTGCTGCTGGAGCTTGACGACGGGACTGCCGGCATTCCGTGGGAGTTGCTGGACGCACCCGACGATGGTCGCGGTGGACCCGAGGCGCCCTGGGCCATCCGCAACAAGTTGCTGCGCCGCCTGCGCACCGTTGCCTTTCGCACCCAGGTGAGTGACGCACGGCTGGAGGACTCTGTGCTGGTGATCGGCGAGCCCCTGTGCGACCCGCTGCTGTACCCACCGCTGCCGGCCGCGCGCGCCGAAGCCCTGGCGGTGGTGGAGGCGCTGAGCGGGCAGCTCGGGCTGGACGCGTCCAGGGTGCATTCGCTGATCGCGCCCGACGACGGCCTCGGACCCGATGCCGCGGCCGTGACCACCGCGCTGTTGGCGCGGCGCTACCGCATCGTGCACATCGCCGGCCATGGTGAGCCTGAACTCCTGCGCCTGGACAAGCCGCCGCTGCTGCGCGGCGTGGTGCTCAGCGACAACACCTTTCTCGGCCCGCGCGAGGTGCAAGCCATGCGGGTCGTGCCCGAGCTGGTGTTCCTCAACTGCTGCCACCTCGCCGCCGACCCCGACAAGCTGCTCAAGGGCGGCTACGACCGCGCGCAGTTTGCCGCCGGCGTGGCCAAACAACTGATCCGGATCGGCGTGCGTTGCGTGGTGGCCGCAGGCTGGGCGGTGGAAGACGACGCTGCCAACGCTTTCGCCACCGAGTTCTACCGCACGCTCCTGTCAGGAAGACGCTTCATGGACGCAGTGCAGGCCGCCCGCGTGGCCGCCTACACCGTCAGCCCGCTGGGCAACACCTGGGCCGCCTACCAGTGCTACGGCGACCCGGACTGGGTATGGCAGCGCAACGAAACCGACACGCGCCGCACCCCACCCCCGCTGTCCAAGCTCTACGCCGGCATCGCCTCACCAGTGGCGCTGGCCCTGGCCCTGGAAACGCTGGCGGTGCAGAGCACCACCCAGGGAGCGGCGCCCGAATCGCAACGCGAAAAAATCCGCTACCTCGAATCCCGTTTCGACAGCGAATGGGGCGGCATGGGCGCGGTGGCCGAAGCCTACGGCGTGGCCTGGGCCGCAGCGCGCGACATCGAGCGTGCGCTGCACTGGTACCGCCGCGCGGTGGCAGCCAACGACGGGAGCTCATCTGTCAAGGCCAACGAACAGCTGGCCAACCTGGGCGCGCGCCAGGCCTGGGCGCGGCTGGAGACAGCGGGCCGCAACGGGGCCAAACCGGCTGCCCTGAAGGCCCTCGTTGAACAAGGCCGGGCGGAGATCGCGCAGGCCATTGCCATCCTGGACGCGCTGGTGATGCTGTCGCCCACGGTCGAACGGGAAAGCCTGCTGGGCTCGACCTGGAAACGCATGGCCCGGCTCGAAGGCATGGCCGGCGCCTCGGCGGCCACTGCCAAGGCCCATGCGGTGGACCGCATGGCCGAGCACTACCGCCGGGCCGAGGCCCTGGCCCTGCAAAGCGGTCAGGCCGACCTCTTCTACCCCGCGCTGAACCTGGTGGCCGCCGAGCTGCTGGCGCGCGGGCGCGATCGCCAGTGGCCGGGCTTCGGCACTGAGCGCCTGCAGCGGGTGCGCCAGAGCCTGGAGCGCCAGCAACGCGAAGACCCCGACTTCTGGAGCGTGGTGGGATTGCCCGAGCTCAGCGTGTACGAAGCCCTGGCCAACCATTCGCTGGTGGCGCAGTTGCCCAACATCCTGAGCAGCCTGGAGGACATGCACCAGCGCGCAGGCACCGCCTGGATGTGGGCCTCGGTGGCCGACCAGCTCGGCTTCGTGCTGGAGCACCTCGACGGCGTCACACGCGCCGATCAGCAGGCAGCAGACGAGTTGCTGGGTGTCTTGAACCGATACGCCGCCGAATGAACCGCATCTTCATCAGCTACCGGTCGTCCGATGGCAAAAAGGACGCCGACCGGCTGTGCGCCGACCTCAGCCGCCTCTACGGCGAGGACCAGGTGTTCTTCGACAAGCAGGACCTGCGGGGCGGTCATTCGTGGCGCAGCGCCATCATGGCCGCGCTGGGCACGCAGCCGGTGGTGCTGCTGCTGGTCACACCCGATCTGCTGGGCATGGCGCACCCCGAAGGCGGTCGGCGCATCGACCGGGACGACGATCCCATCCGGGGGGAAGTGCTCACCGCGCAGTCCCACGGTGCGACCATCATCCCGCTGCTGACCGAAGGCGTGTTGATGCCCGCCACGGGGGATATCCCGGCGCAGTTGCGGTTCCTGAAAGAGGCGCACGCGCTCAAGCTGCGCACCGAAGACTGGGCGGGCGATCTGCACAAGATCGTGGTCGACCTCGCCAGCCACGGCATCAACCCGCTGGTGCCGCGCTCCGATGGGGACGTCCCGGCGAAACGCGGTTGGATGCAACGCATGCAGCGCGGCTTCATGTGGATCGGCGGCATCTTCGTGGGACTGGTGGTGATCGGTTTGCTGCTGCCCGAGGAAGAGGAAGCCGTGCCGGCACCAGCTCCGCTCGCATCACCAACGCCCGCGCCTGTACCCGGCCAGAACATCCGCGATGTCTCGGGCATGTGGTGGTCGATCGACGAAGACAACCGGCGCCTGCGCGTGCAGTTCACCGTGAACAACGGCGCAATCGAGTTGCAAACCGATCCCTTTCCCATTGCCTGGTACCCGCGATGGCAGGCCTACGCCCAAAGCGTGCGTTCCATGGGCCTGGTGGTCAACGATGTGCGCTACGTCGGCCATGGCGTGCTCACCAACGTGATGGGGGTGCCGCGCATCGAGATACCCGTGCAGGCCATCACCGGCGACGGCCGTGGACCGCTGGACACCGGCAGCGTGGTGCTCAGCGCCAGCGCCGACGGTCGTGAACTCACCGGCCAGCTGTGGAGCAACGGCGAGCAAGCCGAAACCCCGCTTCGGCTGGTTCGAAGTCCCTGAAGAATCCCCAAGGAGATCACCATGAACAAACTCGTCCATGTCTGTACCCAGCGCTTGCTGCCCGCCGAGCTCATGCAGTTCCAGCCCACGGTGCGCAGCCGCGGCCGCACCCGCGCCATCATGCCGCTGGGCAAACTGTGGATGAACGGCAGCACGCTGCGGGTGCGCTTCATTGGTGGCACGGCGGCACAGCAGGCCAAGGTTCGCGAGCAAGCCCAGTGGTGGACGGAGCACGCCAACCTGACCTTCGAGTTCAACAATGCCTTTGATGCAGAGATCCGCATCAGCTTTGACCCGGCCAAGGGCGCGTGGTCTTACGTGGGCACCGACAACCGCAGCATCCCGCTGGACCAACCCACGATGAACCTGGGTTTCATGGACGGGGGCACAGTGGCGCATGAATTTGGCCACGCCATCGGACTCATGCACGAACACCAGAACCCGGCTGGCGGCATCGAATGGAACGAGGCCGCCGTGATCCGCGACCTCTCGGGCCCGCCCAACAACTGGAGCGAAGCGACCATTCGCCACAACGTGCTGAACAAATACCGGGCCGACCAGATCAACGGCACCACATTCGACCCCGACTCGGTGATGCTGTACTTCTTCCCGAGCAGTTGGGTGCAGAGCGGCGTGGGCACGCGGGCCAACCCCGTGCTTTCGGCGCTGGACAAGGCCTTCATCGGTGGTGCCAAGGCCTACCCCAAGTCCGCACCCACGCTGCTCGAAGCACAGGAGCTGACGATTGGTGCCCTGCGCCGCACCTCGGCCGTCATCGGCAAGGCGGGCGAGGAAGACCTGTTTCAGTTCAACGTGAAGACCGGTGGCAACCACATCGTGGACACGCGGGGCCCCACCGACGTGGTGATGAAGCTCTTCGGGCCCGACAGCCCGACCGCCGTGATCGCCGAGGACGACGACAGCGGTGTGGACACCAACGCGCTGATCCGCGCCAGTCTCATCCCGGGTCGCTACTACGTGCAGGTGCGCCACTACAACAAGGCCAGTGGCATGGGCAACTACACCCTGAAGGTGCGACGGGCCTGAGCCCGCCGCCGCACCTCAGGCCGCGACCGCGTCCGCCGTTTCCGACACCACCACAGGCTGGCGGATCAAGTAGTCGAAGGCACTGAGCGCGGCCTTGGAACCGTCGCCCGCGGCGATCACGATCTGTTTGTAAGGCACCGTCGTGCAGTCACCGGCCGCGAACACGCCGGGCACGTTGGTGTGGCCCTTGGCATCCACTTCGATCTCGCCATAGCGGCTGAGATCCACCGTGCCCTTGAGCCATTCGGTGTTGGGCACAAGGCCGATTTGCACGAACACGCCTTCAAGCTCGACATGCTTGACGTCGCCACTCACTCGGTCCTTGAACGACAGGCCATTGACCTTGCCGCCGGCGCCCGTGATTTCGGTGGTCTGCGCGTTCACGTTGATGGTCACGTTGGGCAGGCTCTTGAGCTTGCTCACCAGCACCGCATCGGCCTTGAGCGCGTCGGCGAACTCGACCAGCGTCACGTGTTTCACGATGCCCGCCAGGTCAATCGCGGCTTCCACGCCGGAGTTCCCACCACCGATCACCGCCACGCGCTTGCCCTTGAACAACGGACCGTCGCAATGCGGGCAATAGGCCACGCCCTTGTTCTTGTACTCGGCTTCGCCGGGCACGTTGACGTTGCGCCAGCGCGCACCGGTCGAGAGGATCACGCTGCGCGCCTGCAGCACCGCACCATTGGCCATCTGCACCTGCACCATGCCCCCCGCTTCCGTGGCGGGAATGATCTTGTCAGCGCGCTGCAGGTTCATGATGTCCACGTCGTAGTGGCGCACTTGCGCTTCGAGCGCGGCGGCAAACTTCGGGCCGTCGGTCTCCAGCACGCTGATGTAGTTCTCGATCGCCATGGTGTCGTTGGTCTGACCACCAAAACGCTCGGCCGCCACGCCCACGCGGATACCCTTGCGGGCGGCGTACACGGCAGCGGCCGCACCTGCCGGGCCACCACCGACGATCAACACGTCGTAGGGGTCCTTGGCGTTGAGCTTGGCGGCTTCGCGCTCGTCGGATTTCACGTCCAGCTTGGCCACGATCTCTTCCAGCGTCATGCGGCCCGAGCCGAACAACTCGCCGTTGAGGAAGACCATGGGCACGGCCAGGACCTGGCGTTCTTCCACCTCGGCCTGGTACAGGCCGCCGTCGATCACAACCGCCTTCACCGCGGGGTTGATGATGGACATGAGCGAGAGCGCCTGAACCACGTCAGGGCAGTTGTGGCACGAGAGGCTCATGTACATCTCGAAATTGAAGTCGCCTTCCAGTCCTTTGATCTGATCGATCACAGCGGCCTCAACCTTGGGCGGGTGGCCACCGGTCCACAGCAGTGCCAGCACGAGTGACGTGAACTCGTGGCCCAGCGGAATCGCGGCAAAGCGCACGCCCGTGGTCTCGCCTTCACGGGCAATGACGAACGACGGTTTGCGCGCATCGCGGCCAGTCTCGTCGAAGCTCACCAGTTCCGAGAGCTCGGCGATTTCCTGCAGCAACTCCTTCATCTCGGCCGCGCCCGCGCTGGTGTCCAGCGAAGCGATCAAGCGGATCGGACGCTGCAGTTTCCCGAGGTAAGCCTGCAACTGGGTCTTGAGGTTGGTGTCGAGCATGAAATTCTCCTGAATGGGGTTGAGGCATCAATGCCGCCGGTGGATGGGCCAGAAGGCCCATCGGACTGCGGTACTAAAGGAACGCAAGAGGAAGAGATGACCCCTTCCAGAATGCCGCGGGTCCGGCGCCGCCGGCCCGCACGCATTGCCCCCTCGAGGGGGTGACGCGCCGCAGGCGCGGCGCGGGGGTGATCAGATCTTCCCGACCAGGTCCAGCGAAGGCGTGATGGTCTTGGCGCCTTCGTTCCACTTGGCGGGGCAGACCTGGCCTGGGTTGTTGGCCACAAACTGGGCAGCTTTCAGCTTGCGCAGGGTTTCCTTGACGTCACGAGCGATCGCGTTGTCGTGGATTTCGGCGGTCTTGATCACGCCTTCGGGGTTGATGATGAAGGTGCCGCGCAGCGCCAGGCCTTCTTCTTCGATGTGCACGCCGAACGCGCGGGTCAGCGTGTGGGTCGGGTCACCGATCAGCGGGAACTTGGCCTTGCCCACGGCAGGCGAGGTCTCGTGCCACACCTTGTGTGCGAAGTGGGTGTCGGTGGTCACGATGTAGACCTCGGCGCCGGCCTTCTGGAACTCGGCGTAGTTGTCGGCAGCGTCTTCCACTTCGGTCGGGCAGTTGAAGGTGAAGGCAGCGGGCATGAAGATCAGGACCGACCACTCGCCGCGCAGGCTGGCGTCGGAGACGGGCACGAACTTGCCGTTGTGGAAGGCCTGGGCCTGGAAAGGCTGAACGGTGGTGTTGATCAGGGACATGGAGATTTCCTTCTGGAGAGAGTTGCGGGAATGGTGAACGGGGTACCGCTTTCGCGGCGCTGGACTGAACTATAGCTCATCTCTATCGGTAATCTTTATTGATAGTCACTATCCGGTTCATAGCTGAAATGTTGCGACGCAGCACCATTTGCGCTTTTCGAGTTACATTTTAATGCGAATCGTTCTCGTTATATATACAATTCTCGCTTCCAGCCAGCCAGGACGCAGCCGCGTGCAGCCAGCCGACAACCCTCAGCTCGTTGCCCACCATGTCCCACAGGAAAACCCGCCAGCGCCCCGTCCCCATCCGTTCCGCGTCGTCGACGCCCTCTTCCGCGTCCACGGCCATGCTCCCCCTGGGTGCCATGCTCCTGGCTGGCTCCCTGAGCGCCATGGCGCAAACCACGCCATCCAACACGTTACCCACCGTGACCGTGCGCGAGCAGGCTGAGACCCCTGAGGGCAAGGACGCCCTGCGAGCCACCGAAACCGGCATCGGCAAGGGCCGCCAGCAACTGCGCGACATCCCGCAGTCCGTGACCGTCGTGACCGAGAAGCTCATCGACGACCGCAACCTCGACACCGTCAAGGAAGCGCTCAAAAACACCGCTGGCATCAGCTTTCTGGCGGCCGAAGGCGGTGAAGAAGACATCCGCTTGCGCGGCTTTTCGCTGCAAGCCACGGGTGACATATTCATCGACGGCATGCGCGACCCGGCCTTCTACGAACGCGACACCTTCAACCTCGATCGCATGGAGGTGCTGCGCGGATCGGCTTCCATGTTGTTCGGTCGTGGCTCCACCGGCGGCGCGGTCAACCAGGTCAGCAAGGTGCCACGCCTGATCACCGAACACCAGGTCGACCTGACCCTGGGCAGCCATGCCTACCGCCGCGTGCAGGGCGATTTCAACATCCAGACCAGTGAGAGCTCTGCGCTGCGCCTCAACGCCATGGTGACCAAGGCCAACAACAACGGCTCGGGCGCCAGCCTTGACAAGAACGGCGTGGCTGCAGCCTACCGCTGGGGCATCGGCGAGCGCAACGAGTTCCAGGCCAGCATTTACAACCTGGACAACAACAACGGCATCAACTACGGCATCCCGTTCATCGCACCCCGAGCCGGCGCACCCGCCACCGAGATGTTGCCGCTGGACCCCAAAAATTACTACGGCCTGGCCAGCGACTACAACGACGGCAGCGCCACCATCGCCGGATTCAGCCACATCCACCGTTTCGACCGCGAGAGCGAAATCAAGACCCAGGTGCGTGTGAGCCAGTACAAACGCGACCAGCGTTCGGGCGCCATCCGCTTTGCCGCAGCAGGTTTCCAGCCCGGCGGCGTGGCAGCGAACCTCACCAACTTCGGTCCCAACACCGTGTTGCAGCGCAACCTGCACAACAAGATCCAGGACCTGGACATGGTCCAGGTGCAGAGCGACTACAACGGCAAGTTCGAAGCGCTCGGATTCAAGCATGAAATCCTGGCCGGCGTGGACGCTTCGCGCGAGGAGAAGACGGTTTTCGCAGCACTCAGTGTCGCGCAAGGCGGCGTGGTCCCGACCAAACCGCGCACCACCATCGGTACCCCGTTCGACGGCGCCTCCGTGGACGAAGCTTCGCGTGTGATCCGTCCGAGCAACCAGTACGTCTCCACCGGCTGGGGCGCCTACGTGCAGGACGTGGTGCAACTGAACCCCACATGGAAACTGGTGGGTGGTCTGCGTTACGACAATCTGGTCGGTGACTACGACACCTTCAGCCTGCCGTCCGGCGCGGTGAGCCAGTCGTACCGCATGAAGGTGTCCGAGGTGAGCCAGCGCCTGGGCGCGCTGTGGCAACCCAATGCCCTGCACTCGTTCCACGCATCGGCGGGCACCTCGTTCAACACCTCGGGCGACGCCTATTCGCTGGGGGCAAGCAACGTGAACACGCCGCCCGAGAAGAGCATCAACCTGGAAATCGGTGCCAAGCTGGATTCGGCCGACAAGCGCTTCACCACGCGCCTGGCGGTGTTCCGCTCCACCAAGCTCAACGAGCGAAACACCGACCCCTTGCTCACAGTCGTCACGCTCTCGGGCAAGCGCCATGTGGCCGGGTTTGAGGCCGATATTTCCGGACGCCTCTCGCCCACCTGGGAGGTTTACGGCTCCTACATGTGGATCCCCGTCGCCCATGTGGACAAGGCGGCGCCTTGCCCTCCATCGGGCGCTTGCACGCAGAACACCCCGGGTGAACGCGTCGGCGACCGACCGACCCTCACTCCCGAGCACAGCGGCACGGTCTGGAGCACCTGGCAGCTCACGCCCAAGTTCCGTTTCGGCGCCGGCCTGAACTTCCGCAGCAAGCAAAAGCCCCTGCGTTCGGAGTTCCACGTGCCCAGCTACGTGACCGCCGATCTGATGGCCGAGTACCGCTTTGACTTCGAGAATCTCATCCTCAAGGCCAACCTGACCAACGTGACCAACAAACTCTATGCCGACTCGCTCTACCCCGGACACTACATTCCGGGTGCGGGCCGCACGCTGCAGGTGACCGCCAGCCTGAAGTTCTGACACGACTGTTCTCCAAGGCTTGTGCCGCCCCATTGCGTGGGGCGGCTTTTTGCCTTTTTCCCCACGACACAAAACCCCATGCTGCTGACCCTGCCCGACATCCTGAGCCCCCAAGACCTGCGACAGGCCCAAGAGGCGCTCGCGCGAGCGCCCTGGGTCGACGGGCGCGAAAGTGCCGGCAGCCAGGCCCGGGAGGCGAAGAACAACCAGCAGTTGCCGCACGATTGCGAGGCGGCCCAAGCCATCCGCAACCTGGTGTTGCGCGGGCTGGACCACAGCCCACGCTTTTTCTCGGCCGTGCTTCCGCTCAAGGTGTTTACACCGCGCATCAACCGCTACAGTGGCCCCGCCAACGCCTATGGCAACCACATCGACAACGCGGTGCGCGTGCTTCCGGACGGCCAGCGCGTGCGCACCGACATCTCGTGTACCGTCTTCCTGAACGATCCCGCCGACTATGACGGCGGCGAGCTGGTCGTGGCCGACACCTACGGCGAGCACCGCATCAAGCTGCCAGCGGGACACGCCGTGATCTACCCCGGCACCAGCCTGCACCAGGTGACACCTGTCACGCGCGGCGAGCGCCTGGCCTGCTTCTTCTGGGTCCAGAGCATGGTGCGCAGCGACGAACAGCGCCGCCTGTTGTTCGACCTCGACATGAACCTGCTTGCGCTGCGCCAGCGTCATGGCGAAACGCCCGAGACCACTGCGCTCACCGGCACGTACCACAACCTGCTGCGGCAGTGGGCAGACACATGAAGTCCAAGCCAGGATCCAACGCCCCCCACATCCTGCCCGACGGCGTGGTTAGCCTGGCCGACCACGAACACCACGCACGCCTGGTGCTCGACGACGCGGTCTGGGCCTACTTCAACGGAGGCGCGGCTGACGAGATCACCTTGCGCGCCAACACCCAGGCTTGGCAAACCATTGAGTTGCTGCCGCGCGTGATGCGCCCACTCACCGGCGGCCACACCCGCGTGAATCTGCTGGGTCGCGAATGGCCCCACCCCATTCTGGTCGCGCCCATGGCCTACCAGCGACTGGCCCATCCGCACGCCGAGCAGGCCACCGCGCTCGCCGCTGCCGCGCTCGGCGCCGGTCTTGTACTCAGCACCCAGGCCAGCACCCTGCTCGAAGACGTGGCCCGCACCGTCCTGCCCGAAGCAGACCGCGGCCCGCTGTGGTTCCAGCTCTACCTGCTGCCCGACCGCGGCTTCATGCAAGCACTGGTGCAGCGCGCCGAGGCGGCCGGGTTTGAAGCCCTGGTGCTCACGGTCGACGCTCCGGTGCAGGGCGCGCGCGATCGCGAGCGCCGCGCTGGCTTCCGCCGGCCCGCGGACATCACGGCAGTCAACCTCGCCGGGCGCGTAGCGCCCACACCGCTCTCCCTGCGGCCCGGGCAGAGCAAACTGTTCGATGACCTCATGACCCACGCCCCCACCTGGGACGACATCGCCTGGCTGCGCTCCATCACCCGCTTGCCCGTGCTGCTCAAGGGCGTGGCGCACCCCGACGACGCGCGGCAGGCGCTGACCTGCGGCGCGGCAGGGCTTGTCGTCTCCAACCACGGCGGGCGCACGCTGGACACCATGCCCGCCACGGCCGCGCTGTTGCCGCGCGTGTTGCAGGCGGTGGCGGGGGATGCACCAGTGCTGGTCGACGGCGGCATCCGGCGTGGCACCGATGTGCTCAAGGCGATGGCACTGGGCGCATCGGCCGTGCTGGTCGGCCGCCCGGTGCTTCACGGCCTGGCCAACGCGGGCGCCACCGGCGTGGCGCATGTGCTGCGCCTGCTGCGTGACGAACTCGAAATAGCCATGGCGCTGACCGGTTGCCGCACACTGGCCGACGCGCCAGGGGCGCTGCTCACTCCCGTTGATGAGCGTTGAGTGCTCCTTTTTTCGCTCAATTATGCAAATACGAAGCATTCTCGTTTAGAATCACTCCTCGCGATGCCCCACCCCTCCCTCTCTCCGAAAGGACACCGCATGACCACCGGACTCGTCGCCTTCGGCGCCAGCCTGCTCTTGATGTTGTGCGCGGTGTGGTGGATCTTTCGCGCCTGATACAGCCCCTTCCCACGCCGCTAAACTGATGAGCTCATCCAGCGCCACACTGGCGCCGCCCTTCTCTCCCATGCCTGACGCCATGCCCACCCGTCTGCACCGCCGTCTGGCCATCGTGCTGGCGGTGGTCGCATTCCACATGGCCGCGCTCTGGGCGCTTCAAAGCGGTCTGCTCAGGCGCGCGGTGGAACTGGTGATCCCGGTGCAGGTGATGGCCGAACTCATCGAGCTGCCGCAACCCCGGATCGAACCCCCACCGCCGGCCCCGCCGGTGACCGCGCCCACACCGCCCCGACCCAAGCCGCGTCCCGTGCCTCAGCCACTGCCGCAACCGGTGGCCAGCCCCACACCCGAGCCCTCCACGCTGGCTCCCGTGGTGCCCCCCAGCCCGCCCGCTCCACCCGCCCCCGCCGAGCCGGTGGTGGCCGCCGCGCCGCCGTCACCACCTGCGCCACCGGCACCGCCCCGCATCGAACTGCCTTCGAGCAGCGCCGACTACCTCAACAACCCACGCCCGCCCTACCCGCCACTGTCCAAGCGCCTGGGTGAACAGGGCAAGGTCGTGGTGCGCGTCTTCATCGACGTGGACGGCACCGCCTCACGGGCCGAGGTGCGCAGCTCCAGCGGCTTTGAACGCCTGGACCAGACGGCCCTGCAAACCGTGCTGCGCTGGCGCTACGTGCCCGGCAAGCGCGCCGGCGTGCCCGAGGCCATGTGGTTCAACGTGCCGATCAATTTCGTTTTGGAATAAACCCCGTCCGCAGGAGTCAGAAAAATCATGGAACCGCAACTCGCAACATCGGGCATCGCCCACGTCTGGACCCAGGGCGACTGGGTCACCCGCTCGGTGGCCATCGTGCTGCTGCTCATGTCGCTCGCCACCTGGATCATCATCCTGTGGAAGGCGCTGGACCAACGCGCCCAGCGCGCACAGGCCAAGGGTGTCGAAGGCTTCTGGCACAGCGCCGACTTCGCCGAAGGCCTGGACAAGCTCGGTTCGCCCGAAGGCAATCCCTTTCGCGCAGTGGCCCTCGAAGGCCGCGAATCGACCCGCCACATCCTGCACAAGGACGGCCACAACGGCTCACCACCCCAACGCCAGCTGCACGACAGCCTGGATGTGAGCGACTGGGTGGAGCGCTCGCTGCGCAAGAGCGTGGACGACTTCACCGCGCGCGCCCAGAGTGGCCTCTCGGTGCTGGCCTCGGTGGCCTCCACCGCGCCCTTCGTGGGTCTGTTCGGCACGGTCTGGGGCATCTACCACGCGCTCTTGAGCATCGGCGCGGCAGGCCAGGTCAGCATCGACCAGGTGGCCGGCCCCATTGGCGAGGCGCTGATCATGACCGCGCTGGGCCTGCTGGTCGCCATTCCTGCGGTGCTGGGCTACAACGCCCTGGTGCGCGGCAACAAGGGCATCAGTCACCAGCTCAACCGCTTCGCGCACGACCTGCACGCCTACTTCGTCACCGGCGCCCGCGTCACCGCGGGTGGTGATGGCAAGGTGCTGCCGATGAAGAAAGCCTGAAGAGGAACCACACCATGGCCATCGGAACCCAACAGGACAGCGACGACATGATGAGCGAGATCAACATGATCCCGTTCATCGACGTGATGCTGGTGCTGCTGATCATCTTCATCATCACGGTGCCGGTGATCAAGCACGCGGTCAACATCGAGCTGCCGCAGGCCAGCATGGAGAAGGTGCAGGACAAGCCCGAGAACATCCGCCTTTCGGTGGACGCCGACGGCGTCTACTTCTGGAACGAGCAGCGCGTGACCGACGCCGATTTCGCCGCCCGCCTGCAGGCCGCTGCCGCGCAGGAACCCCAGCCCGAGCTGCACATCCGCGGCGACAAGGCGGTGCGCTACGAGCGCGTGGCGCTGGCCATGGCCACCGCGCAGCGCAGCGGCGTGCGCAAGATCGGCTTCATCACCGAACCCGCGCCATGAACACCGAACCTCGCCCAGACCCCAGCCGGGAGCCCACCCCGGCGGTTCGTGACACCGAACCCACGGAAGACGCTTCACCGTCCGTGACCAGCGACTCTCTGCTGCGCGGCCAGAAGGCCATGACGATCAGCCACAACGGATCCGTCTACCGCCTGCAGGCCACTCGCCAAGGCAAGCTGATCTTGACCAAATAGTTTTTTTAATCGTGGGGCGACCTCGGAGAATTCATCATCCCCGAGCGTCGTTTTTGACCAGCCAGGGGGCGATGTGCCCCGGTAGCCAGGTCTTTTTTCGGAGTGGAAGGTCGGGCTTCAGAGTCCGATGGCGGCGATGCCCGCGCGTGCAATCTGCGCGTCTTCGGTCGACTTCACACCGCTCACACCCACCGCGCCCAGGCATTGGCCGTCTTTCATGATGGGCACACCGCCTTCAAGCATGCCCGAGATGAAAGGCGCGCTCAGGAACGACACGCGGCCCTGGTTGATCACGTCTTCATAAACCTTGCTCTCGCGCCGGCCCATGGCTGCCGTGTGGGCCTTGGCCGGGGCAATGTGCGACGAGATCGCCGGTGCGCCATCCAGACGCTGCAGGCCCAACAAGTGGCCGCCGTCGTCCACGATGGCGATCGTGACCGCCCAGTTGTTCTTCAGCGCTTCGGCTTCGGCAGCGGCAGCGATCAGTTTGACGTCGGCGCTTTCCAGCATGGGTTTGTTTTTCATGAACTTAAGTCCTGGTGGGATGTCTGATGAAGGTTGCAAGCAGGGATTGTGAGTGCCCGCGCGCACATGGGGAACGATACCGCGACCATTGAGGGTCATGAGGTCACAAGTGACCTTACCAAAAGAGCGGTTTCCATCCCCGTGTGCCCCAGGCGGATCGTCCCCCTACAATGCATTTCCACCGGTTGGGCGTCATCCCGATGTTCAGATACCGGCCCCCGTGTCAGATGATGAAGGAGTCACCACCATGACCGACCAAGTCCACACCAGCGGCCGCTTCGGCACCGCGGTATCGAGCGATGCGCTGCGCAACAAAGTCATGCGCAACACCTACTGGCTGCTGGCGCTGTCCATGCTGCCGACCGTGCTGGGCGCCTGGGTGGGCGTGCAGACGGGCATCACCGCCGGCCTGGGCGGCGGCCTGGGGCTGATCGTCTTCCTGGGCGGTGCATTCGGCTTCCTTTACGCCATCGAGAAGACCAAGAACTCCGCAGCCGGTGTACCGGTACTGCTCGCCTTCACCTTCTTCATGGGCCTCATGCTCTCGCGCATGCTCGCCACGGTGCTGGGTTTCAGCAACGGATCCAGCCTGATCATGACCGCGTTCGGCGGCACTGCCGGCGTGTTCTTCGTCATGGCCAATCTCTCCACCGTGATCAAGCGCGACATCTCTGGCATGGGCAAGTGGCTCTTCGTGGGCGCTCTGGCCATCATGATCGGCGCGATCATCAATGTGTTCGTGGGCAGCCCGGCCGCCATGGCAGCCATCGCCACCATCGCCATCGTGGTGTTCAGCATGTACCTGCTGTACGACCTCAAGCGCATCGTGGACGGCGGCGAGACCAACTACATCACCGCCACCCTGGGCCTGTACCTGAGCCTGTTCAACATCTTCCAGAGCCTGCTCATGCTGTTGGGCATGTTCGGCGGCGACCGCGAGTAAGCGGACCCGGCTCTCTGAAAAAGGACCTTCGGGTCCTTTTTCTTTGCCTGTGCGTGTCCGCCGCCAATCGGGTGTCAAGTTCCCGGAGCAAACGCCGAAACAACGGGGAACCCACACCAAACACCATGCGACACACAGCCCTCACCGCCTGCCTTCTTGGTGCTGCCAGCCTGCTGGCAGGCTGCGACGCGCTCGGCGTCGAAAGCGCCAGCCAGGTGGCTGCGAAGAAGGAAGCCGAGGGCAAGGCCATCGGCAGCGCCTGCCGCCACGCGGTGCGCAGCATCGAGGACTGCTTTGGCGGTTACCCGCGCGCTGGAAAGGCCGCCGTGTTTGCTGGCTGGAAAGAGATGGACGAGTACATGCGCGAAAACGCCATCGTCGGCATGCCGGCCGAGCCGGCTCCAGCAGAAGAGGCTCCTGCCGCCAGCCCGAAAGCCCCCGACGGCGGCAAGACCGCGAGCGCTTCGCGCACCTCCTGAGCCAACACCGCGCGGCGCGGGCTATTCCGGTGCGGCGTCCTGGCCGGGTATTCGCGTCGGGTCCAGTTCGAACACCGCCATGCTCTCCACGTGGGCTGTGTGCGCGAACATGTTGATCACCCCCGCGGCCACGCAGCGGTAGCCCGCCTGGTGCACCAGCAGGCCCGCGTCGCGCGCCAGCGTGGCCGGGTTGCAGCTTACGTAGACGATGCGCTGCGGCGGCGTCCAGCCCCCGCGCTGCGCCGGATTCTGGTGCAGGTCGGCGAGCGCCTTGGCCAGCGCAAACGCACCCTCTCGCGGCGGGTCCACCAGCCATTTTTGCGCCGTCCCGTCGGACACCAGCAGGCCAGGCGTCATCTCGAACAGGTTGCGCGCCGCAAACGCGGTGGGTGCCAGCGCAGCGCCTCGCCCCGCCTGGTTCAGCGCCAGGTTGTCGCGCGAACGTGCCACCAGCGCCTCGCTGCCTTCGATGCCCAGCACTTCACCAGCGGTGGTCGCGATCGGCAGGGTGAAATTGCCCAGACCGCAGAACCAGTCGATCACGCGTTCGTGCTTGCGAGCGTCGAGCAGGCGCAGGGCACGTGTGACCAACACCCGGTTGATGGCCGGGTTGACCTGGGTGAAGTCGGTCGGCTTGAACGGCATGGTGATGCCGAATTCGGGCAAGGCGTAGCTCAGCAAGGGGCCGTCCACATCCAGCAGCTTGACCGTCTCCGGCCCCTTGGACTGCAACCACCACTGCACACCATGCTGCTGAGCGAACGCGCGCAGCCGGCTGATGTCGTCCTCGGTCAGCGGCTCCAGATGGCGCAGCACCATGGCGGTGACGTCGTCGCCGCAGGCCAGCTCGATCTGCGGACAGGTCTCGCGTGCGTCCATGCCGAAGATGAGTTCACGCAGCGGCATGAGCATCTCGCTCACATGGGGCGGCAGCACCGGGCAGACCTTCATGTCGGCCACATAGCGGCTCTTGCGCTCGTGAAAACCGATCAGCACCTCGCCCTTCTTGTGCACATGGCGCACCGACAGGCGCGCGCGGTAGCGGTAGCCCCAGGCCGGCCCTTCGATCGGGCGCAGCATCATCTCGGAGCGGACCTTGCCCAGATGCCAGAGGTTGTCTTCCAGCACGCGCTGCTTGATCGCCACTTGGGCCGATTCGTGCAAGTGCTGCATCTTGCAACCGCCACAGGCACCAGCGTGCAGGCCGAAATGGGGGCATCCCGGGCGCACGCGCTGCGAAGACTCGTGGTGCACGACCGTGACGACGCCGGCCTCCCAGTTGTTCTTTTTGCGATGCACGTTGACGCTGACTTGCTCGAAGGGCAAGGCGCCTTCGATGAACACCACCTTGCCATCGGGCCGGCGTGCGATGCCCTGGGCATCGATGTCAAGGGATTCCACCGCGAGCCAGCCGTCGGGCAATGGGCTCTCGGGTGCGTCGTGGGCCGCGGCGCTGGCGGTGGTGAGGAGGCTGTTTTCGTGGAGGGTGGCGGCTGTCGTCATCCTCCGATTGTCTCAGGCCCAAGCAGCCAAATATTCTTCCCAATGCGATTCGGCAGGCGCCAGGTTGCCCAGCGTCTCCTTCACCATCGCAATCTCCTGCTCGTACTCGGCCTCGGTCAGCCCGCCGCGCATCTTCTGGAATCGGCAATACACGAGGTAGGTGTTCATCACGTCGGTCTCGCAGTAGCGACGGATGTCCTCGGTCTGCCCAGCGAGGTACTGCGCATACACCTGCGAGCCGTCCATGCCCAACTTGCCGGGAAAGCCGCAGAGCTTGGCCATGGCATCCAGCGGCGCGTTGTTCTTGGGCGAATACATGGCCAGCAGATCCATCAGGTCCAGGTGGCGCATGTGGTAGCGGCTGATGTAGTTGTTCCACTTGAACTCGCGATCATCTTCGCCGAGGTCCCAGTACTTGCTCGCTTCCACGCCGTGGCGCAGGCCGCGGTAATGCAGCACCGGCAAATCAAAACCACCGCCGTTCCAGCTCACCAATTGAGGTGTGTGCTTCTCCACCGCGTGGAAGAAGGTCTGTACCACCTTGCCTTCGCTCTGCCCGTCGCGGTCCACAAACGAATGGATGCGCAGGCCTTCGGCGTTGCGAAACACGCAGCTGATGACCAGCACGCGCTGCAGGTGCAGCGGCATGAAGTCGCTCTGGCCCTTGGCCTTGCGATCTTCCAGCCAGCCGGCGTAGACCTGCTCGTCGGTCAGGTCGGCCGGCGCAGCGCGCAAGGCGCGCAAGCCCTCGATGTCGGGAATCGACTCGATGTCGAAGACGAGGACGGGCCAGGCCATGGTGGCCCCGGCTCAGCGTTTTGGCAGGTAGCCGATCGGATCGACCGGTTTGCCCAGGCGGCGCACCTCGAAGTGCAGCTTCACACGATCGGTGTCGCTGCTGCCCATCTCCGCGATCTTCTGGCCCTGGCGCACAGCCTGGTCTTCACGCACCAGCAGAGCCTGGTTGTGCGCATAGGCCGTGAGGTAGGTGTTGTTGTGCTTGAGGATGATCAGGTTGCCATAGCCACGCAGGCCGGCACCGGCGTACACCACACGGCCATCGGCCGCGGCCACCACCGGGTCACCAATCTTGCCGGCGATGGACACACCCTTGTTCGTTGTTTCGTCGAAGGAAGACACCACCGCGCCTTGGGCAGGCCACATGAAATTGAGTTCGTCGGCGCCGGCCGAAGCGGGTGCCGGGGCTGGCGCAGGAGCCGGAATGGGGGCCGCTGCGGGCGCGGTGTCGGTGAGCGGGCGTGACACGACGCCGGCCGGGCTCACAGGCGTGCTGGCCACGACAGGCGCGGAATGCGGCACTGGCGCAGGCGGCTGCACACGCAACACCTGACCCACTTCAATCGCGTTGGGATTGGTCAGGCTGTTCCAGGCCTGAACGTCACGCCAGTTCTGGCCGTTGTCCAGAGCGATGCGAAAGAGCGTGTCACCCGATTTCACGGTGTAGTAACCAGGCTTGCCGGCGTTTTCGGCGCCAGGCAGGACCACGATCTCTGCGGGCCGAGGCATGCCGCGGTCTTCCACTGGAGCAGGACCCGACACACGCCGGGTGGAACAACCCGCGGTGACCAGCAAGGCGGCCAACACGGTCAGGACCGCGGCACCGCGCCAAACGGAACGAGGCGATTCGATGGGCAGGCCGGGTGCCTGGGGAAAACGCATGGACATAAAACTCCCAACCATTGGCCGGGACACGCCAGCGGGCGGCCCCGATTGAAAAAACGCTGCCGCTGCTCAGGGCAGCGGGACAGTCATGCGATGCCCGATTTTAGTGGCACAAAAAACACCGCCTCCAGCTCTGTGCGGACCACGCCGGTCGCGGTTTTGTCCACCACCATCAGGTTTTGCTTGCCCGCCGCGGTCACGGCCGGCGCCACCAGGCGGCCACCCACGGCCAGCTGGTCGATCCAGGCCTGAGGGATGTCATTGCCTCCAGCGGCGGCAATGATGGCGGCATAAGGAGCACCTTTGGCGTACCCCAGCATGCCGTCGCCGAACAGCAGGTGCAAATTGGAGATGCGAAATGCGCGAAGGTTCTCGCGCGCTTTCTCGTGCAGGCCGCGCAAGCGCTCGATGCTGTAGACCTCGCGCGCCACATGGCTGAGCACGGCGGCCTGGTAGCCGCAGCCGGTGCCGATCTCAAGCACCCGGCCGAGTTTGCCCGGGTGGCCGGCGCACAGCAGCTCGATCATTCGGGCCACCACGCCGGGTTTGGAGATCGTCTGGCCCAGGCCGATCGGCAGGCTGGTGTCTTCATACGCCTGGTTCACCAGCGCGGTGTCGACAAACCGATGCCGCTCCACCGCCTGCAAGGCCGCCAGCACGCCTGCGTGGCTCACGCCTTGAGCCTGGATCTTGCGCACCATGGATGCGCGCACGGCCGATGAGTCCATGCCCACGCCGCTGGTCACCACGGGCCGCGTTGTGGCAAGGGTCCTGATGGCCGGCCGTGGCACTGGCTTGACCGGGGTCGGTGCGGGCTGGGAAGCACGCGCCACCGGCTTGCGCGCCGTTGGTGGGTGCGGGACCACCGGCAGCCTGGCCGGAAAGCCTGGACGGGCCTTGCCGCCGTCTTTCAAGAAACCGCTCCGCCCGCGGGTTGAACCACCGCCGCTGCCGACAGATTGGCGGCGGTCGGTGCCCAGTACGCCAGCCGTTCGTGGTCGGTCAGGTCCACCTTCAGTGGTGTGATGGTGGCGTAACCCTGCACGGCGGCGTGGAAGTCGGTGCCATCGGCGTCGTCCTTGGCCTTGCCGGCGCTGCCGATCCAGTACATCGTGTCGCCGCGCGGGTTGGTCTGCGAGATCACCTGCTCGGCCGCATGGCGCCGGCCCAGCCGCGCGACCTTGAAGCCCTTGATGTCGGCCAGCGGCCGGTTGGGGATGTTCACGTTGAGCAACCAGGGTTCGACGGGTGCCCCGTTCTCCAGCGATGGCAACAACTGCGATACGAGGCGCGCCGCCATCCGACCCGCGTCTTCCAGATGTCCCCAGCCTTTTTCGGTCTGCGAGAACGCGATGGCCGGAATACCAAAGAGGTAACCTTCCATGGCAGCACCCACGGTGCCTGAGTAAATGGTGTCGTCGCCCATGTTGGCCCCGTTGTTGATGCCCGAGACCACCAGATCGGGCCGGTAACCCAGCAAGCCGGTGAGCGCAATGTGCACGCAGTCGGCGGGCGTGCCGTTGACATAGCGAAAACCGTTGTGCGCGGTGTGCACGTACAAAGGGGAATGCAGGGTCAGCGCGTTGGATTTGGCGCTGTTGTTGTGCTCGGGCGCGACCACCTCCACATCGGCCAGACCCTTGAGGGCCTCATACAGCGCCACGAGGCCGGGCGCCTGGTAACCATCGTCATTGGAGATGAGAATTTTCATTGCCACGATTTTAGGTGGGTTCATCCCGGTCACGCTTGAGACAGACAGCGGGCTTACCCGCTTCAATCCGGCTCGCCTGCCTGCCTATCATGGACCGATCATCGACCCAACCACCGAGGAGAAGGCATGCACGCCTGGCTTTGTGAAAACCCCGTGGGCGTCGACGCCCTGACCTGGAAAGAACTGCCCACGCCCGAGCCCAAGGCGGGCGAGGTGCTAATTGAAATTCAGGCCGCGAGCCTGAACTTTCCCGACCTGCTCATCGTGCAGAACAAGTACCAGATGAAGCCCGCCCTGCCCTTTGTGCCCGGCTCCGAATACGCTGGCGTGGTGCGCGCCGTGGGCGAGGGTGTGAAGCACCTTCAAGTGGGTCAGAGCGTGGCGTGCCTGAGCGGCACCGGGGGCTTCGGCACACACACCGTGGCGCCCGCTGCGTTGTGCATGCCGCTGCCCGCCGGTTTTCCGGCGGTGGACGCAGCGGCTTTCATCATGATTTACGCCACCTCATGGCACGCGCTCATGGACCGCGCAGCGCTGAAGGCCGGCGAGACCGTGCTGATCCTCGGCGCTGCGGGCGGCGTGGGCACGGCGGCGATCCAGATCGCCAAGGCAGCCGGTGCGCGCGTGATCGCGGCTGCGTCGAGCGACGAGAAGTGCGAGCTGTGCAAACAGCTCGGCGCCGACACCACCATCAACTACAGCGTGCACACGCCCAAGGAGGGCTTGCGCGATGCCATCAAACAGCTCACCGACGGCAAGGGCCCCGACGTGATCTACGACCCGGTCGGCGGTGACTTCGCCGAGCCTGCTTTCCGCTCCATCGCATGGCGCGGCCGCTACCTCGTGGTGGGCTTTGCCAGCGGCCCCATCCCAGCCCTGCCCCTGAACCTCACCCTGCTCAAGGGCGCGAGCATCGTGGGCGTGTTCTGGGGCGACTTCGCGCGCCGCGAACCCAAGGCCAATGCCGAGATGATGCAGGCCCTGGCCGTGATGTACGCCAAGGGCCAGGTCAAGCCAGTGATCGACCAGACCCTGCCCATGAGCGAATTGCACAAAGCCTACGCCATCATGGGATCGCGCTCGGTCAAGGGTAAGCTCGTGATGGTCAACTGAACCTCACCGGATCCATGTGAAAGCCACGCCACCGACCAGCACCAGCAACCGCCCAGCCCACCCGAAGTACCTGGGCCGGTACGAACTGCGCCAGGTGCTGGGCAAGGGGATGCACGCCACGGTGTGGCTGGCCCACGACCCGCGACTGGATCGACTGGTCGCCATCAAGGTGATGCAGGCGGTTCGACCCGGTGCCGGTGCCGCCATGGAGCCCTGGCTGCGCGAGGCGCGCCATGTGGCGCGCCTCTCGCACCCGCACATCGCCACGCTGTTCGAAGCCGATGTGATCGACGGCCAACCCGCACTGGTGTTTGAGTACGTGGCGGGCCAGACGCTGGCCGGGTACTTGCATGACACCGGCGCGATGCCTGCGTCCGACGCCGTCGCCTTGCTGCTCACCGTGCTCGATGCCCTTCAGGTGGCGCACGCCGCCGGGGTGGTGCACCGCGACCTCAAACCCTCCAACATCCTGCTCGACCGCAGCCTGCGCCCCAAGGTCACCGACTTCGGCATCGCCGCGAGCATGGGCGCGGCTGCCGCGGACGCCGACACGGTTCAGGGCACGCCGGGCTACATGTCGCCGGAGGCCGCCACAGGGCAACCCGCCACCGCCACCAGCGACGTGTTCAGCGCCGCGCTGGTGCTCGCCGAAATGGTGTTCGGCAAACCACTGGTCGATGGCAGCGACACCTTCCGCGCGATCTACCGGGTGACCCATGAAGACCTCGTGCTGCCGCAGGACAGCGTGCATGAAGTGGACGACGCGCTGCGCACCCTGCTCATGCGGGGCCTGGCGCGCAACGCGCGCCAGCGCTTCGAGAGCGCACAGGTGTTCGCCCAGTCCCTGCGCGAATGGCAGAGCCAGCAGAAAGACAGCGCCAGCGCCCCGGAGCCCCAGGGCAGCCACGCCACGCTCGGGTTCCTGCTGCGACGCATGCGCCACAAGAGCGATTTCCCCGCCATGTCGGAGTCCATAGGGCGTGTTCAGAGCATGGCCTCGTCGGAAAACGAAAGCCTGAATTCGCTGACCAGCGAAATCCTCAAGGACGTGGCGCTGACCAACAAGCTGCTGCGACTGGTCAACACGGCACAGTTCGCCCACGCTGGCGGTGGCAGCATCAACACCGTGTCGCGCGCGGTGAGCCTCATCGGCTTCGTGGGGATCCGCAACATCGCCATGAGCCTGGTGCTGCTCGAACACATGCAGAACAAGGCGCACGCCAGCCTGCTCAAGGCCGAGTTCCTGCGCGCGTTGCTGGCAGGCTCGCTGGCCAGCGACCTGTGTGCCGCGTCGCGCGAGGGCGAAGAGGTGTTCATCGGCTCGCTGTTCCAGAACCTGGGCCGCCTGCTCACCGAGTTCTACTTTCCTGAAGAGGCGCAGCAGATGCGCAAGGGCGTCGCTGCCGGCAAGACCGAAGACGTGGCGGCCCTGGGTGTGCTGGGCATCACGTGCGAAGACCTGGGCCTGGGTGTGGCCCGCGTGTGGGACCTGCCCGCCAGCATCCAGCGCCTCATGCGCAAACCCGCCGGTAACCCACCCACGCGCACGCCTGCGGACACCGAAGAGCGCCTGCGCTGGCTGTGCCTGGCGTCCAACGAAATGGCCGACGCCTTCCTGCACATGGAGGGCGAGGCGCTGGCACGGGAGCTCGCGCGCCTGTCGACCCGCTACGCCAGCGGCCTGGGGCTGGAGAGCAGGCACATCCAGACCATGGCGTTGGCCGCGCGCGAAAAACTCGCGCAGACCGCCGAGGCCATGGGTGTGCAGGTGAGCACCGGTTCGCCAGCGGCCAGGCTGCTGCGCCCCGCGCCGATCAAGGTGCTGCCCGCCGATTCCCTGCAACCCCTGGAACTGACGGCCGAGCCCGCGCCGGCCGCAGCCGAGACCGTGCAGCCCGCAACCCCGCCGCGCGCGGTGTCGGCCGACTTGCTGGCCACCGGCATCCAGGACATCACCAACGCCATGGTCGAAGACTTCGAACTCAACGACGTGCTGCGCATGGTGCTGGAGACGATGTACCGCGCGCTGGGATTCCGCCGGGTGCTGTTCTGCCTGCGCGACGCGGCCACGCACAGCCTCACCGGCCGGTTCGGCCTGGGCGACGACGCCGCCACGGTGGCCAAGCTGTTCCGCGTGCCGCTCAAGGACGCGCAGGATCTTTTTGGCATGGTGTGCAACAAGGGTCTGGACACGCTGATACGCGATGCCAGCGTACCCAACGTCGCGCAGAAGCTGCCCGTCTGGTACCGCAGCCAGATCAACGCGCCGGCGTTTCTGTTGCTGCCCTTGCAGCTCAAGGGCACGCCTTTCGGCCTGATCTACGCCGACAAGGCGAGTGCTTCCGACATCGCGCTCGACGAGAAGGAACTCGCCCTGCTCAAGACGCTTCGCAACCAGGCGGTGATGGCGTTTCGCCAGTCACGACCCTAGCGCGGACTCCCCAACGAAAAAGGCCTCGGAACCGAAGTTCCGAGGCCTTTTGGGCTTTGCTCAGCACAAGGCTGAAGCAGCGCAGGGCTTAGTAGCCGCCGCGTCCGCCGCCGCCACCACCGTAGCCGCCACCGCCGGAGCGATCGCCGCCACCGCCGTAGCCGCCACCGCCGGAGCGATCACCACCACCACCGTAGCCGCCGGTGCGGGGAGGACGAGCCTCCATCGGACGGGCTTCGTTCACGGTGATGCTGCGGCCGCCAAGCGACTGACCGTTCATGCCGGAGATAGCGGCTTGCGCTTCGGCATCGCTGCCCATCTCGACAAAACCGAAGCCTTTGGAGCGACCGGTGTCGCGTTCCATCATGACCTTGGCGCTGGAGACAGAGCCGAATTCGCTGAAAGACTGTTGCAGGTCTTCGTCGCGGACGGTGTACGGCAGGTTGCCGACGTAAAGTTTATTGCCCATGGGGACTCCTCAAAAAACACATGAAACAAAAGCGATGGGGTCCCGAAAGCACAACAAATCCAAAAAGTACCGCCGTAGCGCGCGAAACTGACCGATCACCCTAGCTTGCGCAACTGATTGACAGTCGCACGCGTCGATTATGCGCCTTATGTGGACGAATCCCCACCACAGGACAAACCCCATGCGTCGCCGACCTCAAAAAGGGCCCAATGCGCACGGGTCCGGGTCGTTCCGAGCCCTCTCAAGGAGACGGCACATGGCCAAGCTGATTCTGGAATACGCCTTTGAACACGAACGCCTGCGACGGGACGAACCCTTCCTGACGCAGCCCATGGGCCACGGCGAGGTGGACACATTCACCTGGGGCCAGACCATGGACCAGGCGCGCCGCATGGCCACCCACCTGAAGGCTCGGGGCTTCGAGCCCGGCGCGCGCATCGCGATGCTGGCCAAGAACAGCGCCCACTTCTTCATGGTGGATCTGGCGGTGTGGATGGCCGGCGGCACCACGGTGGCGATCTTTCCCACCGAATCGGCCCACAACATCAGCTACGTGCTGGACCATTGCGACGCCCGCCTGCTGTTCGTTGGCAAGCTCGACGACTGGCCCGGGCAGGCGTCCGGCGTGCCGTCATCGCTGCCCTGCATCTCCTTGCCGCTGGCGCCCGACACGGGCTTCGAGCGGTGGGACGACATCGTGGCGCGCACGGCGCCGATGGCAGGTGAACCCCTGCGTGCCGCCGACGACCTGGCCCTGCTGCTGTACACCTCGGGCTCCACCGGCCAACCGAAGGGGGTGATGCAAACCTTTGGCAGCGTGAGTGCTGCCACGGAGTGCATTGCCGACGAGATGCGCCACCGTTTCACGGGTGACACAGCGTTGCGCGTGCTGTCCTACCTGCCACTTGCTCACTGCTTCGAGCGCGCCTGGGTGGAATGCCAGGCCTTTGTGCGCGGCGACATGACGGTGTATTTCACCGACACCCCCGCAACCTTCATGGAAGACCTGCAACGCGCGCGGCCCACGCTGTTCATCTCGGTTCCGCGCCTGTGGACCAAGTTCCAGCAGGGCGTTCTGGCGAAGATGCCGGCAGCGCAGCTCGACGCTCTTCTGGACGACCCGGCCACCGCGGCCGCGGTCGGTGCGAAGGTGCTCACCAGCCTGGGGCTGGACCAGGTGAAGAACGCTGGCAGCGGCTCCGCGCCACTGCCGGCCGAGTTGTTGATCTGGTACAGGCGCCTGGGGCTGAACCTGTTCGAGGGCTACGGCATGACCGAGGACTTCGCCTACTCGCACGGCGGCGACGGCGACGCTTCGCTGCCCGGCCATGTGGGCAAGCCCTACCCCGGCGTGCAGGCGCGTCTGGCCGACGACGGCGAAATCCTCGTCAAGTCGCCCGGGCGCATGGCGGGCTACTACAAACAACCCGAGCTCAACGCGGAAGCCTTCACCGACGACGGCTTCTTCCGCACCGGCGACCTGGGCGTGCTCAACGAGGCTGGCGTGTTGCGCATCACCGGGCGCAAGAAGGAACTCTTCAAGACCGCCAAGGGCAAGTACATCGCACCCGTGCCGATCGAGAACCTCCTGAACGCGCACGCCATGGTGGAACTGGCCCTGGTTTCGGGTGTGGGGCAGGCCACCCCGTACGCCGTGCTGGTGCTCGACGAAGCCCTGCGACCGCGGCTGACCGATGCGACCGTGCGCGAAGAGGTGCAGGCGGCACTGACGGAACTGCTGAACCAGGTGAACACGCAATTGGCCAGCCACGAACGACTGCAGTTTCTGGCCGTGGCGCGCGAGCCGTGGAGCATCGAGAACGGCTGCCTCACGCCCACCATGAAGATCAAGCGCAGCCGCATCGAGGCCAGCATGGCGCCGCACCTGCCGCAGTGGTACGAGCAGCCGCAAGCCGTCATCTGGGCATGACGGGTTGCCCTCAGGCCAACGTGTAGGCCGTCTTCACCGTGGTGAAGAACTCGGCTGCAAAGCGCCCCTGCTCACGCGGCCCGTAACTGCTGCCTTTTCTGCCGCCAAAAGGCACGTGGTAGTCCACGCCCGCGGTCGGCAGGTTCACCATCACCATGCCGGCCTGCGCATGGCGCTTGAAGTGCGTGGCGTGCTTGAGGCTGGTGGTGGCGATGCCGGCCGACAGCCCGAACGGCGTGTCGTTGGCCACCGCCAGGGCCTCGTCGTAGTCCTTCACGCGGATCACGCTGGCCACCGGCCCGAACACCTCCTCGCGGTTGATGCGCATGGCAGGCAAGCTGTCGGTGATGAGCGCGGGCGCCATGTAGAAGCCCTCGGTGTCGCGTTGCAGACGCTGGCCACCACACAGCAGCCTGGCCCCCTCGTCCCGGGCGATCTGCACATAGCTCAGGTCCTGCTCCAGTTGCGCTTGGCTCACCACCGGGCCGATTTCGGTGCCGGGCTTGCGCGCGTCGTCCACCCGCAGCGCCGCCACACGCGCCTGCAGCGCGGCGATGAAGGCCGGGTAGATGCGCTCGGTGACGATGATCCGGCTCGACGCCGTGCAGCGCTGCCCGGTGGAGAAGAACGCGCTCTGCGTGCACAGCTCCACAGCGGTCTTGAGGTCCGCATCGTCCAGCACGACCTGCGGGTTCTTGCCGCCCATTTCCAGCTGAACCTTCTTGTGCTGCGCCATGCACGTCTGGCCGATTCGCTGGCCCACGCCCTGTGAACCGGTGAAGCTGATGCCGTCCACACCGCGGTGGTTCACCAGGGCCTCGCCCACCGTGCGGCCCTGCCCCATGACGAGGTTGAACACGCCCACGGGCAAACCCGCGCGGCTGATGATCTCGGCCAGCGCCCAGGCGCTGCCGGGCACGAGGTCGGCCGGCTTGATGACCACGCAGTTGCCATAGGCCAGGGCGGGCGCGATCTTCCAGGCGGGAATGGCGATGGGGAAGTTCCAGGGCGTGATCAGGCCAATCACGCCGAGAGGCTCGCGCGTGACTTCGACGCCCACGCCGGGCCGCACCGAAGGCAGCAGCTCGCCCGCCAGCCGCAAGCATTCGCCCGCAAAAAACTTGAAGATGTGACCCGCGCGCGTGACCTCGCCAATCGCCTCCGGCAAGGTCTTGCCTTCTTCGCGTGCCAGCAGCTGGCACAGCTCTTCCCGCCGTGCCAGGATTTCGGTGCCGATGCGGTCGAGTGCGTCGCTGCGCACCTGGATGCCCGAAGAGGACCAGGCGGGAAAAGCAGCGCGCGCGGCGGTCACCGCTGCGTCCACCTGGGCCAAGTCGCCCAGCGCGTACTCGCCCACCACGTCGCTCAGGTCGGAGGGATTGATGTTGGGTGCCGAGCCCGTGCCCACGAGCCATTCGCCCGCGATGAAATTGCCGCGCACCATCTCAACGGCCCCAGCGCAGCACGAGCGGGTCGAGTCGCTGCGCGGCATCGAGCAGGCCGGCGCGCACCTCGGGGTGCATGGGCGGGAAGGGGTGGCGCGAGGCCTCACAGGCGATCACGCCGCCGGCTTTCATGAGCGCCTTGGCGCTCAGGATGCCGCCTTGGCGGTTTTCGCAATTGATCAGCGGCAGCCACTTCGCGTAGGCCGCCACCGCGGTCTCGCGGTCCCCGGCGAGGTACGGATCGATGATGGTGCGGATGCCGTCGGGGAAGGCGCCGCCCGTCATGGCGCCGGTGGCGCCGGCGTCCAGGTCGGCCAGCAGGGTGATGGCCTCTTCACCGTCCCACGGGCCTTCGATCGCGTCGCCGCCCAGGCGGATGAGATCGCGCAGTTTGCTGGCCGCGCCCGCGGTCTCGATCTTGAAATAAGCCAGGTGCTCGATCTCTTTCGCCATGCGCGCGAGAAAGGGCGCCGAGAGCACGGTCCCGCTGGCCGGCGCGTCCTGCACCATGATGGGAATGTCGATCGCGTCGGACAGCCGCGCGTAGAACTCGAAGATCTGCGCCTCGGGCACGCGGAAGGTGGCGCCGTGGTAGGGCGGCATCACCATCACCATGGCCGCGCCCTGCTCCTGCGCGCGCCGGCTGCGCGCGGCGCACACGGCGGTGCCGTAGTGGGTGGTGGTCACGATCACGGGCACGCGACCGGCCACGTGCTCCAGCGCCACGCGGGTGATGACTTCGCGCTCGGCGTCCGACAGCGAGAACTGCTCGGAAAAGTTGGCCAGGATGCACAGGCCGTTGGAACCCGCATCGATCATGAAATCGAGACAACGCATCTGGCTTTCCAGGTCCAGCGAGCCGTCTTCATGGAAGGTGGTGGGCACCACCGGGAACACGCCCTTGTAGCGTCGGTTCATCGCGCGCTCAGCCAATGATGTTGAACTGGTCGAGGAACTCGGTCTTGAGCGTGAGACCCAGGCCGGGCACGTCGTCGCGCAGGTCCAGGAAACCGTTCTCGGCCACCGGCTCGCCGTCGAAGATGTAATAGAAGAGCTCGTTGCCGACCTCCACGTCGAACATCGGAAAGTACTCGCTCATGGGCGAAGCCAGCGTGCTCATGGTCAGGTGGTAGTTGTGCATCTGGCCGGCGTGCGGGATCACCGGCACGCTGTAGGCCTCGCACAGCGCGTTGATCTTGTGCGCCGCCGTGATGCCACCCACGCGGTTGGTGTCGTACTGCACCACGCTCACGGCTTTCTTGTCGAGCAGCTGCTTGAAACCGTAGAGAGAAAACTCGTGCTCGCCGCCCGAGATCGGGATATCGGTGAGCTGGTTGAGTTCGGCATAACCGTCGATGTCGTCGGCGATCACCGGCTCTTCCAGCCAGCGCGGCTCGTACTTCACCAGCTTGGGCAGGATGCGCTTGGCGTACTCCAGGTTCCAGCCCATGTAGCACTCGAGCATGAGGTCGTTCTCATAGCCGATGACCTCGCGCACCGCCTCCACCGACTTGAGGTTCTCCACCACGCCCTGCTGGCCGTGGCCCGGGCCGTAGCCGAAACGCATCTTGAAAGCCTTGAAGCCTTGGTCCTTGTAGGTCTGCGCCTCTTCCTGCATGGCCTTGAGGTCGGTGCGGTAGAGCTTGCTGTAGTAGCAGGGAATCTTTTCCTTGGTGCGCCCGCCCAGCAGCTTGAACACCGGCTTGTTGACGGACTTGCCCAGGATGTCCCAGATCGCGAGATCGATGGCCGAGATCGCCGCCATGGTCACGCCCTTGCGGCCCCAGGCGTGGGTGCCGCGGTACATGCGCTGGAACAGGTATTCGTAGTCCCAGGGGTCCTGGCCCAGCACCAGCGGCGTGAGGTACTCGTCGATGATGGCTTTGGCGATCTTGGGCGCCAAAGCCACGTTGCCCAGGCCGACGATGCCGGTGTCGGTCTCGATCTCCACCACCGTCCACGAGTGGAAGCGGAAGGTGCTCATGGTCTCCGAGTTCGAGTACAGCAGGTCCATGGCGTTGGAGCAGAAGTTGCCCTGGGGAGGCACGGTCTTGCCTTTCCACTCGAACACGCGGGCGCGGACGGATTTGATCTTCATGGGAATGTCAGGTTGGGATGAAAGGGTTCAGGCAAGGCGCGCGGCGCCCATGCGGGCAGCGATGCGCAAAGCGTTGTAGGTGGCGTTCACATCGGCGCGACCGAGGCCGGCGATGTCGTAGGCGGTGCCGTGGGCCGGCGTGGTGATGGGCACCGGCAGGCCGCCCTGCACGGTCACGCCTTTGGAGAAGCCCATGAGCTTGATCGCGATCTGGCCCTGGTCGTGGTACATGGTCACGATGGCCTGGTACTCACCATCGCGCGCCTTCAAGAAAATGGTGTCGGCCGGGAACGGGCCGCCCACCGCGATGCCCTCGGCCGCGAGCTCGCGCACCGCGGGTTCGATCACATCAATCTCCTCGCGCCCGCAGGTGCCGCCGTCGCCGCCGTGCGGGTTGAAGGCCGCCACCGCCACCTTGGGCTGGGCGAAGCCCGCCGCCTGCAGCGAGCGGTAGATCAGGCGCGCGGCGTCCTTGATACGGTCCTTGCTGAGAAAGCTGGCCGCGTCCTTGAGCGGGATGTGCGAGGACACGCGTGAGGTCCACAGCTCCCCCAGTGTGTTGAACTCGCAGAAGTAGCCCTGCACGCCGAGGTACTCGGCGAAGTGGTGCAGCTCGTCCTCGTGCTTGAGGCCGCCCTGCTTCATGGCGAACTTGTTGAGCGGTGCGAAGCAGATCGCGTCGACCTCGCTTTGCTGCGCCGCGTCCATGCAGGCGTTGAGCACCTGCAGCACCGACGCACCGCCCGGCGCCTGGGCCAGGCCGCGCTGCACCTGTTCGGGCGCCACCGTGTCCATGGCCAGCCAGGCTGGTGCGTTCGCATCGGCGCGCCCGCGCACCTCGGCGAAGCTGCGCACCGGCGTGGTGGCCACCTGAACACCCGCCACCTGCTGGCCCGCGGCCCACAGCCAGGGGTCACCCACCAGCACCAGGTTGGCGTGTTGGGCGGCGTCGGTCTGGCCCAGCAGGCGGGCGATCAGCTCGGGGCCGATGCCGGCGGGGTCGCCCAGGGCCAGGGCAACAACGGGAAGTTCGGTCGGGTTCACAGGGTCTCCTCGGGACTCGGGGTGTCAGCGGTTCGTGCTCACTCGAGCTTGATGTTCTTGCGGCGGATCAGGTCGCCGTAGCGCTTGTTCTCGGCGTTGTGGAAAGCCAGGAAGGCCTCGGGCGTCATGGGGGTCAGGTCGGCACCGATGGCCGAGAGGCGGGCCTGCGTCTCGGGCATGGCGATCACCTTGTTGACCTCGGCATTGACGCGAGCGATGACTTCCTTGGGCGTGGAAGAAGGCATGTAGATGCCGTACCAGGCGCTCATCTCCACGCCCTTCACGCCGGCTTCGGCCATGGTGGGCACGTCGGGCAACTGCGGGTTGCGCTTGGCAGACGCCACCGCCAGCGGGCGGATCTTGCCGTTGCGGACATGGCCGATCACCGAGGGCATGGTGTCGAAGCTGATCTGCACGGCACCCCCCATCAGATCGACCAGCGCGGGCGCGCTGCCGCGGTAGGGAATGTGGGTGATGAAGAGACCCGTGACGTCCTTGAACATTTCGGCCGCGATGTGCTGGGTGCTGCCCGATCCGCTGGTGGCGTAGTTGAGTTGTCCGGGCCGGCTCTTGGCAAGCTTCACCAGATCGTCAACGTTGGTCACGGGCAGGGCCATGTTGGCCACCAGCACGTTGGGCACCGAGCCCACAAAGGCCACCGGCACCAGGTCCTTGTCGTTGTTGTAGCTGAGCTTGAGCAGGTGCGGCGCGATGGCGTGTGCCGTGGACACGCCCATGATCATGGTGTGGCCGTCGGTGGAGCGGGCGGTGAGGTCTGCAGCCAGGGTGTTGGACGCGCCAGCGCGGTTCTCCACCACCACGTTCTGCTTGAGCAGCGGGCCCAGCCGGTCGCCAATGGCGCGGGCCATGGCATCGGTGCCGCCGCCGGGCGAAGAGCCGACCAGAATCTTCACGTTCTGGCGCGGCCAGTCCTGCGCGGTCGCGCCGCCGGTGGTCAAGGCCAGCGCCAGCGCGGCCAGTGCCCATTTCATTGTCTTCATGGTTGTCTCCGTCGGGAAAAGTGGTGTGAGGCGAACGGATGGTAGGTTGCCGATTGATCCACGTATATTGAAAGTTTGGAAAGCATCGATAACCCAGAGTTATCATTTGCAGATGGCAACCTCCCCCACCCCACAGCTGCTGAACCGCATGCGCATGCGCCAGGTGGCGCTGTTGCTGGCCATTGGCAAGAGCGGCACGCTGCGCGCGGCTGCGGCCGAACTCGGCATGACCCAGCCGGCCGCCACCAAGATGCTGCATGAGCTGGAAAACGCGCTCGGGCACGCGCTGTTCGTGCGCGCGGGGCGGGGCCTGAAGCTCACCGAATCGGGCCACTGCACGCTGGGCTACTTTGAAGGGCTGCAGGGCAGCCTGGATGCGCTCACGCGCGAGCTCGACGGCATCGAGCAGGGTGGCAGCGGCAAGCTCTTCATCGGCAGCATCATGGCCGCCTCACCGGAGCTGCTGTCGGAGTCCTTGCTGCGGCTGCGCGAGATCTATCCGCAGCTGGCCATCGAGATCATGGTGGACACCAGCGACCGCTTGACCGACGCCCTGCGCCGCGGCGACCTTGACCTGGTGATCGGACGTGTGCCCGAGGGCGCGCTGGACGACATGGAGTTCAAGCCGGTGGCCGATGAGGTGCTGAGCGTGGTGGCTGGCCCCACCCACCCGCTGGCGCACAAGCCGCGCGTGGCCTTCGCCGATCTGCTCGCACACCCGTGGATCCTGCAACCGCGCGGCAGCCCCATGCGCGAAGTGCTGGAGCAGGAGTTCCGCCGCCACAAGGCCCGCCTGCCGCGCGGTTTGATCGAAACCTCTTCCATCCTCACCACCATGAACCTGCTGGTGCGCTCGGACATGATCGCGGTGATTCCGGCCGAGGTGGCGGCGCGCTACGAATCGCACGGCATGCTGGCCTGCATCCGCTACGCGGTGCGGCAGCAGTTGGGCGTGTTTGGCTGCCTCACCGCGCGGGGCCGCCCGCCCAGCCCGCCGCTGGCGCACCTGCTGTCCCTGCTGCTGCCTCCTCAGGCCGGCAACGTCAGGTAAAGCACTCGACGTGGAGCAGCGCAGCCGCGGTCTCCTTGGTCAAAGGCTTGACCAGGTAGTTGCGGATGAGGTCGATGGATTCGGCCGTGGCCTTGTCCACCGACCATGCCGACGAGGTCAGCATGTGGACCTGCAGGGCCGCAAGCGGTTGCAACCGGTCACTGAGAGCGCGCGCCACGTCAAAGCCATTCATGCCGGGCATGTTGATGTCGAGCAAGACCAGGGTGCACACGCTGATCTGGTCTCGCTCCAGGAATTCGAGTGCGCGTTCTCCACTTTCGAAAACCCGGATCTCTCCGTCGAAGCCGGCCTTGCGCAGCGCGATCTCGTGAAAGAAATTGTCGTTTTCGCTGTCGTCGATGAGCACGACCCGCTGGATGGAGGCGGCGCCGCTCATGCGGCGGGCCCGGTTGGTTGAAGCTCGGTGGCCTTGTTCGGGCCGGGCAGGATCACGCAGTAACAGTTGGTGCCGTCGGACTTCAGCTCGATCTGCAGCTCGCCCTGGTGCAGATCGATGATGTGGGAGGCAATGGACAAGCCCAGGCCGAGCTCGCGCACGTCGTTCATTGCGCGCTTTCGGGTGCTGCGTGCCGACATCGGGAGGCCGGCAGTGACGGCAGCGACGACTGTGGAGGTGGTGTGTGCAGGACTGCGGCGCTGCACCGTGATGTCAACGCGGTGTGTGAACAGATCTTCCTGCGATCGAATGACCACCAGCGAGTCGCCCGGCACTGCGCCCTGGCGTTGCGCGGAACTCAGCAGATTTTCCAGAATGCTGCGGATGGCCAGGCACAGGAGCGGCGCATCGACGCGGATGGCGCCCGTCACCAACAGGTCGACCTCCACATCCCTGGCAGTCAGGTCGGCCTCGATCTCGGTGATGGCCCTGGCATAGATGTTGTGGGCCGTGTGCGGCTTCATCCGAACGTCGCTGATGTCCACCTCGCTGTACAGGCGCAGGTCTTCCAGCACGCGCGAAAGTTTGGCACTGGCCTCCTGGACGATGCGCACGCAGCGCGTCTCCAGCGGGTCCGCGCGCAGGGCAGCGCCTTCGGCCAACAGCCCTGTCGCGTTGGTGATGGCGTTGACCGGCTCTTTCAGATCGTGCGAGACGCTGTAGACGTATTTGCGGTTGGCCAGGCGCTTGGCCTGCAGCTCCTGGACGGCATCGTCGAGCTGCCGTTCGCTCTGCTTGCGCAAGGTGATGTCGCGTGCGCGCTCGACCACGCCGTGCACCACACTCCCGTCACGCGCCGGGATGTGCGTGACCTCCAGATAACGCATGCCCATGCCTGGAAATTCGGCTTCCAGCGCGAACTGTGATTCGATGCCCGCCAGCGCCTGGTTGATGCTGGGCTTGAACAAGGCGCGGTAGCTGGTGGGGTCGATCAGGTCCTGGACCCGCATGCCCATGATTTCCTGGGGCTCGAGCATCCAGTAGCGCTGAAACGCCGGATTGACGAACAGATAGCAGTGCTCCCGATCAATGAAGGCGGCCATGTCCCGGCCTTCGTTGAGCACGTCGCGGACGATCTGCTGGCCCTTGACGATCTGCTCGACCATGAGATCGGATTGCTCGCGCCGGCTTTGTTCGTGTTCAATCAACTCCAAGGCCAGATCGGCCAGGTGCTTGAGCATGCCCAGTTGCGCGCTGTCGAGCTCGTGCGGCACGTTGTCGATCACGCACACGGTGCCCAGGGCGGCGCCACTGGAGGTGACGATGGGAGCACCGGCATAGAACACCAGTTCGCCGTTGCGCACCATGGGAAAGTCTTGAAACCGCACATCCTTGGAGGCGTCTTCCACCACCAACACGTCGTGGGAGTTCAGGATGGCATGGGCGCAGAAAGATTCGTCTCGCGAGGTCTGTGTCACCTCGATGCCCACGCGCGCCTTGAACCACTGGCGGTTCGAATCCACCAGCGAGATCAGCGCAATCGGTGTGCCACAAATACCGGCCGCCAGGCTGGTGATGCTGTCGAATGCCTTTTGCGGCAAGATGTCCAGGATTTGCAGGCTGTGCAGGGCAGCCAGACGATCGGGTTCGTTGCCTGGAATGGGGGCGGGCATGGGTTGTAGGAGTTGCACGAAGTCTCAGGACATGTCGATGAGCGCGGCGGCCGTCTCACGGGTGAGCGGTTTGACCAGGTAGCTTTTGATGCAGCTGATCGAATCGCACGTGGCCTTGTCGACCGACCAGGATGACGAGGTGAGCATGTGCAACTGCAGCGGTACGCCAGGCTCGAGCTGATCTTCCAGCGCGCGGGCCAGCTCGAAGCCGCCCATACCGGCCATGTTGATGTCCATGAACACCATCGTGGGCACGCTCACACGGTCCTGCAGCAGGAATTCGAGCGCATCTTCACCCTTGTCGTAAATCTTGATCTCACCACCAAAGCCGCACTTGCGCACGGCGATGTCATGGAAGAAGTTGTCGTGGTCGCTGTCATCGACAAGGATCACGCGCTGGGTGTGGGTCGGGGAGTTCATGTTGAGGCTCTCGGAGCAAAGGCGGATGCCTGCTCTGCAACCCAATGTAGGCAGCGGCAAGTTCGCCGCAGGTGTCATAAGACACAGGCTTCAGCGGATTGGTTCAGTGCGGCGTGCAATGAATCACGCGAACGCCCCGGCATCGACCGCGCGCCGCGGCAGCGGGCGGTTCTAGATGAAGCGCTCTATATAGATCAACGCGCCTTCGTCGAAATGATCGAAATTGCGGTGGATCGCATGCGCGGCGGAAATGAGTTCCGCCTCGACAAAACGCGGGCAATCGATCGCCCAGAGTTGCAACGGGATGTTCGCCGCGGCGGCGAGCATCGGGCCGCTGGGCGCCCAGAACAGCGTGCCGCTGTCGTGGCCGACCCGAAGGTCCTGGTAGTTGTACTGGTAGCGGCGCGTGAACATGACCGCCACAAAGCGCAGCGCCGCCGCCATGGCCACCGCCTGGGGCTGGCCCGCCGAGACGAACTGGTGCTGGATGTACTGCATGCCCAGCTCCAGCGAAGGCAGGTCTTCGATGCCGGGGATGACCGGGTACGGCTCCAGCGCTTGCAGCTCGGTCTGCAGCTTGTTGCCCATGAGCTTGAGCGCGCGGCGCGAAGCCTCCACAAACAGCAGGCGCGGCACCGGCTGGCAGGCAGCGTCCAGGTCGATCTGCACCGCCGGGCCTGTGCCCTGGGGCCTGGAGTTTGCGTCGTGTGGCTCGGAGTTCATGGCGGCGCGCAACCCGGAGACTTCAGGCCAGCAGATTGAGCTGCGTGCCCACGCTACCGCTGGTGGCCAGCGGCAGGTTGCCGGTGAGGCTGTTCAACAGCGATATGGCGCCCGCGCCCTGCAAGTCCATGGCCTTTTTCAGCACGGCCAGTTGCACTTCCTGGGCGGCATTGGCCTGCTTGTTGGCCACATACGCGCCAACGATTTCAAGGGGAGATACGTCCACGGTGGTTCCTGGTGGATGGAGATACCTCCTGTATCGGTCGCGGCAGGGATATCTTGACATCTCCCTGAGCCACCGGCTCACCGGTCATTCCGGGGGCTGCGCCCTGCCTCTCCAGTGGCGAACGGTGAATGGGAGTGTTGGACGGTGCTCCCTTGCCGCGAGCGCTCCGTCCGGCGTTGAGCCAAGGTCGCCCCACCCCGCCCCCGCCGCGTGCTCACCCCAGTGCCGAAAGCCGTGCTGGAGCACGCTGTGGCTCTCACCGGGAATGCCGAGCGCCGTGGTTTCGTAAACGCCCTCACGTTCGGGGGGGCCGTTGGCATCCATCGTGAACCAGGGAGTGAGCTCTGTGGACATGGTATGACCTTTGCAAGAAAACGAGGACACCAGCCTAAATCCGATCCGCACCGGCCGACTGTTCGCTGGCCAACTCAGCGGGGGTTGCGGGCAGGCGCGCCAATTGCTCTGCGAGCGGGCGGGTTTCTTGAAGAGACATGGACGCAAATGGATGGAGGTGCACGTGTTCGAACTCTCGGTACCGTGGTGGGAGCTTTCTCTCAGGGTGGCGCTGGTCTACTCGGTGCTGCTGCTTCTTGTCCGGCTCTCCGGCAAGCGCACCGTCGGCCAGTTCACCCCGTTCGATCTGTTGGTGGTCCTGTTGTTGAGCGAGGCGGTGTCCGCGGGGCTGGTCGGTGGCGACCAGTCGGTCTCCGGGGCGCTGGTGGCAGCGGTCACGCTCGTGGCGCTGAACTGGCTGGTGGCGCTGGCGACGGCTCGCAGCGCCCGTTTGCAGACGCTGGTGGAAGGCGCTCCGGTGCTCATCGGACGCAGCGGGCGTCTGTATCAAGACGCATTGAAAAGGAACCATGTGCCCCTAAAGGACGTCGAGCGCGCGCTGCGCGAGGCCGACTGCGATCTGAAGGATCTCAAATACGCCTTTCTGGAGGTCGATGGCGGGATCAGCGTCTTGAAGGCGTCTTCAGGTGAGGTGCAGCAGGAGAAGAGCGGTGCTTGAAGCCGACCTGCCGCGAAGTCGGCGCGCGCTGCTGCTGATCGACTTCATAAACCCACTGGACTTTCCGCAAGCACGGGATCTCGCCGCGCCCGCGCTGGAAGCGGCACGCGGCGCAAGGCTGCTGGCGCGGTCGGCACGGCAGCACGGCATTCCGGTCATCTATGCCAACGACAACTTTGGCCGTTGGCGGTCCGATTTCTCCTCCACGGTGACACGCCTGCTTCAGGGCCAGGGACCCGGTGCCGAGATCGCGAAACTCCTGCGACCTCAGCGCAACGACCTGACGGTGCTCAAACCCATGCACTCCGCCTTTTTTGGCACACCGCTGGACATCCTCCTGGACAAGATGGGCGTGCGAACCTTGGTGATGGCAGGCCTGGCCACGGACATCTGCATCCAGCTCAGTGCAGCCGATGCGTTCCTGCGCGGCCTCAAGGTACACGCTCCCGAAGACTGCACCGCTGCCGAGACAGCGGACAAGAAGGACGCTGCACTGGCCTACATGCGCGACATCCTCGATTGCGACACGCGGCCCTGGAAGGGTCTGCCCTGGTTGCGCCGGGCGCCGCGGAAATCGGTGGCGACGCGGGTGAGGGTGTGAGCATCAGGAACGACGGTCGCGGGAGCGGCGTCCGCGTGAAGCGGCGCTCGGAGGCGCGTGGACCGCAGGCCAGGGCTTGGACGGCGCGGGCGCATCGACGGCGGCCCCAGGGTCTTCTTCTCCCGCCACCGAGAGAAGCAGGGAAACAGACGGATCGACGGGGTCCGGGTCCAGGGTCTTGGGTGGCACGGGCGAATGGAACGCGAGCGGCCCGGGCGCATCCAGATGGGCTCCCACGTGCACCCCCACACCCAGCCGCGTCACCAGTTCGCCGCCCAGCCACACAGTCCCCAGCAGACAGGTGCCCGCGATCAGACTCAGCGCCAGGACCGGGGCGGAAGGCGGCAGGCCCTCCTCACGCAGGAACCAGCTCAGCGCAAAGAGGCTCAACACCACCGCGTTGCCACCGCCGTGAAGCGCGCCCACCCGGCGAGCGCGGGTACCACGCGGGATGCGGCGCCAGTCCAGCCAGCCAAAAGGCGCCGCCAACAGGCCACCTGCCAGCCCCAAGCCCAGCAGATCGTGAGCCAACTGCACGCCGCGCGGTCCCGTGCCGACCAAGGTGGACAGATCGACCAACACCGCACTGAACAGCAACCCGCCGGGAAACAGCACCAGCAGTTGGTGCACCGGGTGGCCGAACAATTCGATGCTGCGGTTCATGGCCGGTGTCGGGGCAAGGCACGTTCCCGGCAACTCGGCTCTGCCCCTCAATGTTTGCAGGCGCCGCCCTGCTGAAAGACGGCAGAAGTTGCGGCATTTCTGACGGAAACGCAGCGCGAAGCTCTGGAACACCATGGCCCTGTATCGCCCCGCCGAAACCTCAGAAGGGCGGTGCATTGCGCACGCTCAATGCGCCCGATCCGCCAGAATCAACAATGGGCTGTCGATGACTTTCATTTCCGGAATATTCCGGGGTTTTCGAACGAGGAAACCCATGTCCAGCTTGCTCATGACGGAGCCCGTGCAACTCGGCTCGCTCGCGCTGCCCGGGGATCTGGTGATCCCGCCCCAGGCGCTGGGCCTGGTGATGTTCGTGCACGGCAGTGGCAGCGGGCGCCAGAGCCCGCGCAACCGCTGGATGGCCGGCGAGTTCCAGAAGCTTCACCTGGCGACCTTGCTGTTCGACCTGCTGACCGAAGAGGAAGCGCAGGATCGTCGCATGGTGTTCGACATCGATCTGCTGGGGCAGCGCGTGGTCGAGGCCATCCACTGGACCGAGCACCACCCCGACCTGGCGGTCCTGCGCCTCGGGCTGTTTGGCGCCAGCACGGGCGCGGCCGCGGCGCTCGCGGGTGCGGCCACGCGCCCTGATCGCGTCGCGGCCGTGGTCTCGCGCGGCGGGCGTCCGGACCTCGCCCTGGCCAGCCTGCCCGATGTGCAGGCGCCCACGTTGCTGATCGTGGGCGGACTGGACACCGACGTGCTGGCACTCAACCGCGAGGCACTGCGCCAGCTGCACGCACCCAAGCGGCTGGAGGTGGTGCCCGGCGCGGGCCATCTGTTCGAGGAACCGGGCGCGCTTGGCAGCGTGGCGGTGTTTGCCTCGAGCTGGTTTGAAAAGTACCTGTGCATGGGGAGGTCTTCATGAGCACCTTCAGGAGGGACGACGCCGACCACCCTTCAGGCTCACGCGGCTTCGCCCCGCTCTACCCCGGCGTGACGATGGCCCGCACACCCTTTGCAACCCGGACTCAGGCGGGCCTGGCACTCGCCCGCGAGCTGCAACTCCTGAACTTGAAAGGACCCGTGGTGGTGCTCGCGTTGCCGCGCGGCGGCGTGCCGGTGGCCGCCGAGATCGCGCGCGCACTGGGCGCGCCGCTGGATCTGCTGCTGGTGCGCAAGATCGGCGCGCCCTTTCATCCCGAACTGGCGGTGGCCGCCGTGGTCGAGGGTTCACCGCCCGATGTGGTGGTCAACGAAGAAACCGCCGACCTGCCCGGCGTGAACGACGACTGGATCCAGGGCGAGCTGCCCACCGCGCTGCGCGAGATCGAACGCCGCCGTGGCGTGTACATGGCGGGCCGCCCGCTGCGACCCGTGGAGGGCGCCACCGTGATCGTGGTCGACGACGGCATTGCCACCGGCACCACCATGCGGGCCGCGCTGCGAGCGCTGCGCCGGCGCCACCCCGCCCGCCTCATCGTGGCGGTACCGGTGGGGCCGCATACCACCATCGCCGCCTTGAGCGAGGAGGTGGACGAGGCGGTCTGCCTGATCGAGCCGCGGCCGTTTCGTGCCATCGGGTTGCACTACCTCGACTTTCACCAGCTCGGCGACGACGAGGTGTGCGCGGCGCTGGACGCGGCGAACGCGGCGCCCTGAAGCCCCTCAGGCCGCTGGCGCCGAGGTCGCGGCAAAGCTCACCAGCACCAGCCCGGTGTTGCCCGTTTTGTCGGCGACTCGGCGCGTGCGCACCTTCAGGTGCTGCAGGCCGATGCCGGCGAATGCGTGGCTGACCGCGCGGTCTTCTCCCGGGCGCTGGCCGGGCAGCGCGCCGTCAAGCAGTTCGTGCATGGCCTCGAAGTCCCACTGCCGATTCGCGATCTCGTAGAACCCCTGGCCCAGGGTGTTGTCGGCCTGGCCGCCAAACAGGTCCAGAAAGGCGCGGTTGGCGGTGAGCACCTTCAGCTGCGCGTCAAGCACCACCAGCGGTTCGTACACCGTGTCCACCACCGCCTCGGCCAGGTCGCGCGCCTGGCGCACGGCCAGCGCCAGCACGCGCTCGGTCACGTCGTTGAAAGTCAGCACCACGCCGTCGATCACGTTGTCCACCGTGCGGTAGGGCTTGATGCGCGCGAGGTACCAGGTGTTGCCGCTCGTGCGCACCTCGCGCTCGACCGGCGTGAGCGTGTCCAGCACGGACTGGGCCTCGGCCAGCAGGTCGATGTCCTGCAGCTCGCAGCGGATGTCGGCCAGCGGGCGTCCCACGTCGGACGGCACCAGTCGGTAGACCGCCGAGGCGTCGCGCGTGAAACGGCGGATCACCAGCTGGCGATCGAGAAAGATCGAACCCACGCTGATGTTGTCGAGCAGGTTCTTCATGTCGTCCTGCATGCCGGTGAGCTGCTCCACCTTGGTCTGCAGCTCGGAGTTCACCGTGATCAGCTCTTCGTTGACCGACTGCAGTTCTTCCTTGGAGGTTTCCAGCTCTTCGTTGGTGGACTGCAACTCTTCATTGGTGGACTGCAGCTCTTCGTTGGTGGACTGCAGTTCCTCGTTCGAAATCTGCTGCTCCTCGACCATTGCGCCCAGCGTCTGTTTGCTGAGCAAAAGCTCGTGCTCCAGCGCCTGCAAGCGCTGCGCCTCGGTGCTGGCACCGGCCTTGCGCCGCCGCGCCGGACTGCGCGCCTGCGATCGGTCCAGCTCCTGAAAGCTGAACAGCAGCAGATTGCGGCTGGGCTCATGCCCGGCGATCGTCCGCACGCTCAGGCCCACCGTCCGGACCTCGTCGTCGACCTTGTGCAGCACGTCGCGGCTGAACGGCTTGAGGTCGCCCGCAGCCGCCTTCTGCAGGGCATCGCGCACGTCGATCTGGAGGCCGTCGTGGGCCATGTCGACCACGTTGTTCGAGGGCTGGCCCGGCGCCAGACGCAGGAACCTGCCGGTCTCGCCGTGCACGAACAGGATGTCGCCCTGCAAGTCGGTGAGCACCGAGGCCGGGGCGAAGGTCTGCAGCAGCGCGCGCCGCGCGAGGTCGGCCACCGCGGTTTCGCGCGGCTTGGCCACCACCGCCGACAGGGCCGCTCCCGCACCGTCGGTGGTCCAGGACAGCCGGCTGCTGATCACCGCCCGCCGGGAGGCCGCGGTGGGCCGCGCGCGGTAGATGTTGAGCCGGCGCTCCAGCGTCTCGAACAGCTCACCGTGGCTGCCGACGCTCTCGGACGGCGACAGGCAGAGCACGCCGCCGGGGCGCAGCGCGTAGTGGAATATCGGTACCAGCCGCTCCTGCAGTTCGGGCTCCAGGTAGATCAGCAGGTTGCGGCAGGTCAGCAGGTCCAGCCGGGTGAAGGGCGGGTCCTTGATGACGCTTTGCACCGCGAACACCACCATCTCGCGGATTTCCTTGCGCACCCGGTAGCCGCCCTCCTCCTTGACAAAGAAGCGGCGCAGGCGCTCGGGCGTCACGTCCTGCGCGATGTTGGGCGGGTACAGGCCCGTGCGGGCCACCGCGATCGCGTCGGCATCGATGTCGGTGCCGTAGATCTGCACCGGCCAGTCGCGGTGTTGCTCGTCGGCCAGCTCGCGCAACAGCATGGCCACCGAGAAGGCCTCTTCGCCGGTGGCGCAGCCCGCCACCCACACGCGCAGTGTCTCGTGTTCGGGCCGCTGGGCCAGCATGGCCGGCAGCACCTCGCGCTTGAGCGTGTCGAAAACCGCTGCGTCACGAAAGAAGCTGGTGACGTTGATCAGCATCTCGCGAAAGAGCGCCTGCACTTCGGGCGGGTGTTCCTTGAGGAAGCGTTCGTAGGTGGCGATGTCCTCGATGCCCTGCTGCGTCATGCGCCGCTCGATGCGCCGGCCCAACGTGCTTTTCTTGTACTGCGAGAAATCGTGGCCCGTGCCCAGGCGCAGCTGCATGAGCACCCCCGCGAGCCGGCGCGATGCCTCGCTGCCGTCTCCCACGCTCAGGCGAGAACCCAGGCGCCGGGCATGCACCAGCAGCAACGCCGGCATGGCCTCCACGGCGAGGGCCTGGGTGACAAAGCCCGACTTCAGCGCGCTGGCCGGCATGCCGTCGAAGCGTGCGCTCGAGGGCTCCTGCACCAGCCCCAGGCCACCCACGCCGTGGATGGCCCGGATGCCCAGCGTGCCGTCGGTGCCCGTGCCCGAGAGGATGATGCCCACCGCCGCTTCGGCCTGGTCGGCCGCCAGCGCGCGGAAAAAACTGTCGATGGGCAGATGACGGCCGCGCGGCTCGGTCGGCAGGCTCAGACCGAGAACGCCGCGCGAGATAGCCATGTCGCGGTTGGGCGGGATCACATGCACGCGGTTGGCTTGCACCGGCATGCCGTCCGTGGCCTCCACCACCGGCATGCGGGTGCTGCGCTGCAGGATCTCGGCCAGGATGCTGTGGTGGGTGGGGTCGAGGTGCTGCACCAGCACGAAGCCCATGCCGCTGTCCTGCGGCATGGCGCGCAGGAACTGCTCGAAGGCCTCCAGGCCGCCGGCCGATGCGCCCAACGCCACCACCGGGCATCCGCCATTCGCAGCCACTGTGGGCGCCTGGGCGCCGGCACTCCCGTTGCCGCTGGGCAATGTCTGCTGTTTTTTTGTGACCATGTCCGCTCCTCGATGCCCGGTATTGTCACCCGGGCACCGGGCTCAGCCGAGGTCCGGGGTGGCGCTCAGGTCGGCCTTGTCGATCGGGTGCTCCAGACCAAAACGGATCAGGGCGGCCGTGCTGTCGAGCTGGAGTTTTTCGAGGATGCGCGTCTTGTGCGTGCTCACCGTCTTGATGGACAGGTGCAGCGATTCGGCGATGTCGATCATGCGCTCGCCGGCCACGATGCGATGCATGATCTCCAGTTCGCGGTTGGACAAGGCACTCAGCCCGAAGGCCGGGCGACGGCCATTGAGTTGCTGCACCACCCGCTCGGCCAGCACCGCGGTCACGAAGACCCCGCCCGAGGCGACCTTGCGCACCGCCGCGACCAGCTCGTCGCTGGCACTGTCCTTGGTGACGTAGCCGCTGGCCCCGGCCTGGAAGGCGCGCAGCGCGTACTGCTCCTCGCTGTGCATGGTCAGCACCAGCACGGCCACGCCGGGAAAGCCTTCCTTGATGCGGTGGATGAGGTCCAGTCCACTCATGCCAGGCAGGGAGAGATCGGCGATCACGAGGTCGAAGGACTCGCGCCGCAGGCACTCGAGCGCCTGGAAACCGGTGCCCGCCTCGGTGATGGACCAATGGTTGCTCAGCGGATCAAGCAGGCGCTTGAGGCCCTCGCGCACCACGGTGTGATCGTCCACCAGCAGCAGGCGCAGCGGAACCAGCGCGGCGGTAGCGATCACGGGACTACCCTCCGTGCCGCGCTCATGCCGGCCGCCCCGCCCGGTTGACGGGGGTTTCCTTCAGATCCAGGTTCTGGGTCAGTTGCAGGCCGACCCAGCCCGAACCGTCGGGCGCGGCGTCGAACCCGAGCCGCCCGCCCAGCAGGCGGGCGCGGTGCTCCAGGATCAGCGACGGCTCCGAACGGGTGTCCAGGCGCCACGGCGTCTTCAACTCGTCGCCCCGCGCCCGCAGGGTGAGGATGAACTGGCCCAGCGGGCGCTGCACCACGATGATCAGTTCCGAGGCATTGGTCTCATGCAGCAGGTAAGACAGCGATTCCTGAAAGAAGCGGTAGAGCGCCAGCGAGACCGCACGGCCCAGCGGCGGCTGGTCGTCGTCCATGCGCAGGGACAGCTTCAGATTGAGCCGGCGCGCCGTGTCCTTGGCCAGCCACTCCATGGCGGGATGAAGCCCCAGGTCGTCCAGCATGGGGGGGCGCAGGTCGGCCGTGATGCGCCGCACCAGCGCCAGCGCCTGATCGATCTCGCCCACCACGTCATCGTCATTGAGGCGCTTGGTCAGGCTGATCTTGATGGCGCTCAACCGCTGGCCCAGATCCTCGTGCAACTCCAGCGCAATGCGCCGGCGTTCCGATTCGCGGGCGTCGGCATCGATGGCGGCGATGCGCCGCTCCACCTCGGAGCGCATCCGGTCGGTCACGTCGGTGATCGACACCCGCAAGGTGGGCGCGCCATCGTCGGCCAGCACACGCACGCTGTTGATGGCGGCGAACCAGTGCAGCGAGCCATCGGCAAAGTTCATCGTGAGGTCGATGCGCTGCGGTGTCTCGCGCCCCAGCGCCCAACGCTGGTAGAGGTGCCAGCGGTCAGCGTCGTTCTGGCTCACGAAGCGCGCCAGCGGCTTGCCGAGCAGCGCCGCCCGAGGTTGCCCCAGCAGGCCCGCACCGGTGAGGTTGATCTTCAGGATGCAGCCCTGCTCGTCCAGCGTGCAATAGCCCACCGGCGCAAAGTCGTAAAGATCTCGGTAGCGGTCGTGCGCCAGGGCGAGGTCGGACTGGGTGCGCTGCAACTCTTCGTTCTGCTGCTCCAGTTCGATCTGGTGCACGCGCAGCTCATGCGCCAAGGCGTCGCGGCTGGCGGTTGAAGAGATCGGCGATTCGCTCATGGTGCTGCCTCCGTTGTTCACGGGTCCAGGGTGCCTCGTATGGATTCGTCGAACAGCGGTTCCGTCGAATCGCCGAAATCCTCATCCATCGCCTGCACGGTGGGTTGCGTCAAGGGCGCCTGCACCACCAGTCGCGCGCCGCCCCCGGGTGCATTGTCCACCGCGAGGCGTCCGCCCAGCATCAGCACCCGCTCCCGGATGCCCAGCAAGCCGAACGATCCGGGAAGGCGCGAGTGGGGGCCCTTCACGAACCCCACACCGTTGTCCTGGATGGTCATCGTCAGTTCCTGCCCGTGGCATTCCAGCATGAGCGAGACCCGCGTGGCCCGTGCGTGGCGCGTGATGTTGGTCAGCGCCTCCTGCACGATGCGGTAGAGCGCGGTGGACAGGTTGGGCGAGAGTTCACGCAGTCCTTCGCCCAACTGGTTGTCGACCTCAATGCCGGTGCGGCGCTTGAATTCCTTCACCAGCCAGTCGATGGCCTCTGGCAGGCCCAGGTCGTCCAGCATCAGTGGGCGCAAGTCCATGGCAATGCGGCGGGCCGACGCCACGGTGTCATCCAGCATCTCCTGCATGAATTGCGCGCGCTCGCCTGCCTCCGGGTTCGGGTGGTCGCGCTGGCAGGCGGTCATCTCCAGCTTGAGGGCGGTGAGCCGCTGGCCCAGCTCGTCGTGCAGTTCGCGGGCGATGCGCCGGCGTTCTTCCTCGCGCGCCTCCACCATGCTGGCCGAGAGCTCGCGCAAGGTGCGGCGCGAACGCAGCAGGCTCCTCTTCTCGCGCGAGCGCTGGGTGACGTCGTTGATGACCATCTGCACGAAACTGCGCTCGTGGTCGGGCAGCACCGCCACCACCATTTCGACCTCGCGCAGGCTGCCGTCGCGGCGCCGAATGGCGCCCATCAGCACCGACACGCCCTCCTCTTGCGCCAGGTTCTTCAGCTTGCTGCGCACCGGTTCGTGCGACGCGGGCGAGAGCAGTTCGAAGATGGAGAGTCCGACCAGTTGTTCGGGGTATTCGAGCCCGACCAGTTGCGCACAGGCGCGGTTGGCGAACACCACCCGCTCCTTCTCGGTGATCCAGATGGCCACGGGTGCCCGTTCGAAGACGGAGCGCAGGCGCAGGTTGAGCTGCTCGATGACGGAGCTCATGCGGTTGAGCTCTGTGAGGTCGCGCAGCAGCGCGGTGTAGTAGGTCTGGGTGCCCGAGGGCTGGTCCACCTCGCTCTTGAAGATGGCCGCTTCGAGCGGAAACTCCTCGCCGTTGGCGCGCAGCCCCAGCACCTGGCCGCGCTTGCCCATCGGGCGCTCGATCTGGCCTGAATCGCCGAATTGCCGGATGTGGTTCGCATGCGGTGCGCGCAGACGCTGGGGGATGAGGCGGGAGAGCTCCATGCCCAGGGCCTCGTCTCTTGTGAGGCCGAACATGCTCAGGCCCGCGGGATTGATCATGACGATGCGCTGCTCTTGATCGACCGTGATCACCGCCTCCAGCGCCGCATGCGCCAGCCGTGGCTCCACCAAGGCCTCCATGGGCAGGAAAACACTGGGCATGGCATGGGTAGTCATGAGTCTGGTGTGCGTGGATACCTGTGGAGGCATCTTAGAAAGGTTTTGGCAGATCAACCAGCCTGCCACTGGCCGATGTTGATGCACATCAACGTCCATCACAAGGGGGTAGGAATTTTCCGAACGGTCCATGGGAATCCAGGCCATCGCTTCAAGCCTCAATCCGAGCGCAGGTCGCGCCGGATTCCGATAGTGCTTGGCAGGCCGCCGGCGCATCCTTGAACCAGTCCAAGTTCAACAAGCCCTTGAGGAGTCACCCTTGAACCCACAGTTCACCCCGTCGATCTGCCTGGCTTCGGCCAGCATCTCCGATGTCGCGCCGATCGGGCGCGGCACTCTCGCCGACCTGATGCGCATGCTGGACACAGAGGAACCGACCTCCACTGGCGTGGAGCGTGCCGCCGCCTGCGAGGCCGTGAGCCTGCGCCGGGTGCTGGCGGGCGACCACCTCATCCACATGGGCGCGCCGAGCGATGCGCTGTACTTCGTGAGCAGCGGCACCTTCAAGATCTTCCGCACCGACGAAGACGGCTATGAGCAGGTGCTGGCTTTCGCCGGGCGCCGCGAAGTGCTGGCCTTCGACGCGCTGTGCATGGAGACCCATCCCACCGCGGCCAGCGCGCTGGAGGATTCCACCGTCTACGTGATCCGCAAGGTCGACCTGCCCGTCCTGAGCCGCGCCGCACCGGGGTTCGAGCGCGCGTTGCAGCGTGCCGGCAGCCGGGCGCTCACCCGCACCAACGAACTGGTGGACGTGATGGCCGCCGTGGCGGCCGAGGTGCGACTCGCGCGTTTCCTGTTGCAGCTCTCGCGCCAGATGGCCGCCAGCGGTCAGTCGCCCCGGCGCTTTCACCTGCGCATGGGCCGACGCGACATCGCCAGCATGCTGGGGGTGGCGCACGAGACCGTGAGTCGCTCGTTCACCGCGCTGGCCATGAACTGCCTCATCCACGTGAGTGACCGCGACGTGGAGATCCTCGACATGGACGGTCTCAAGGCCTATTCACGCAGCACCCGCCGTTCGATGGACGACCTCGGCATGTCCGTCACACGCCGCCAGACCAGCCGGCGCGCCGTCCCCTGCCAACCCGCAGGCATGCGCGCCCTGGCCGCCTGACACAGCAGTCGCCATGCAGCTCACCATGCCTTCCTTCATCGAGTCGCGCATCGGGCAGCTGTCACGTCCGCTGGCGCTGCAGTGGCCGGGCGGGCAAGCGGGTGCGGCAGACGCGCCGGTGCGCCTGAGGGTCAACGACACCGAGCACCTGCGTTGCCTGGCCAGCGGGAACATCGGCACCCTGGCCGATGCCTACGTGCGCGGCGACCTGGAGATCGATGGCGACCTGCGCGAGGTGATGGAGATCGCCGCCGAACTCGTGGGCGACCCGGTGGCACAAGGCCAGGCCGCGCTGGGCACGCAGCTGCTGCAGCACCTGCGCTCGCGCTGGCTGCACCGACCGCACAAGGACGCCGAGCAGGTGCGCTTTCACTACGACCTGTGCGACGACTTCTTCGCGCTCTGGCTCGACCCACTGCGCGTGTACTCGTGCGCCTACTTCGAGCGCCCCGACATGACGCTGGCGCAAGCCCAGGAGGCCAAGCTCGAACACATCTGCCGCAAGCTGCAACTGCAACCCGGTCAGATGTTTCTGGACATCGGCGCGGGCTGGGGTGGTCTGCTGCTCTGGGCTGCCGAGCACCACGGCGTGCACGCCATGGGCATCACGCTCTCGCATGACCAGCACGCCCATGTAAACCGCCTGATCGACGAAAGAGGCCTGCGCGACCGGGTGACCATGCGCCTGCTCGACTACCGCGACCTGCCACCCACCGCGCGCTTCGACCGCATTGCCTCGGTCGGCATGTTCGAGCACGTGGGCAGCGCCCGGCTCGATGGGTACTTCGGTCGGTTGCAGCGCCTGCTCAAACCCGGTGGCCTGCTGCTCAACCACGGCATCACCGCTGGCGGCACGGACAACCACCAGCTCGGCGGCGGCATGGGCGATTTCATTGACAAATACATCTTTCCGGGCGGCGAACTGGTGCACGTGTCGCGCGTGGCGCGCAGCCTGAGCGCCGGCGGCCTGGAACTGCTGGACGCCGAAAACCTGCGGCCGCACTACGCGCGCACCCTGTGGGCCTGGTCAGCCGCGTTGGAGAGTCAACTGGACCGCGCACGCGCGCTCACCAGCGAAGCCACGGTGCGCGCCTACCGGCTGTATCTCGCCGGCTGCGCCGTGTCGTTCGAGCGCGGCTGGATCTCGATCCACCAGTTGCTGGCGAGCCGGCCGAGCGGGCGACTGAACGACACACCGTTGCGGGGCGCCCAGTCGGACTACCCGTTCAACCGACACCACATGTACACGGCGGAACACGCGTGAAATCTCTGGAAGGCCATCCATGAAAACCGATGCACAACTCAAGAAAGACGTCGAGGCCGAACTCGAGTGGGAACCCGCGGTGGAAGCTGCCCACATCGGTGTGGCGGTGAAGGACGGCGTGGTCACGCTCACCGGCCACCTGGAGACTTTCGCCGAGAAATACGTGGCCGAGCGCGCCGTGCGGCGCGTCGCTGGCGTGCGGGCGATTGCCGAAGAAATCGACGTGAAGCTGGCCCGGGGCCATGTGCGCAGCGACTCCGACATCGCACAAGCCATCGAAGGTGCGTTTTCCTGGCACACGCTCATCCCGAGCGACCGCATCCAGGTCAAGGTGGAACAAGGCTGGGTCACGCTCACCGGCGAGGTGAACTGGGACTACCAGCGCCGTGTGGCCGAGCAGACGGTGCGCCCCCTCACCGGCGTGCGCGGCGTCACCAACAGCATCACGCTCAAGACCACTTCCACGCCCTCGAACATCGCCGAGCGCATCGAGCAGGCGCTCAGCCGCCAGGCCGAGCGCGAGGCCAAGGCCATCGAGGTCACGGTCAACGGCACCACGGCCACACTGCGCGGCCAGGTGCATTCGTGGGCCGAGCGCAACGCGGCGCAGGGCGCGGCGTTCTCGGCGCCGGGCATCACCAGCGTGCTCAACGAACTCAAGGTCACCGGCTGACATGGGCTGGACAGCACCCGACCTGCCGTCCGGACGGATCACGCTGGCCGAGACGCTGCGCCAGACCCCGGCCCAGTCAACTTGGGAGGAAGCCATGTTCGATCACATTGGGTTCGGCGTCACCGACCTGCCGGCCAGCAAAGCCTTCTTCCTGCGCTCGCTGGCGCCCCTGGGCGTCGCGGTCGTGATGGAAGGGCCGTATGGCGTGGGCCTGGGACGCAACAACAAGCCCACTCTGTGGCTGTCACCCGGCGGCAGACAACCTGCGCCGCTGCATCTCGCCTTCACCGCCGAAACCCGGCAGGAGGTGGACGCCTTTCACGCGGCCGCCCTGGCCGCGGGCGGCCGGGACAACGGCCCGCCCGGTCTGCGCCCGCACTACCACGCCAACTACTACGGCGCCTTCGTCATCGGCCCGGACGGCCACAACATCGAGGCCGTCTGCCACAAGCCGCCGCCTTGATCCCGCGGTACCGGCAAGGCCTGGCGCCGGGCCGCCTCACACCTGCCACCCGGTGCGCGCCACCACAAACGCCGTGATCCTCTTCATCGCCAGCGCCGCCTCGGGCAGGAAGGCGGCAAGCTGGAAGGCGTGCGGCACGCTGGGCCACAGCTCCACTTCCACATCCACCCCGGCGGCGCATGCCTTGTCGGCCACGCGCAGGGCTTCGTCGCGCAGCAGTTCGGTGCTGCCGGCCTGCATGAACAGCGGTGGGAAACCGGAGAAGTCGGCGAAGAACGGTGACACATCGGGGTGGCGGTACAGCTCGGGGCTGGGCACATAGCCTTCGCGCAGCGCCAGCAGCCGGGGCAGGCTGATCACGGCATCGAAGCGGTGGTTGTCGGTGATGCTGGGGCTGGCCAGGGTGCAGTCCACCGCCGGCGAGAGCAGCACCGCGCAAGCCGGCAGCGGCTCGCTGTTGCGCAGGCTGCGGTTGAGCGTGACCAGACTCAGCGTGCCACCAGCCGAGTCCCCCACAAAAACGGTGTTGCCGGGCCGGCACCCGTGTGCAAGCGCCCAGTGCCAGGCCCGTTCGCAGTCGTCGGGCGCGGCCGGAAACGGGTGCTCGGGTGCGAGCCGGTAGTCGGGCACCAAGGCGCTGGCGCGCAACTGGCGGCACAGGCGTGCGGCAAACGCCGTCTGGGCGTGCGGGAATCGAAACGCAAACGAGCCACCGTGCAGGTAGAACAGCGTGCGCCCGGGCAGGCTCTGGGGCACGCTTACCCAGTGGGCGGGTACGCCGTCGCAGTCCACCGCCTCGCGACGCACCGAGCGGTGCAGCGGAAAGCAGCGCGCGTCCATGCGCTCGTAGCGCTCGCGCAGCGCGGCGAAGTCGGCGTCGGGGTTCAGGGTGCTGCCCGAGGCCAGGCGCAGCACCAGGTTCAGGGCGCGGCTGCGCCAGCTGCCCTGGCCTTCGATGGTCAACACCCGGGGCGAGGCATCGCCGCTGCTCATGGCGCGCCCTCCGCCCGGCCAGCCAGCCGGTGGCGCCACTCCAGCACGCAGGCGCCCAGGCCGGCGGCCATGGTGAGCGTCACCAGCAGCGGTCCCAGCACGGGCACCGCCCCCGCCACCAGCAGCGCGATCACGACCAGTGCCATCCAGCCAAACGGCAGGGACTGGTCGTTGGGCCGGCTCGCCGAAGCGCTGGACGCCAGCCAGCGCGCGACGAACAACGCGCCGATCAACCAGCCCAACAGCAACAGCGGTGGGTACAGGGCCATGACCACCAGAGCCAGCGGAATGCCCAGCAGCGTGAAGAACAGCAACAGCGCCAGCACCGGCAGGGCCACCAGCAGAGCGGCGCCCACACCCAGGGCAGGCCACGGTGTGGTCTCGATCCGGTTCGCGGCCTGGCCGGCAAAGCGCGAGAAGACAAACAGGATGACGCCGGCCAGGACGAGCACGCCGAGCAGGCCCATCGACAAGGGCACCAGCAGCCACCATCCGGCCATGCCGGGCCACCCGTCTTCGTGCATCGGGTGTCGTCCGCCGCGGCCCGGGCCAGGGCCAAACAACCGATCGACACGCTCGATCGGTCCGGACACCGAGGCAGCCGGGTCCTGCATGAACGTGGACGAGGCATGGCGCAGGCCGCCGCCAACACGGGCCTGCGGTCCGAGTTCGAGCGTCTCGACGGACGCCTCGACGCTGCCGCCCACCGGTCCGTTGAGCACCAGACGTCGGGCCCGCACGGTCAGCGAACCATCCACCCGGCCGTCCACCAGCACCTCGCCGCCGGCGAGCTCGGCGCGGCCCGCCACCTGGGCACCGTCGGTGAGTTTGAGGTTGCCGGCGGCGGCCATCACGTCACCGCCAACCGAACTCTCGACCACCACGTCGCCCCCGGCGGTGCGCAGGTCGTCACCCACCGGGGCTCGCACATCGACCGTGCCACCGAACAACAAGGCGTCCCCCGCCACCGGCTGGTCCACCACCACACGCGCCCCCATCGCCGTGAAGTCGCCCTTCACCGCGGTCTCGGTCCGCACCGACGAACCCGCCACCTGCACGTTGCGCTCGATCGGCAACGGCTGGCAGAACGCACCAGGCAACCACAGACCCAGCAGCAGGAGCAGCGCGGTTCTCATGTCGTTTCAGGCGGGCACCCGATCCTGCGTGGGGGGCAGCGAGACCGAGACCGAGCGCAGCCGCTTGAGCTCGAGCAGGAAATGGCGAAACGCCGGGTCGCGCCCGCATTGCCCCAACGCCCGTTCGGTCATGGCCAGTCGCGCCAGCGCCCGGTGTCCGCACAGCCCCTCCAGATCGTCCAGTGCCTTGGCATGGCCGGAGCCACCGCAGGTGCAGAAGACCGCCACGTTGTCCAGCGCACCATGGTGGCGCTGCAGCCAGGTGCGCAGGGGACTGGCCACGTTCCAGCACCACACCGGTGTGCCCACGATCACGAGGTCGTAGTCGGCCGGGCGGCGGTGCATGCGCTCGATGGCCGGGCGCAGCCCCAGGACCGCCTCCGCCGCCGAGCGCAGATACCCGATCACACCCTGGCGTTTGTGGCGGTACTCGATGCGCTCCAGATCGGCGTGGCAGCGCGCCGCAATCTGCTGCGCCAACAACTCGGTGTGACCGTCGCGGGAGTAATAGACCACAAGGATGCGTTTCACGGATCGCCTCACTTCACCAGCAGCACCGGCACAGGCGACTGGTGCACCACGTTCAGTGCCACCGAGCCCAGGAACAGGCTTCCCACCGCACCCATGCCGCGCGTGCCCATCGCGATCATGTGTGCACCGGTCTCACGCGCCAGTTGCACGATCTCCGCGGCCACCGGCCCGCTCGTGCCATGCCTGGCGCCGACCGTGAGGCCGTTGGCACGCAGCAATTGCGCCGCGTCTTCCAGCACGCGTTCCTGCTGCAGGCGCCTGGCTTCGTCGACCTGCTGCAGCGCCGGGGCCGGGATGTCGCCGTAGTTCACCGGGTTGCTCACGTTCGCCAGCACCACTTCCAGGTCGCCGGGCTCGCGCGGAAGCCTGATCACCGCCTCGATGGCGCGGTTGGCGTGTTCGGAACCGTCGATCGCGATCAACACCTTGTACATGTCTGACCCCCTTGGTTTCAGAGCTGTTCGCGGCACAAGCCCTCGATGCCGCACGCAGCAAAGCCCTCAGTCTGCAAGGCGCTGCGGCCGGCACACTTGAGCGTGCTCAATGAGCGGGCAGGTTGACCCTCACCCGGGATGATCCCCGCCCGCGCCTTGTCGCGCAACTGCTTGGGCGGGCGTTGATCGAACTCAACGGTGTGCGCTCCCACCGGCCCTAGATTGAGTGCCTTGGCGTTGAAAGGACTCGCAATGAAGAAACAATGGATTTTGGTCGCCAATGGGTCCCTGGCCCGTATCTTCAGCCGCACCAGCACGAGCGATCCGCTGGTGGCGCTGGAGACCATCGACTTCCCCGGAGGTCGCCTCAAAGGCAGTGAACTCGAACGCGACCGCCAGGGTCATGAACGCAGCGACAACAGCAGCGCCGCCACGCACTTCGAGCCGCACACGAGCACGCGCAAGAAGGTGCTGCACCAGTTCGCGCACGAGCTGGCCGAACGGCTGGAAGAAGGCCTCGTGGATGGTGAGTACGAGACCTTCTGGCTGACCGCCTCCAACCCGTTCCTGGGCGAACTCAAGGCCGCCCTGAGCCGGCCCGTGAGCGCGCGGCTTCAGTGGACACACGACGCCGACTTCACCGGCCTGGATGTGGGAACCCTTGAGAGCCGCCTGCGCGAACTGCGCATGCCTGCGAGGTGACCTCGCGGAGTACGCGCTGGCGGGCAACGTGACGGGCGCTTGAGCAAAGTCAATGCACCGCGCGCACAGCGGCGTAAGTTCGAGTTGTCTCAGCAAACCCCGGGAGCACCCCATGAAACATCCGTCCCCTTCCCTCTGGCTGGCATTGGGCTTGGTCGCGCTGGCGGGCAGCGCGCTGGCGCAACCGCGCAACGCGGCCACCGACCCCGGCAAGCGGGAGTTCGACGCCAACTGCGCGAGTTGCCACGGCATCAGCGGCAAGGGCAATGGTGCGCTCGTGCCGTTCCTGACCAGGAGCCCACCCGACCTCACGTTGCTGGCGAAGAACAACGGTGGTGTGCTGCCCATGAGCCGGCTCTACGACGTGATCGATGGCGCGGAGGTGCCCATGCACGGCTCGCGCGACATGCCGGTGTGGGGACGCGACTATCGCATCAAGGACGCCGAGTACTTCATGGAGGCGCCCTACAACGCCGAGGCGCATGTGCGTGCGCGCATCCTGGGCCTGCTGGAGTACATCAACCGCATGCAGGCGAAGTGAGGGCGCGGCGCTGGCGGTGGCCGGCACTGACCCTGTTGGGCAGCGCGCTGGCAGTGGCTCTGGCCGCCGAGCCCCAGGCCAAGCCGCTGAAGGGCGGCTTCACGCCCAACCACCGCGCCATCGTCGCCCTGGCGGGCCCGGCCGTGGAGGCCGTCGAGGTGCTGGGCATCCGCTCGCCTTCTTCCCCGGCGCTGACGCCAGACGATGAAACACCCGCGCTCCTGTTCAAGGGCAAGCTGCCCTTTCATGGGCAGGGCTCTGGCTTCATCATCAGCCGCGACGGCCTGGTGCTCACCAGCGCACACGTGGTGCAAGGAGCCCGGCGCATCACGGTGCGCCTGAGCGACCAGAGGCAGTTTCTTGCCACGCTGCTGGGCACCGACCCGACCACCGATGTGGCCGTGCTCCGCCTGGATGCCACCGACCTGCCGGTGCTGCGCCCCGGCCGGGTGGACCTGTTGCAGGTGGGCGACCCGGTGGTGACGATCGGCTCACCCTTCGGGCTGGAGCAGAGTGTTTCGCACGGCATCGTCAGCGCCAAGGGGCGCGCGCTGCCGGGCTTTGCCGCGGTACCGCACATCCAGACCGATGTGCCGGTCAACCCGGGCCATTCGGGCGGGCCGCTGCTGGATGCGAGCGCTCTGGTGGTCGGCGTGAACTCGCAGATCTACACCTTCTCCGGTGGCTACGAAGGGCTGTCGTTCGCGGTGCCGATCGACGTGGCGCTGCGCGTCAAGGACCAGATCGTGGCCCACGGCCGCATGCGGCACGGCTACCTGGGCGTGGCGGTGCAGAACCTGGACATCACGCTGGCCCGCGCCTTCGGCCTGGGGCAGCCGCGCGGTGCGCTGGTGGCCGGCGTCGAGGTGGGCAGCGCCGCCGAAGCAGGCGGCTTGCGCGCGGGCGACATCATCACCGGCTTCAATGGCGAAACGCTCGCTCGCGCGGGCGAGCTCACCAGCCACCTGGGCGTGGCGCTGGCCGGCGAGCGGGTTCGCCTCGCCGTGTGGCGGGCAGGGAAAACACGGGAACTGGTGGTGTCCCTGGACGAGGCCCTGCCGCTGGAGGATGCGCAGGTGCCCGACACAGCGCCATTGCCCCAGGGTCGCCAGGAACTGGGCTGGACCCTTCGGCCGCTGACGGTGCAGGAGCGCACCCGGCTCGGTGTGCCGGGGGGGCTCTGGGTCGAGGCGGTGAGCGCCCTCACCGCCCAGTCCGGACTGCTCGCTGGCGACGCCTTGCTGGCCGTCAACCAGACGCCGGTGCATTCCCTGGAGGAGATGAGCCGGTTCCTGGGCGAGCGCCCGCTCAACGCCGCGCTGCTGGTGGACCGCGACGGGGAACGTCTCTACCTCCCGCTGGAACTCGACTGAACGTGGCGGGCGTCTCAGGCCGCCCAGCAGGACCGGCTTTACAACCAGACGAACCTCAAGACCCAGGAACAACAGCTGCTGCGCACGCGCGATCAACTCAAGACGCAGGACCGCCTGCTGAGCGCCACGCGAGATCAACTGAAAACACAGGACCGTCTGCTCACGCAGACCCGCGACCAGCTCAAGACCCAGGACCAGACCCGCGACCGTGAACAGCTGCAGACGCAGGAACAGCTGCATCTGCAGTCGCTCGACCAGTTGAAGCTGCAGGAACAGGCGCAGCTGAAAACGCGCGACCAGCTCAAGGCTCAGGAAGAACTGCACCTGCGCCAGAGGGACGAGCTGAAGGCCCGTTGAGGGCTTTGCTGGCCCACGCGACGGGCGCCGGCGGTGGGCCTCACAATGGCCGATGCTCCTCATCCAACGAATGGCCCGCACCAAGGCTGTCCTGACTTCCTGCCGCTGGTCCGCAGCTCTGCTGCTGGCCAGCACCCTGGTTGCTCATCCCGCGTGGGCACAGCCCGCCTCACCCGATGCCTTGCGCACGCAGTTCAACGCCTTGCGCGAGAAAGGAACGGGCCAGCTGGCCGGTCGGTCCATCTACCTGCGCTCCACCGAGTCGGCTGAGCGCATGCAGGGCGAGGTGCACGCCCTGATCGACGAGCCTTTTGACCGGGTGCGCCAGGAGCTGACCCAGGCCGAACGCTGGTGCGACGTGCTGATCCTGCACATCAACGTGAAGTACTGCCGCGGCATGCGCAACACCGCCGGTGAAGAGCTGGTGTCGGGCGTGGGGCGCAAGTTCGACCAGCCTCTGTCGGAGGTCTATTGGGTGCGGTTCGGCTTCAAGGTGCAGGCCGATCGCAGCGACCACCTGCTGGTCGAGTTGCGCGCGCCCAGCGGCCCGCTGGCCACGCGCGACTACCGCATCGTGGTGGAAGCCGTGCCCCACACGGGTGGGCAATCGCTGGTGCGCATGACGTATTCGTACGGTTTCGGCACGGCCGCACGCTGGGCGATGAAGACGTATCTCGCCACCTTGGGGCGCGGCAAGTCGGGCTTCAGCGTGGTGGGCCGATCGGACGACGGCCAGCCCATCCGCGTGGAGGGTGTGCGTGGCGTGGTCGAGCGCAACACCCTGCGTTACTACCTGGCGCTGCAGTCGCACCTGCAGTCACATGACGCACCGGGCACCGCCCAGCTGCAGCAGAGCCTGGAGGCCTGGTTCAGCGCCACCGAGCGCTACGCCGAGCAGTTGCACGAGATCGAGCGCGCCGACTATGTGGCCATGAAGCTCAAGGAAGTGAAGCGCCAGGAGACGGTGGCGCCACCACCACCTGGCTGAAACCCAGGTGGTGCATGAGTTCGCGCAGGATGAGCAGGGTGGCAGCCGCCTCCTGGCCAGCCGGCAGACCCCGCAGCGCTGAAGGATCACCCAGCGCGCCCGAGGCCAGGCGCTGGAACAAGCCCTCCACCACTTCGCGTGTGAGCACCGTCTCGGAGGACTGACCTTCGGCCTGCGCCAGAGCCCGCATGAGCGGGTGGTCTGCCACCAGCGTGGAGCGCCCAGCCGTCCAGGCCACGGCGCGCATCAGTTCGTCTTCCACATGATCGATCGCCCGCTCCAGTTCGAGCGGCGTGGGCAGGTCATCACGAAAGAAGCGGTGCGCCGTGCTGGCGGTGCCCAGGTCGAGCGCGAGCGAATTCGTCTGTTCCTCATCCCCATCGAGCGCCAGCCAGGCGCCTGTGGTGCCCAGGCGCAGGAACACGCGGTCGTGGCTCACTGCGCGGCCTCGCCAAACACAAATGAGTCCATCGACAGCACGCCATGTGTGATGCCGCCGTCGATCACCCGCGCGGGCACCGCGTCGCCCGCGGCACCGGCGGCTACCAGCAGCGGCAGGAAGTGCTCGGTGGTGGGGTGGGCGCGCTTGGCGTGGGGAGCGATCTCCAGCGTGCGCTGCAGGCGCGCACCATCGCCTTGCCGCACGGCCTCGCGCACCCAGGCCACGAATTCGGTGGCATAGGCTTCTTCATGGCCGTGCCCGGCGCGGAACTCGTGGAGGTTGTGCGTGAGGCTGCCCGAGCCGACGATGAGCACGCCTTCATCGGCCAGCGGCGCCAGGGCCCGGCCGAGTGCCCAGGCACCCGCGGCGTCCAGCGTGGCCGGCAGCGACACCTGGAACACCGGCACGTCCGCCTCGGGGTACAGATAGAGCAGCGGCACCCAGGCGCCGTGGTCCAGGCCGCGGCGCTCGTCGCCTTGCGCAGCCCAGCCGGCTTGCTGCAACACGGCCAGCGCGCGGCGGGCGAGCTCGGGGTGGCCGGTGGCCGGGTAGCCGATCTCGTACAGCGGTTGTGGAAAACCGCCGAAATCGTGGATGGTGGAGGGCTTGGGCGAGAGGCCCACACGTGCACCTTGCGTCATCCAGTGCGGCGAGACGATCAGCACGGCTTGGGGCCGGGGCAAGGCGCGGCCCAGCGCGCTGAGTTGCGGCCCGGCCAGGCCGGGCTCCAGCGCAAAGGTGGGCGCGCCGTGGGACACAAAAACGGTGGGCAAGCGGGTCATGTGTTTCTCCTGCGGCGCCGGGCGCCGTGCGGTGAATGAATCTCAGTCGGCGCGGCGGGCCAGCGTGGCGTCCACCGAGGCCTTGCCGGCGCCGCTGATGAGCAGCGAAACGGCGGCGGCGAGCAGGGCCAGCGCGAACTCGTAGCCGTTGTTGGCCATGAAGAGGCCCTTGTCCAGGTGCACGGTGGCGATCGCCACCAGCATCGTCACGGCGAGCACGGCGGCGGCTGGGCGCACCAGCAGACCCAGCAGCAAGGCCAGGCCACCGAAGAACTCGGCGGAGCCGGCCAGCAGCGCCATGAGGTAACCCGGGCTCAGGCCCAGCGAGTCCATGAACTGGCCCGTGCCTTCCAGGCCGTAGCCGCCAAAGGCGCCAAAGAGTTTCTGCGCGCCGTGGGCCACAAAGACGATGCCGATGGGAATGCGCAGGGCCAGCGGAGCCCAGCCGGCGCTGGTGTTCAGCAGGCGTTGCAAGGGAGAGGCGGTGGTGATGTTGTTCATGGTGAATTCCTGAAAAGGGGTTGAGGGGTGAATCGATGACTGGACTGTAGAAGTTCCACACAGGAAGATAAACATGCTCCAATGAGACTGACTGTTCCGATAATTGGCACAAATGGACCCAGATGGACCGATTTGAAGAAATGCGGGTGTTTGCGGCGGTGGTGGACGCGGGCAGCTTCGTGGGCGCGTCCGACGCGCTGCCCATGTCCAAGGCAGCGGTGTCGCGCCACGTGGCCGAACTCGAAGCACGCCTGGGTGTGCGGCTGCTGCATCGAACCACCCGCAAGCTCTCGCTCACGGCCGAGGGCGAGGTGTTTCACGCGCGCTGCAAAGACGTGCTCTCCACCGTGGACGAAGCCGAGGCCGAGATCACCTCGCGCAGCGGTGAGGCCAGTGGCCTGCTGCGCATCAACGCACCGTTCACCTTCGGTCTGTTGCATCTGGCGCCGTTGTGGGTGGAGTTCATGGCGATGCACCCCAAGGTCACGCTGGACGTGACCCTGTCCGACCGCATGGTCGATCTGGTGGATGAAGGCTTCGATCTCGCGGTGCGCATCGCCCGCCTGCCCGACTCCACACTCATCAGCCGGCAGCTCACCACCACCCGCCTGGTGCTGTGCGCCTCGCCCACCTACCTGCGCCAGCACGGCACGCCGCAGCACCCGTCGGAGCTGGTGCACCACGCGGTGGCGTCCTACAGCCTGTTTTCGATGGGGGAGAACTGGGTCTTCACCGGACCCGACGGCCCGGTGGCGGTGAAGGTGTCACCGCGCCTGCGCAGCAACAACGGCGACACCTGCCGAATGGCGGCGTTGCGCCATCTGGGCATCGTGCTGCAGCCCTCGTTTCTGGTGGGGCCCGACCTGCGGGCCGGCACTTTGGTCGAGGTGCTGCCCACGTTCCGTTCGCTGGAACTCGGCGTGTACGCGGTCTATCCGTCGCGCAAATTCGTCTCGCCCAAGGTGCGGCTGTTGATCGACTTTCTGGCCGAGGCCTTCAAGATGCAGGCCTGGCCGGTGACACCGCCAAACCCCTGAATCAGCGCACCTTGCCCAGCGCTCGCAACACCTTCTGCGGTGTGATCGGCTGCGAGAACACATGGGCATCGAAGGGCGCGAGGGCGTCGTTGATCGCGTTCATCACCGCCGCCGGCGCGCCCGCCGTGCCGGCCTCGCCCGCGCCCTTGGCGCCCAGCTTCGAGGTGGCGGTGGGCGTCTGGATGTGGGCCACCTCGATGTCGGGCATCTCGGCCGACATGGGCACCAGGTAGTCGGCCATGCTGGCGTTGATCATCAAACCGCTGTCGTCGTAGAGGCACTCTTCCAGCAGCGCGCCGCCGATGCCCTGCACGATGGCACCGCGCATCTGCTCGTCCACCAGCATGGGGTTGAGCACGCGGCCACAGTCTTCCACCGCCCAGTGCTTGAGCAGCTTCACGAAGCCGGTGTCGGTGTCCACCTCCACATAGGACGCCTGCACACCGTTGGTGAAGATGAACGGGAAATCGCGCTGCGCGTAGTGCCGCGTGACCATGAGCTCGGGGGTGAACTCGGCGGGCAGTGTGTCGGAGCGGAAGTACGCGATGCGGCCCAGCTCTGCCAGCGGCAGCAGTTCTTCGCCGGTGCTGGCGTCGACGATTCGGTCGCGGCGCACCGCGAGCGTGGCGCCGTGGCGCTTGAGGATGATGGCCGCCACCTTCACGATGTTCTCGCGCAGGGCCTGGCCGGCCAGCAGCACGGCCTCGCCGCCGATGCCCGCACCGCGCGAAGCCCAGGTGCCACCGCCATAAGGCGTGGCGTCGGTGTCGCCGGTGACCACGCGCACCTTGGCGATGTCCACGCCCACCGCGTCGGCCGCGATCTGCTGGTAGATGCCTTCGGTGCCCTGGCCTTGCTCGCCCACGCCGATCAGCACGGTGATGTGGCCTTCGGGGTCCAGCCGCACGGTGGCGCCGTCTTGTGAGGCGATGCGCGCACCGCCCACGCCGTAGAACGCGGCGCTCGGGTTGGTGAGCTCGATCACGGTGGCAAAGCCGATGCCGCGGTGAATGCCCTGCTCTCGCAGCGCGGCTTGCTCGGCGCGCAGCGCGTCGTAGTTCATCAGCTCGCGCAGCTTCTTCAGACTGGCCTGGTGCGAGAGGATTTCCAGCTTGATGCCCGAGGCCCCGGCGGTCGGGTAAGCGTCGTCCGGGATCACGTTGAGTTCGCGGATGCGAAGCGGGTCCATGCCGATCTTCTGCGCGGCCAGGTCCACCAGCGCCTCGGTCACGGCGCAGGCGATGGGATGGCCCACACCCCGGTACTGGCAAGTGGGCGTCTTGTTCTGGAACACCACATCGAGCTTCGCGCGGTAGTGCTTGTGCTTGTAGGGACCACCGACCAGGTTCACCACCTGGTTGCCTTCGATGGCGCTGGTGCGCGGGAACATGGAATATGGGCCGATGCCGGTGAGGTCGTCCATGTCGAAGCCAAGAATCTCGCCGTCGCGGTTGACCGCGATGCGCGCCTTGATGTGGTGGTGGCGCGCATGGATGTCGCTGGTGAAGCTCTCCAGCCGGTCGGCCACGAACTTCACCGGACGGCCCAGCAGGATCGAGAGCGCCACGGTGGCGAAGTCGTCGGGGTAGGCGTGCACCTTGATGCCGAAGGAGCCGCCCACGTCCTTGCAGACCACGCGGATGGCGCTGGCCGGCAGGTCGAACTGCCGGCCGTAGAGGTCCTGCATCATGTGCGGCGCCTGGCACGAGTGGTGCACGGTGAGGCGCCGGTCGGCCGGGCTCCAGTGCGCGATCTGCGCGCGCGGCTCCAGCGTCACGCCGGTGTGGCGGCCGAACTCGAATTCGATGTCGGCCACCACGTCGGCGTTGGCAAAGGTCTCGTCGACCTGGCCCACGTCCAGCGTGCGGGTGAAGCACAGGTTGTCGCCCAGCTCGGGGTGGATCAGCGGCGTGGCCGGGTCCAGCGCGGTGAGCATGTCGGTGGCCGAGGGCAGCTCTTCCCAGTCCACCTCGATGTAGGCCAGCGCGTCCTCGGCCTCGGCGCGGGTCTCGGCCACCACGGCCACCACGGGCTCACCCTGCCAGCAGGCGCGCTCCAGGGCCAGCGCGTACTGTGGTGCCGACTTCATGCCCGCCAGGTGACCCAGCGTGGCCACCCAGGGTTTGCAGATCATGGCCAGGTCTTGCCCGTCGGCCACCAGCAGCACGCCGGGCATGGCACGGGCGAACTCGGCGTTGACCGACTTGATGCGCATGTGCGCCACGGGGCTGCGCCAATAGACCACATGGGCCATGCGGGGCAGCTCGATGTCATCCAGGTACTGGCCCAGGCCCTGCGTCAGCCGCTCGATGCCACCGCGCGGCACCGAGACACCGATGTAGCGCTGGTCGTCGTTGACCGGGGTCAGCGGTCGGCTGTGGTCCACGCCGGGTTCGAGGTTGACGGTATCGCGCTTCATGCGGTGGCCTCCTTGCGTTGTTGCAGCACGTCGCAGATCGCGTCCACGATGGCCTGGTAGCCGGTGCAGCGGCAGTAGTTGCCCGAGATCCACTCACGCACCTCGGCGCGGTTGGCATCCGGCATCTGCTCCACCAGTTCCTTGGCCGCCATCAACATGCCCGAGGTGCAGAAGCCGCACTGCAGCGCGTTGCGCCGCACAAAGGCGTCCTGCAGATCGCGGATCACGCCGGACTGGCTCACGCCTTCGATGGTCTGCACGTGTCCACCGTCGGCCTGCACGGCCAGGGTGAGGCAGCCGCGCACGATCTGACCGTTGAGCTCGACGGTGCAGGCGCCGCACACGCCGTGTTCGCAGCCGAGGTGGCTGCCCTTGAGGCCGAGGTCTTCACGCAGGAAGTCCACCAGGTGGGTGCGGGGCTGCACGCTGCACTGGTGCGGCTTGCCGTTGACGGTGACTTTGATCGGGTACAGGTCTGCCATGGTGTTCCTTGGGGCTCAGGCGGTGGCTGCAACAGGCAGCATGCGGTGCAGCAGAACGCCGGCCAGATGCCGCTTGGTGTCGGGGGTGTTGGTCAGGTCGGGCAGCGGGTCGATCTCGCTGCGCAGGCTGGCCACGGCCTGGGTCACGGTGGCCAGGTCCAGCGCGCGGCCTTGCAGCAGCGCTTCGGTCTGGCGCGCACGCACCGGCGTGGCGTCCACGCCCAGCAGCACGATGCGCAGGTCGTGCAAGGCCGCGCCTTCGCACCGTGCTGTAGCGGCCAGGCCCACGATGGCGTAGTCGCCGTGGCGGCGCGCCAGTTCGCTGAAGCCGAACCAGTGGTCGGCACCGGCCAGCGGGATCTCGCAGGCGGCCAGCAGCTCGTCGGGCCGCAGCGCGGTGCTGTAGAGGCCGGTGAAGAAATCGTCGGCCGCGATGCGGCGTTCACCTTGGGGCCCGCGCGCCACCACGGTGCCGCCCAGTGCGAGCAGGCAGGTGGGCCATTCAGCGGCCGGGTCGGCGTAGGCGATGGAGCCGCCAAAGGTGCCGCTGTTGCGGATGGCGCGGTGCGCGATGTGGGGCGCGGCCGCCTTGAGCAGCGGCGCGTGGCGCGCCACCAGCGGACTGAACTCGATGTCGGTGTGCGTGGCCAGCGCACCGATGCGCAGCACCTTGCCCTGCACGCTGATGCCGCGCAAAGCCTCGATGCCGGTGATGTCGATCACCAGTTGCGGCTCGGACAGCCGCATGTTCAAGGTGGCCATGAGCGTCTGGCCACCGGCGAGCAGGCGGGCGTCGTCGCCGTGTTCCTGCAGCAGCGCGATCACCTGGTCGATGGAGGCGGGTTTGACGTAGTCGAAGGCAGCGGCTTTCATGGAGCGGTCCTCAAGAAGTCAACAGGGAAGCGATCCACACGCCGAAGCCGGTGGAGAGGGAACCCAGCACGAACCACAGCACGCGAACGCCTTCGCCGCTGGCGACCGGCTGGGGCACCTGGATGGAGCGCGGCACGAAGGTGGGTTGCGGCGCAGCGGTGGCGCTTGCCGCGGTTTCCGCGGGCGCGGCTTCAACAGCCTCTACCACCGGCACACCCACCATCTGTTCGTTGAACGCGGTGAAGAACTGGTCGGCCATCTGCTTGGAGGCGGCGTCGATCATGCGGCCGCCCACCTGGCCCAGCTTGCCGCCAATGGCGGCTTGCGCGGTGTAGCGCAGGCGTGTGCCGCCGGCCTCGTCGGTGAGCTCCACGTTGGAGTGGCCTTTGGCCATGCCGGCCGCGCCGCCCGAGCCCTGAAAGCGCAGCACGCAGCCCTCGTTGGCGCGGATGTCTTCCATGCGCACATGGCCCACGAAGCGCGCGCGCACCGGGCCGATCTTCACGGCCACGCGGGCGGTGCGCTCGGTCGGACTGGTGGCTTCCATGGCTTCGCAGCCGGGGATGCAGCGCGTCAGGATCTCCGGGTCGTTGAGCCCGGCCCAGACCTTCTCGCGGGGTGCGCCGATCAGGATGTCTCCAGTCAATTCCATGCCTTGAATCCTCGGGTTTTCACGGGTGTTTTTGTTTACCAGTCGGTTAACAATGGTACGAATCATTGACCGATCGGTAAATAGCGTGCGCATCCAGACAAACCCTGACAAGGCGAACGAAGCCAAAAAAACGGTTCCGGAAGCCCCGCAACGCAGGCGCATGGGCGTGGTCGAGCGCGAGCGCCAGATCCTCGACGGCGCGATCCAGTTCTTCTCGGTGCATGGCTTCAATGGCCAGTTGCGCGACCTGGCCAAAAGCATCGGCGTGACCCACGCCCTGCTCTACCACTACTTCCCCACCAAACAGGCGCTGGTTGACCGCGTCTACCTCGAGGTGTTTGAAGGCCGCTGGCGCGCCGAGTGGGACGCCCTGCTCGACGACCCCGACATGGCGGTGGAAGACAAGCTCACCGCCTTCTACTGGGAGTACGTGACGATCACGCTCTCGAAGGAGTTCGTGCGCATCCTGGTGTTCTCTGGCCTGACCGACCACACCATCACCGACCGCTTCTTTGCCATGCTGCGCGCGCGCCTGTTCCCGCGCCTGATCCGCGAGACGCGCCGCTTCCGCGGCCTGGTCAGCCGCGCCAAACCCAGCGAGCGCGAGATGGAGCTGCTCATGGGTCTGCACGGTGGTTTCTTCTACATCACCATGCGCCGCTGGATTTACGCGCAAGACGTCTACAGCGAAAGCGCCCACGACGGCTACGACGAACAGCTGGTGCGCGACCGCGTGCGCGCCTACCTGAATGCCAGCCGCGACCTGTTTGCCGACACCACCGGGAGCACGCGCAAGCGCCCTGCCCCACGCTGATCCATTTTTTTGATGAAGCCGGTGCGGGGGCACCGGCACCCTGCCCACCCGGCTGAACCCTCAGCCATGACACCCACCGAGGAGACAACATGCAACTCAAGAAGATCGCACTCGCCAGCCTGGTCGCCATGGGCGCCACACTGGCGGTCGGTTCGGCCATGGCGCAGCAACGCGTCACGGTCAACATCGGCTCCAGCCACCCCACCACCAACATCTGGGCCTTCGCTATGAAGGAAGTGTTCCAGCCCGAGGTGGACCGCCTGCTGAAGGAAGGCGGCGCGAAATACGAAGTGCGCTGGCGCGAAAACTACGGCGGCACGCTCTACAAGTTCACCGACACCCGCGCCGCCGTGCGCGACGGCATCGTGGACGTGGGCATGGTCGGCACCGTGTGGGAAAACTCCGCCATGCCGCTGCAGAACGTGACCTACTTCACCCCGTTCGCCACCACCAACCACGAACAGCTCATCGAGATCTTCGACAAGCTCAACGCCAGCGTGCCCGCCCTGCGCGACAGCTGGGCCGCCCAGAACATGGTGCCGCTGTCGTCGTTGATCACCGACAGCTACGACATCTACGCCACCTTCCCGGTGAAGGACATGGCCAGCCTGAAAAACAAGCGCATCAACGCACCCGGCACTTCGGCCAACTGGTTGCGCGAGACCGGCGCCACCCCGGTGGACGGCGCGCTGACCACCTACTACACCAACATCCAGACCGGCGTGACCGATGGCGCGCTGTCGTTTGCCAGCGGCATCGGCCCGGCCCGCGTGTATGAAGTGGCGAAGAACCTGACCCGCATCGACATCGGCGCCATGTACTTCGGCAGCGTGGCAGTGAACAAGAAGGTGTTCGATGGCCTGCCCAAGGATGTGCAGGACGCGATGCTCAAGGCCGGCAAGGCCACCTCGATCGCGCACGGCAAACACGTCACCAAGACCGCCAATGCCGCGCTGGACACCATGAAGGCCGCCGGCCTGCAGATCACCGAGCTGCCCCAGGCCGAGAAGGCCAAGTGGGTCAACAGCCTGCCCAACATCGTGGCGCCCTGGCTGCAAGGCACGGGCGACGCGGGCAAGCAGGTGCTCAAGGCCTACTTCGACGAGCTGCGCGCGCGTGGCGTGAAGCCTCTGCGCGACTGGGATCTGCAGAACCGCTGACCACCCCTCTTGTCCACCCGGTGCGCTGAAGCGCTGCCGGGTGGTTCGTCTCTCCGCTTTCACAGGTGACCTGTGCACAACGAACCCGACTTCGCCAGCGAAACCCCCGCGGTCGCCGGTCTCACCAATCCCCTGCAGGGCGTGGCCAACGTGCTGGCTGCGGTGGGCACGGCGTGGATCTTTCTCATGATGCTGCTGATCGTGGCCGATGTGCTGGGCCGCAACTTCTTTGATGCGCCCATCACCGGCGTGGCCGAGTTCGCCGCGCGCTCGGTCGCCTCCATCGTCTTTCTGCAGCTGGCCGCGGCCGTCTGCTCCGGCCGCATGACGCGCAGCGACTTCCTGTTGCGCATCATCGGAAAACGTTCACCAGCCGCCTTCAAGGCGCTGGAGGTGTTCAACGTCGTCGTCGGCGCGCTGCTGTTCTTCGCGCTGGCCTTCATCGCCTGGCCCGAGCTGGTCGAGGCCATGAAGATCAAGGAGTACTTCGGAGTGCAAGGCGTCTTCACCGTGGTCACCTGGCCGTTCCGCGCCCTCATCGTGCTGGGCTCTCTGGCCGCCGCCGTGGCCTATCTCGCCTGCATCCCTTCGCTGCTGCGCCAGCCCCCATTCAACGGAGCACAGGCATGAGCGAACTGGCCCTCGGCGGGCTCCTGATCGGAGCCCTGGTATTTCTGGTGTTGATCGGCCTGCACATCGCCGTGGCTCTCACGGCCGTGGGTTTCGCCGGCATCTGGCTCATCCGCGAAGACGTCGACATGGCCATGCGGCTCATGTACCTCTCGGCCTACAACGGCGTGGCCGACTACATCTTCGCCACCATCCCGCTCTTCGTGCTGATGGGGCTGCTGGTGTCGATATCGAACGTCGGCAAGGACACCTTCGATGTGGCCGAAACCCTGCTGCGGCGCTTGCGCGGCGGCCTGGGTGTGGCCACTGTGGCGGCCAACACGGTGTTTGCCGCCGTCACCGGCGTGTCCATCGCCTCGGCGGCCGTGTTCACCCGCGTGGCCGTGCCCGAGATGGTGAACCACGGCTACCGCGCCAGCTTCGCCGCCGGTACGGTGGCGGGCAGCTCGGTGCTGGGCATGATGATCCCGCCCAGCCTGCTGCTCATCATCTATGGCGTGCTGGCCGAGCAGTCCATCGGCACCTTGTTCATCGCCGGCATCATCCCCGGCTTCGCCATGGCAGCGGCCTTCGCCGTGATGATCATGCTGATGGCCAAGTTCACGCCCGGCCTGGTGTTCGACCTCAAGCGCCAGGCCGAGATGGCGGTGGAACGCAGCACCGCGCGCCTGCTCACCACCACCGAAATGCTGGCCAAGCTGGTGCCCATTGCGGCACTGGTGACGCTGGTGCTGGGTGGCCTCTACTCCGGTTTCTTCACACCCACCGAAGCCGGTGGCGTGGGCGCCTTCGGTGCGTTCGTCATCGCCATCCTGCGGCGCAAGCTGGGCGGGGGCAACCTGTGGCGCGTGCTCACCGAAACCGGTGCGGTCTCGGTCGGCATCCTGATCCTGCTCGTGGCTGCCGGTTTCTACAGCCGCATGCTGTCGGTGGCGGGCGTGCCCATGGCCATCAGCGACCTGGTGCAGGACGCGGGCCTGGGCCCTTACGGCTTCCTGTTCCTGTACGTGGTGATCCTGCTGCTGCTGGGCATGATCCTGGACTCCAGTTCCATCCTGCTGATCATGACGCCGGTGGCCGTGCCGATCGCCGCGGGCCTGGATTTCAACCTGATCCACTTCGGCATCATCACCGTCATCGCGGTGGAGATCGGCCTGCTCACCCCGCCCTTCGGCATCTCGGTGTTCACGGTCAAGTCCACCCTCAACGATCCCAAGGTATCGGTGGAAAGCATCTTTGCCGGCTCCATGCCCTACGTGGGCGTGATGCTGGTCGTGCTGCTGTTGATCGCCATTTTCCCGGTCATGGCGCTGGCGTTGACCTGATCATCAGCCTCGGAAAAGAAAAAACCCGTTGCCTTGAGGGCAACGGGTTTGAGTTTTTTGGGGTGGCTGATGGGGCTCGAACCCACGACAACAGGAATCACAATCCTGGACTCTACCAACTGAGCTACAGCCACCGCAAGCCGCAGATTATAGCCGGAAGTCGCACCGCTCCTTCCGGCGGTCAATCGAGAAAACTCAGCGAGCGGGCACCGCCGGGACGGCGGGCTTGCTGGGTTCGTTCACGAGAATGCGGGCATCGAAACGCGTTTTGAGCGTCTCGTAGTACGCCAGGCTTTCGGCCGTGGCCCACCACTGGCTGTATTGCTGCACTTCCTGGGTCAAGGCCTGCGCGGGTCGCGTTTCGCGCGGCAGCACCTTTTGAACCTTCACGACGGCATAGCCCTCGTCACCAAGCGGGACACCGATCCAGGCCGGCAGGCTCTTGGGATCTGCGCTGAGAGCCGCGATCAGCACCGGCTGCGCCAGACCCTGTGCGTTCTCACGAGAAACGGTCTGGGCAGGAGAGAGTCCGGTCGCCGCACCGCCCGCTTTCCAGGCCTGCAGTTGTTTGTCACCCTCTTGACGCGCCAGTTCGGCCGAGCGCTGCGCCACCAGGCGAGTCCGCACGGCTTCGCGCACTTCGTCAAGCGGGCGGGTGCGGGCGGGCGAGTGCTTGACAACGCGGGCGGCCACCAGTTGGTTGGAGCCGGTTTCGATGGCTTCGGTGTTGCGCTTCTTGTCGATGGCGTCAGGCGTGAACAAGGCGGCCAGGAGTCGCTCGTTGGCGAGGACACCGGTTGCACCCTGCGGCTGGCGTTGCACGCCCTGAGCGGTGCGGATCTCCAGCTTCAGGCGGTCGGCTGCGGGCTTGAGGCTGTCGGCCTGCTCGTACACAAGGTTGCTGAAGGTCTCGGCGGCTTCGGCGAACTGCTTCTGCGCTTGCTGCTGCTTGAGCTCGGCTTCGATCTCGGGCTTCATGGATTCGAAGCTGCGCTGTGGCGGGGCCTTGATGTCGGTGAGCTGAATGATGTGAAAACCGAAGTCGGTCTCCACGAGATCGGAGATGGCCCCTTTGGACAGGGAAAACGCCACGTCTTCAAACGGTTTGACCATGGAGCCGCGGGCGAAGAAGTCCAGATCGCCACCGTTGGCGGCGGAGCCCGGGTCTTGCGACTGCGCCTTGGCCACTTCGGCAAAGCTCGCGGGATTCTTGCGCACCTGCTCCAGCAAGGCCGCTGCCTTCACGCGCACGGCCTCCTTGTCGGCGGCCGGCGCGCCCGCGGGCACGGTCAGCAGGATGTGGCGGGCGCGGCGCTCTTCGGTGCCGGCCAGGCGTCCGGCGTTCTGGTCGTAATAGGCACGCACATCGGCTTCGTTGAGTGAGAGCGACGCCTGCAGCGAACCGGCATCCAGCACGAGGTACTCGATGTCGGCCTGCTCGGGTGCCTGGAACAGTGGCCCGTTGGCGTTGTAGAACGCTTCGATCTCGGCATCGGTGGGCTTCACGCGAGCGGCAAAGTCGGCGGCGTTGAAACGGGCAACCTGAACTTCACGGCGTTCGAAGAACGCGTTGAGCGACACGGCGGCCAGCCCCACGGGCGCAAAGCCCGAGCCCACGATGTTCTGCGAAACCTGCCGCTGCGACAGATCGGCGCGCACGCGGGCTTCGAACATCTCGGGCGTCATGCCCTGGCGCGCCACCAGCGAGCGGTAGGCTTCCACGTCCAGCGAGCCGTCGGGCTTGCGCAAGGCGGCAATGGATTCGTTTTGCTGCAGCTCGCGCGCCAGGCGTTGATCGCTGGTGAAGAGGTTGAGCTTCTGCGCAGCGGTGGCCATCACGCGGTCACGCACCAGACGCTCCAGCGTCGCGTAGCGCGCCTCATCGCTCTCCAGCAGCTTGGCATCCAGCGTGGGCATGGCTTCGCGCAGACGTTGGGACTCGACCTGATGAGCCTGGTCCCATTCGGCCTTGGTGATCTCTTGTCCGTCCACGGACGCCACGGGTTCGCCGCTCTCGTTGAACCGGGTGTACCCCTCGATGCCGAACAGGACGAACGAGGGAATGATCAGGATCATCAAGAAGCCCATGAGGTACTTCTTGTGGTTGCGGATGGTATCGAACATGCCTGGAACCCTGCTGCTTCAAAAGGAACGTAAAGCGTTGTCTGTGGGACAACAAAAAAGGCGAACCCGGGTTCGCCTTTTCGATGGTGGTGGGTGCTGACGGGGTCGAACCGCCGACCTACTCCGTGTAAAGGAGCCGCTCTGCCAACTGAGCTAAGCACCCCACCGGAAAACGGGCGAATGCATTCAATTCAGAGCGTCTTTGAGGGCCTTGCCCGGACGGAACTTCGGCACCTTGGCGGCCTTGATTTTAATCTCGTCGCCGGTGCGCGGGTTGCGGCCTTTGCGGGCAGGGCGCTTGGTCACGGCAAAGGAGCCGAAGCCCACGAGCGACACGGTGCCGCCTTTTTTGAGCGTGGTGCGAATCGCGGTGATGGTCGAATCGAGAGCACGCGTGGCGGCCGCCTTGGAAATGTCGGCGTTCTTGGCGATGTGTTCGACGAGTTCTGTTTTGTTCACAAAAGGCCCCTCTTGAATTGAGATGAGTTGTTCCGTTGGTACAAAGCTTGTCCTGGAACGGCGCGGTTGGCTACCGTGGGACTGGTTCTGTTGATCGCTGGACACGGTGATGACCGTGGCGCACGAAAAGTGATTAGACCCACGGGCTGCAACCCCTGTCAATACACGAGGGTCGCACGCCCAATCCCGGCGGCACAAGAGGCAGGATTCTAGACGCTTTCAACCGGTGCATCCGCGCGCGCAGCGCCCCGGATCAACCCTTGATCGCCTGTGCAATCGCCCGACCCACATCCGAGCTGCCCGCCTGCCCGCCGAGGTCACCGGTGCGGGGCGCGCCACTGCCTGGCTGCAGAACGGACTCGATGGCGTTCATCACCGCGTCGTGCGCGGCCTTGTGCCCCAGGAAATCGAGCATCAGCGCGCCGCACCAGATCTGGCCGATCGGATTCGCAATGCCTTTGCCTGCAATGTCCGGCGCCGATCCGTGTACGGGTTCGAACAAAGAGGGATGTTGACGCGTTGGGTTGAGGTTGGCGCTGGGCGCGATGCCGATGGTGCCGGTGCAGGCGGGGCCGAGGTCGGAGAGGATGTCGCCGAACAGGTTGCTGCCGACCACCACGTCAAAGAAGTCAGGGCGTTGCACGAAGTGCGCGGTGAGGATGTCGATGTGGAACTTGTCGACCTGAATGTCCGGGTACTCCTTGGCCATCTCGGCCACCCGTTCATCCCAGTACGGCATGGTGATGGCGATACCGTTGCTCTTGGTCGCGCTGGTGAGGTGCTTTTTGGGGCGCGATCGCGCCGTCTCGAACGCATAGCGCAGCACACGGTCCACGCCGATGCGCGACATCACGGTTTCCTGCATCACGATCTCGCGCTCGGTGCCAGGGTACATGCGCCCGCCGATGCTGGAGTACTCGCCTTCGGTGTTCTCACGCACGATCACCATGTCGATCTCGCCGGGCGCACGCGCGCTGCCGTCGCGCCGCACCACGGGTGCGATCACGCCGGGCATGAGGCGCGCGGGCCGCACGTTCACGTACTGGTCGAACTCGCGGCGGAACAGCAGCAGCGAGCCCCAGAGCGAGATGTGGTCGGGCACCTTGTCGGGCCAACCGACCGCACCAAAATAGATCGCGTCGTGGCCACCGATCTGGTCCTTCCAGTCGTCGGGCAGCATTTTCCCGTGACGCTCGAAGTAGTCGCAACTTGAAAAATCGAAGTGGTCGAACTGCAGGTCGATGCCGAACCGGGTGGCCGCCGCCTCCATCACACGCAGCCCTTCGGGCATGACTTCGGTGCCGATGCCGTCGCCGGCGATGACTGCGATGCGTTGTTTCGTCATGGAATGTCTCCTGTGGTTGGAGCATCCAGCATATCTTCATGGTCAGCAACAATAACTGCATTGATTATTGACCTGGGGGCAATCAAATGGACCGTGCCGATCTGGAAATGGTGATGGCCGTGCACCGCAACGCCCACCTGGCGCGCGCCGCCCAGGCGCTGGGCGTGACGCCTTCGGCCGTCACGCGGCGGCTGGCCACGCTGGAAGCGCGCCTGGGCGTGCGGCTGTTCCAGCGCAGCACGCGGCGCGTGACGGCCACCGCCGAGGGCGAAGCCATGATCGAGCGGGCGGCCGATCTGCTGCAGGGCTTTGCGTCGCTGGAATCGGACTTGCGCGAACGCCAGGCCGATGCGCGGGGTCCGATCCGCCTCGCCGCCACCTTCGGCTTCGGGCGCGCCTGGGTGGGGCCGGCGGTGGCGGCTTTCCAGGCCGCGCACCCGGCAATCACCGTGCAATTGCAGCTCACCGAGCGGCTGCCCGACCTGGCGGTGGAAGGTTTCGATGCGGCCGTGTGGTTGTGGAGCGCACCCGACCGGCGCGCAGGCGAATGGGTGTCGCGCCAGCTTGCGCCCAACCGCCGCGTGCTGGTAGCTTCCAGCGACTACCTCACCGTGCACGGCGAGCCGCTCAGGCCCGACGATCTGGCCATGCACCACTGCCTGCTGGTGCGCGAGAACACCGGCCAGGGCAACGCACCGCAAGACCAGTGGCTGTTGCAGCGCGAGGGCGACAAGGAAGCGCTTCGGGTGGCGGTGGCCGGGCCGCTGTCCAGCAACTCCGGCGAACTCGTGCGCGACTGGTGCCTCGCAGGCCACGGGATCATGCTGCGCAGCCTGTGGGATGTGGGCCATGCCCTGCAGGACGGCCAGCTGGTTCAGGTGTTGCCGGCCTGGAGCCACCGCGACGCCGACATCCACTGGCTCGCGCCCTGGCGACCCAGCACACCGCGTCGCCTGAGCCTTTTGCTGGAGCACCTGAGCAAGACCTTGGGGCCACAACCCTGGCGCAACCCTTGAGCGCGCCGCTGAACCTTTGCGCCGCCTGCGCGACCTTTCCATACGCTGCTGCACCGATGGTCCCTCACAGGACAGATTCCTACACTGAATTGGCCCATGTGGGTTCAACAAATAAGGATATACATCATGAAAAAAGCAGACTACCTCAAGCTGATCAACGACCTCAACCATGCGGTGGGGATCAAGGATGGCGTCAACGATTCGTACAACCCTTATGTGCTTGACGGCTACACCGTGGGCTTGGCCTTTGACGAAACCCACGCGCCCGACGTGGTGTTCATCCTGATCGACGTGGGTGGCAGCGCACTGAACAACGACCGCGAACTGCTCGAAGCCAATGCGGCGCTGCCGACCATCGATGAGGGCTACGGCTGTTATGCCCGCTGGCCGGAAACAGACACGGTGGTGTACCGCGCGCAGTGGCCGTTCGGCACTGCGTCCAAAGCCGAAGATCTGCTGAAGGCCATCACCCACGTGGCCAGCCGCGCCGTGGCCGGCTTGCCAGCCGCCCAACACTGAAGGAGCGCGCCATGTCCAGCAGACTCCCCGCATTTCCGCGCGTAACAGCCTCCAGCACCATCACCACCAAGATGGCGGCCGCCAAGCTGCTGCCGCCACCCCCGCATATGCAACAGGTGCGCCGCCTGATGCAGTTCGTCTACGTCCCAACTGAAAAAACCTACTTTTACGGGGAAGTGACCAGCTTCCTTCCTGGGCACGTCGAACTCGTGGTGCGCGGCAAGAGCATGCAAGCACTTGTCGCCTTGAAAAACAAGCCGCTCGGGCTCGACGCAGCGTTCGGCGTTGGGAAGTGGCCCGCCAGCCTGGCGATCAGTCATGCGGCCAATTCGGGTGGCCTCATTCACCGCTCGTGGCGCGTCACGAGCTCGGACGGTGTGGAATACAACAACGTGCAGGTCGCCCCCTACCCCTGGTTCATGCCCCGGATCGACCCCAAGAAACCACAAGCGGTCACCATCGATCTCGGCGAAATGACCGAGGGCATGTGGAACGCCATCTCCTACATGCTCAACGATCAGTTGCGTTCAACCTACGCGCTGGGTGGCCCCACCCGACCACCACCGCAGCACCTGTGGACACCGGAAGAGGTGAAGACGCTGTTTGAAACCGGTGTGATGCCGCAGGGCGCAGACCACTGCATCAGTTTTCTCGCGCGCGTGATCGTGGCCCTTGCCGAATACCTGGCACCGGGCAGCAACACCGTGCTCCGCCTGAAGAAGGCACTGGGTGAGTGCACCCAACCAGAGCAGATGGCGGACGTGGTGGCGACGTATTTCAAACCCAATGCCAACCACGCCATGACGCTGGTGACGCCGCCAGCCAAGGTGCAGACCAGCGCAGAAGACACCGAAGAACAGGAACTTCAGGCGATGCTCTACGGCGTCAAGACCGATGCCCAGCTTGCAGCCGAAAAAAACGACCGACTGGCCGCCACGCAGCGCGAACTCCGCGCCAAAGCTGCCAAGTTGACCAACTACGGCGAATTCGCCCAGGTATTCGGCGGTGACGGGCAGCTGTTCGCCACCATCGCCGCTCAGCTGATCGGCGACGGATCCATCTTTGAACTGATCTTCACCGAGAAGCGCTCGCAGGACTGGGGCAAGGATTTCTTCGGACGCCTGGGCAAGCAGCTCAGCGGTGAGTCCATCAGCGGTGTGGCCGCGGTGATGTACCACAAGAACACCTACGGCCCCGTCACGCACGTCTCGTCGATCGGCTTCTCCCGTGAAGGACGCGTCTCGATCTGCCACCACGAGTCGATCAACAAGGTACAAGGCAAAACCCGGATGGAAGATGGCCTGGCGCTGGACACCGTGGGTATCGCCTCTGCCAGCTACAACACCTTGGACGCATTCGGGGAAATTGCCAAACACTTCAAGCTGGGTGAGACGAAGTGGGACGACCTGCCCATCGTGCAGTCGTACAAGAAAACCGGGCCACCCATGGTGAAGTTCACCCCCCTGGAGGATTTCAAAGGTTTCGAGGATTTCAACAACCGCTGCCACAACGAAGCGCGCACACAGATCGGGCTGGACACGCACTACGGTGTGGATCCCAACCAGGCCTTGAGCGAACTCTCCGTCGGGCTGCGCTCGGGCAAGGTGACGCTCACACTGCAGCAGGCCAAGCTGCTGATGAGCGAACGCCGGTTTGCCCTGCATCCGAAGTTTCCGCCTCCCGGCGCCACCGGCCCCTTCCTCATCGGGGAGGCCACGAACAACTGCGGGCGCCAGGTGCTGCTGGGCCTGATGGCTGGCAAGGCCACGGTGCTCAAGGGCGCAACCTACAGCCCCGAGTACGACCTGGCGGATGTGGCCGATATTCTCTACAGGGCCGGGCTGCTGGTGAACACCGATCCGCGCACGATCGAGCTGATGCGCAAGGGCGGCTACGTTTATGAAGCCAAGACGCAGCGCATCCTCCGCCATCCGCTGGCCTTCCTGAAACTGGGCGTGGTCGGCTGGTCGGACGCCCCCGCGGGTCGCGCCGGTGTGTACAAACCCGACGTGGACCGCATTAAACCGGCCGACGTCGCCAAGGCCGAAGCAGAACTGGAAGCGACCTGGAAACTCCAGGAAGAGATTGCGGAGAAGAATGCAGCCACCTTCTTGCCTGCCAACTTCGTGCCGCCCAAGTCGCTGATCAATCCGCCTATTTCAGCACCGGTGCAGCAACTGGGCGAAGCCGATTGGCCCGCCATCAAGGCACACGTCATGGCCCTGTCGGTGGACGACCGTGGCTTCCGTTTCACATCCACCGATCCTGAGCAGGTGGTGGCCTCGCTCCAGCGCTCGGGCCACCGGTTTGCGGCAGTCCGCGATCCCAAAACGCACGAGATCCTCATGCTGCTGCAGCTCAACCTGTTCCTGCGCAACGACGGGCTGAACCTGGAAACCGGCATCAGTGTGGTGGCCAGCCAGCGCCGCCACGGCTGGGGAGTGTTCGGGTTGAAGTGGGCTTGCGCGTGGGCACGCAACCGGGGTGCTCTCATGCTGTATGGCCAGCACGCCGCCACTAACACGGCCGGGGCCTCCACGCTGAAAGATCTGGGTGCTGTGGAATACACCGACACCTCGGGTGCTTACCACGAGTTCCAGGTGTCGCTGGCGCCGGCCGACGCCGACAGCCACTGGCTGGAGAACTTCGGTCAGCCGATCAAGAAGTGATCGGACGGGCGCAAGCCCTCAGCGGGACGCGCGCACCACCAGGCTCACGCCGAAGGCGGTGAGCGCGATCCCCGCCACCGTGAACGGCGTGATCGGCTCGGCAAACAGCAGCCAGGCGATCACGGCCGTGCACGGCGGTACCAGGTACATGAGGCTGGTCACGCTGGCGGCAGCGCCGCGCTGGATCAGCAGATACAAGAGCGAACTGCCGCCCAGCGTGAGTCCCAGCACCGACCACGCCATGGCGCCGATGAGTTCACCGTTCCAGTGCATCAGCTCAGCTTCGAGCAGGGTGAGCGGCAAGGTGACGAGCAGCGCCGCGAACAGTTGCACCGCGTTGGCGGTGCGCACGTCGCAGGCCGCCACGAAACGCTTCTGGTACAGGGTGCCGATGGTGATGGCGAACAGTGCCATCACCGCGAACGAGAGGTTGAGCCAGTTGGCCTGGTCGCCCGGGCCGCCGGCACCGAACTTGCGCGAGACCACCAGCACCAGGCCGGCAAAGCCTAGCACCAGGCCCAGCCATTGGCGCTTGCTGACCTTGGAGCCGGTGCCCGACAACCAGATGGCGGTGAGCACCGGCTGCAAACCGACGATCAGCGAGGACAGGCCCGATCCCATGCCCGCCTTGACCGCCGCCCACACGCCACCGAGGTAGCCCGCGTGCATCAGCACACCGGTGACCGCGAGGTGGAACCACTGCGAGCGGGTGGTCGGCCACTTCACGCCGGCCAGCAGGATCCAGGGCAGGAAACAGGCGATGGACAGCGCATAACGCACCGCGAGGAACTTCATCGGTGGCGCGTGCGGCATGCCATAGCGCGCGACGATGAAGCCCGTGCTCCAGATCAGCACGAACACCCAGGGCATGGCGCGCAGCCACGCGTTGTCTTGCGTCGGGGAGTTCATCGCCAGAGCCTCAGCGCGACTTGGCGCGAATCTCGGGGATGGCCTTCTGCAGGTAGTACACCATCGACCAGATGGTCAGCACCGCCGAGATCCAGATCAGCCAGGTGCCCCAGAGTTGGGTGTCGATCAGGCCGAACAGCGTGCCGTTGAACAGCAGGAAGGGAATGGCAATCATCTGCACCATGGTCTTGACCTTGCCGATCATGTGCACCGCCACGCTCTTGGTCGCGCCGATGATGGCCATCCATTCGCGCAGCGACGAGATGGCGATCTCGCGGCCGATGATGATGAGTGCCACGAACACGTCGGCGCGGTCCAGGTGCACCAGCACCAGCAGCGCGGCGCACACCAGGAACTTGTCGGCCACCGGATCGAGGAAGGCGCCGAAGGCCGAGGTCTGGTTGAGCTTGCGGGCCAGGTAACCGTCAGCCCAGTCGGTCAGCGCGAACACGACGAACATGACCGTGGCGATCAGATTCTGCTGCGCCACGCTCATGTCTTCCAGATAGAACACCCCCACGATCAACGGGATGGCGACGATGCGAGCCCAGGTGAGCAGGGTGGGGAGGTTGAAAAACATGGGCTGATTATGCGTTGACCACCGCAGACTCCGCCCGGCCCGACCCCATCAATGCAAGCTCCTGTAAATCGCATCGGCCAGCTCGGCCGAAATCCCCTCCACCGTGCAGAGGTCCTCCACACTCGCCGAGGCCACACCACGCACACCGCCAAAACGCTGCAGCAGGCGGGCGCGCTTCTTCGGTCCCACGCCGGGAATGTCTTCGATCTTGCTGCCACCCGTGCGCACCTTCGCGCGCTGCGCCCGCATGCCGGTGATGGCGAAGCGGTGGGCTTCATCGCGGATCTGTGCCACCAGCATCAGCGCGGCGGAATCGTGGCCCAGGTAGACCTTTTCGCGACCGTCGGCGAACACCAGCTCTTCCAGGCCCACCTTGCGACCCTCGCCTTTCTCCACACCCACGATGAGCGAGAGATCCAGGCCCAGTTGCTGGAACACATCGCGCGCCGTGCTCACCTGGCCCTTGCCACCGTCGATGAGCACCAGGTCGGGCATGCGGGGGCCGGCGACCAGTTCAGCGATGGGTTCGGCACTCATCTCTTCGGGTGGAGCGCCCGCTGCGTCTTCCAGCTCCACCACCAAGGTGGCTCCCGCCGGCAAGGGGTCATCGGCGCGCATCGCCTCGGCGATCTTCCCGTAGCGCCGCAGCAGCACCTGCTTCATCGCTGCGTAGTCGTCCCCCGGGGTGATGCCCTCGATGTTGTAGCGGCGGTACTGGCTGTTCTGCATCTTGTGACCTTCGAACACCACGCACGACGCCTGGGTGGATTCCCCGGCGGTGTGCGAAATGTCGAAACACTCGATGCGCAGTGCGTCGAGCTGGTCGTCAGGCAACTGCAGCGCATCGGCCAGCGCGCGGGTGCGGGCTTGCTGGCTGCCTTCTTCGGCCAGCAGACGGGCCAGCGCGATGTCGGCGTTTTTTTGCGCCATCTCCAGCCAGATGCGGCGGTGTTCGCGCGGGTTGTGTACCGCATTCACCTTGGCGCCGATCTGTTCGGTAAGCGCATCCAGCAACGGCTTGCCCACCGCGTGGCTGGTCACCAGGATGTGGGGCATGGCAATACCGAGGTAATGCTGGGCGATGAAGGCTTCGAGCACTTGCACGGCTACCCGCTCGGCCGGGTCGCCGGTGGGGACATCGCCTTCTTCGGAAAGCGCGTTGTCGATCGCGGTGGCGTCGTCCACGTGGGCGGGGAAATACGGTCGGTCGCCCAAGTGGCGCCCGCCGCGCACCATGGCCAGGTTCACGCAGGCGCGTCCACCGTGCACCTTGACGGCGAGCACATCCACGTCCTTGTCGGACACGTTGTCGATGGCTTGTTGGTGCAGCACCCGCGAGAGCGCGGTCATCTGGTTGCGCAGCTCAGCGGCCTGCTCGAATTCCAGCTTCTCGGCGTGCGCCATCATGCGCTGCTCCAGCGTGTCGAGCACCGCCTGCGTTTCACCGCGCAGGAACCGCTCGGCGTCCTGCACGTCGCGCGCGTAGTCCTCGCTGTCGATCAGATCCACACACGGACCGCTGCAACGCTTGATCTGATAGAGCAGGCAGGGTCGCGTGCGGTTGGCGAACACCGAGTCTTCGCAGGTGCGCAGGTGAAACACCTTCTGCAGCAGCGTGATGGATTCCTTCACCGCCCAGGCGCTGGGGTACGGCCCGTAGTAGCTGTGGCGCCGATCCACCACGCCGCGGTAGTACGCCATGCGCGGAAACGCCAGCGAGGGCGACGGCATCTTTGCCGAAGTGCGGAAGGTTTCGCGCGTGCCGGTGATCTTGAGGTAGGGGTAACTCTTGTCGTCGCGAAACAGGATGTTGAACCGCGGGTTCAAGGTCTTGATCAGGTTGTTTTCCAGCAGCAAGGCCTCGGCCTCGGAGCGCACCACCGTGGTTTCCATGCGCACGATCTTGCTGATCATGTGGCCAATGCGCGTGCCGTCGTGGCTCTTCTGGAAATAGCTCGACACGCGCTTCTTGAGGTTGCGCGCCTTGCCCACGTAGAGCAATTGGCCCTGGGCATCGAAATAGCGATAGACGCCCGGCAGCGGGGGCAGCGCGGCCACTTCGCTGAGCAGTTGATCGGAATGCGTGTCGGACATGGGCGCGTATTGTGCGCGGCCTTGAAACCCTTGCCCCGACAATGGCGACCATGCGTTGGGACATTTTCTGCAAGGTGATCGACAACTTCGGCGACGTGGGCGTGGGCTGGCGGCTGTGCGCGCAGCTCGCCGACCGGGGCGAACAGGTGCGGCTGTGGCTGGACGATCCACAGGCGCTGACCTGGATGGCGCCCGGCGCTCTGGAAGGCGGTTGGCCCGGCATCGATGTGTTGCACTGGACCACCCCGCTGGCCGCCACGCCGGGCAGTCTGCCGCCTGCGGATGTGTGGATCGAGGCTTTTGGCTGCGAACCGCCCGCCGAGTGCATCGACGCTCTGGCCAGCCGCGTGGCCGCAGGGCAGCCCGCGCCGGTGTGGATCAACCTGGAATACCTGAGCGCCGAACCCTACGTGGAGCGCTCACACCGCCTGCCCTCGCCGGTCATGAGCGGGCCGCTGCGTGGCCTCACCAAGTGGTTCTTCTACCCCGGCTTCACCGAGCGCACGGGCGGGCTGCTGCGCGAGCCTGACCTGCTCCAGCGACAGGCCAGGTTCGACACGGCCGCCTGGCTGCAGGCCCTGGGGCTGCCCCCCGCACAGCGCCGGGTGAGCCTGTTTTGTTATGAGCCCACCACCTTGCCCGATGTGCTGCGGCAGGCCGCCAGCGACCCGCTGGGCACCGACTGGCTGGTGACGCCCGGACGCGCGTGGCAAGCGGCGCAGGCCGCACCGGCCGGCCGGTTGCACGCCCTGCCCTTGTTCAGCCAGCCTGACTTCGACCACCTGCTGTGGGCCTGCGACCTCAGTTTCGTGCGTGGCGAAGACTCGCTGGTGCGCGCGTTGTGGGCCGGTCAGCCCTTCGTCTGGCAGATCTACCCACAGCACGACGACGCCCACCACGCCAAGCTCGAAGCCTTCCTCGACTGGCTGCAAGCGCCCGCCCTCCTGCGGGCATTTCACCGCGCCTGGAACGACATCGGCGGCCTGCCCGCGGTCTGGCCAGGGCCGAAGGATCTCGACCACTGGCGTGCGTGCGTGCAGTCCGCCCGCGCGAGGCTGCTGGCCCAGCCCGACCTGTGCAGCCAGCTGGTCGACTTCGTGACTCAGAAGAGTTAAGCGAAAAGCGATAAAATTCGAGGCTTTGCAGAAATCGGCCCGGGCTCAGCCTGGCGTTTCATTCCTGCCAGCCATCTGTCTCGCCGCACAGATCGCAGCCATCAGATCGTTTCCCGGGTGTCCAGCCCACGCCGGGAACGCGCGGCCCAACCGTTGGAACCCATATGAAAATCGCTCAAGAACTCCGCGCCGGCAACGTCATCATGCACGGCAAGGACCCGATGATCGTCCTGAAAACCGAATACAGCCGTGGTGGCCGTGGTGCCGCCACCGTGCGCCTGAAGCTCAAGGCCCTGCTCAACAACATGGCCACCGAAGTCGTCTGCAAGGCCGACGACAAGATGGACCAGATCATCCTGGACAAGAAGGAGTGCACCTAC
>JAZKHJ010000008.1:0-183960 GCA_040385485.1 Pseudomonadota bacterium | reverse complement strand
CATGTGCATGGACTCGACCATCCCGCGCAAGCGCCTGGCCGACATCCTGCTGGCGATCGCGGAGATGGAGAAAAAGTACGGCCTGCGTTGCGCCAACGTGTTCCATGCGGGCGATGGCAACCTGCACCCGCTGATCCTGTTCGATGCGAACGATGCCGACCAGTTGCACCGCTGCGAGCTCTTCGGCGCCGACATTCTGGAGACCAGCGTGGCCATGGGAGGCACGGTCACCGGCGAGCACGGCGTGGGCGTGGAGAAGCTCAACAGCATGTGCGTTCAGTTCTCGCCCGAGGAAAACGAGCAGATGTTCAGCGTGAAACGGGCTTTTGATACCAAATCGCTACTGAATCCGGGAAAGGTCATTCCCACCCTGCAACGTTGTGCTGAGTACGGAAAAATGTTGGTGCGCGGCGGGCGTCTGGCGCACCCGGATCTACCCCGGTTCTGAGGGTCAAATATCACGTTCGGCTGCGGGTCCCCTGGGGTACAGTTGGCTCGATGAGCGCTCTCTTCCCTCCGAAAGACAGCCGTCCTGATGCGAACCGACCCGAGGCAACGATCTCGGCCCGAGAGCGGGCGCTGCTGTTGGAGATCGAGACCCTCAAGGCGGAAAACCTGCACCTGCGCCGGAACTACGCCCAGCACATGGGCGGCAGCCTGCATGAAGGCTCCTCCAGCGATGTGGGTCTTCTCGCCGATCTGCCGCTGTCGCTCGAACTGGCGCTCGATGCGGACGAAGGGTCGCCGGTGGCGGCCGCGCACCTCGAATACGAAGCCCTCTTTGCCGCTTTGGGCAGCGCCTTCCCCATCGGCATCTTCCGCACCGACCAGGCCGGCGTGCTCACCCATGTCGACGCCCGACTGCAGCAGATTTTTGCGCTGGCCAAACACGACTTTCCGAACTTCGGCTGGCTCGACCGCGTGCATCCCGACGATCTGCCGCGGGTGCAGGAACACTGGATTCACGGCATCGCCACGGGCGAAAGCCTGAGCGTGGAGTTCCGGTTGATCCGACCGGGCAACGAGGTGGTGCATGTGCTGGCGCGCAATTCACCGCTGCGCGACGAGCACGGCAACGTGACCAGCCAGCTGGGCTTCATCCAGGACATCACGCCCATGCGTGTGCTCGAAGCCGAAGCACGCATCAAGGACGAGTTGAATCGCCAGATCATTGCCAGCAGCCCCGACTGCACCAAGGTGCTCGACCTCGAGGGCCGGGTGGTGCAGATGACGGCGCAAGGTTGCCGTCTCCTGGAGGTTGACGATTTCGAGCAAGTGCGCATGGGCGCCTGGGCCGACTGGTGGCCCGATGATGGCGTGCTGCTGTCTCTGGAGGCCATCGAATCGGCCCGCCGCGGCGAGAGCTCACGGTTCGTGGCCTACGGCCCAACCTTCAAAGGCACGCCCAAGTGGTGGGACACCGTGGTCACGCCGATCTGCGACGCCCTTGGCCAGCCGGTGATGCTGCTGGCGGTCTCGCGAGACATCACCGAACAGCACTTGCAGCAGGAGAGCATCCAGCGCTTCAACGCCGAGCTGGAAAGCGCCGTGCAGCAGCGCACCGAAGAACTGGCCGTGGCCAAGGACCGGATCCACTCTGCGTTGCGAGAGGCCCAGATCGCCTACAACCAGGCGCCCTGCGGCTACCACTCGGTTGACGCCAACGGTCTGTACGTGCTGATCAACCAGACCGAGCTCAACTGGCTGGGCTATGAGAGCCGCAGCGAGGTGGTGGGGAAGAAGCACTTTCGGGACCACGTGCAGCCCGCCTACCTCGCTGAAGTGCTGGAGCGCCTGCAACGCCTGCTGCGCGGCGAGACACTGGAAGCCGCCGAGATCGGCATGCTGCGGTGCGACGGCACAGGCTTCATCGCTCTGCTCAACACAACCGCGGTGCACGATGCCCAGGGACGCTTCCTGCGCACGAACAACACGCTGGTGGACATCACCGAGCGCAAGGCGGCCGAAGTGGCTCTGGCAGCGCAGCGCAATTTTCTGCAGACAGTGGCCAGCAGCGTGCCAGTGCAACTTGCGTTTTTTGATCGCGAACTGATCTGCCGCTTTGCCAACGCCAGCTACGCGCGTTGGCTCGACGGTTCACCCGACAAGCTGGTGGGTCTGCACCTGAGCCGCATTGCGCGAAGCCAGGACTTTGAAGCGGCACGTCCGCGCCTGGAGAGTGCGCTCGCAGGGGTTGCGCAGCGTTTCGAAGGCGAACGCGTGCTCCCCGACGGCACGGTGTTCTACGCCAGCATCGACTACACCCCTTACTGGCACGACGGGGCAGTGGCGGGCCTGTTCATCCAGATGCTCGACATCACCGAGCGCAAGGCGTCGGAAGACCTGGTCAGCCATGCGAACTGCCAACTCAACCAGGCCCTGAGCCAGGCGCAGGCCCTCTACAACCACGCCCCCTGCGGCTACCACTCGCTCGATATCCATGGCACCTTCGTGTCGATCAACGACACCGAACTGGGCTGGCTGGGCTACAGCCGCGAAGAGGTGGAGGGCAAGATGGACTTTCGCGAAGTCATTCCGGCCGCGGACGTGCCCCTGCTCGAGGCCCGGATGCGCAAGATCGTCAAGGACGACGCGCTGGAGGGGGTCGAATACGAGATGCGCCGCCGAGATGGCACCACCTTCCACGCGCTGCTGTCCTCCTCCGCGGTGCGCGACAAGGACGGACGTTTCCTGCGCAGCAACACCACCGTCGTGGACATCACTCACCGCAAGGCGGCAGAGAACTCCCTGCGCGACAACCAGCGCTTCCTGCAGACGATCACCGACCATGTGCCCGGCCTGATCGCCTACCTGGATGCAGGGTTGCGCTTCCGTTTTGCCAACGCGGAGCACCTGCGGGTCTACGGGATGGACCCGGCGCGCATTCTGGGCCAGCACATCGGCGACTGCATCGCGCCCGAAATCTGGGCTGACACAAAACCGCGAATGGAAGCCGCGCTCGCGGGGCAAGAGCAGAATTTCACCACCTGGCGCCCCACGGTCGACGGCAAACACATCTTCGTCAGTGCCCGCTATCTGCCCGACGTGCGCGAGGGCAAGGTCCATGGCCTGTTCGTCCAGATCATCGACATCACCGAGAGCAAGCTCGTTGAAGAGCGGGTGAGCAACCTCAACGAAGAACTCGAGCAACGCATCCGCGAGCGATCGGCGGAATTGCTGGAGGCCGAGCAGCGTTTCCGCCTGATGGTGGACAACCTGCGCGACTACTGCATCTTCTTCATGGATGCCGACGGGCGCATCACCGACTGGACCGACAGCGCCCAGCGCATGGACGGCTACTCGCCCACCCAGATGCTGGGCCGGCACTACGGGGTGCTGTTCGACCCGGCCAACCCCGAGCACGGGCGGGTCCGCGCCGACCAGATGCTGCGCCTGGCCGCCTCGCGGGGCCAGCACGAGCTGCACAACTGGCACACGCGCAAGGACGGCACCCAGTACTGGTCGCATTCGGTGTTGATTGCCTTGCGAGACGACAGTGGCGAGTTGCGCGGCTTCGCCAAGATCAACCGCGACATGACCGACGCCAAGCGGCTCGACGACCTGATGCGCAACATCAACGACGAGCTGGAAAACCGCGTGGTCGAACGCACAGAGCAGTTGCTCTCCGCCAACAAGGATCTGGAGTCCTTCTCGTATTCGGTATCGCACGATCTGCGCTCGCCGCTGCGCCACATCTCCAGCTTCGTGAGTCTGCTGGAAGAACACATGGGAGGCCAGTGCGACGAGGTGAGCGCCCGCTACCTCAACACCATTGGCAACTCAGCCCGCCACATGAGTCAACTCATCGACGGCCTGTTGGCGTTCTCGCGCCTGGGTCGGGCAGCGGTCAATGTGACGCCGGTCGACTTCCAGCTGCTGGTCGAAGCGGTGGTGGCCCAGATCGGGCACGACACCGAAGGGCGCATCGTCGACTGGGTGGTCGCCCCAGACCTGCCCGTGGTGCAGGGCGACGCTTTGTTGCTGCGCGAGGTGTGGGCCAACTTGTTGGGCAACGCCTACAAATACAGCCGGCCGCGTGAACGATCGCGCATCGAGGTGGGCTGGAGTGTCGACCCGGTGGTGGGCTACACCTTCTTTGTCCGTGACAATGGTGTGGGTTTCGACACAAAATACGCGCAGAAGCTGTTTGGCGTGTTCCAGCGATTGCACCGCGCCTCGGAGTTTGAAGGCACAGGCATCGGGCTGGCGCTCACACGGCGCATCATTGAGCGGCACAGCGGCAGCATCTGGGCCGAAAGCGAGCTGGGTGTTGGCAGCGTTTTTTACTTCTCCCTACCTTTTGAGGGCCCTGGTTTTTCGGACTCCATCCTGGACTCGATGCCTGCCCCCCTGGAATCATGAGCAAAAACGCCGACGCAATCCTTCTGGTCGAAGACAACCCCGACGACGCCGAGCTGACCAAGCTGGCTCTGTCGCGCCATGGCCTGGACGGGAGGGTCACCCACGTCTCCGACGGCATGCAGGCGCTGGACTACCTGTACCGGCGCAACGGCTTCACCAACCGCTCAGGCAGCAACCCCGTTCTCGTGCTGCTCGACCTCAAGATGCCCTTGCTCGACGGCATCGGTGTGCTCAAGGAAATCAAGGGCAGCGACCTGTTGCACAACATTCCGGTGGTGGTGCTCACCTCATCCACCGAGCCGAGCGACCTGCTGCGTGCCTACGACGCCGGCACCAACGCCTACATCGCCAAGCCGACAGAGTTTTCCCAGTTCCTCAGTGCCATGAAGCACGTGTGCGAGTTCTGGATCAACATCAACCAGACCGCGCCGCAAACCGTCAACGCGACGGTACGCAACACCGGCTTCGGCGACCTCATCTGAGCCTGCTCACCAGGTGTCGATGAAGCGGGCGGTCGACGGCTCGGCGACCTTTGCGCCGGCCAGCCCCCGCACCAGCCAGTGGCGGGTTTGAGCGGGATCGATCACCGCATCGATCTCCAGCGTGGCGGCCATCTGCTCGGCCGATCCCTTGGCGTACTGCTCGGCCACCAGCCGCTCGTACAGCGCGTCGCGCTCGGCGCCTTCAGCTGCGGCCTGCAACTCCTTGCGATAGCCCAATCGCACCGCGCCTTCCAGCCCCATGGCGCCAAACTCGCCGGTGGGCCAGGCCACGGTGAACACCGGCGCGTGAAACCCGCCGGCCGTCATGCCCATGGCGCCCAGGCCGTAGCCTTTGCGCAGCACCACACTGAAGAAGGGCACGCGAAGCTGGGCCGCCACCACGAACAGCCGGCTCACGTGTCGCACCTGTGCCCGCGCCTCCATGTCCGGACCCACCATGAAGCCTGGCGTGTCGACCAAACTCACAATGGGCAGACCGTGCGCGTTGCACATTTGCATGAAGCGCGCGGCCTTGTCGGCCGCGTCCGCGTCGATCGCACCGCCCAGGTGCAGCGGGTTGTTGGCTATCAGGCCCACGGCACGGCCCTCGATGCGCGCCAGCGCCGTGTGGATACCCACGCCAAAGCCGGTGCGCAGCGGCAGCAGGCTGCTCTCGTCGACCAGCCCCTGCATCACGGTCCGGGTATCGTAGGCCCGCAGGCGGTTCTCGGGCACGGCGTCGCGCAAGGAGAGCGCGTCAGGCGCGGTCCAGCCGGGCAGGTTCCCCTGGAAGAAGGACAGGCAGTGCCGTGCCGCCACCACCGCCTGCGCTTCGTCGTCCACCAGCACATCGATCACGCCGTTGGCGTGCTGGATGTCGCTCGGGCCGATTTCCTCAGGTCGGTAACTGCCCAGCCCGCCGCCCTCCACCATCGCCGGACCTCCCATGCCGATGTTGCTGCCCCGCGTCGCGATGATCACGTCGCTGCAGCCGAGCAGCGCGGCATTGCCCGCAAAGCACCGCCCCGCTGCGATGCCGATCACCGGTACCTGGCCGGACAAGCGGGCGAATGCGGCGAACGTGCCCACATGCAGACCCGCCACGATGGGCATGTCGGTGTCACCGGGCCGCCCACCACCACCCTCGGCAAACAGCACCACCGGCAATTTCTGGCTCAGCGCAATACCCAGCAGGCGATCGGTCTTCTGGTGGTTGCGCATGCCCTGGGTGCCGGCCAGCACGGTGGCGTCATAGGCCATGACGACGGTGCGCGATCGCTCAGGGCCACAGGCCGCCCCATTGACCGATCCGATGCCGGTCACCATGCCATCGGCTGGTGTGTTGGCCACCAGGTCCTCCTGGCTTCGCCGGGCGCGCTGCGCGGCCACCGCCAGGGCACCGTACTCGATGAAGCTGCCCTCGTCGCACAGATCGGCCATGTTTTCGCGCGCGGTTCGCAGACCCAGGGCATGGCGGCGTGCCACGGCATCGGGCCGGGCGGCATCTTGCGTGAGCGCATCGCGGTTCAACAGCGCCTGCAGGTCGGGGCGCACCTGGCCCGGTGCATTCGGGTGGACCGACGCCTCGGTCGCCTTGGCGGAGCTGGTTGTCACCGCCTCGGCACGCAACAACACATCGTTCACCTGCACCGGCTCATCGGGCAAGAACAACAACTCCAGCACCCGGGCATCCGACTCGGCACGCAGTTCGTGCTCCATCTTCATGGCTTCCAGCACCACCAGCACGTCGCCGCGCCGCACGGAGTCGCCCGGTGCCACAAACCATTGAACGATCCGTGCCTGCAAAGGTGAGCGCAAGAAATTCATGGCGGGATTCTGCGCTTCGTGACCTTCGACAACGGTCGATGACGCGACACTCACCACCATGCAAACAGGCCCTGAAAAGGGCCTGCGACGGGGGAACAGCAGCCAGGAATCAATAAATGTCGGAATCAGCCCACTGGGAAGACGGACCGAAGTCGTTGGCCGTGACGGGTGTGTTGAGGTTGAGGACAAACACCACCTCGCCACCGAAACGACCCACACCCAGGCTCTTCATGAGCTGCTGCTCCTGCTCGGGGCGCTCCATGCGCAAGAAACAGATGGCTTGCTTCGTACCTTCGTGCATGGCGGTGAGGATGTCCAGGCGCGTGATGCGACCAAACTCGCTGCAAAGTTGGTGCAGCGCTGATTTCAAGCTCGGCACATCGCTGTGCTGTCTGAGTTCTGCAAGTGTGCTCACAATCGACTCCCAAGTTCGTTTCTGTCGTTTGCGCTTTTTAGTCTGAGCCAGGGCCCCGGGCGCTGGCGAGCGTGAATGTTAGCCCAGATGCCACGAAAACTAACAGTTTTGTTACAACTTGACTCGGCAGCACCGCTTGCTGTGCGCTAGATCACATTCCACCTGTGATGAGAGCACCAGTCTGTGCAAACACCGTGACAACACTTCTGTATTCTCGAAACACTCCACCACCGGAAGTTCCTCATGCGACCCGCTTCCTCAGCATCCAGCGCCACACCCTTCAAAGCGGCAGAAACGACTTCAGAGGGCGACTCGGGGGAGTTCGCGCAGAGGGGGGGATTTGATCGGTTGGCGAGCTGGGCGGCCCGCACCGCGGGCGTCTGCGCCGCAGTGTTCTTCGACACGTCGCAGTGGCCACCTCGGGTGTTGGGGTCCCATGGACTGGCGGCTTCGATCCTCGCTGACGCACCCCAGGCAGTTGCCGCGCTGTTCGCTGAGGGCAACCGCGAGTGTCGCTTGACGGACCCGGTCAACGATCCGGCCGGAACACACATGCAGGCCTGGGCGGCCTTGGCGTCCCCGGGCACCCTTCTCTGGTGGCCGCTGTCGACGGCCAGTGAACGAACTGCGTCGGCCATGTTGCTCCTGAATGAGGATCCCGATCGCCCCTGCGACACCAGCACACCGGCCATGCAGGAACTCGCCGCTCATGCCATGGACACGGTGGCGCTGGCGCACCGGTGCGAGCAGAGCGAGCTGCGCAATGTGCAGATATTGCGTGAAAGCGAGAGCCGCCTGAACCTCACGGAGCACACCGCGGGCGCGGGCAGCTGGTCGATGCAGGTGGCCGGCGGCGAGCTGGTGCACTCCGACGAGTTCGCCAGCATCCTGGGCTTGGCGGATCACCGCCAGGTCACCTCGCTCGACACCATGGTGCAGCGCTACAACCCGGAGTGGCGCAGCGGGATTCGTCAACGGCTGGAGCGCTGCGCGCAAAGCGGCGAGGGCTTTGACGAAGAAATCCAGATCATGGTGGACGGCGGTGTGTCGAAGTGGGTTCGCACCGTCAGCTCCGCCGTGCGTGGCATCGACGGTGAGATCGTTCGAATCCAGGGGGCAATCCAGGACATCTCGGCGCAGAAGCAGGCGCAACAGGACACACTGCGCCTGGCGATGCGCCTGACGACCACGCTGGCCAGCATCACTGAAGCCTTTGTGACACTGGACCGCCAGTGCTGCTTCACCTATTTGAACCAGGAGAGCGAGCGCCTCCTGCAGAAAACCACCGCCGACCTGCTCGGCCAGGAGGTCTGGCACGACTTCAGTGGTGGTCTGGCCGAGCGGCTCAAGGAGAAACTCACCCGGTCACTCAACACCAACCGCCGAGTGGAGTTGGAGGATTTTTTCCCCACGCTGGGCAAATGGATGGAGGTGCGGGCGTATCCGTTTGCGGAGGGTCTGGCGGTGTATTTCCGCGATGTGACCGAACGCCGGCGATCGCAAGAGCAGTTGATGCTGCTGGAGACCAGCGTGTCCCGACTCAACGACATCGTGGCGATCGCGGAAACCGGCGCCGGCAGTCAGGAGCCACGCATCGTGTTCGTCAACGACGCGTTCGAGCAGCAAACCGGCTACACGCGCGCTGAAGTCATCGGGCAGACGCCACGCATCCTGCTGGAACTGGACCCGGCCATGACCCAGATGAACACCCTGGTTGCCAGCCTCCAGGACAACCAGCAGGCCCGCACCGAGCTGATGGTGCGGCGCAAGAATGGCGCGCTCTTCTGGGTCGAGCTCGAGGTGGTGACGGTGCAGGCCACGGCCGAAGAAGTGACGCACTGGGTGGCCGTGGGCCGCGACATCACGCAGCGCAAAACAGCCGAGGACATGATCCGCCACCTGGCCTTCTACGACGCACTGACCGACTTGCCCAACCGTCAACTGCTGCTGGACAGGTTGCAGCAGGCGCTAGCGGCCAGCGCGCGCACCGGCCAGTTCGGCGCGCTCATGTTCATCGACCTGGACAACTTCAAGATCTTGAACGACACGCTTGGGCACCATATGGGCGATCAACTGCTGCAGAAGGTGGCCTTGCGCCTGACGCAGAGCGTGCGCAAGAGCGACATGGTCGCGCGCCTGGGTGGTGACGAGTTTGTGGTGATGGTCGACGACTTGAGCACCGATCCCGAAGCGGCGGCCTACAAGGCACGCGCCCTGGGCGAGAAGGTCCTCAAGACCCTGCGTGAACCCTTCCAGCTCACCGGCCACCAGCACTTCGCCACGCCCAGCATCGGCGTGACCTCGTTCAACGGCGATCAAAGCGATGTTGGCGAGTTGCTCAAGCAGGCAGACCTGGCCATGTACCAGGCCAAGTCGATGGGGCGCAACACGCTGTGCTTCTTTGATCCGGACATGCAGGCCACGGTCAGCGTCAACGCCGCGGTGAGTTCCGATCTTCGGATCGGGCTGCGCGAGGAGCAGTTCATCCTGCACTACCAGCCGCAGGTGGACCGGGTGGGTGTCGTCACCGGCGTGGAGGCGCTGGTGCGCTGGAACCACCCCACACGCGGCCTGACCTGGCCAGCAGAGTTCATTCCGGTGGCCGAAGACACGGGCTTGATCCTGCCGCTGGGCCAGTGGGTGCTGGAAACCGCCTGCGAGCAGCTCGCCATCTGGGCGCACCGTCCGCAGACCGCCAGCCTGAGCATCGCCGTCAACGTGAGCGTGCGCCAGTTCCGTCACCCCGATTTCGTGGACATGGTGATGGCCGCGATCACGCGCACCGGCATCCGGCCGCACCGCCTCAAGCTCGAACTCACCGAGAGTCTGCTGGCCGACCGCATGGAGATCACCATCGACAAGATGGGCATGCTCAAGGCGCTGGGCGTGACGCTCTCGCTCGACGACTTCGGCGTGGGCTACTCGTCGCTCTCGGTGCTCAAGCGCCTGCCGCTGGACCAGCTCAAGATCGACAAAGGTTTCGTGGCCGACGTGCTGACCGACCCCAACGACGCCGCAATCTCGCGCGCCATCATCGCGCTGGCGCAGAGCCTGAGCCTGCAGGTGGTGGCCGAGGGCGTTGAAACGCAGGAGCAGCGCGATTTCCTGGCTTACCAGGGCTGCGACCAGTTCCAGGGCCACCTGTTCTCCAAGCCCTTGCCCATCGAAGAGCTGGACGCGATGCTGGAGAACCCGACCTCGGGCATGGTCGTGATGAGCTGAGCCTCAGCCTGTGAACAGCGCCACGTTGCCACCGGCTGCGGTGGTGTTGATGGTCAGGGTCTGCTCGGCGCAGAAGCGCAGCAGGTAGTTCGGCCCGCCGGCTTTGGGGCCGGTGCCGCTCAGGCCCTCACCGCCGAAGGGCTGCACACCCACCACGGCGCCGATCATGTTGCGGTTCACGTAGACATTGCCCACGCGCGCCGCACCGGCCAGCGCCTGAGCACGGCTGTCGATGCGTGTCTGGATGCCCAGCGTGAGGCCGTAACCCAGCGCGTTGATCTGCTGCACCACGGCCATCGGGTCGCCGCTCCAGCGCACGACCTGCAGCACCGGGCCAAATATCTCCTGCGTCACCTCGGCAATCGACGCCACCTCGAACATCTGCGGTGCGATCACGTGCGCCAGCGCAGGCACGGCACGGCGGCTGCCCAGCAGGGGCCTGGCGTCGGTGTGCAGACGCTGGACGTGGCGGGAGATGCCCTCAAACGCCTCGGCATCGATGACCGGGCCGAGGTCGGTGGCCAGATCGGAGGGATCGCCCGCCACCAGCTCCCTCGCGGCGCCTTCGATCATCTCGATCACTCCGTCGGCGATGGCCTCGTGCACGCACAGCAGGCGCAGCGCCGAGCAGCGCTGGCCCGCGCTGCGGAACGCGCTCTGCACCACCGCATCGGCCACCTGCTCCGGCAGGGCCGTGCTGTCGACCAGCATCGCGTTGATGCCACCGGTCTCGGCGATCAGCGGAATGATCGGGCCGTCCTTGGCGGCCAGCGCGCGCTGGATGATCTTGGCCACCTGGGTGGAGCCGGTGAACACCACACCGGCGATACCGGGTTGTGCCACGAGCGATGCGCCCACGGTCTCGCCCGGGCCATGCAACAGTTGCAATGCGCCGGCGGGCACGCCGGCGGCGTGCAGCAGCTTCACCGCTTCGATCGCGATGGCAGGGGTCTGTTCGGCCGGCTTGGCCAGCACGGTGTTGCCGGTGGCCAGGGCGGCCGCCACCTGGCCCGCGAAGATGGCCAACGGGAAGTTCCAGGGGCTGATGCAGACCCACGCGCCTCGGCCTTCCATTCGCAGCGTGTTGCTCTCGCCCGTGGGGCCGGGCAGCGTCTGCGGCGCCATCACGCGCTCGGCATCGTTGGCGTAGTAGCGCAGGAAGTCGATGGCTTCGCGCACCTCGGACACCGCATCATTCCAGCCCTTGTGCGCTTCCTTCACCAGCAAGGCACACAAACGCGGCAGTTGCTGCTGCATGGCATCGGCCGCGCGGCGCAATGTGGCGGCGCGTTCGGACACCGGCGTGTGGTTCCAGCCAGCGAAGGCCTGCACGGCCTTGACCACGGCGGCCTGCGCTTGTGCGGCGGAGGCTTCGGGCACGGCGGGCACCACCAGCGAAGCATGCGCGGCCAGCAGTGGATCGCGGTGCGCGACCACGGCCAGGTCCAGGCCATGGCTGTTCGGGCGCGTCGGGCCGTACAGGTTCGGGGGCAGCGGCAGCGTCGATGACATCACCTCGGGCTTGGACTGCTCCAGCGGCGAGAGCAACAGCTCGTCCATGCCCACCGATTCGTCGGCGAGTTGGTGCACGAAGGAGGAGTTGGCACCGTTCTCGAGCAGGCGGCGCACCAGGTAGGCCAGCAGGTCGCGGTGCGCGCCCACGGGCGCGTAGACGCGGCAAGAGACGGCCGGGTTCTTGAGCACCTCGCGGTAGATGCCCTCGCCCATGCCGTGCAGGCGCTGCAGTTCGAAGGGCACGCCCTGGCGCGTAGCCATCTGCAGAATGGCCGCAATCGTTCCCGCGTTGTGCGTGGCGAACTGCGGGTAGATTGCTTCAGGCGCATTCAGCAAGGCCTGTGCGCAGGCCAGGTAGCTCACATCGGTGTGCGGCTTCTGCGTGAATACCGGGTAGGACGGCAGGCCCTGCTCTTGCGCGCGCTTGATCTCGGCGTCCCAGTAGGCGCCTTTGACCAGGCGGCACATGAACTTGAGTTGGTATTGCCGCCCCAGCAACGCCACATGTTCAATGAGCTCCACCGCGCGTGTTTGATAAGACTGCAGCGCCAGACCAAAACCCTGCCACTGCGGGCAATGTTGTGCCACGAGCCTGGCGAGCGATTCGAACACCTCCAGTGACAGTTCGAGCCGGTCAACCTCCTCGGCGTCGATGGTCAGGTTCAGGTTGGCCGCGGCCGCGCCCTCGCACAGCTGCCACACGCGCGGCACGAGTTCGCGCATCACGCGCTCGTGTTGCGCGTCTTCGTAGCGCGGGTGCAGCGCACTGAGCTTGATGGAGATGCCGTCGTTCTGGTTCGGTGCACGCTGGGGATCGGCCGTGCGGGCAATGGCCGAGATTGCGTTCTGGTAGCTCGCGAGATACCGCAACGCATCGGCATCGGTGCGCGCGCCCTCGCCCAGCATGTCGAAGCTGAAGCTCAGGTTGGCCTGGCGCTTGCGCGCCGACGCCGCTTCCTTCATGCCCTCTTCGATCGTCTGCCCCAGCACGAACTGGCGGCCGAGCAACTGCACCGCGCGCAGCGTGGCGGCCACGACCGTGCGTGCGCCGAGCTTGACCATGAGACCCGATTCGTTGCCCGCTTCGGGCAGGAATTTTTTCGACATCGCAATCGCCGTGGAGGACAGGCGTGCCAGCGTCGAGTCGGCGGCGCCGTCGAAATCGGCACGACCCAATTGGTCAGCTGTGAGCGCGATCGCGGTCTCGGCATCGGGCACACGCAGCAGCGCCTCGGCCAGTCGCATCAACGCCAAGCCTTCGGCGCTGGAGATCGGGTATTCCTTCAGCAGACTTTCCATGGCCCAGAACGGCGGCGGGTTCTCGCGCACCGAGCGCACCCAGGGCGCGGCCTGCGTGGCCGCGGCGGCCCAATCGAGTGCGCCCTGCAACGCGCTCAGGCGGTGGGCCAACACCCCGGCTTCGGGGCGGTAGGGAAAGGGCAAGCGATCGGTGGTGCGCGACATGAAAAGCTCCAGAGCAGACATTGATTTGCGAATCTGCGTATGTTCTCGTTCTGCTGGCCGAATTTTTCACTAAAAATCTTGCCTCAGCCTGGATAATTCACAGCCATGAATCCCCAATCCACCGAACCGGACCGCATCGACCTCAAGATCCTCAAGCTGCTGCAGGCCGACGGCCGCCTCACCAACCTCAAGCTGGCCGAGGCGGTGGCGCTCTCCCCCACCGCCGTGCTCGCGCGCACCCAGCGCCTGCAGCGCGACGGATTCATCCTGGGTTACGAGGCGCGGCTGAACCCGCTCAAGCTTGGGCGCGGGATGATGGTGTTCGTGGAGGTGCTGCTCGACCGCACCACGCCCAACGTGTTCAACGAGTTCAAGGCAGCGGTGCAGGTGCGCGACGAGATCATGGAATGCCACATGGTCGCCGGCGGATTCGACTATTTGCTCAAGACCCGCATGGCCGACATGGCCGCCTACCGCGAATTCGCCGGCAGCGTGCTGTGGCAACTGCCCGGCGTGCGCGAGACGCGCACCTACGCGGTGATGGAAGAGGTGAAGAACAGCTCGCGGCTGCCTTTGTGAGGGGCCTCAATCGCACCGGGGTGCTGTGTCACGCAGATGGCAACATGCAGCGTCGACGCTTTTCTTCGTACTCATTCCTTTCTGCTTCGTACCTTTCGTAGCGACGATGGTCTTCTTGTCGATATGCTTCGTGGACGGCATCCCATGCGAGGATTTCGGACTCGTTCAACCAAGGGCCGGGGCCATACAACTGATAGGGCTCTTGCCAGTGGCGCCGTTCATATTCATTCCAGAGACCGTCATGGCCGGAGTAAAACGTGACGGTAGTTTGGAAAGCGAACGATATGTCAGGGAACGAGAAGTTGAGTGTTGTCAGACTCAGCTGGGTTCCGACGGGCGCATCATGGAGGCGGTACAGCTCGTCAGGTTGACGCGACCTCACACGTGAAAAATCGATCCATAACATCCTTTCATAGGTGCACTCTTTCTGATGCAATGTTCCAGGATGTTCAGGATAGGGGTGGTCATCCCATTTGCACGTCTGATAGCCGCCCATCCCGGGACCAAGGAGACGCCAGGCTTCCGAGTATTTCGGTGGGTATTGAACAGATTGCTCGAGCCATCCAGAGGACGTTTTGAGAAAAACCTGGGGAACGGTGGTTTCGAATATGACGCTGTCAACACGATGCGATGCGTTCATCGGTCCATACCTCTCTAACGGTCTAAACCCTCCCAACCATGGGTTTGAGATGAAATCCGGATACGGCGGCATGGGTCTGCGTGGTGCGGCGTCCAGCTCCCGCAATGCTGTCATCACATCGTTGCGAATCCTCCCGGCTGTGGACACTGCGGGATTGAGGTAGATCTCCAGCAGGCCATGCCCCTTCAAGTCGCGCGAATCGTTGAGGCCTGCGGGGCGATGCACATAGCCCAGAATCACGTCCGTGTTGGCGACCACGGTGCCTGTGAGCCTCAAGGCATTGATGACGGCGTCCTTATCTGCCAGGGTGTGCCGGCCCGACAGGCTGGGCGAGGCGGGCGCGACGTGCACCACCCGCACAAACTCATTGCCAGTCTTGCTCACCGCGTGCGTGTAGGCCTGGTTGACGAACAGATTGCCCTGCGAGTGCGCCAGGAAGAGCATCTTATGATTCAAGCCTGCCCGATGATCGATCTGCTCCTTGTGCCGTGCAGACACGACTGCCGTGTTGGGATCACCCACAGCCGAAATCAGCCCTTTGATGGTGGCCGTCGTGTACGCGTCGAAAAACGACCCGAGCAGGGCAGTCAACGATGGGATGGCAGAAGTCAACGCATTCCACCAGCCACCTTCACCCTGCGTGGCCGAGAAAAACAACTCGAACCGACCGGCGAGCAGACCGTTCTGCTCCTGCAGCCGCTGCTCAAAGGTTTCCACAAAGTCAGAGAACCCCTGGGTGTCGTTGTAGAAGAGTTCGTAGGTGATGGGTTCGCCGGCGGGGGTGGCCTCGGGGTATAGCTTTCGCAGCCAAGCTACAGCGAAATCTGCCTGAACGTCGGTTGTATTTACGCCATTGAAAAAGCCGAGCACGACTCCTTTGGCATCGCAGATTTCTTGGGCACAAACTGACCCTGACATCGACGTCAATACCAAAATCACCCACTGCAGTCTCTTGGGCAGCCACCTGCTGATGAGATCAATCACAAGTGTCTCCCTCGGGCAAACGAGAGACAGACCCACTTCGGGCCTTGTTGTAGGCGAGGTACGCCAAGAGGCGCCGCTTCGTATTCGTCGTTATCGCCTCAATTTCAGTCGCAATCTTGTGCCCTTTCGTGAACTCCTCGATCGAGGAATAGACCAGGCTCACACAGTTCACCCCGCGCATTGCATCCGCCGACACTTTGTCCAAGGCCGCCAGATCACTCTTGTCCTCCAACAACATTTGCTGAAATGCCCGAGCCATCTGCATCGCCGCCGCCCTCTCTGCCGGCACGGTGTACTTCTTCTCGATGTACCGCTCGATGTCGTCCCGCACACCGTTCGCATTCGCATCAATCCCCGCGATGCTGTCGGTGCGATCCAGTGAGGGCAGCGCGCCGCTCGCTTCGAGCTGGGCAATCTGCTCCTGTGGCGTGAGCGCCGCGCCCGAACTTGCGACACCCCCGCCACCGCAGGCGGCCAGAGCCGACGCGAGTGCCATCGACGCGCACAGCGCGCGAAATCTCTTCAATTCATTCATGATGTTCCCCCCCTGTGTCGATGAACCGCCGGGTTCAACACAGCGCTGTGCTGATCTGCCGGCGGCGAGCAGTGTAGTTTTAAAGAACTACAAAACGAACACTGGGGGAGGTACGAAATCACTCAAGTGCGTACTGGTGATCCATTGACACAGCCGTTGACAGCTGGGGCGACCTTCGCACAATGGGTGCACCACCTCAAGGAACTCACATGTCACGCATTTCGTTGGTCTTGCTGCTGAGCACCCTCTGCGTCACCACCGCCCAAGCCCAGAGCACCAAACCCGGCTTGTGGGAAATCAACCAGAAGATGGGCGGCAGCGCCGAGATGGATCAGGCCATGGCGCAGATGCAAAAGCAGATGGCCGGCATGTCGCCCGCAGAGAAAAAGATGATGCAGGACATGTTGGGCAAACAGGGCGTGACGATGCCCGCCCCCGGCGCTGGGGGTGGCATGGCCATGAAGGTCTGCATCACGCCCGAGATGGCGGCGAAGCAAGACATGCCGGTGCAGACCGAAGGCGACTGCACCACCACCATCACCTCGCGCAGCGCCAACACACTCAAGATGAACTTCGTGTGCAGGAACCCGCCGTCCACGGGCGAAGGCACCTACACCTTCAGCGGCGACACCGCCTACACCATGAAGATGCAGATGAAGACCACGCAGCAGGGCAAGCCGGTGAGCACGACGCTCGATGGGCAAGGCAAGTGGCTGTCGGCTTCTTGTGGAACGGTCAAACCACTGAAGTGACTTTGGTGGGTCGACTGCCGAACACGGCTCGCCCCACGCGCACCATCGTCGAGCCTGCGGCCACGGCGGCCTCCAGGTCGTCGCTCATGCCCATGGACAAGGTGTCGAGCGCCAGGCCTTGCGCATTGAGCTGATCGAACAAAACCTTGGCACGCAGGAAGAGATCGCGCTGCGATTTGAAATCCGGCGCTGGTTCGGGTATGCACATGAGCCCACGCAGTTTCAAGCGAGGCAAGCGCGCCACCGACAAGGCCAGTTCTGCAAGACCCTCGGGCGCCACACCCGACTTGTTGGCGCCTCCATCCACATTGACCTGCAGGCAGACCTGCAGGGCCGGCAGGTTGGCAGGGCGTTGTTCGCTCAAACGTTGTGCGATCTTGAGCCGGTCCACCGACTGAACCCAATCAAAGTGTTCCGCCACCGGCCTCGTTTTGTTGCTTTGCAACGGTCCGATGCAATGCCATTGCAGTGAAGCGTCGGGACGCAACCGCCGCAGCTCCTCGATCTTTTCCGTGCCTTCCTGCACATAGTTTTCGCCAAAATCGTGCTGGCCGGCGGCCAGGGCCAGACAGACGGCGTTTGAGTCGAACGTCTTGGAAACGGCGAGCAATGCAACCTCGCTCACATCCCGATCTGCCGCCTTGCAAGCCAGCGCCAAACGCTCGCGAACCTGTTGGAGATTGCCTTCAATGGTCGTCATAATCAGTCGTCATACCTCAACACCGCACGGGACCCCGGGATGGATATCACCCAATTGCTCGCCTTCAGCGTCAAGAACAAAGCATCCGATCTTCACCTCTCGGCCGGTCTCCCACCCATGATACGGGTGCATGGTGACGTGCGACGGATCAACGTCGAACCGCTGGACCACAAGCAGGTCCACGGCATGGTGTACGACATCATGAACGACAGCCAGCGCAAGCAATACGAAGAGTTCCTGGAGTGCGACTTCTCGTTCGAGATCGAAGGCTTGTCGCGTTTTCGCGTCAACGCCTTCAACCACAACCGGGGCGCTGGCGCGGTGTTCCGCACCATCCCGAGCAAGATCCTGACGCTGGAGCAACTCAACGCGCCCAAGATCTTCGGTGACCTTGCCTTGCGCCCGCGCGGTCTGGTGCTGGTGACGGGTCCCACCGGCTCGGGCAAGTCCACCACCTTGGCCGGCATGGTCAACCACCTCAACGAGACCGAGTACGGCCACATCCTCACCGTGGAAGATCCGGTGGAATTCGTGCACGAGTCCAAGAAGTGTCTGGTGAACCAGCGTGAAGTCGGTCCACACACATTGAGCTTTGCCAACGCGCTGCGCTCGGCCCTGCGCGAAGACCCGGACGCCATCTTGGTGGGCGAGATGCGCGACCTGGAAACCATCCGCCTGGCCATGACGGCGGCGGAAACTGGCCACCTGGTCTTCGGCACGCTGCACACTTCGAGCGCGGCCAAGACAATCGACCGCATCATCGACGTGTTCCCGGCCGAAGAGAAAGACATGGTGCGAGCCATGTTGTCCGAATCGCTGGTGGCCGTGATTTCCCAAACTTTGTGCAAGACCAAGGACGGCACGGGCCGGGTCGCGGCGCACGAAATCATGCTGGGCACCAGCGCGATCCGCAACCTGATTCGTGAGGCCAAGGTGGCCCAGATGTACTCGGCCATCCAGACCGGCAGCAACGTGGGCATGCAGACGCTGGACCAGAACCTCTCGGAGCTGGTCAAGCGCAACGTGATCAGCCCTGCCGAGGCACGCGGCAAAGCGAAGATCCCGGAAAACTTCCCCGGTTGAGCACAAGAAGGCAGGACACATGGAACGCGACCAGGCATCGAAATTCGTCAACGACCTGCTGCGCCTGATGCTCAGCCGCAGCGGCAGCGACCTCTTCCTCACCGCCGACTTCCCACCGGCCATCAAGGTGGACGGGTCGGTGGTCAAGGTGTCGCCGCAGCCACTGAACGGCTCGCACACGCTGGCGCTGGCGCGCGCCATCATGAACGACAAGCAAGCCGCCGAGTTCGAGCGCACCAAGGAGTGCAACTTTGCGATCTCGCCGCCGGCCATTGGCCGCTTCCGCGTGAGCGCCTTCATCCAGCAGGGCAAGGTCGGCATGGTGATGCGGACCATTCCCGCCGTGCTGCCCACCATCGACAAGCTCGGTTTGCCGCAAGTGCTCAAGGACGTGGTGCTGTCCAAGCGGGGCCTGTGCATCCTGGTGGGCGCCACGGGTTCGGGCAAGTCCACGTCGCTGGCGGCCATGGTCGACTGGCGCAACGAGAACACGCACGGGCACATCATCACCATCGAAGACCCGGTGGAGTTCGTGCACCCTCACAAGAACTGCGTGGTGACGCAGCGCGAAGTGGGCCTGGACACCGACAGCTGGGAAGCCGCGCTCAAGAACACGCTGCGCCAGGCGCCCGACGTGATCCTGATGGGTGAGATCCGCGACCGCGAAACCATGGAACACGCGATCCAGTTCAGTGAGACCGGCCACCTCTGCCTGGCCACCCTGCACGCCAACAGCGCCAACCAGGCGCTGGACCGCATCATCAACTTCTTCCCCGAAGAGCGACGCGCGCAGCTGCTGATGGACCTCTCGCTCAATCTGCGCGCGCTGGTGTCGCAGCGCCTGATTCCGCGCCAGGACAACAAGGGCCGCCACGCCGCCGTGGAGATCATGCTGAACTCACCACTGATCTCCGACCTGATCTTCAAGGGCGATGTGGCCGAGATCAAGGAGATCATGAAGAAGAGCAACCAGATGGGCATGCAGACGTTTGACCAGGCGCTCTTCAATGCCTTCGAGGCCAACCTGATCACGTTTGAAGACGCGCTGCGCAATGCAGACTCGCTCAACGATCTGCGCCTTCAGATCAAGCTCAACAGCCAGCGCGCCAAGACGCTGGACCTGGCTGCGGGCACCGAGCACCTCACGATAGTTTGACCCACCCCCGCGCCGCACCTGCGGTGCGTCACCCCCTCAGGGGGCAATGCCTGCGGCCTGGCAAAGCCAGTTCCGCGGCATTCTTGATTCAAGTCACTTCTGAACACCGAGACCACTTCATGAGCAACATTGCAGAAAAAACCTACGAATCCGTGGCCCCCAAGAAGGTGGCCTTCATCGGCCTGGGCGTCATGGGCTATCCCATGGCGGGGCATCTGGCGCGGGCCGGGCATTCGGTGACGGTCTACAACCGCTCCAGCGCCAAGGCCGCCGCCTGGGTGGCCGAATTCGGTGGTGCGCACAAGCCCACGCCGCGCGAGGCGGCGGTGGGTGCCGACATCGTGTTTGCCTGCGTGGGCAACGACGACGACCTGCGCTCCATCACGCTGGGTGCGGACGGTGCGTTCGCCGGCATGGCTTCAGGCGCCATCTTCGTCGACCACACCACGGCCTCGGCCGACGTGGCGCGCGAGTTGTACCAAGCCGCCAAAACGCTGGGCCTGTCGTTCGTGGATGCTCCCGTGTCGGGCGGTCAGGCCGGTGCCGTCAATGGCCTGTTGACTGTCATGTGCGGGGGGGATGCTGCGGCTTTCGACGCAGTGAAGCCTGCAGCCATGGCGTTCTCGCGCGCCTTCACGCTGCTGGGCGAGACCGGCGCCGGCCAGCTCACCAAGATGGTCAACCAGATCTGCATTGCTGGTCTGGTGCAAGGCTTGTCGGAAGCCATCGCCTTCGGCCAGAAGGCCGGACTGGACATGAACCAGGTGCTCGACGTGATCGGCAAGGGTGCGGCCCAAAGCTGGCAGCTCGACAACCGTGGCAAGACCATGGTGGCCGACAAGTTCGACTTCGGGTTTGCGGTGGACTGGATGCGCAAGGACCTGGGCCTGGTGCTCGACGAGGCCAAGCGCAACGGTGCGCGCCTGCCGGTCACCGCCTTGGTGGACCAGTTTTACGCAGACGTGCAGGCGATGGGCGGCAACCGACTGGACACCTCCAGCCTGATCAAACGCCTGAAATAGGTTCCCCCCGCGCCACGCCTTCGGCGTGTCACCCCCCAGGGGGGGGCAACACCTGCGGCCTGGCAAAGCCAGTTCCGCGGTGTTCTTGCGCGGGACAGCTCTACCGGGCTGGCGCAGGCTGGGACTGCAGGTTGGCGAGTTCCTGCTCGGTGATGATCTCGAAGGAACGCACCACGCGCGACACGCCCGGTGTGTTGCGCGCCAGGTCGGTGGCGCGGTCGGCTTCGCGCTGTGTCACACGCCCCATGAGGTACACCGTACCGCGCTCCGTGATCACCTTGAAGGCGCTGGCCGCCAGGTCTTTGGCATCCACCAGTGAAGCCTTGAGGCGACCTGTGACCAACGTGTCTGTGGCGCGCTCCTTGAACGTCGGGCTGCTGGTCACGCCGAGTTCGTTGATGACCTCACGCACGTTGGCCACGCCGGAGACGAGCTGGGTGATCTGCGTCTTGACGGCCTCGCTCGCCGCTTCGCCGGTCAACAGCACCCGGCGGTTGTAACTGGTCACAGCGACACGGGCACGCGCATCGCCCAGTTCGTCTTTCAGGCGGTTGTTCGCGCGCAATTCGATGCCTTGATCATCCAGTTGGGCGCCTGAGGTGCGGCGGTCCACCGCCACCAGGGCACCACCCACCGCACCACCCACGATCAAAGGAGCACAGGCGGACAGGCCGACGGTCAACGTGACGGCGGCGAGCACGCCAGCAGCAACACGGCTGCGAACGGCAAAAGGGACATGGCTCATGAGGAACTCTCCTGTTCGTTGGTCAAGACGTCGGGCAGGCCCAGCAGCTGGGCATCCACACCGTCACAAATACAGTGCAACACCAGGTGATGCACTTCCAGAATCCGGGCGGCGAGGTCGTGTGGCACGCAGATGTGCACATCGGTGTCGCGCAGCAGGAGCGCCAGCTGGCCACCGCGCGCTCCGGTGAGGGCCACCACGGTCATGTCGCGTTCGTGCGCAGCCTCCACCGCCGCCAGCACGTTGGACGAATTGCCGGACGTGGTGAGCGCCAGCAGCACGTCGCCAGCCTGGCCGAGCGCGCGCACCTGTCGGGCGTAGACCGCGCGCACATCGAAGTCGTTGGCGATGCCGGTGAGCACCGCGGCGTCGGCCGAGAGCGAGAACGCTGCGAGCTCGGGGCGCTCACGGTCGTAGCGGCCAACGAAGCTCGCGGCGAAATGCTGTGCGGCGGCGGCCGACGCGCCGTTGCCGCACGAGAGCACCTTGCCACCGCCGGTGACGCTGGCGAGCACCGCGTTGGTGGCGGCCTCGACCACCGGCGCGAGTGATTGCGCGCACTGGTACTTCAGATCGGCACTGTCGATGAACTGTTGCTGGATGCGTTGCAGAAGCATGGGGCGATCATAGCGGTGGGGTCTGTATCAAATTGCGCCGGAGGCATCGAAGGCCGCCCGCAGCCATTCGATGTGGCCGCTGGCACCGTCGATCAGCACCGCGTCGAAACGGCATGGGGGTTCTGAGCCCAGGCGCAGCAAAAAGTGCCGCGCGGCAAACACGATGCGGCGCTGCTTGAGCGGCGTGACGCTGGCACCCGCGCCGCCCTGGCGCTGGCTGGCGCGCTGACGCACCTCGATGAAGACCAGCGTGCCGTCGGGCTCACGCATAATCAAATCGATCTCGCCACCGCCCCGTCCCGGGGTCTTGAAATTGCGCTGGACCAGCTTCAAGCCCTGGCGCTGCAGGTGCCGCAGCGCGGCGTCTTCGGCCGCGTCACCCCGGGCCTTGGTGGTCGGTGCAGGCGCCTGCGGCGCGCCGTTTTTTCTGGAACTCCACATTGTCTGCAAGCTCTCCATCCCTGTTGGCGGCCGCGCGCGACGCGGCGGCGCACCAGCATTATCCGCAGGGCGCGCTCTACATGGTCGCGACACCCATCGGCAACCTGGCCGACATCGGGTTGCGCGCATTGCAGGTGCTCTCGCTGGTGGACACGGTGGCCTGCGAAGACACGCGCCACACCGCCGCGCTGCTGCAGGGCTACGGCCTGCACAAGCCGTTGCTGGCCCTGCATGAGCACAACGAGGCCGAGGCCGCGCAGACCGTGGTGCAGCGCCTGCAGGCCGGCCAGCGCGTGGCCTACGTGAGCGACGCGGGCACGCCCGGCGTGAGCGACCCGGGCGCGCGCCTGGTCGCAGCTGTGAACGCCGCTGGCTTGCGCAGCGTGCCGATCCCCGGCGCCAGCAGCATCACTGCCTTGCTCAGTGTCTCGGGCACGGTGGCGGGCATGGGGGGCTGGGACGGGCGCTTCGTGTTCGCCGGCTTTCTGGCCAGCAAGGCAGCCGAGCGCCAGCGCGAGGTGCAGCTGATGGGCGCCGATGCCCGCGCCTGCGTGTTGCTCGAAGCGCCGCACCGCATCGAGGCATTGGCCAAGGACCTGGGGCAGCTGGGCGAACGCATGCTCACCGTGGGCCGTGAACTCACCAAACAGTTCGAGGAAGTGGCGCATCTGAAGGCGCAGGACTTCACCGCCTGGCTGCAGGCCAACGCCAACCGCACGCGCGGCGAATTCGTGTTGCTGGTGCACCCGCAACCCGCCACCGTGGAAGCCGAAGGCAGCGTGGACGCAGCAGCCCTGCGCACGCTGGACGTGCTGTTGAAAGAGCTGCCCCTGAAAACCGCGGTGAAGCTGTGCGCCGAGATCACCGGACAACCCCGCAACGCGCTCTACGACGCTGCGCTGGCGCGGCGCCAGGACGGCGCCGGTTCAGACGACTGAGATCAGCGGATCACGCGCGCCATCGGGTCCTGCCCGGAACGCGGAGCCGGTGCATTCGGTACCTCGTGGGCCTGCACATCGACCACATCGCCCATGGGCTGGGCAGGGCCACGGCCCGGCCACACGCCCTGGGTGTAGCGCTGCGAGGTCTCGCGGAAGCGGTTGAACACCACCAGAGGCGCTGGCTTGCGGCCGGTGATCAGCGCCCAGAGCGAGATGCCCAGCACCACCACCAGCGTGGCCAGCAGCAGGCTGAGCACGAACGCCAGCGCCATCACGCCGAGCGCGAGCTTGAGAACACCGCGCACCACGCGGGCAAAAAAGTCGAATAAACCGTTCATATGATTGACTGAGCCCCAAGGGCCGGTGTTGGTTCCGCGGTCAGGCTGTGCATCGATCCAGCCCACACGGGTGTCCGGGCCAAACGTCTCGCACGTGGGGCCATTGTCCGCGGATGCAAGGTCTGGCGGCGCACCGACGGTCGCGACACAAGCCGTTGAGGCTGACTGCTATGCTGACCGCTGCTCGCGCGCACAGCCCGCGCGAGGTCCCATCAAGGCCCCCATGAAACCGATTTACCAGTACTTCTTCCGCGGTCTGATCACCTTCCTGCCGCTGGCCATCACGGTCTACGTGCTCTACCTCACCGTGGCCTGGATCGAGTCGATCGCCATGTGGATGATCCGCCCCTTCATCGGCGACTTCTACCTGCCCGGCCTGGGCATCGTGCTGGGCGCGGGGCTCATCCTCGGGCTGGGCTTCCTGATCTCGCAGCCCAATGTGGCGCGCTGGCTCTCGTGGATCGAACTGCCGTTCACCAACCTGCCGGTGGTCAAGAGCATCTACTCCTCGCTCAAGAGTTTTGCCGACTATTTCTCGCCCCACAAGGACACTCCGCAGCAGGCCGTGGTGGTGCTGCGCATGCCCGGCAACGAGATGTCCATCGTCGGATTGGTCACGCGCCAGCACATGCAGGGCCTGCCGCCCGGACTGGCCGAGCTGGATCAGGTGGCCGTGTACCTGCCCATGGGCTACATGATTGGCGGCTACACCGTCTTCGTGCCGCGCAGCTGGATCACACCGATCGAGATGTCGGTTGAGGAGGCCATGCGTTCTTCGTTGCTGGCCTGGATGGCGTCGAACCGCGATGGCGACAAGCCCGCCATCCCGGATCCCACCCAACCTTACCGCCCCGCCCCATGAGCGCCGCCCGGCCATTCCGAAGGCGCTCAGCCCCGCAGTGCGCAGCGCGGAGGGTAGTCCAGTGAGCATCCGCCACCTCGACGCCCTCTTTTCACCCGCCTCGGTGGCCGTGATCGGGGCCTCGATGCGGCCCGCCAGCGTGGGTGGCACGGTATGGCGCAACCTGAACAACGGGGACTTCAAGGGCGCCTTGTACGCCGTCAATCCCAAACACGCCGAACTCGACGGCGTGAAGACCTGGGCCTCGGTGGCCGCGCTGCCGGCAGCGCCCGAGCTGGCCATCCTGTGCACACCGGCAGCCACCGTTGTCGGCTTGATCACGGAGCTGGGCGCACGCGGCACCCGCGCGGCGATCGTGCTCACCGCCGGGCTGGACGCCGCGCAGAAGCAGGCCATGCTGGATGCGGCGCGTGTGCACACGCTGCGCATCCTCGGGCCCAACTGCATCGGCATGCTGGTGCCGCACCTGGGCCTCAACGCCAGCTTCGCGCACACCGGCGCGCTGCGGGGCGAGCTGGCCTTCGTGTCGCAGTCGGGTGCACTGGTCACGGCCATGCTCGACTGGGCCGGCTCGCGCGGCATCGGTTTTTCGCACTTCGTTTCGCTCGGCGAACGCGCCGACGTGGACTTCGGCGACATGCTCGACTTCCTGGGCAGCGACTCGAAGACGCGCGCCATCCTGCTCTACATCGAAAGCATCGAAGAGCCGCGCAAGTTCATGTCGGCAGCCCGCGCGGCAGCGCGCAACAAACCGGTGATCGTGGTCAAGGCCGGCCGCTCGGCCGCGGGGCAACAGGCCGCCGCATCACACACCGGCGCACTCGCCGGGTCCGACGCGGTGTTCGACGCGGCGATCGCGCGCGCCGGCATGCTGCGCGTGAACACCTTGCAAGACCTGTTTCTGGCCGCTGAAACGCTCTCGCGCTTCCACGGCAACCGGGCTGATCAACTGATCGTGCTCACCAACGGCGGTGGCGCCGGCGTGATGGCGGCCGATGCGGCCGCCACCGAAGGCGTGCCACTGGCCACGCTGGGCGACGAACTGCGTGCCCAGCTCGACGCCGTGCTGCCCGCCAACTGGTCGCACGCCAACCCGGTCGACATCATTGGCGACGCGCCCGCCACGCGCTACGTGCAGGCCTTGCAAGCACTCGCTCAGGACAGCGGGAGCGCCGTGCTGTTCATCCACGCACCCACCGCCATCGTGCCCAGCCTGGAGATTGCGCAGGCCCTGCTGCCACTGGCCAGCGCGAGCCCCAAGCGCGTGCTGGGCTGCTGGCTCGGAGACGGGGCGGTGGCGCAGGCGCGTGCGCTGTTTCGCGGCGCCGGCATCCCCGACTTCAACACCCCCGAAGACGCGGTGCGCGCCTTTTCGCTGCTGCGCACCTACCGCGAGCACCAGGCCGAGCTGCTGCAGACGCCGCCGGCCCGCGGTGCGGCCCACGCCGCCGACCTGCCGCGCATCCGCGCCATCGTCGACGGGGTGTTGGCCAGCGGGCGCGAACTGCTGACCGAGCCCGAAGCCAAGGACCTGCTGGAGGCCGCCGGCCTGCCGGTGGTGGCCACGCGTGTGGTCGGACCGCACGCACAGGAGGCCCAGACAGCCGCGGACACGCTGGGCTATCCGGTGGCGCTCAAGATCCTGTCGTTCGACATTTCGCACAAGTCCGACGTGGGCGGCGTGCGACTGAACCTGGGCAGCGCGGCCGAGGTGGGCGAGGCTTGCGCGACCATGCTGGCGCGCGTGCGCGAACAACGGCCCGATGCGAAGGTGGAAGGCTTCACCGTGCAGACCATGGTGCGCAAGAAGCACGCGCACGAACTCATCATCGGCGCCAATGTGGACCCGGTGTTCGGCCCGGTGATCCTGTTCGGCCAGGGCGGCGTGGCGGTGGAGGTGCTGGCCGACACCGCGCTGGCGCTGCCCCCGCTGAACACGACGCTGGCGCTGGCGCAGATCGCCCGCACCCGCGTGGCCCGGCTGCTGCGCGGCTACCGCGACGAGCCCGCCGCCGATCTGGATGCCATTGCGCAGGTGCTGGTGAGCGTGTCGCAGCTGCTGGCGGACGTTCCCGAGCTCGCCGAGCTCGACATCAACCCGCTGCTGGCCAACCACGAAGGCGCGGTGGCGCTGGACGCTCGGGTGCGCGTCTCGGCGAGCCGCCAGGCCGGTGCCCACCACTTCGCGATCCAGCCCTATCCCCAAGACCTGGTGGAAACCTGGGACTGGCAAGACCAGCCCGTCACGCTGCGCCCGATCCGCCCCGAAGACGAGGCCCAGCACCGCCGCTTCCTGGAAAAGCTCGACCCGGAAGACATCCGCCTGCGCGTGTTCTACAGCCGCCGCCACATCGAGCACAGCGAGCTCGCGCGCCTGACCCAGATCGACTACGCACGCGAGATGGCCTTCATCGCCACCCGCCTGGGAGCAGACGGCGTGGAGGAGACCCTGGGCGCGGTGCGCGCGGCGGTCGATCCCGACAACGACACGGCCGAGTTCGGCGTGATCGTGCGCTCCGACCTCAAGGGCAGCGGGCTCGGGCACAAGCTCATGACCAAGCTGATCGAGCACCTGCGCGCTCGCGGCACGCGGCGGCTGGTGGGCACGGTGCTGCGCATCAACCACGGCATGCTGGAACTTGCGCGCTCGCTGGGTTTCCAAGAGACGACCAACCCCAGCGATCCGGGCGACCACGAAACGCGGTTCGTCGCGCTGGACCTGCCCACCCCAGCCGCGCCACCGCCATGAACAACCCATCCAACCGCCGCCACCTCTTGATCGCCAGCGCCGCGGCCCTGGCCGCGCCCGCCTGGTTGCCCTCCGCCCTGGCGCAGGCGAAAAACCTGCGCCCCACGCCCAGCCAGACCGAGGGCCCCTTCTACCCCGTGACCCTGCCGGCCGACAGCGACGCCGACCTGCTCAAGAACGGCAACGTGAACTACGGCCAAGGCCAGCCAGCCTGGGTCGAGGGCACGGTGGTCGATCCGGCCGGCGTGCCGGTCTGGGGCGCGGTGGTCGAGATCTGGCAGTGCGACCATGCAGGCCACTACCACCACCCGGGCGACGGCGGCCGGGCCGACCCGGCGTTTCAGGGCTTCGGCAAGGTCACGGTGGGGCGCGACGGGCGCTACCGCTTCCGCACCATCCGCCCGGTGCAGTACACCGGGCGCACGCCGCACATCCATGTGAAGGTGCGGCTGGACCGCATGGAGCTGCTCACCACGCAGCTCTATGTGGCCGGGGATCCGGGCAACGAGCGCGACGGCCTGTGGCGGCGGCTGAGCGAAGAAGCTCGCGCTGCGCTCACCGTCCCGTTCACACCCGGCAATGACGGCGTGCGCGCCACCTTCCCCATCGTTGTTCAAGCCTGATGGATTCGCTCACCCAGATTGCACTGGGCTCTGCGGTCGGCGTGGCCGTGATGGGCCGGCGCACGGCGGTGTGGAAGGCGGCGCTGTGGGGTGCCATCGGTGGCACCCTGCCCGATCTCGATGCCTTCATCGACCACGGGGACGCCATCCTCAACATGACGCGCCACCGCGCCGAGAGCCATGCGCTGTTCATCCTCACGCTCGCCGCGCCGGTGCTGGCCTGGATCGCCTCGCGCATCCACGGTGAAGCGGCGCTGTTCAAGCGCTGGTGGCTGGCGTGGTGGCTGGTGCTCATCACGCACCCGCTGCTCGACGCCATGACGGTGTACGGCACACAGCTGCTGCAGCCTTTCACCGACCACCCGTATGCCGTGGGCAGCATCTTCATCATCGATCCGCTCTACACCGTGCCGCTGATCGTGGGCGTGGTCGCCGCGCTGCGCCTCAAGAACACGCGCGGACTCGGCTGGAACCTGGCCGGTCTGGCGTTCAGCACGCTCTACCTCGTCTGGGGCGTGGGCGCGCAGCAACATGCCACGCAGGTGGCTCAAGCTTCCTTGCAGGAAGACGGCATTCCAGCGACCGGCCTTCTCGTGACGCCCTCGCCATTCAACACGGTGTTGTGGCGGCTGGTGGCCACCACACCCACGCACTACTTTGAGGGCCACTACTCGTTGATGGACGATGACAAACGCATCGTCTGGACGCGGCACGAGCGCGGGGCCGGCCTGCTGGAGCGACACGCTGACGAGCCGTCGGTGGCGCGCATGGCGGCGTTCACCCACGGGTTCTACAGCGTGTCGGAAACCGGTGGGCGCTTGTTCGTGACCGACCTGCGCATGGGCCAGGAGCCCAGCTACACCTTCCACTTCGACCTGGGCACCGAGGCGGCGCGCGCCAACGGCGGACACCGGCCCACGCTCAACGGTCGGCGGCCCGACATCGGTGCCGCGCTCGACTGGCTGTGGCGCCGGATGTGGGGCGAACGCATTCCCTCGCCACGCCCGGGGGCTTGAGCGCCCGCGGGGCGAGACGCCCGTTCAACCCAGAACGACCGTCGCCGCAATGGTCGCAACGCCCAGGATCAGGTTGACGCCTACCCAGATGCGGATGGAAGCCAGTGCAGCGCCGCCGGCGGGCCAGTCGCTCGCGCTCACGGCGCGTGTGAGGCGTTTGAACAGCGCGAAGCGGATGTGGCCAAAGATCACGACCATCAGGATGCCTAAGGTGGCCATCACGGTCCAGCCCAGTGGCATGTTGAACGACAGACCCGCCTGCACCGACTCCTTGGCCACACGCCCGATCATCCAAAGGCCCGTGACCAGCACCAGCACCGCCACGACCAGCACGACGGCGAAAAAGCGCTTGAGCACGTCGTGCATCAGACGGATGCGCAGCGGGGGTTCGAGAAATTGCACGGACGGACGCAAGAAGGCATGGGCGAAGAACATGCCGCCGATCCACAGAACGATGGACAGGACGTGGATGAGCTTGAGGCTGGCGTAGATCATGGGGCGCTTTCGTTGGAGAGAAAAATCAGACGTCGGACAGCACGCCGTTCACGCGGCGCTGCAAGCGGTAAGGCGGCAAGCCTTGCAGCATGCGCCGGCCGTAACTCTGGCGCAGCAGGCGCGCGTCGTAGCAGACCACCACGGCCTCGTCGGTTTCGCTGCGCAGCGCGCGCCCGGTCCACTGCAGCAGACGCGCGCCGGTGGCGGGCACCACCAGTTCGCTGAACGGATCGCGGCCCTGCGCCTTGAGCCAATCGGCGCGCGCCTGGCCCACCGGGTCGCTGGGCGAGGCGAAGGGCAGCTTGGTGATGAACACCCACTCGCACAGCTCGCCCGGCAGATCGAGCCCTTCGCCGAAGGACTGCAGGCCGAACAGGATGGAAGACTCACCCTCGGCCACACGCTCGGCGTGGCGGCGCAGCAGCACGGTGCGCGAGGCCTCACCCTGCACCAGCACGCGCTCGCGCAACGCGCCGTGTTCACCGCGCTCCAGCAGGCCCTGCGCCTGGCGCATCTGCGCCCGCGAGGTGAACAGCACCAGCGCGCCGCGCTTGACCTCGTGCAGGTCGGCCATGAGCGAGGCCAGCATCTCGCGCGTGTAGCCCTCCACGTCCTTCGGATCGGCCACGGTCTGCACCACCACCAGGCGGCCCTGGCGCGCGTGGTCGAACGGGCTCTGCACCTCGCGCGCGGCCACCGCATCGTCGTAAGCCAGACCGGACTCGTGCAGGAAATGGTCGAAGTTGCCGCAGGTCACGAGCGAGGCCGAGGTGACCACCGCGGCGCGCACCTTGTTCCACAAATGGTTGCGCAGCAGGCTGCCGGGCTGCAGCGGGCAGGCGTGCGCAGTGAGCGTGACCAGTCCGTGGTGAATCCCCGCCTCCAGCCACTTGGCCAGCGGCGGCTGGCCGTCGGTGGGGGCCTGCATCCACAGCGTGGCGGTTTCCTGCGCACTCTGCAGGCGTGGCGCGAGCACGCCCAGGCGGCTGTAGAGCTTGGCGCAGCGCGCGGCGTCGCTGGGGTTCTCGCGCGCATTGGCTTTGAGCTGCGTGGCCAGTGCTTCAAACACCTTGAGCAGCGCGCTGGCGTTGGCGTGCATCTGCGCCACCACCTCGCTCCAGCCGGGCGGCAGCACGCCGCCGTCGAAGCGGTCGACGATGGGCGGGGCGTTGTCGGTGAAGCCGCTGCGCGCTGGCGGGCGCCCCGGCGTTCGACCGGTGAGATCGAGCCACGCCGGCAGCGCACCGATGCGCTGCATGGCCAGGCGCGCGAGTTCGCCTTGCGCGGTCTTCAAATCTTTGGCGAGTTGCGCCACGTCCGAGGTGGGACGGGCATCCAGCGCACCGGCCACCTCGTCCACCGCGCGCGGCAGCTTGTCCAGCCACTGGCTGCGCATGAGGTCCATGGACGCGGTGAACTGGCCTTGCGCCACCGAGCCGAGGTGGTGCGCTTCGTCGAACACCACGTAGCAGTCTTGCGGCGCAGGCAAGGCGTGCAGGCCCAAGGTGGAGAGCAGCAGGTCGTGGTTGACCACGATCACCTGCGCCTGCGCCAGCTTGGCGCGCGCCTGGTAGTAGCTGCAGCTGTTGTAGCTCGGGCAGTGGCGCGCGGTGCAGGTGTGGCGCTCGGCGGCCACGGGTGCCCACAGGCTGCCGTCGGGGGGCTCGTCGAGCCGGTCGCGGTCGCCGTCCCAGCTGCCGCCGTCCAGCGCGTTGGCCCAGGCGGTGTACTGCACGCCGCGCTCCTGCCAGCGCGCCGCTGCGGAAGCCGAAGCCACGGCGCGCGCAGCCACGCCCGACGCGCTGGTGTCGGTGGGGGCGTCGTCGCTCTCGAACAGGTCGGCGCTCGCCGCATCGCCGCCCGAGAGCTGGTCGAGCTTCAAGCGGCACACGTAGCGCCCGCGCCCCTTGGCCAGTGCAAAGCTGAAGGGTTGGGGCAGCGTGGCGGCCAGGGCCGGCAGGTCTTTCGCGATCAGCTGTTCCTGCAGCGCCACGGTGGCGGTGGAGATGATCACGCGCTTTTGCTGCGCCAAGGCCAGCGGGATGACGGTGGCCGCGTATGCCGCCGATTTGCCCACGCCGGTGCCGGCCTGCACCACCGCGATACCGCGCGCGGGCAGTGCCGCGTCCGAGGCCACCGAGTCGTCGCCCGGCGTCACGCCCGAGAGCGTGTGCGCGATGTGCGCGGCCATTTCGCGCTGGCCCGGTCGGGCGCGGTAGCCGCTCGCGTGCGACACCACGTGGTCGAAGGACGCCAGGGCCAGCGCCTCGCGCGCCAGCGGGCCGGTGGGCAGCGCGGGGGTTTCGTCAGCGATCGGCTCGAGGATGGTGGTGGACATGCGGAGGCGAGAAGGCAAAGCGCGATTGTCCCAGACAGCATGCCTGCCCCCGGGGTCAGGGCGCCTGGGTGGTAGCCTGACGGTTCGCCCACCACCGGACATCATCATGACCCACAACATCGAACACGAGGACAAGGGCTCGCGCGGCGCCTTCTACATCCAGCGCAACGGGCAACGCATCGCCGAGATGACCTACAGCCGCACCCACCCGTCGCGGGTCATCGTCGACCACACCTACGTGGACCCGAGCCTCAGGGGGCACGGCGTGGCACGCCAGTTGCATGACGCCATGGTGGCCTGGGCCCGTGGGACCGACACGAAAGTCATCCCCGTCTGTTCGTACGTGAAAGTCCAGTTCGACCGGGATCCCTCGATCCGCGATGTACTGGCATGACCGCCCCTTCCCCGACACCCTCACCCTGGCGCCCATGACAACGACCCCCCGCCCGAAACGCAAGCCCACCCCCCGCACCGCCAGCGGCAAGCTGCCGATCGATCTCGCGCTGCAAGGCGGCGGCTCGCACGGCGCCTTCACCTGGGGCGTGCTCGACCGCTTGCTGGAAGAAGAATCGCTGGAGATATCGGCCATCAGCGGCACCAGCGCCGGCGCCATGAACGCGGTGGCCCTGGCCGCTGGCCTCATGGAGGGCGGACGCGACGGCGCGCGGCGCGTGCTGCGCCAGTTCTGGACGCGGGTGGCCGAAATCTCGCCCTTCCACAAGCTGCAGAGCAGCCCGCTGGGCACGGCGTTCGGGCCGGTGCAGGCGCTCATGGCGCCGTGGCTGGCACCCTACAGACAGTTCAACGCGGCGCTGGGCAGCCAGCTCTCGCCCTATCAGCTCAATCCGCTCAACCTCAACCCGCTGCGCGACATCCTGGTGGAGACAGTGGATTTCAAGCGCGTGTGCGCCTGCCACAAGACGCAGCTCTTCATCTCGGCCACGCAGGTGCGCACCGGCGCACTGCGCGTGTTCGGCCAGCACGAGCTCACGGCCGACATGGTGATGGCCTCGGCCTGCCTGCCGCTCCTGTTTCAGGCGGTGGAGATCGAGGGTGAGGCCTACTGGGACGGCGGCTACGCGGGCAACCCCTCGCTCATGCCGCTGATCACCGACACGCCGGCCGACGACCTGCTGCTGGTGCAGATCAACCCGGTGCTGCGCGACACCGTGCCCCGGCGTGCCAGCGAGATCCTGGACCGGATCAACGAGGTGACGTTCAACGCCAGCCTGCTCAAGGAGATGCGCAGCATCGCGCTGCTCAAGCAACTCATCGAGGGCGAAGGCCGCACCGGCCGGCGCCACCGCCAGCCGCTGTTCAAACGCGTGCAGGACCTGCGCGTGCACCTGATCGACGGCGGGGAATCGCTCAGTCCGCTGGGCGCGGCCAGCAAGACCGAAACGCAGTGGTCCTTCCTCTCCAAGCTGCACGAGCTCGGGCACGCATCGGCCGACCGCTGGCTGGCCACGAACCGCCGGCACCTGGGCGAGCGCAGCAGCTTCGACCTGGCCGGTGTGCTCGCCGGTTGAAGGCCCGGGCGCTGGCCTTCAGTAGAATCGCCGACCCGATGACGACGTGCGCGCAAGCTGCCTCGTCACACCATACATTCACTGGACAGCCATGCCTTACTCCGTCTCCCACCACAAGCTCACCCAGATCCTGTCGGCCCATGGCCTGAAGGCGGGGGACGCTGGCGGCATCGACAAGCTCTTTGGCGGCAACGACGGCTACTACTGGTTCGGCACCGTGCGCGACCTGTGCCCGCCGGGGAAGACGCTGGTCTGGGAAACCCAGTACGACATGGTCAACGCCATCCAGGCGCACGAGAACGCCACCGCCGCGGAGGACGAGATGAAGCCGCAGGTGCCCAGCGCGGCCAACATCGCGGCGCTGTCCAAGGCGCTGCACGACCCGCTCTGAAGGCTTCACCCTCGCGACTCATTCATTGAACGGCACCACCAGCACGTCGCTGTCAGCCCACTTGGCCAGGCGCTGGGCCACGCTGCCGGTGAGAAAGTGCACCAGCGCCGAGCTGCGCCGCTTGCCCACCACGACCAGCTCGGCCTGCGTGGCTCGCTGTTGCAGCGCGGCCGAGTAGGCCGGGTCGCCATTGCCGACGTCGAACGCCAGGGGATGCCGGTCGCGGTCCAGCCCGTCAATGAGTTGCGCGAGGCGTTCCCTGGCGTGCAGGCGTGAGCCCAAGCGGTTGGCCTGGATCGTTTCTCGCGATACGTTGACCGAGCGCAGCTTGCCGTCCTCGATCGTGTCGATCGCATGAAACAGCTTCAGCACGGTGGGCGTTGAAAACCGGCGTGCGAAGTCGATCAACGGCCTTGATCGTGGTGACAGGTCGACGGCCACGAGCACCCGTTCATACAGCTTGACCGGCGCTTGCTTGACCACCAGCAGCGGGGACAGGCTGCCGTGCACCGCCTGGTCCAGCGTCGTGCCGCGGTGAAACCGCTTCCAGCTGCGCTGCGACGACGGTCCCATCACCAGCAGGGTAGAGGCGCAGGCCTCGGCCAGAACCTCGTCCAGTGACGCCGATGCTTCCAGGGCGTGCACCGGGATCTCGTGGCGCCGGCCCAGTTGGCGCGCGCGCTGTCCCAGGCGCGCTATGGGGTCGGAAAGGAAGGTGTTCGGACACTCGGCGAGATAGATCAGCCGAAGCGTGATCTGGTGTTGTCGGGCCAGCATGGCAGCGCGCTCCAGCGCGTGCTCGGCGTGCGCCGTGAAGTCGGAGACGGCAAGGATCGAATCAAAGTGCATGGGAATTCCTGGACGAACGGGGGCCCGCCCCGCGGTACAAAGGCCGGCGGGGCGTGATCGGTAGCGATGGAGCGGCTAGGTGGTGTAGTCGCCGCTGGCTTCGGGCTGGAACAGCAGCGTGACCACCTCGGCCGCGCATGCGTCGCCGTTGGGCGTGCGCCAGCGGGCGATGGCGCCCACGCGCTGGCCGAGCAGGCTTGTCCCCACCGGCGAGAGCACGGAGATGAAACCCAGGTGTGGCTCGGCGTCAGCGGGGTAACACAGCGTGAGCTTCTGCCGCTTGCTTGTCTCGAGGTCTTCGACGATGACTTGCGAATACATCGTGACGACGTCGGGCGGGATCTCGCGCGAGGGAACGAGGTCCAGGGTCTCGAGCGCGTCAACCAGCTCGGGCGGCAGGGGTCCGCCGCGCAGGTTGTTCAGGCGTGCGAAATCGATCTCGGTGAGCAGCCGCTCACCAGCAAGGGTCTTGTGCATGGTGCACTCCAACTGGTGCAGGCACGCCGGGAAAAGGCGGCGCCCGCGATCGCGCTGGGCTGGGGCCCGGCGATAGATGGATTGCGCAAAAAGGGAGGAAGGGGTATCGCCGGGCTTAAGAATGTGCGGCCGGCTGGCGCAGTCCTGCCGAACCCATCAGCTTGCGACCGGCCACAGCGCCGCCTGCCGCGAGGGGCATGCAAGCTGCCGGGTGGGCAGTGATGGTGGAGTGAACAGCCATGCGGCATTGTAGGCCGCGCTTACTCCGCGGGCAGCTGGAAGCAGAAAACGGCCCCACGCCCCACGGTGCCTTCACCGCTCACCCGACCGCCGTGGCGTTCAATCACGCGGCGCACCGTGGCCAGCCCAACGCCCGAACCTTCGAACTCGTGGTGCGCATGCAGGCGCTTGAACGGCTCGAAGAGCTGGTCTGCATAAGCCATGTCGAAGCCGGCGCCGTTGTCGCGCACACAGAACTCCATCGCCCCACGGGGCCGCTCGAGTTGCGTGAACAACACCATGGCATCGGGTGTCTGGCTGGTGTACTTCCAGGCGTTGCCCAGCAGGTTCTGCAGCACCACCCGCATGAGGCCAGGGTCGGCGATGACCTGCATGCCTTCGTCGATGCACCACCGCACGCTGCGGCCGGGATCGGTGCTGGCCAGTTCCTTGGCGATCGAGTGGGCCATGCGCGTGAGGTCCACCCGTTCGCGGCGCAGCTCGGCGCTGCTCAGGTGCGCCAGGGTCAACAGATCGGAGATCAGCCGGCCCATGCGTCGCGACGACGCGCGAATGCGCCCGACGTAGTTCCTGCCTTCTTCGTTCAGCTCTGCGCCGCATTCTTCTTCGAGCAGACTGGCAAATCCGTCGATGCTGCGCAGCGGGGTGCGCAGGTCGTGCGAAACGCTGTACGCGAAGGCCTCCAGCTCGCGGTTGAGAAGGGACAGCTCGCGCGTGCGCTCGGTCACGCGCAGCTCCAGATCTTCATTCAGGCGCTTGAGCGCTTCTTCGGCGTTGTGTACCTCGGTGATGTCCTGAACCGTGCCCACGCTGCGCAACGGCAGGTCCCTGTCGAACTCGGTGAAGCCAGACACCCGCACGTGTTTGATGCGCCCGTCGGCCATGAGCAGGCGGTGCACCAGGTCGTAGGGCTCGCGCCCGTCGAACGAGCGCTGGTAGGCCTCGGTCACGAGGACCCGGTCGTCGGGGTGCACGCTGGTGATGAAGGTTTTGTAGGTGGGCTTCACCGAGGGGTCCACCTCGAAGATGCGGAAGATTTCGTCGGTCCAGCTGAGTTCGTTGCTGGCCAGATCGCGCTGCCAGCTGCCCACGCGGGCCAGGCGCTGCGCCTCCTTCAACCGGGCTTCGCTGTCTTGCAAGGCGGCCTCGGTGCGCTTGCGCAGCGTGATGTCCTGCATGGTGAACTGCATGAGCGGGCGCCCGTCCAGTTCGAACGACATCAGGTGGCCTTCGCCGTCCCATTCGCTGCCATCGGGGCGCCGCTGGCGCCATTCGAAGACCACCACACCCGAACGCTGGGCCAGCTGGAAGTACGCCGCGCCCTTCTCGGCCGAGGTGCGCCCATCGGGTTGCACCCGTGCGGAGACGTCCAGCGGCGACTTGCTCAGCAACGCCTCTCGCGTTGGATAGCCGTAGAGCGTCAGGGCCGCTTCGTTGCAATCGACAAAGCGGTTGGTCCGCATGTCCATCACCAGCATGGCCAGTGGCGAGCTTTCGAACTGCCGCAGCCGCAGCACCTCGATCGCTTCCAGCGCCGATGCCTTGCGCCCCACGCGCAACAGCAGCGCGATGATCAGCCCTCCGCTCAACAGCAGCAGAACGATCAGCGCAGCGGTCACGTTGCGGCTGCTTTCGAGGGCTGGTGCCAGGGGTTCCAGCACCGCTGCGTCGGCAATGCCGATGGCCACCACCAGGCCGGAGGAGCGCAGGCGGTACCAGCCGTAGGTTCGGGGAATGCCGTCTCGCAAGCCGCGGGTGTGAAAGCTCCCGCTGCGGGCGGTGCGATCGGTGAGGAAAGGTCGATCCGCCGGTACGCTGGTGCCCATGGCCCCGCCGTGGTCCAGGCTGCGAGCCAGAAAGGCCCCATCGGGCGCGATCAAGGCCACCACGTCCTGATCGGAGAGTTGCAGGGCGCCGAGCCTGCGCGCGATGAAGTCGGTGGACACCACGAGTTGCACGGTGCCGTCGAACACGCCATCGCGCACGATGGGCCGGTTGACCACAAGTGCCCAGCCTTGCGCAATGCGCGATTCAACCGGCTTGCTGATGAGCAGCCGGTCTTGCGCGGCTGCGTCACGCTGGGCCTGGAAATGCGCCCGGTCGCCCACGAACGTGGCGAGCGGTCTGGCCAGGCTGTCGTACACCACATAACCCTGTGCGTTGGCCACCGAAATGTGGGTCACGAAGTCCGGGGGCAAGCCCTGCAGCACGTCCAGCGCGAACTCGTTGAAACCCTGCGAGCCACGCAACCACTCGCGACGCAGGTCGCGCAATTGCAGATCGAGCGTGGTCAAGAGGCCGCTGACCTGGCCCCCCATGGCGTCGGCCAGGTGCACGCTGCGCTTTTCGGCCTGCAGCAGCACCTGTTCGCGCACCAGCGCCTGGGAACGCTCGGACTGCCACCACAGAAATGCCGCGGCCAACACCGTGAGCAGCGCCACCAGAGCGGGCACAAGACGGGCGCGGGTGCTCACGGAGCTGGCCAGGACGCAGAGGGAATCGACACGGCGCAGTGAACTCCGAGCAGCAGGATAGGGGGGGTCGGTGACGTCAGCGGGTGCTGATGAATCAAAAATATACCCCGCGGGACAGCACCCCGCGCGTGGGGGCCGGGTAAATGCGGGGTGAAACCCGGCCATTTCCAACTACAGCCTGGCTGCAGGGCGTCGATACAACCGGGACACCCCCGGCTTTCCTCGACTGGATACCCCATGTTCAAACTGTCTTCACTCGGCGTCTCCAAGCGACTCGGCATCCTCGTGGCCAGCGCCGTGGCCGGCCTCGCCGTGCTGCTCGCCCTGTTCCTCACCTCCGAAAAAGCGCTGATCCTCGACGAGCGGCAGGCCGGCGTGCGGCAGACGGTGGAGACCGCGCACGGCCTGGCGGTGCACTTTCACGGCTTGGCCACACAAGGCAAGATGTCCGACGAGCAGGCCAGGGGCCTCGCGCTGGACGCCATCCGCTCGCTGCGCTACAGCGGCACCGAGTACTTCTGGATCAACGACATGCAGCCGGTGATGGTGATGCATCCGATCAAGCCGGACCTCGAAGGCAAGGACCTGAAGGGCAACAAGGACCCGACCGGCAAGCACCTGTTCGTCGAGTTCGTCGACACCGTCAAAAAATCGGGTGCGGGCTATGTGTCCTACATGTGGCCCAAGCCCGGCAGTGAAGCACCGGTGCAGAAGGTGTCCTATGTGAAGGGCTTTGCGCCCTGGGGCTGGGTGATCGGTTCGGGGGTTTATGTGGACAACGTGACCGCCACCATCTGGGATCGAGCCCTGATGATGGGTTTGAGCTCGCTCGCGCTGGCTGTCCTCCTGTTGGTGGCGGGTCTGGTGATCGCGCGCAGCATCCTCAGGCAGCTCGGTGGCGAGCCGAGTCACGCCTCCGCCATCACCGACCGCATCGCACAGGGCGACCTGAGCGTGGACATCGATCTGAAGCCCGGCGACACGCACAGCCTGCTGCACGGCCTGCGCGCGATGCGCGACAACATGGCCGGCATCGTGGGCCGCGTTCGCCAGGGCAGCGAATCGGTGGCGCTGGCCAGCAACGAGATCGCACAGGGCAACCACGACCTGAGCGCGCGCACCGAGAGTCAGGCCAGCGCGCTGGAGCAGACCGCCGCCAGCATGGAAGAACTGGGCAGCACGGTGCGCCAGAACGCCGACAACGCGCGCCAGGCCAATTCGCTGGCGCAAAGCGCCTCGTCGGTCGCCGTGCAGGGCGGGGAAGTGGTTGGGCAGATGGTCGACAAGATGCGCGCCATCAACGATTCCAGCAAGAAGATCGCGGACATCATTTCGGTGATCGACAGCATCGCGTTCCAGACCAACATCCTCGCGCTCAACGCCGCCGTGGAAGCGGCGCGCGCGGGCGAGCAGGGGCGCGGCTTTGCCGTGGTGGCGGGCGAAGTGCGCCTGCTGGCCGGGCGCAGCGCCGAAGCCGCCAAGGAAATCAAGGGCCTGATCTCCGACAGCGTGGACCGCGTCGATCAGGGCTCGGCCCTGGTGGACCAGGCGCGCAACACCATGAACGAGGTGGTGCAGAGCATCCGCCGCGTCACCGACATCGTGGGCGAGATCAGCTCGGCCAGCACCGAACAGAGCAGCGCGGTGGCCCAGGTTGGCGAGGCCGTCACCCAGATGGACCAGAGCACGCAGCAGAACGCCGCCATGGTCGAGCAGATCGCCTCGGCCGCCAGCGGCCTCAAGAGCCAGGCCAACGAGCTGGTGCAGACGGTCTCGACCTTCAAGCTCGCCTGACCCTCCTCACTCCCCGCCGTCCTGCGGCAGCGGCGCCTCGGGCGCGGCCGCCACCATGCGGCTGGCCTGCGCCTGCAGCATGTCCACCATGGCGTCGAGTTGCTGGCGCTCAGCGGGCCCCAGCCCCGAGGCCAGTTCGCGGTTGATCGCCGCCACGCGCGGAAAGATCGCGCCATACAGCCGCCGACCTTCTTCGGTGAGGAACACATGCACCTCGCGCCGGTCCGACGGCTTGGGCTGGCGCACGACCAGCTTTTTTGACGCCAGCGTGGTCAGCGTGCGCGAGGTGCGCGCGCGGTCGAGCATGGCGTGTTCGGCCAGTTGCGACGACATGGCTCCCTCACGCTCGGCCAGGAACGACAGGATGCGCCACTCGCGCCGCGTGATGCCGAACTCCGATTCGCACATGTGCACCACCAGGCGACCCGCCGTGATGTGGATGCGGTAAAGCCGGTACAGCAGCAGGTCGGCCTGGTGCTGCGGCTCGATCAGTCGGTCGTGAGAGCTTGTGTCCGGCATGTAGGGAAAACACCCGCAATGATTGATTTCTGCAATTGATTGTGCGTGCATAGCATGGTGGGCTGCACCGGGAATCACCCGACAACCCAGGAGACACAACATGCAAACACGGTGGATGGCGGGCACCTGCCTGGCCCTTGCGGCTCTGGTCAATCCCTTGAGTGGCTTCACGCAGGACAAGCCGCCACTGAAGATCGTGGTGGGCTTTCCGCCGGGCGGCTCGGCCGACACCCTGGCGCGGCTGCTCGGCGAGGCACTGCGCAACGACTTCAGCCCCGTCGTGGTGGAGAACCGCCCGGGCGCGGGCGGCCGCATCGCGCTGCAACAGGTCAAGCGCTCAGCACCCGACGGGCAGACCGTGATCGTGCTGCCCAGCGGCCCCATGGTGCTGTTCCCCCATGTCTACAAAAAGCTGGACTACGACGCGGTGACCGACTTCACGCCGGTTTCCCTGCTGGCGCGCTTTCAGTTCGGCGTGGTGGCGGGGCCGGCCAGCACGGCGAAGAACGTGAAGGACATGATCGCGCAGGCCAAGGCGCAACCCGGCAAGGCCACCTACGGCACGCCGGGCCTGGGCACGCTGCCGCACTTCATGGGCGTGCTGTTCGAACAGAAAGCAGGCGCTTCGCTCAACCATGTTCCGTTCCAGGGCGGTGGTCCGGCCAACACCGCGCTGCTGGGCGGCCACATCGACTACAAGTTCGACGTGGTGTCCGAGACCGCCGAACTGCACCGCTCGGGCAAGGTGCGCATCATTGCCGTCACGGGCAGCCAGCGCGATCCGCAGGTGCCCGAGGTGCCCACCCTGAAAGAAGCGGGCATCGACATGGACGCCACCGCCTGGTTTGCCATGTACGGCCCGGCCGGGCTCAGCCCCGGCGTGCTCGCGCGCCTCAACACCGCGGTGGCCAGTGCCATGCAGCGGCCCGAGATGCGCGAGAAGATGCGCGGCCTGGGCTACGACCCGGTGGGCTCCACGCCGGGCGAACTGGCCGCCGAACAGAAATCCGACCTGAAACGCTGGGAAGCCCCGATCAAGGCCACCGGCGTGCAACTCGACTGATCGACCTCCGAAGGAAATACCACCGATGAACACCCTCTGCATCTCGCGCCGCCGTCTGAGCACATTCGCATCCCTCACGCTGGCCGCCGGCCTTGCACTGGGCACCACCACCGCCTTCGGCCAGGACAGCTACCCGAACAAGCCGGTGCGCTTCGTCAACAACTTCCCCGCTGGCGGCCCGTCCGATCTGCTGGCCCGCTCCGTGGCGGCGGTGCTGCAGGACACGCTCAAACAGCCCTTCGTGGTCGAGAACAAGGCCGGCGCGGCCGGCAACATCGGCGCGGCCGACGTTGCCAAGAGCGCGGCCGATGGCTACACCGTGCTGTTCGGCATCGACACCGTCTTCACCGTCAACCCGCACCTCTACCCGACGATGCCGTTCAAGCGCGGCGACTTCAAACCGGTGGTGGTGATGGCCTCGTCCGGTCTGCTGGTGGGCGTGAACCCGGCCACCGGTATCAAGGACCTCGCGGGCATGATCCAGACCGCCAGGACCAAGGGCCTGAACTTCAGCTCGGCCGGCAGCGGCAGCCCGGGCCACCTCGCGGTGGAAGTGATCAAGGATGCCACGCAGGCCAGGATCACCCACGTGCCCTACCGCGGCAACACGCCGGCCGTGACCGCCGTGCTCTCGGGCGAGGTCGACGGCGGCGTGCTCGCCACGCCCGGCATGCTGCCGCACGTGCAGGCCGGCAAGATCACCGCGCTGGCGGTCACCAGCCGCCAGCGCTCGCGCCTGGCGCCCGAGCTGCCGACGGTGAGCGAAGCCGGCCTCAAGGCGCTGGAGCAGGAAGTGCTCTACCTGGTGATGGCGCCCGCCGCCACGCCCGACGCGGTGGTGCAGACGCTGCAGAAACACATCATCGACGCGCTCAAACGCCCCGACCTGCAGAACCGCATGGCCACCCTCGACCTGTTCTACGAGGGCCTCACCGGTGCGCAGGCCGGCCAGCGCATCGACGCGCTCTACAACCGCTACGGCCCGATCGTGAAAGCCACCGGCATGAAGGTGGAGTGAGTCGGTCATGACGCAGCGCCCCAACATCATCTACATCGTCTGCGACGACCTCGGCTACGCCGACCTGGGCTGCTACGGCGGGCGCAAGGCCGACTTCGGCGCCGTCTCGCCGAACATCGACCGCCTTGCCCAGGGCGGCGTGAAGTTCACGCAGGGCTATGCCAACTCGCCGGTGTGCTCGCCCACGCGCTTCGCGCTCATCACCATGCGCTACCAGTACCGGTTGCGCGGCGCGATGGAAGAGCCGATCAACAGCCGCAGCAAGGGCAGCGCCACGCTGGGCCTGCCGCCCGAGGTGCCGACCCTGCCCTCGCTGCTGAAGAAGGCCGGCTACCACACGGCCCTCATCGGCAAGTGGCACCTGGGCTACCCGCCTTCGTTCGGGCCGCTGCGCTCGGGCTACGACGCGTTCTTCGGCATCATGGCCGGCGGCGTGGACTACTTCACCCACTGCTCGTCCAGCGGCGAGCACGACCTCTACATCGACGAACACGAACACCACGAGGTGGGCTACCTCACGGACGTGCTCTCGCAGCGCGCGGTGGACCACGTGCACCAGCGCGCGGCCGACGCAAAAGCGGGCAAGCCCTTCCTGCTCAGCCTGCACTACACCGCGCCGCACTGGCCCTGGGAAACGCGCGACGACGGGCACGTGGCGCCCGACGTGGCGAAGAACCTGTTCCACCTGCACGGCGGCGATGTGCAGACCTACCGCCGCATGATCCACCACATGGACGAAGGCATCGGCAAGCTGATGGCCGCGCTGCGCGAGCACGGGCTGGAAGAGAACACGCTGGTCGTCTTCACCAGCGACAACGGCGGCGAGCGTTTCTCCGACAGCTGGCCGCTGGTGGGCGGCAAGATGGACCTCACCGAAGGCGGCATCCGCGTGCCCTGGATCGCGCACTGGCCCGCCGCCATTCCCGCCGGCACCGTGAGCACCCAGCACTGCATGACCATGGACTGGTCGGCCACGCTGCTGGACGCCGGTGGTGGTCAGGCCGACCCGGACTGGCCGCTCGACGGCGTGAGCCTGCTGGGGGTGCTGCGCGACCCCGCTCAGCGATTTGAACGACCGCTCTACTGGCGCATGAACCACCGCGGCCAGCGTGCGCTGCGGGAGGGGGACTGGAAGTACCTGCAGGTGGACGGCCACGAGTACCTGTTCAACATCGCCAAGGACGAACGCGAACGCGCCAACCTCGCCCAGCGCGAGCCCGATCGGCTGGCGCGCATGCGCGCGCAGTGGCTGGCATGGAACGAAAGCGTGCCCCCGATCCCGGTGGACGCCACGGTGAGCCTGGGCTACTCCGCGAAGGACATGCCGCAGCGCTGATCCGGCGCGCAAGTAGGATCGGTGCATGTCCCGTTTGAAACGCCTGCTGCCTTTCCTGTCCTGGCCGCGTCCCGACGCGAGCTTGCTGCGCGGCGAAGCCATGGCCGGACTCACCGTGGGACTGATGGTGGTGCCGCAAGGCGTGGCCTACGCCGCGCTGGCCGGCATGCCGCTGATCACCGGCATCTACGCCTCGCTGCTGCCCGCGCTCATCGCGGTGCTGTTCAGCGCCTCGGTGCGCCTGTCGGTGGGGCCCACCGCGCTCACCTGCCTGCTCATCAGCGCCTCGCTCAGCGGCCTGGCCGAGCCTGGCAGCGCGCAGTGGATCGCGCTGGCCGTGTGGCTGGCACTGCTCAGCGGCCTGCTGCAGATCGTGTTGGGTTTTGCGCGCTTTGGCTGGTTGCTCAACCTGGTGAACTCACCCGTTCTGATGGCGTTCACCCAGGGCGCGGCGGTGCTCATCATTGCCTCGCAGTTGCCGGCGCTGCTCGGGCTGGGCAGTTGGGACAGCCTGGCGGCGGCGGCGCAGGTTCACCTGCCCTCGCTGGCCTTCGGACTGGGCAGCCTTGCCGCGCTCATGCTGGCGCGGCGCTGGCGCCCGGGCTTTCCCACCGTGCTGGCGGTGGTGGTGGCCAGCGCCGCCATCAGTTACGGGGTGGGCTTTGAGGCCGCGGGTGGCGCGGTGATCGGCACGCTGCCGCAGGGCCTGCCCATGCCTTACCTGCCCACCTGGCCGGGCTGGAGCGTGCTCGGCCAGCTGGTGCTGCCCACGCTGGTGATCACGCTGGTGAGTTTTCTGGAGACGGCGTCCAGCGCCAAGGTCGACAGCGGACAACGCGGCCAGCGCTGGGATCAGGATCAGGACCTGATCGGCCAGGGTCTGGCCAAGCTGGCCTCGGGGTTCTGTGGCGCGTTTCCCACCAGTTCGTCGTTCTCACGCTCCGCGCTCAACCTGTACGCGGGGGCCAAGACCGGCTGGGCCACCGTGTTCTCGGTGGTGGTTGTCGTGGTGGCGCTGCTGGTGCTCACTCCGCTGCTTCACCACGTGCCGATGGCGGTGCTGGCGGCCATCGTGCTGGTGGCCATCCTGGGCCTCATCAAGCCACGCGCCTTCGTGCAACTGTGGACGGTGTCCCGGGTGGAGGCCGGCATCGCGGGCGTCACCTTCGCCGTGACCCTGCTGGCCGCGCCGCGCCTGTACTGGGGGGTTCTCGCAGGTGTGCTGATGGCACTCTCCCACTTCCTCTACCTGCGGCTGCACCCGCGCATCATCGAGGTCGGCCTGCACCCGGACGGCAGCCTGCGCGACCGCCACCTGTGGCTGCTGCCACCGCTGGCGCCCAACCTCTACGCGCTGCGCATGGACGCCGCGCTCGATTTCGCCACCGCCAACGGTTTCGAGCGCGCGGTGTCCGAGCACATCGCCGCCCATCCCGACACCCGCCATGTGATGTGGATCGCACACCCGATCAACTGGATCGACGCCACCGGCGCCGAGGCATTCGGCCGCTTGCGCGAGCATCTGGACGACCTGCGCATCGAGCTGCACCTGGTGGGCATCAAGCTGCCGGTGGAAGAGGTTCTCAAGCGGGCCGGCTACCTCGAAGCCGGTCCGCGCCTGCACCTCTACCGCACCGAAGCCGAGGCGCTGCGCGCCACGCAGGCGTTGTCCAGCGCGGCCATCTGAGCGTCCCGCCCGCCCAACGGGGTCAAGAAACGCACGGTTCACGCCGATATCTCGGCAGACCCCCGTTGTTGCCCTGCACGTTGGGGTCAAATGTGAACCGTTGCCGTTGGCATGCTCACGGTTGTGTCAGCCGTAATTAAGCACCCGCGACGAACATGGCGCTGCGTGCCCCGGGCACAGCAAATATCAGGGTTGAACAAAAAAAGTGCTTTCTGGAGCCCTGATGAGCTGCCGCGTGTTGATGGTTGACGACAACGAGAACGACCTGCTGTTCACCCGCATCGCCTTGCAGCGCTGCGGGGTCGACTATGAGGTTCGCGCTTTCGAGCGGGCGCAAGAGGCGCTCAGCCTGCTGGCCACCGATCCCGCGCACGGCATCGACCTCATCCTGCTGGACATCAACATGCCCGTCATGGACGGTTTCAGCTTCCTGCAGGCCTTTGAAGCCTTGCCTGCAAAGCAGCGCGGCCACACCGTGGTGGTGATGCTCTCGTCCTCGTCCGACCCGGCGGACCGCGCCCGCGCCGCGCGTCACGGCTGCGTCCGGGGATTCATGAACAAGCCGTTGGACAAGACGGCCGCCGCCAGCCTGATCCATTTGGTCCGCACACCATGACACCCGGTCAGACCAGCCGCCAATGGGCGCTGGCACTGTGGTGCGCGGGTGTGCTGCTCAGCGCCCTGGCCGCCGGGCAGGTGCAGCGAGACAACCACCGGCGGTTGGTGGAGCACACCAGCGGTGCCGCCGATGCGCTGAGCACAGCGATCCAGGAGCGTTTCAAGCAGTACGAGTACGGCTTGCGAGGTGCTCGCGGAGCGGTGGCCGCCAGCGGTGGAGACAAGGTCACGCGCGAACAATTCAAGGCCTATGTGAACAGCCGCGAGACCCGAGAGTTTCCCGGCGCGCGCGGCTTCGGTTTCATCCGGCGGGTACCACGGGCCAACGAGACCGCCTTCGTGGCCCGCGCCCGCAGCGAGGGCCCGGCCGACTTCAGCATTCGCGAGCTGGCCCCGCACACACACGACCGCTTCGTCATCCAGTACATCTACCCGGAGGATGCCAACCAGGGCGCCACCGGTCTGGACATCGCCTCCGAACCCAATCGCCGCGCGGCTGCGCTGTCGGCAGCGCGCGAGGCCCAGGCCCGCCTGACCGCACCAACCACCCTGGTGCAGGCCAGTGGGCTGGCACGACGTGGGTTTCTGATGCTGCTGCCGGTGTACCGTGACCTCCTGCCCAACCCGGCGCCGGCGGACCGCGAGACCGCCACGCTGGGCTGGACTTACGCGCCCCTGGTGGTCGACGAGGTGCTGGCCGACCTGGCGCCCGAGTTGCGCACGGTGGCGATCACCCTGACCGACGGTGCCGAGCAGGTGGCCTTTTTTGAATCGCAAGAGGCGTTCCGCTCCACCGTGGAGATCATTCGCCCGCTGGATGTCCAGGGCCGCCGGTGGGTGATGCGCGTTGCACCGCTGCCCGTTCTGATCACGTCGACCCGCACCGGCTCACCCGCATCAACCCTGATGGCGGGGCTGGCCTTGAGCAGCCTGCTGGCCGTGGGCCTGGCCTTGCTGCTGGAGCACCGGTGGCGCGCGCGCGAGCACACCCCACCATCGACGGCGATGCGACAGTTTCGCGGCCAGCCCGTGCACCTGGCAGCATTCCTGCGCAGCCGGCTCGCCCAGCGCGCCGGGCTGGGTTTTGCCGTGGTGCTGGCGCTGCTGGTCACCAACGACTACTTTCAGCAGCTCAAGGCACAGCACCAGCAAGCTGAACTGGCGCTGCTGGGTGCCGTGGATTCGCTGGCGCGCACCGCCGAAAGCAAGTACGCCGAGCGGCGGCGCAGCGTGCTGTTTCTGGCCAACACGCCACCGGCCAAGGGCCTGGTTCGGGCATTGCAACAAGGTGGTCTGGATGCGCAGGAGGCGTCGACCTCGGCGCTGTGGCGGCGTCGCATGGAGCAGATCTTCACCGCCTACCTGGCCGCCACGCCCGAAGCGTTTCAGGCGCGTTTCATCGGAGTGGCCAACGGTGGAATGGAGGTGGTGCGCGCGGAGCGCCAGGACGGTCGCGTGGTGGCGGTGCCGCCCGAGCGCCTGCAACGCAAAGGCAACACGGAGTACATGCGCGAAGCCTTGCGACTGGGCGATGGCAATGTCTTTGTGTCCGATGTCAACCTGAACCAGGAAAACGATCAGATCGATGTGCCGCACCGCCCCACGATCCGGTACGCCACACCTGTGTACGACCCCCAGGGCAAGGTGTTTGGCGCGATCGTGATCAACGTGGATCTGACGGGGCGACTGGGTGTGCTGCCGGCCGGCGGTGGCCCCAGGCCGGAGGTCTACGCGACCAATGCGCAAGGGGATTTTGTGGCCCACCCCGATCCATCGATGACCTTTGGCTTCAACCTGGGCCAACGCCACCTGTGGAGCGACAGTTTCCAGCCGGCAGTGCCCCCCGATGCGTCCACCGGGGAGCGCGTCACATGGTGGACCGGTCCTCAGGGCCTGGTGATGGCCGCGCAAGCCAGCGTGGTCGGCAACCCCGATTCGTCCATCGGCGTCCTGCGCTACACGGCCACCCGGCTGGAGAGCGATCTGAAAGTGGCGGCACTGGTCAGCGCGCGTGGGGACGCTCTTCCCATGGTGGCCGCAGGCCTCGTGGGGGCCTTCATGCTCTACCTGTACTGGGTGGGCGTGCAGCGCAGGTTTCAGGCGCGCGAGGATCGCCTGCAGCTCGCCGCCATCGTCGACCAGTCCCCCGATGCCATCGTTGGCCTGGACACCAAGGGCCGCGTGGCATCGTGGAACCGCGGCGCGCAGCGGCTCTTCGGCTACACGGCGAAGGAAGCCCTCGGGCAAGGGCTGGACGCGCTCACCATGCCAACGGGTCAACCCAGCGACGCGGTGCGGGCGATCGGTACCTTGCCCAACCCGGGCGATGCTCCCCCGATGGAACTGTGGCGCCAGACGCGCACCGGGGAGGCTGTGCTGGTGGCCATGACCCTCTCCCGAATGGACGACGAGACGGGCTCGCCGATGGGCGCCTCGGTCATCGTGCGCGACATCACGGCCGAGCGCGCGGCCCAGCGCAAGGTGGTGGAGCTCAAGGAGAGTCTGGAGAGGCAGGTGAAGGAGCGCACCGCCGCCCTGGCCGAGGAGCACGAGCGGCTCGACAACATCCTTCGTGGCACCGACGCCGGCACCTGGGAATGGAACGTGCAGACCGGAGAGCTGCGTGTCAACGAGCGCTGGGCCAGCATCATCGGCTACCGCATCGACGAGCTCTCGCCGCTCTCCGTGGACCGTTGGCTGGAGCGGCTTCACCCAGGCGATGAGGCACTGACTGACGGGATGCTGCAAGGACATTTTTGCGGCGCGTTCGACATGTACGAATGTGAGGTGCGCGCGCGCCACCGGGACGGTCACTGGGTCTGGGTGCTCGATCGTGGCCAGGTGCGCAGCTGGACCGCCGATGGAAAGCCCGAGTGGATGTACGGCACACACCAGGACATCTCCGCCAGCAAGCAGGCGCAGGAGAACACGGTCCGCAGCGAGGCCTTGCTGCGGGGCGCGATCGACGCGGTGGACGAAGCCTTTGTGTTGTTTGATCCCGAAGACCGGCTGGTCTTCTGCAACGAGAAGTACCGCCAGATTTCTCCCGAACTGGCCCATCTCATCGTGCCAGGTGTGCGGTTCGAGGATGTCCTGCGCGCAAGCGCTGCACTCGGTGACCACAAGGACGTGGGCGCAAGCCAGGAAGCCTGGGTGGCCGAACGCATGGCGGCCCACCGCTCCGGCAACACCGAGATGCTGCAGTTGCTCACCAACGGCCGCACGCTGCGCCTGGTCGAGCGCCGCATGCCCGATGGCCACACCGTGGGTTTCCGCATCGACATCACCGACCTCGTGCAGGCCAAGGAACAGGCGCAGGAAGCCTCGCGCATCAAGGGCGAGTTCCTGGCCAACATGAGCCACGAAATCCGCACGCCGCTCAACGCCATGATCGGCATGACCCACCTGCTGGGCGACACACCACTGACCACCTACCAGACACAGCTGCTGTCAAAGTCGCGGGTGGCCAGCCGCTCGCTGCTGGGCCTGGTCAACGACGTGCTCGACCTGGCCAAGATCGAGGCCGGGGGTTTCGATCTGGACCAGCAGCCCTTCAGCCCGCAGGACATGCTGGGCGAGATGGACGCGCTGTTCCGCCCCCAGGCCGAGGCCGCCGGCATTCGTTACCTGATCACGGTGGCGCACGACGTGCCGCGCGTGCTGCTGGGCGACGCCCTGCGCGTGCGGCAGATCTTCATCAACCTGATCGGCAACGCGCTGAAATTCACGCAGGCGGGCAACGTGTGGGTGACGCTGGAAACCGTGGCGATGGACGATGCCCAGGTGCGCCTGCGCAGCACGGTGCGCGACACCGGCACCGGCATCGATGCCGACACGCAGTCCCGGCTGTTCACGCCGTTCACCCAGGCCGACACCTCCTCCACCCGCCGCTTCAGCGGCACCGGTCTGGGCCTGTCGATCGTGCGCAAGCTCACCGAGATGATGGGCGGCGAGGTGGGACTGCGCAGCGAACCCGGGCAGGGCAGCGAGTTCTGGTTCGAGCTGGTGTTGCAGCGCCCCTCGGCCACCACGCTGCAGGCCCTGGGCGCCGCCGCGCGCGACAACGGGGTGCGCCTGGAGGCGCCAGGTCAGGCGCTGCGCCACCTCAACCTGCTGCTGGTGGACGACAGCGAGATCAACCTGGAGGTGGCCTCGGGCCTGCTCGGGCGCGAAGGGGCCCGCGTGTGCCTGGCGCGCACCGGGCGCGAGGCCCTGGAGGCCATACGCGCCACACCCCAGGCCTTCGACGCGGTGCTGATGGATCTGCAGATGCCCGAGATGGACGGCCTGGAGGCCACACGACGCGTGCGCAGCGAGCTCGGCCTGATGAATCTGCCCGTGATTGCGCTCACGGCAGGCGCGCTCGCCGAAGAACGCCTGCACGCCATGGAGGCCGGCATGAACGGTTTCCTCACCAAACCGCTGGACCCCGAGCGGCTGGTGCGCATGGTGCGCGAGTGCGTCAACCAGGCGAGCGCAAACGCAGTCCACGCACCCGATCCACCGGGCCTGCCCAAGGCGTTCGCACCACCGACCGACGCCTGGCCGCAGATCCCCGGCCTGGACAGCGCGCTGGCCCAACACCGGCTGGGGGGCGACCTGGAGCTGTGGCTGAAGTCGCTTCAGCGTCTGCAGGACGAGTTCGGCGACCTCGCGGTACGCTCCATCGCCCTGCCCGAGGCCGGCACCGAGCGCCAGACACTCGCCGCGCGGCTGCACAAGCTGCGCGGCAGCGCCGGCACGCTGGGCGCCACCGAACTGATGCAGCTTGCGCAGGCACTGGAGAGCGGTCTGGTCGACAACCGGCCCCCTGCGCAGCTCGACGCACGTTGGCGCGCGCTGCAGAACGCGCTGGAGGCGCTGCGCCGCCACAGCGAACCGGTCTTGAAGGCCGCTCGCAGCGCCGCACCGAGCCACCCACCCACGGTGCCCTCAGAAGCTGGCGAGGCCGATGTCCCGCATTTCCTGGAGCTGCTGCAGCGCCAGGACCTCGACGCCCTGGCCTGGTGGAAGCTGCACGCCAGCGGGCTGAGGGTTCGCCTGGGCGCGGCCATGGTGGAACGCGTGGGACACTGGCTCGACGAGCTCGATTTCGCGAGCGCCAGTGCAGCCTTGACCAAGGAACTTCCACCATGACCCGCCCCCCCACCGGGTTTGAGACCACCGCCGCGCCGCCGCTGCTGCCCGACATCCTGATCGTCGACGACGATCCGGGGATGGTGCAGGCCCTGGCTCGGGTGATCCGCCCGCTGGGGCGTCTGCGCTTTGCCACCCAGGGTCTGGACGCGCTGCGGCTGATGACCGAGTCGCCACCCGACCTGGTGCTGCTTGATGCCCAGATGCCCGGCATGTCCGGCTTCGAGGTGCTGGAAGCCATCAAGGGCGACCCGCTGCTGGCCGACATCCCGGTGATCTTCGTGACCAGCCACGCCGAGGCCAGCTTCGAGCAGACCGGGCTGGAGAAGGGCGCAGCCGATTTCATTGCCAAACCGATCCGCCCGGCCATCGTGCAGGCGCGGGTGCGCACCCAGCTGCGGCTCAAGCAGGCCAACGATGCACTCAAAAAAGTGGCCGCCACCGACCGTCTCAACCTGGCCGAGGCCCTGCTTGAGTTGCGCGAGAGCCATGCCCAGTTGCAGAAGACTGCCGAGGAGCTGCAGCTCGCCAACGAAGGCCTGCTGCAGTTCGTGCGCATCTCGTCCCACGACTTGCGCGAGCCGCTGAACACGGTGGTGCAATTCGTCGGGCTGGTGGAAGAAGACCACGCCACCGACCTGCCCCCGGACACCCGCCACTACCTCAAGCTGGTGCGCAACGCGGGCGAGCGCATGCGCACGCTGCTCGACGATGTGGTGCGCTATGCGCGCCTGCAACATGGCGAGACCGAGCCGCGCACGCCGGTGGCGCTGGCGCCACTCATGGCAGAGGTGTGCGATGCCCTGGCCGCGCAGCTGGACGCCACCGGTGCGCAGTTGCACATCGGCGAGCTGCCGGTGGTCTCGGGTCACGCGAGCCTGCTCTCCCAGCTGTTCCAGAACCTGGTGACCAACGCACTGAAGTTCATGCCGCCAGACCGCGCGCCCCGCATCGAGATCACGGCCGTGTCACAGGCCGGCATGACCACGGTCGCCGTGAAGGACAACGGCATCGGCATCTCGCCCGTGGGCATGGACAAGCTGTTCCAACCGTTTTCCCGTCTGAACCTTCGACGCGAATTCGAAGGCTCGGGGTTGGGGCTGGCGATCAGCCGCCAGATCGCCGAGGCCCACGGCGGCACGATCTCCGTGCGATCGCAACCGGGCGAAGGTTCGGCGTTCGAGGTTCAGTTGCCGCTGGCCTGAACCCGTCCAGATCAATCCACCATCCTGAACACCGCGCGCAAGGCCTCCAGCCGCGGCGGTTTGCTCAGCAGGTGGTCCACGTGGGGCGGGTATTCGCCCTCTTCCTGCATGCGCCGACCCCAGCCCGTGAGCATCACCACCGGCGTGCCCGGTGATACGGCCTTGACGGCGGCCGCCACGGACCGACCATCGACCTCGGGCATGCCGAGGTCGGTGATGACCACGTCGAACGCCTGCGCCGACATCGCCACCCTGAACGCCCCGATGCCCTCGCCGCCACCGGCCGCCGTGACCACCGTGTGCCCTTCGGTGACCAGTGTGTCGCACAAGGAACGCAGCAGCAGGGGATCGTCGTCCACCAGCAGGATCTTCAGCGCCCGGCGCTGGGCAGCTGTGTGGATCGGCGTCGCCTCGATCGGCGCGACTTCGCTGTGCGCGGCAAAGTCCAGGCGGATGGTGGTTCCCTCGCCTGGCGCGCTCTCGATGGTGATCTCGGCGCCGTGGCGCTGCATGCTGCCGTAGACCATGGCCAGACCCAGCCCGGAGCCACGCTGACCCTTGGTGGTGAAGAACGGCTCCAGGCAACGCCGCTGTGTCTCGGTGTCCATCCCGATGCCGGTGTCGATCACCTCCAGCTGCACACGGACCTCACCGTCGGCCAGCACAGCTCGTCGTGTCCGCAAGGTGAGCGTGCCGCCCCCGGGCATGGCGTCCACCGCGTTGAGCACGAGGTTGGTCACCGCGTCGCGGATCTCGCCCTCCATGACGAAGACCGGTGACAACAGGTTCCCCAGGTCGAGCGCGATGTCGACCGAGATACCTGCTTGCTGCGGCATGTCGCGCCAGCGCGCGCGCGTGAGGTCGAGCACCTGCCTGACAAGCTGGTTGAGGTCCACCGCGCGGCTGCGAACGCTGGCATCGCTGGGTCGGTAGAAATCGCGCATGCGCGCCACGGTTTCGGCCACGTCGTCGATGGCGATCTGCACAGTCAGCAGCTGGGCGCGCCCGCGCTCGCTCAGCGTCGTTTCGTTGGCCAGCAGCGATTCGGTGTAGAGCACCACCGGCGAGATGGCGTTGTTGATGTCGTGCGCGATGCCGCTGGCCATTTGCCCCAGCACGCGCAGCCGCTCCTGCTGCAGCACCGCCTGTTGCGCCTCGCTGAGCTCGTCGTAGGCCTGCTGCAAGGAGCGGTGCAACCGGGCCTGGCTGGCGGCCAGCGCCACGTGCTCGGCGAGTTGGCGCATGAACTCGCATTCCCCGCTGTCAAAGCCGTGGCCCTGCGCACGCGCCGCCACCAGCACGCCCAACACCTCGCCCTGTGCATGCAGGGGCGCAAACACCGCCGAGGCCATGCCCGCGTGTGCCAGTCGCTGGAGCAGGGCAAACGGGGCGTCCGCCAGCACTGGTTCGTGCACCAGCTCGCCGCTCGCGCAGCGCGCCAGGCCGCTGTCCGCCAGGGGCAGCACATCGCCCTCCCGCAGCCCGATCACCTGCCCACGCCCGGTGGCCTGCGCACTCATGTGGGCGACGGTGAAGGCCTGGCTCGGCAGGTCGAAGAGCAAGGCCGCCGAGAACACGGTCGAAAAGCGCGATTCGATGTTGTCGCAAACCACGCGAAAGATGCGGTCCAGGTCCAGGCGTTCGTCGGTGGCGCGAACGATGTGGTTGAGCAGCTCGGTGCGCGAGAGCTGCAATTGCAACCGCGCCTCGGCCTCGACGCGCTCGGTCACTTCCTGCACGGTGCCTCCGATCGACACCATCCTGCCGCTGGCATCGCGCCGGGGTTCGTCGATGTTTTCCTCGTACCAGTGAATCTCTCCACCCGGTTGGACACAACGGTACGTCCAGCTTCTGGAGGTGCCGTCCCGAAGGCATTCGGTCATCGTCTGCAGGTAATCGGCACGGTCGTCCGGATGAATTCGCTCCAGGATCTGCTCGATGCTGGGCGGGCCGTGCGCAGGGTCGCGGCCCGTCAAGGCATAGAGGTTGGCTGACCATACCGCCGAATGGTCTTGCGCCATGCGGTCCCAACTGCCCATGCGGGCCAGCGATTGCGAGCGCGCCAGGCTGGCCTGCGAAGCCTGCACCGCCATCAGCGCCTGCGCGCGCTGTTGCTCCATCGCCACCTGGTCGGTGATGTCCATCGCCACCACCAGCTGGGCATCACGACCGTTGTAGTTCAGGCTCTGGGAGGTGATGTCCACCGCGACGGGCACGCCGTTCTTGCGCAAATGCACCCAGGTACCCACGCGCTCACGGCCGTCGGGTGAAGCCGCGGCAACGCGTCCGTGCAGTCGTTGCTTTTCACTGTCCGGGCGGATGTCGTCGATGGTGATTGCGAGGAACTCCTCGCGGCTGTAGCCGTACTGTTCAATGGCCGCGTTGTTCACTTCAAGAAACGCGCGGGTGGCACGGTCGAACACCCACATCGGGTGCGGATTGCCCAGGAACAGCAACTGAAAGCCCCCGCGCAGCCGGGCTTCCTTCTGCTCGGCCAGCTTGCGCTGGGTGATGTCACGCTCGGTCGCCACCCAATGCGTGAAGCGGCCTGTGCCGTCGGCGATCGGCACCATGTCTATCTCCAGCCAGAACTCGCTGCCGTCCTTGCGGTACTTGATCAACTCCTCGCGAACCGGCTCCCCGCGCTCGCTGCTGCGGTGGATGCGCTCGAGCGCATCGGGATCGGTCCTGGGGCCATGGAGCATGCTCGGGTCCTGCCCTATCGCCTCGGCAGCGCTGTAACCGGTCAGGCGCTCGAACGCTTCGTTGACGTAAAGGATGCGCGAACCGCGATCATTGATCGGGTCGGCCTCGGTGATGAGCACGATGTCGTTGACCCGCGCCACGCAGGTCTCCAGCAGCTTGAGCCGGGCCTCGCGAGCGTGCCGCTCCTGGGCTTTTTGCAACTGGTCGAGCGCCGCCGACAGGCTCTCGCCAATGGCCGTCAGCAGTTGACCTTCTTCCTCCAGAAAGTACATCGGCTCATCGGCCATGAACACGAGCGCCAACGGCACCTGCCCCTGCGGCGTGATCGGCACGACCGCCACCGCCTTGAAGCCACGGTGCAACGCCGTGGCAGCCCAGCGGCCCATGCTGGAGTCGTTGGCAATGTCGTTGGACACCACCAGTTGCAAGGTGCGCAGCGCAGTGGGCACGGGGGAAGCGTAGGTGTCCACGTCCACCGCCGCGCGGTTGAGCAGGTCGGTGTAACCATCGTCAGCGCCCGCGCTCAACAGCGCCGTCATGGTTCGCTTCTCGGGGTCCATGCTGGCCACCCAGGCCATGCGCAGTTCACCCTGCTCCACAGCGATGTCGCACACGCGCTGGAGCAGGCTGTCCCGGGAGTCGGCCGAGACAATGGCCGAGTTGATCTGGCTCTGCACCTGGTACATGCGCCGCAGACGGTGCTGCTCGGTGATGTCTTGCAAGGCGCCCGCGTACAACACCGGCTCGCCGGCTTCGTCACGCTCCAGGAAAGCGAAACTGTCGACCCAGCGCACGCTCCTGTCGGTGCGCACGATGCGGTATTGCTGGCGCAGCGGTTTGCCACCCAGGAACAGGCTGTCGCGCTGCGCAACCACCCGATCCATGTCGTCGGGATGGATCATGTACTGGTACATCTCGGCCGTGACCGGGCCGATGGCCGGATCCAGCCCGAACAGTTCGTACGTGGTGTCGGATGCGCTGTACAGCCTCGTCTTGAGATCGAGCTGGTAGAAGCCGACGCGGGCAATCTGCTGCGCCTTGATCAGCTGGGCCTGGTTCTTGGTGAGCTCGCGCAGCATGGCGTCCAGCGCGGTTTCCAGTTCTGCGAATTCGCGGCCCGTTGCAGCCGGCAAAGGCCCGGCCAGCGGTTGGTTGTGCGCGGCTGCACGCATGCGCGCCAGCAGGTGCGACACCGGGCGTGCGATGTGTTGCAGACCCAGTTGCCAGGCCAACACCAAGCCCACCAGCGCGGCCAGTGCCATCACGGCGAGCTGGAGTTGCAACTGGCGGGTGGCCGAGGCGAGCACGTCGTCGCGCTGTCCGCCCGCAATGACGAACAGCCCATCACCACCCAGGCCATCGATCGGAACGAACTCGTACAACCAGTCGATACCCCGGGCATCGCGCAGATCGAGGCTGCCCGTTGTCCTGGCGACAACGGCCGCCCGCAGACCGTCGTGGTCGATGGTGGTGCCGATGCGGTCCGGGCCCGGTCGGCTGGACGCGAGCAGCGTGCCTGCCGCATCGGTGATGTCCACGTGGATGGAACCCGGCAGAAGCAGGGATTGCAGCTTCTGCGCGGAGGGCAACAGATCCACCGTGGTGAATGCCACTCCAACGAACGCGTTGCCATAGTCGAACACCGGCATGCCGAAGCCAAGCTGGCGCTTGCCCGAAACACGTCCGATCAGGTATTCACCCATGGAGAACTTCCGCTCCCGAACCGTGTTTCGAAAGTAGACGCGGTCGGCCACGTTGAGGCGCTGCTGACCCTCGTTGGCCAGGCACTGGATGTCGCCCTGCAGGTCGGCCACGCCGATGTTGCCGTAGCCCGGCGTGGCGGCCGAGACATTGCGCAGGAACTCGTAGCAGAGCTGGCGCAGGTCGTTTCGGCGCACCGAAGGTCCGGCTGCCACGGTGGCCAGGATCTGGCGCACCCCTTCAATGACTTGCTCCTGGTTGGCTGCGGCCAGCACGCCCACCGCCCGGATTTCCTGGCGCCCGCGCTGCACCGCCTCCTTGCTGGTGCTGGTGTAGCCGATCCACAGCATGACCAGACCCGGCAGGATCGCAATGACCACCAACATGAGCAGCAGGCTGCGGATTCCCTTCTTGTGACGCAAGGCGTTGCCCCTGTTGAATAACCAGAAATAAATCACCGATTGCCGCTGATCCCCATGCTCGCACAAACGCGGTAGGTGGTAGGGTATGCGTCAATGCCCGATCGTGAAAAATCCCCACATGTGGCAATGACCTGTCACTGATCGACAACTGGCACCCCACCATGCCACTTCGCAGTTCCGCCCAACACCGTCCACGCCCGCGCTTGCTCGTGGTGGACGACGAAGCTCCCCAGCAACGCGCGCTCTGCGAAATCCTGGTCGACCAGGGCTATGAGGTCGTGGGCTGCACCGATCCGATGGTGGCCTTGAACAAGCTCGATCAGTCCACCTTCGAACTCCTGCTCACCGACTTGCAGATGCCGGGCATGGACGGCATCGAGCTGACCCGCCGGGCCCAGGCGGTGGCGCCCGACATGGTGATCGTGCTCATGACGGCACACGGCAGCATCGGCAGCGTGGTCGACGCCATGAAGAACGGCGCCATCGACTACGTGCAGAAGCCCTTTCGCATCAGCGGCATCGTGCCCGCGGTGGAGCGTGCACTCGAGGTGCAGCGATTGCGGGTGAACAACCGCCGACTCGAAGCCGAGGTGTCCCAACAGGTCAAGGAACTGGTGGCCGTGAACCAGGAGCTCGACGCGTTTGCCGCCCGGCTCGCGCACGACCTGCGTGGACCTCTGGTCAACATGCGCAGCATCCTGGAGCTGACCTTGCAGGACTCGGGCGAACTGCTTGACGCGCAGCAGGCGGAGTTGGTGCGCCGGGGCGTGCAGTCGGGTGACCTGGCGCTGCGCATGGTGCGCGATCTGCTCGACTTCGCCCGCCTGGGCAACCAGCCACTCACCATGGCACCGCTGCAACTGGACGATGTCCTGAACGCGGCGCTGACCACCGTTCAATCGCCCACCGCGCAGCGCGCCATTGAATGGAACATCGGCCCGCTCCCGGCCATCAACGGACATGCGGGCTTGTTGCAGCAGGCGTTCGTCAATCTGCTGGGCAACGCGATCAAGTACACCTCGGCGCGCGACGTGGCACACATCAGCGTGACGGCCCAGGTGCTGCCCAATGGCTGCCATGAAATCGTGTTTGCCGACGATGGCGCAGGCTTCGATCCCAGGCAGGCCGATCAGCTCTTCAAGCCGTTTCGTCGCCTGCACACCGCCGACGAGTTCGTGGGCGAGGGCATGGGTCTGGCCAATGTGCGGCGCATCGTCGAGCGCCACGGTGGCACGGTGATGGCGCGCGGGAGGCTGGGCGAAGGCGCCCGCTTCACGATCATGCTGCCGGCAACCTAGAACTTGTCCGCGAATGACTTGGGGCGATGATGGGCGACATGACGCCCCTGTTGAACGCCCGACAAACCGCCGACGCCTTGCCCTATTCGGCACTGGCCGACGAGATCGAAACCCTGCTGCGCGACCCCGGTGTGGTGGTGCCGCCGCGCATCGTGCAGGCACTGGCAGGCGGCGGCAGCCTGTTCGTGATGCCAGCCGCCGATGCGCGCGTGGCCATCACCAAGCTCATCACCTTCATCCCTGACAACGCCTCGCGCGATCTGCCCGCGATCCAGGGCGACATCGTGGTGTTCGACGCCCTCACCGGCCAGCGCACCGCCCTGCTCGATGGCCCAACCGTGACGGCCCGGCGCACCGCGGCGGTGTCGCTGCTGGGGGCACAGCTGCTGGCGCCGCGCACCGACGGACCCCTGCTGATCGTGGGTGCTGGCGTGCAGGGTCGTGCGCACCTGGAAGCCTTTCACGCAGGTCTGGGCGTGCAAGAAGTGTGGGTGGCATCACGCAGTGCGGCAAGCGTCGACGCGCTGGTGCTGCATGCGCGCAGCCTCGGCATGCTTGCGCGCCCCGTGACAGATGTGGACGCCGCGCTGGGCCATTGCCCCCTGGTGGTGAGCTGCACCTCGGCGCAGACAGTGGCCCTGCGCGCGCGGCCGCGCACCGACGCCTTCGTGGCGGCGGTGGGTGCGTTCACACCGCGCATGGTGGAGTGGGCACCCGAGGTCTGCCGCTGGCTCGGCGCCGAAGGCCTGCTGGTGGTGGACACGCGCGATGCCGACCACGAGGCCGGCGATCTGCTGCAGGCCGGCATCGATGTGCCCGCGCTGCCCACGCTGGCCGACGTGGTGCGGGAGCCGCCCACGCACCGCCGCGACAGACCGGTGTTCTTCAAGAGCTGCGGCTGGGCAGGCTGGGACCTGGCCGCGGCGCGCTGCGTGTCGAGGGGCCTGCCGCCGCTTCAACAGTGACTGTCAGCGGTAGGTCGCCAGGTGGATGCTGGTTTCGGTGCTCTGGATGCCCTTGACCAAGCGAATGCGTTCGAGCACCTGGGAGAGCTCGGTCATGGAACCCGCACTGAGTTCGGCCAGCAGATCCCAGCGGCCGTTGGTGTCGTGCAGCGCGGCCACGCCGGGTTCGCCCAGCAGGCTGGCGATCACCGCGCGCGTCTGGTTGCCGTCCACCAGCACCGCCATCCAGGCGCGGATGCGCTCGGGCTCGGCCTCGGGGCGCAGGCGCACCGTGTAGCCCACGATCAGCTGCTGGTCTTCGAGCTTGCGGATGCGGTTGGTCACCGTGCCGCGCGACACCTTGAGACGGTGCGCGAGCTCGGCCACGGTGGCGCGCGCGTTCTGGCGCAGTTGGGCAATCAGGGCTTGGTCAATGTCGTCCATGTTGATCATTTTGGCACTCATGGCTGCCGTTTTGCTGCATTTTCTCTGCATATGACAAGTTTCTGCCGATTTACATTGCCACGCGGTCGCGAGACACTGTTGCTCATGACTTCGAGCAACACCATGAACCCCGCCAACACCCTCTTTCTGAGCGCCCCCGCCGCCGCCGACCTCATCACCCGCCACGGCATTCCGCAGACCCTTCGCGGCATGCGGGACGCCATTGCTGAGGACTTCGCGCGCTGGGCCGATTTCGACAAATCGGCCCGCGTGGCCAACCACAGCGCCGACGGCGTGATCGAGCTCATGCCGATCGCCGACGACACGCTCTACAGCTTCAAGTACGTCAACGGCCACCCCAAGAACACCCAGCGGGGCCTGTCCACCGTGATGGCCTTCGGCGTGCTCGCCGACGTGGCCACCGGCACCCCGCTGCTGCTGTCCGAACTCACGCTGACCACGGCGCTGCGCACCGCCGCCACCTCGGCCATGGCCGCCCAGACACTCGCCCGCCCCAACAGCCGCGTCATGGCCCTCATCGGCAACGGCGCGCAAAGCGAGTTCCAGGCACTGGCCTTTCAGCACCTGGTGGGCATCACCACGCTGCGCGTGTTCGACGTGGACCGCGAGGCCACCGCCAAGCTGGTGGCCAACCTGGCCGGCAGCGGCCTGGCCATCGTGGTGTGCGACAGCACTGCAGAGGCCGTGCGCGGTGCCGACATCGTGACCACCATCACCGCGGACAAGACCAACGCCACCATCATCACGCCCGAGATGCTCGAGCCCGGCATGCACATCAACGGTGTGGGTGGCGACTGCCCCGGCAAGACCGAGCTGCACGCCGAGGTGCTGCAGCGTTCCAGCGTGTTCGTGGAGTACACGCCGCAAACGCGGGTGGAGGGCGACATCCAGCAGATGCTGGCCGACTTTGCGGTGACCGAGTTGCACGACGTGCTGGCCGGCCGCGCGCCAGGCCGCACCCGCGCAGAGCAGATCACCGTGTTCGACTCGGTCGGCTTCGCACTCGAAGACTATTCGGCGCTGCGCTTCATGCACGCCCTGGCCATCGCGCAGGGCATGGGCACCACGGTGTCGCTGATCCCCGAACTGGTGGACCCGAAAAACCTGTTTGGCGCCCTGCGCCCGCCGGTGGCGGCGGCAGCGTTGCGCTTGGTGGCCTGAGCCCGGCTCAGGGCTTGGCCACGTGCCAGGCGCCGCGCATGCCGTCGGCAAGCTGGTCGCCGGGCTTCTTGTCGTTGACGAAGCGGTACAACGGACGGCCTTTGTAGACCCACTGCTTCTGCCCGTCGTCGCGCACGATGATGGTGTGGTCGCCCTGGGGCTTGTCGGCCTCTTTGGCCGCCAGGTGGACCCAGCTCAGCGCACAGGCGTTGATGCACACACTCTTGCCTGGCACCGTGAGGTCGTTGTCGAACACATAGAGCGTGAAGCCCGCGGCGTCGGTGAGGATGCCGCCGGATTCGCGGGGTTGGGCATGGACAGCGCCCAGCGTGGCCAAGGCGAGGACCAGGGGGATGGTGTGGCGCGGTTTGAAAAACATGGCAGCGTCTCCTGAAGATGCGGGAAGGCAGTTCAACCGTACCGCGGCCAAGGTCGAGCGCCGCTGCGCAAGCTCAATGCTCAGGCACTCGGAGCAACCTTCGGGCAGTTCGTTTGAAGGTCAGCGCCTGAACCACCAGCGCAACCACCAGCGCCAGACCGAACGCCGCCGCCGTGCCCAGCGGGGGGAGCGCCAACGCGAGCACGAAGCAGAACGCCACAAACGCGTACAGGCCCTTGACCAGGCCCGTAAGCAGGTGGATGGCGCCCTGGCCGCCCCAGGCGATGTGGGAAAACACGCCCAGCACCATGCCCATGACCGGGAAGATCGTGAGCATGCCGCTGCCGACCGGACCGAGCTCGGCGGCCGACAACGTGACGGTGGTGACCAGCGCGCCCGCCGCTGCGCAGCGCACCGGCAATTCCCAACGCGACACCGCGCGCCCCGGGTTGACGAAAGCCACCTTGGGCAAACCGTGCGCGGCCAGCGGAAGGCCGATCAACGCCATGGCCAGCGCCACCCAGGGCGAAGGATGCAGGATCACGAGCACCCAGCCCACCAGCACGAACGCCAGCACGCCCGCCGCGGCACACACGAACCACCGGTACCGCAAGGCCATCCAGGCGTAGGTGACACCGAAGGCGACGTTGCCCAGCACCGCCATCAAGGTCACGTGAGCGGACTGCGCCGCAAAGGCCGCGCCCTGGTCCAGGGCAATGAAGAGCAAGGTGGGGCCGGCCACCACGGGAAAGCCCGAGAGCCAGCCCGCCATGGCCGGGCCCCAGCGGCGCCCGGCCAGCGTGATCAGCGCAACCAGGCCCGGGACGAGGAAGAGTTTGAGCAGCAGCACCAGAGGCAGGCGTTCGCAACGGCTTCAGGGCAGCGGTGGCCGCTGCCCCGCGCCGTCAGCGTTGGCCGATCCGCACGTCGCCGAAGATGGGCGCGTGCCCGTGGGGCAGACAGCGCAGCAGTTGCCGCGGAGGCACCACGGTGCCGCCCACCTGCGCGGCCGCGCGCCAAGGCCAGCGCGGGTCGTGCAGGAATCCGCGCGCCAGCGCCACGATGTCGGCCTGCCCGTCATGCACGATCTGCTCGGCGTGCGCGGGGTCGGTGATGAGGCCGACGGTGACCACCGGAATCGTCACCGCAGCCTTGACCTCGGTCGCGTAACGCACCTGATAGCCCGGCCCGATCGGGATCTTCTGCTGGTGCGACAGACCACCGGACGAGATGTCGAGGAAGGCGCAACCGGCGGCTTCCAGGCGGCGCGACATCTCCACCGTCTGTGCGATGTCCCAGCCGCCCTCGACCCAGTCGGTGGCGGACAGGCGCACGCCCACGGGAATCCCAGGACCGGCCGCTGCCAGAACCGCCTGGAAAACCTCCAGCGCCAGCCGCATACGGTTCTCCAGCGAGCCGCCATAACGGTCGGTGCGCTGGTTGGCCAGCGGCGACATGAACTGGTGCAGCAGGTAGCCGTGGGCCATGTGGATTTCGATCGCGTCGAAGCCGATCGCGCGCGCGCGGCGCGCGGCCTGCGCGAAGGAGTCGATCGCGTGGCGGATGTCGGCCTCGGTCATGGCGTGCGGGGGTGGCTCGTCGGGCTTCTGCGCCACGGCCGAGGGTCCGTGCGGCAGCCAGCCGCCGTCGGCCGGCGCGATGAGCGAGCCACCTTCCCACGGCGTGCGGCTGGACGCCTTGCGCCCCGCGTGCGAGAGCTGCAGCGCCAGCGGAATGCGCGAGATCGCGCGCACGGCGGCGACCAGGCGTTGCAGCTGGGCCTGATTGTCGTCGTTGTAGAGGCCCAGGCAACCGGGCGTGATGCGCGCCTCGGGGCTGACCCCGGTGGCTTCAACGCACAACAGGCCGGCGCCCGACATGGCCAGACTGCCAAGGTGGCCGAAGTGCCAGGCGACGGGGTTGCCGTCGACCGCGCAGTACTGGCACATGGGGGAAATCATGATCCGGTTGGGCAGGGTCAGGGGGCCGAGCCGGATCGGTGTGAAGAGCTGTGAGGGTGCGGTCATGGCGAGCAGACGACGTGTTGGGTCAGGCGCCCTGCAGGGCAGCCTCGACGGCCAGGCTGATCGAGAGCAGGCGCTGGTCGTGCAGACGCGGCGCGGCGAGCATCAAGCCCACCGGTGCATCACCCGGGCGGTGGCACGGCAGGGAGATGGCGCAGCCGTCGAGAAAGTTGATCAGCGTGGGGTTGCGCAACAGCAGCAGGTTGGTCTGCGTGTACACCTCGTCGCTGGCGGCGGTCTCGGCGAGCTTGGGCGCGATCACCGGCACCGTGGGCATCACCAGCGCATCGTGGTCGGCCATCTGCGCCTGCACCTCGGCAATCCAGGCGGTGCGCGCGTTCAACACGTCGATGTAGTCGGCCGCCGACATGGCCTGGCCACGCTGGATGCGCGAGGACACGCGCGGGTCGTAGCGCGGGCCACTGGACGACAGCAACTCGCGGTGCCAGGCCCAGGCCTCGGAGGCGATCAGCCCGCCCTTGGCGTTGATGGTGGCCAGGCGCGCGAACGCGGGAACGGCCAGCTCCTGCACCACGGCGCCTTGCGCCGACAGGCGCGCAAGCGCGCGCTCGAAGCTGTGCGCCACCTGCGCGTCCACACCGTCCATCACCAGCGTGCTGGGCACCGCCAGGCGCAAGCCCTTCAGCGATGCGGAGCGCAGTGGCCCGCACGCCTCTCCACTGAGGATGGCATCGAGCTGTGCACAGCAGGCCACGCTGGGGGCGATGGCCCCGATCGAGTCCAGGCTGGTGGACAGGGGCAGCGCGCCTTTTGAAGACACCCGGCTGGCCGTGGGCTTGAAACCGACCAGGCCACACAACGCGGCGGGAATGCGCAACGAACCGCCAGTGTCGGAGCCCAGGCCCGCGAGCGCCATCCCGTCGGACACCGACACGGCGGCGCCGGAGGACGAGCCGCCCGGAATTCGGCCGGTGGCGCGGTCCCAGGGGTTGAGCGGCGTGCCGAAGTGGGGGTTGATGCCCAGACCGGAGAACGCGAACTCGGTCATGTTCGTGCGGCCCACGATCACAGCGCCGGCCGCCTTGAGACGCTGCACCGCCACCGCGTCTTCCGTGGCCGCCGGGTGGCCCTGCAACGCCACCGAACCGGCCTGCGTGGTGTCGCCCGCCACGTCGAACAGGTCTTTGACGGAGACCGGCAGGCCTTCGATGCCCGAGCGGGCCTGGCCCGCGGCCAGCAGCGTATCGGAGATCACCGCCGACCGGCGCGCCGCTTCCGCATGGACGCGGGTGAAGGCGCGGGCGCCCTCGCCTTGGGGCGAAGCGATGCGCTCAAGCGCCTGTTCCACGAGCTCGCTTGAACTGGTGGTGCCCTCGCGCAGGGCCGAGGCGCAGTGACTCAGGGTGACGATGGGGTGCATGGCGAGCTCCGGGTTCAGGCCACTTCGGGCAGGACTTCAACAGCGTAGCGGTGCTTGAGGCTGCGCCCGCTGCGCGGATCGAACAGCTCCATGTTGAAGGCGGTGGACGGCCGGATGCCGCCGATGGCGCCGACCGTACCGCAACTCATGGCCACTCCTTCGGGCAGCGCGGCTGCGCCACCCAGGTAGCCCGCGATCAGGTCGATGGGCGTGCGCAGTGCGCTCAGGGCACCTTCCTGGTAGAGCACCTCGGCGCCGTTTTCTTCGATGAAGGAGCGGATCACCAGCTCGTCCCAGTGCCCGGCCACGTCGGCGAAGCGCCAGGCCGTGGTGCCCACGGGTTTCACGCAGAGCTGCTTGGACAGCGCCACGCTGTGCGACTCCAGCTTGCGGTCGGTGTGGTCGGAGGTGAGGCTGACATACATCTCGCCGTCGACCGTGAAGACCAGGGTCTCCACCTCTCCCGACGAGTTTGGACCCACCGCCTGAATGCCGGGCGCCTGGCTGAGCTGGTTCGCGGCCACGCGGTAGTAGAGCGGCACCGCGCTGGGGCGCGGCACGCCGATGAGTGCGAGCTCTTCGATGTGGTGTTCGATGGCGTCCCGGTCGCGGCCGGCCCAACCGGCCACGATGAAGGTGTGCACGTCGGTGCTGAGGGTGCGCGAGGCACTGCCTGCGTCAAGCTGGAAAGAAAGTTTCATGTGATGTCTGCAACGAATAAGTGAATGAGGGGTTTGCGTGCGTCAACCAAAGACGCGCGGCAGCCACAGGGCGATGTCGGGGAAGACGGCGAGCAAGGCGACCATGACGAACAGCGCACCGACGAAGGGCAGGCTGCCCACGATCACCGCGTTCATGGAACCGCTCTTGCGGATGCTGTGCACCACGAAGAGGTTCATGCCCACCGGCGGCGTGATGAGGGCGGTCTCCACCATCAGGATGATCAGGATGCCCAGCCAGATCGGGTCGAAGCCGAGCGCGATCATCACTGGCGCCACGATGGGGATGGTCACGATCATCATGGACAGGGTCTCCATGAAGCAGCCCAGCACCACGTAGAACAGCACCACCACCAGAATCATCATGCCGGGCGACAGGCCCAGACCACCAATGCTTTTGGTGAGCGTGTCCGTGAGGCCGGTGGCGCTCATCACGAAGTTGAGGAAACCCGCGGCAATGACGATCAGCATGATCATGGCGGTGGACTTCATCGTGCCCTCCAGCGCATCGCGCAGCATGCGCAGCGTGAGCTTGCGCGAGAACGCCGCCAGCACCAGCGCACCCACCACGCCCAGCGCGGCGGCTTCGGTGGGCGTGGCCAACCCGGCGTAGATGGAGCCCACCACCAGGAAGAAGATGCCCAGTGGCGGCAGCAGGTGCTGCAGGCTGCGCAAGCGTTCGCCCCAGGTGGCCCGAACCGGTTGGCCGCCCCACGCCGGTTTGATCACGCAGGCCAGGATCACCGTGAGCATGAACAGGCCAGCCAGCATGAGGCCGGGGATGATGCCCGCCAGGTACAGCTTGGGCACCGACGAGTTGGTCAGCACGCCGTAGATCACGAGGTTGATCGAGGGCGGGATCAGGATGCCCAGCGTGCCGCCCGCGGCAATGCTGCCCAGGAACAGCGGCTCGTTGTAGCCGTAGCGCTTGATCTGCGGCACCGACACGGTGCCCACGGTGGCCGCAGTGGCCACGCTGGAGCCCGAGGTGGCGGCGAACAGCGTGGACGCACCGATGTTGGCGTGCATCAGGCCGCCCGGCAGCCAGGAGAGCCACAGCGCCATGGCGCCATACATGCGCTCGGCAAAACCAGCGCGCAGCAGGATCTCGCCCAGCATGATGAACATGGGAATGGCCACCAGCAGGAACTCGTTGCTGGAGCTCCAGGCCAGTTCGCCCATGGCCCGGCTCAACGGCAGCATGGAAAACAGCGGGTCGAGGATGAGGCCGAGCACGCCGAGCGCGGCCGCCACCGGAATGCTCAAGCCGATGAGCACCAGCAGGATGAGAACAGCGGTGGCGATCATGAACGTTCTCCCTGGATGATGCGTTCGCCTTCGAGGGCACCTTCTTCGGCTTCCTCTTTGGCGGAGATGACGCCACACAGCGCCTTCACCGTGGCCAGGTCACCCGTGACCATGGCCACCGAGGCCCGGGTCAGCATGAGCGCGAGCACCACACACATCCACACCATGCCCAGCACCCACAAGCCCTGCGGAATCCACAGCGGTGTGGCCAGCGGCGTGTTGGCCGCGGCATTGCGCACGAACGAAGTCTCGGCCACCGAATACGCGTGCCAGGTGAGGAACACCATGAACACGCCCAGAGCCACCAGCGAGAGCCAGTCGAGAAAGGCCGATACGCGAACCGGCAGGCGCTCGTAGATCACGTCCACGCGCACGTTGGCCCGCTGCAGCACCACGAAGGCCAGGGCCCACGAGGTGCTGATCGCGAAGACGTAGCTGGAGATTTCGTCCGCACCACCCACGGTGATGTTGAAGAACTTGCGCACCAGGATGTCGTAGGCGATGAGGAAGACCGCGGCCAGCGTGAGCGCGCCGCCCGCCCAGACGGCGGCCCGGGAAAAGGTCTCGGCCAGCCGCAGCGAGCGGCCCAGCCAGGGCAAAGGTGGGGAAGGGTTCATGGGGAATCCAGTGGGTGCCAGGCGGCCAGGGACCCCGGGCGGTCCGCGAGGACGCCCGGGGTGGTGGCCTGCGTGCTTACTTGCGGGCGGTCAGGCCCAGGCTTTTGCCGATGGTGGCGTTGAAATCGGCCACGCACTGGACCGAGCAGCGTGCAGCCCACTTGGGCAACACGGTGTCCTGCATGGTCTTCTTGAGCAAGGCGCGATCGGCCTCCGACGGCTGGACCAGCACCATCTTGCCCTTGACCGGCTGCGGGCAAGCCGCTGCGCCGGTGTTGCAGTCGTAGCCGAGCTGGGTCTGCGCTGCGGCGCCGTTCCACATGGCGTCCAGCATCTTGTCGATGTTGGTCTGCAGGAAGGTCTGGACCTTGGGATCAAGGCGGTCCCAGGCCTTCTGGTTCACCGCGTGGATCTGCGGGTTCCAGTTGATGGGCAGCGCCACCAGATGGGTGGACACCTCGTACCACTTGGCCGAGTAACCCGACATGGAGCCGGTGATGGCGCAGTCGACCACCTTGTTCTGCATGGCGGGCACCACCTCGCCGAAGGCCATGGTGACACTGGTGCCGCCCAGGGCTTCGATCAGCTCGGCCTGGGTGCGGCTGCTGGTGCGCACTTTCTTGCCCTTGAGGTCGCCCAGGCTCTTCATGTCGGCGTTGCAGAACAGCACTTGCGCCGGGTAGGGCGACAGGCCCAGCAGCTTCACGCCGGTGGCGCCGCCATACAGCTTTTCGTAGACCGGCTCGAAGGCGGCCACCACCTGGCGCTGCGTCTTGGCATCGGTGGTGAGACCGGCCAGGTCCACCGCTTCATTGATCGGGTCGTCGCTGGCGAAGTACGACAGGGTGGCAGTACCGAACTCGACCACGCCTTGCGACATCAGGCGCAACAGCTCGGGGCCCTTCAGGCCCATTTCGTTGAAACCTTTGATGTCGGCCGTGACCTGGCCGCCCGACAAGGCGGGCACCGTGGTGGTCCAGAAGGGCTTCTCGAAGTCGTTGTACGGCGCCAGGTTGCTCAGACCGCCGACGATCTTGAGCTGGGTCTTGGGCAGTGGCTGGGCGTGCACCGCAGTACCGACCAATGCAGCCAGGGCTGCCGTGAGGATGAAACGCATATTCATGACTGACGCTCCTAGGAACAGGGGACAAAAGATCGCACCGCGGATGACGTTCAACCGAGGTGCGTGGACTGAAACCCACGCGGTGCACGGCGTGTGCAACGTGGATGCATTCTGACATTGTTGTGAAATTTCACAAGAGGGTTAACGAGATGCCAGAACGATTTCAGTTGGGGGATGGGTTAGCATCTTCCGTACCATGCCCAACGCCATCAGCCCCCGTCGCACCGTGCGCGCCAGCGCCCGGGACACCCGCCGAAGCTCCGCGGAACCCGACCTGAGCGACCTGTCGCAAAACGAGCAGGCCTATGCGCAACTGAAGCAGGCGTTGATCACCCTGGCCTACAAGCCGGGCGACTACCTCAGCACGGCGAGCCTGATGAACGAGCTGGACATGGGGCGCACCCCCATCAACCACGCCCTGCACCGACTGTCCACCGAGGGCCTGGTCCAGATCATTCCGCGCAAGGGCCTGATCGTGTCGCCGCTGTCCATCGACGATGCGCTGCAACTGATCGATGTGCGCATGGCCAACGAGGGCCTGTGCATGCGACTGGCCGCCGAGCGCATCACCAAGACCGAACTGCACCAACTTGAAGCGATCGCGCGGGACTTCGAGAAGGCCGCCAGCCGCGGTCAGACCATCGAGGTGATGAACCTCGACCGCATGTTCCATGAACACATCTCCAGCGCCGCGCGCAACCAGATCCTGGCCGAGATCCTGAAGGTGCTGCATGCACGCTCACAGCGGTTCTGGGCGCTGTCCCTGGCCATGCCGGACCACCTGACCGAAGTCCAGGACGAGCACCGGACCATCCTCAAGGCGCTGACCGACGGCAACGCAGCGGCCGCCGTGGAAGCTGTGCAGGAACACGTGATGTCTTTCCAGAGAGCCTTGCTGCGCACGCGCTAAGCCGTCTGCGCCTGCACCCACTGCACGAACGCCACCACCGGAGCCCGAGCCCGGTCGGTGGCGCGCACGCTCAGAAAGTGCACCGGCCGCACGATCTTCTGCAGGCTGCGCTCACCCAGCACCACCAGTTCACCGCGCTCGATTTCGCGCGCGGCCAGGCGCGTGCTCTCCAGCGCCACACCCATGCCGTCGGCCGCGGCTGAAATGGCCATGGCCGCGCGGTCGAACGAGGGGCGCGGGCGCTGGGGCATCGCCAAACCATTGAGCTCGAACCACTCTGCCCAGCCGACCGGGCTGAGCTGCGAGTCGATCAGGGCCAGCCGCTGGATCGCCTGGGCAGGCCGCTCTTTCGCCAGCAGCAAGCCGGGTGACACCAGGGGCGCGATGCGCTCGTCGCCGAGCGAGATCACGTCCAGCCCGGGCTTGTGGCGGGCCACACCGTATGAGAGCGCCACATCGATGTCGCGCACCACCGCCAGATCGACCGGATCGGCGCCCGTGGTCAGGCGGATGTTGATCAAGGGGTGCCGCGCCAGGAACGCGGGCAGGTGCGGGCCGAGCCACTTGAGTGCCAGGCTGGGCGCGCAATGCACCGCCAGCACCTCGTCGTGCGTGGGCAGCTGCACCTCGGCGCAGGTGGCCTCCAGCGCATCGAACAGACGGCCCAGGCTCTCGAACAGGCGGCGGCCTTCCAGTGTGGTTTGCACCTGGCGGTGGCGGCGTTCGAACAGCGCGCGCCCGAAGTGCCGCTCCAGATCGCGGATCTGGTGGCTGATGGCCGAGGCGGTGAGGTGCAACTCTTGAGCGGCCAGCGCAAAACTCTGCAGGCGCGCGGCGGCCTCGAAGGTGCGCAGCCGTGCCAATGGTGGAAGATTCCTCATGCATTTGGCCTTCAGATGAAACTGGCTCATGTTTCCATGAGCATTCATCGTTTGTCAACGCGCGAGCCCCGGGCCACCATCGCGGCTCATCACCACCCGAGGAGACACCATGTCCGCCGTGCTTGAAAAGCTCTCGAAGCCGGGCCAGAAGGAATACCGGCACGACCCGCTGACCGATCCCAAGGTCTCGATCTACCAGCCCGACCAGCCCGGCCTGATCTACCCCGGCATCCCCACGTTCGACAATGTGGCGCAGGAGCGGCAGTACCTGAAAGAGCGCCTGGCGGGCGCCTGCCGCGCGTTTGCGCGCCAGGGCTTCGACTACGGCTTCGCCGGCCACCTGACCATCCGCGACCCCGAGCACCCGCACCTGTACTGGACCAACCCGATGGCGGTGCATTTCGCGCAGGTGAAGGTGTCCAACCTGATCCTGGTGGACCACCAGGGCCAGGTGGTGGAAGGCCGCCATGCCGTGAACCGCGCCGGCTTCGTGCTGCACGCCGCGGTGCACGAGGCACACCCGGACATCATCGCCATGTGCCACGCGCACACCGTCTACGGCACGGCGTTCGCCTCACTGGGCCAGCCGCTGCAACCGATCTCGCAGGACGCGGCCGCGTTCTTCGAGGACCACGTGGTGATTGGCGACGAAGCCGGCCAGGTGGCCGTGGAGGTGAAGGCCGGCCTCAAGGTGGCCGACTGGTTCAAGGGCGTGAAGGCCGCGATCCATCAGAACCACGGCCTGTTCACGGCCAGCCGCCACAGCATCGAGGCTGCAGCGTTCTGGTTCATCGCACTGGAGCGCTGCTGCCAGCAGCAACTGGCCGTGATGGCCAGCGGTGCCACGCCGCGCCTGGTGCCGGCCGAACGCGCGCGCTACAGCCGCGAGCACGTGGGCAGCGAATACATCGGCTGGTTGCACTTCCAGACCATCTGGAACGACCTGGTGCGCAGCGAGCCCGACCTGTTCGACTGAAACAGACCGGGCCGCGTGTCGGTCAGCGCTGGCCGTGGGCGGCTTTGGCGGCCTTGATGCAGGCGTCTTTGGCGTCACCGCTCATGGCATCGCATTTTTCAGCCGCGGCCTTGTACTTGGCCTCGTTGACTTCCTCTTTGCCGTCGGCGCGGGCTTCGGCCGTGGCTTTCGTGGCTTTGGCGCTGGCAATTGCGGCCACGTGCGCTGCTTTCGCTTCCTTGTTGCACACGTCCTTGGCGTTGCCGTTCAGGTCATCGCAGCGCTCCTTGGCCACCTCGTAGACGCCATCGGCCTTGACGGTCTGAACCTTGATGCCATCGGCCGGCTTGCCGCTGGCCTTGAACTCGAGCTCGGCGCGGGCGTTGTTTTCCTTGGCCTTGGCCTCTTCCATGCAGATGTCCTTGGCATTGGCCTTGAGACTGTCGCACGCGGCCTTGGCGGCCTTGTAGTCCGCACTGATGGCGGTCTTGGCTGCGGCGTATTCGGCCTTGTTGGGTGGGGCGGTCTGCCCAAACGCCAGAGGAGCGAAAAGGCAGGCGCTGACCAACAGCATGGCGCGGGAATGGGAATTGGTTTTCATGGGGAGCCCTTTCAAAGTTGACGGAGTTGCGTGGAGCGGCGCCAGGCCGCTTGAGGGATCCACGCTCACAGCATCGGCCAATCAGCGCGTGGGGTCTGTTCGGTTTCCAACGTTGCCCAACGCACACAAGGCAGCAACGCGCGTGACAAGCGCGCACACACGCGCGGCGTAGCATCGGGCGCCATGCCCCACACCCCTGCCGACCCCAGCCTGATCGACTCGCGCGTGGCCATGCGCCGCCTGCTCACCACGCTGGCGTTGGTCACGCTGGGCAACAGCGGCATGTACGTGGTGGCGGTGGTGCTGCCGGCGGTGCAGGCCGAGTTCGGCGTGGGCCGGGCCGACGCTGCCCTGCCCTACACGCTGATGATGATCTGTCTGGGTATTGGCGGCCTGTTCACGGGCAAGCTCGCTGATCGTCACGGCATCACGCCGGTGCTGCGCGTGGGCGCGGTGGCGGTGGCGGGCGGCTTTGTGTGGGCGGCCTACGCGGGCAGCATCTGGACCTTTGGCCTGGCGCACGGGCTGCTGCTCGGCATGCTGGGCAGCTCGTCCACCTTTGCGCCCTTGCTGGCCGACACCGCGCTGTGGTGGAACAAGCGGCGTGGCATGGCGGTGGCCATTGCGGCCAGCGGCAACTACGTGGCGGGCACCGTGTGGCCACCGCTGGTGCAGTGGGGCATAGCGACCATCGGCTGGCGCCAGACCTACATCATTCTGGGTGTGGTGTGCGGCACCGGCATCTTTTTGCTGGCCAACCTGATGCGCCAGCGTCCGCCGCTGGTGGTGACCGCGCCGGTGAGCGCGGGTGAAGCAGCGCCCGACACCAGCCGCCCGTTTGGTCTGAGCCCGAACCACGCGATGGCTCTGCTGTGCGTGGCCGGCGTGGGCTGCTGCGTGGCCATGTCGATGCCGCAGGTGCACATCGTGGCGTATTGCACCGACCTGGGCTTTGGCGCGGCGCGCGGCGCCGAGATGTTGTCGCTCATGCTGTTCTGCGGCATCGCCAGCCGGCTCATCTCGGGCTGGATCTGCGACCGCATCGGCGGCATCCGCACACTGCTGCTGGGCTCGGCGCTGCAGTGCGTGGCGTTGCTGCTGTTCCTGCCGTTCGACGGGCTGGTCTCGCTTTACCTGATTGCCGCACTGTTCGGCTTGTTCCAGGGCGGCATCGTGCCGTCGTACGCCATCATCGTGCGCGAATATTTTCCGCCCAGAGAAGCCGGCGCGAGGGTGGGGGCGGTGATCATGGCCACGCTGGTGGGCATGGCGCTGGGCGGCTGGATGTCGGGTTGGGTGTTTGACCTGACGGGCAGCTACCACGCGGCCTTCCTGAACGGCATCGCCTTCAACCTGCTCAACATGAGCATTGCGCTGTGGCTGTATTTCCGGGTGCGCCGCATCACCCGCGCGCAGTTGGTCGGCGCTTGATCACGGTGGGCTTGCCCTGCTCTGCGCTCTGACGGCGCACGCCGTCCAGCAGCTCCAGGAAACGCCGTGCCGCCACACCGAGCGGCTGCGCTTTGGCCCAGACCGCGTCGACCCACAGTGGCATGGCGTTGCTGAAGTTCTCCAGCGGAATCTCCACCAGCTGCCCGGCCGCCAGTGGCGCGCGCACAAAGCCCTGCGGCAACCACGCCCAGCCCAGCCCGGCGATCACCAGCCCCATGGCGGCCACCGGGGTGTCGGTGCGCCATTGATGGCGCGACATCACGATGCGCTCGTCCAGGTCCACCGAATGCCGCCCCGCCACGATGATCTGCCGCTCCACGGCCAGATCGTCCTCGCGCACGCCACGCTTGGCCTTGCTCCCGCGCAGCATCGGATGGGCGGGCGACGCCACGGCCACCAGGATTTCTCGACCGACCTCCTGAAAGCCCTCACGCGCATCCAGGCTGGCTCGCTCGAACACCAGGGCCACGTGCGCGCGCCCGCTGTGCAACATGCCCAGGGCGTCGGTTTGCGGCGCCGCCAGCACCTCCACCTCCAACAGCGGGTGTTCGGCCGACAGCTGCACCAGGGCCGAGCTCCAGGGCGTGGCTGCCAACAGCTCCGGAGCCACCGCGATGGTCAGGCAGGGCTCCAGCCCCTGAGTGAGCGACATCGCGTGGTTATCCAGCTTGAGAAGTTGCTCGGCCAGCGTGCGCGCCTGCGGCACCAAGGCCATGGCTTGCGGCGTGGGACGCGGCTCGCGCCCGCTGCGGTCAAACAGCACCAGGTTCAGGTCGGCTTCGAGATGGGCGATCGCCATGCTCACGGCCGACGGCACCTTGCCCAGCGAGCGCGCCGCGGCCGAGAAGGAGCCGTGGTCCAGCACCGCCAAAAACACCTTGAGGGATTCGAAGTCAAATTTCATCTGTCAGTTCTCCTGATAGAAGCTGACTTTTAGTATCAATCAAAACGACATACAGTGCCCCCATTGAAACAACGGAGACAAGCTGTGCAGGGAATCTGGAGACGCGTGGTGTACATCGGCCTGTACGAAGTGGTGGCCATCGCACTCGCAGGCTGGGGCCTGATGCTCATGTCGGGCCACAGCTTGCTGGACAGCGGCACGCTGGCCATGGCCACCTCGGCCGTGGCGGTGGTCTGGAACCTCGTCTTCAACACCTGGTTTGAGCGGTGGGAAGCTCGCCAGAGCACCACCGGGCGCAGCGTGAAACGGCGCATCCTGCACGCGGTGAGCTTCGAGATCGGTCTGGTCGCCATGCTGGTGCCGCTGATCGCCTGGTGGTTGGGCGTGAGCCTGTGGCAGGCGCTGGTGATGGACATGGCCCTGGTGGTTTTCTTCCTCGTCTACACCTTCGCCTTCAACTGGGCCTTCGACGAAGTGTTCGGCCTGCCGGTCTCGGCCACGAAAGGCATGGCGATCCAGGCGCCTTGAGGTCACTCGCTCAGCGCACGGAGCGGGCCATCTCGGTGGCCAGTGCGCCCAGCGTGCGCAAGGCCGCGTCCACGCGACCGTCGCCCGGGTGCCCGACATTGAGGCGCAGGTGGTGGGTGAAGCGCCGGTCGGCTGAAAACAGCGCGCCGGGCGCCGTGCTGATGGACTGCGCGCGCGCCCGGTGGTGCAGCGCGAGCGCATCCACCGAGGGCGGCAGTTCGAGCCAGGTGAAGTAGCCGCCCTCCGGCCGCGTGGTGCGCGTGCCCGGCGGAAAGTGCCGCTCGATCAGCCGCAACGCGTGCTTGCGCTGCGTCGACAGCGACTCGCGCAGGCGCCTGAGGTGGCGGTCGTAACCGCCCTGGGCCAGGTAGTCCGCCAGCGCCAGCTGGGTCGGCAAGGCGCTGGCCAACGAGGTCGTCATCTTCAGCCGCTCCACTTGCGGTGCGTACCGCCCGGCAGCGGCCCAGCCGACCCGGTAGCCCGGCGCCAGGCATTTGGAAAACGACGAGCAGTGCAGCACGCCACCGCTCTGGTCGAACGCCTTGGCCGGTGGCGGGCGCAGCGAGCCCGCGTAGAGCTCGCCGTACACGTCGTCCTCGATCAGCGGCACACGGTGGCGCGCGAGCAGTTCGACCAGCGCATTCTTGCGGGCCGGCGACATCAGCGCGCCCAGCGGGTTCTGAAAGCTCGGCATGAACCAGCAAGCGGCCACCGGATGCCGATCCAGCAGCACGCTCAGGGCCTCCAGGTCCACACCGTCTCTCGGGTCGGTGGCCACCTCCACGGCCTTGAGGTGCAAGCGCTCCAGCGCCTGCAACGCCGCATAGAACGTGGGCGACTCGACCACCACCACATCACCGGGCCGGGTGACCGCCTGCAGGCAGAGGTTGAGCGCTTCCATCGCGCCGTTGGTGATGATGAGCTCGTTGTCCGCCAGCGCCATGCCCTGCAAGGCGCAGCGCCGGCGCAAGGCCTGGCGCAGCCCTTCGTCGCCAGCGGTCAGCGCACCGGTGATCTGGGTCGGTCTGAGGCCGCGCATGGCGCGCGCACCGCAGCGGGCCAGCTCGTCGAACGGGAACAGGTGCGAGGCCGGGAACGCCGAGCCCAGCGGCACCACATCGGCGTCGCGCGTGGACCCCAGCAGATCGAACACCAGTTCGCTGATGGCCACCGGCGTGGCCTCGCTGCGCGGCGCGGCCACCTGGGGGCCAGCGCGCACGGCGCGGCGCGTGGCCCGCACATAAAAACCGGAACGCGCCCGCGCCTCGATGAGGCCTTCTGCTTCCAGCTGGCCATAAGCCTGGAACACGGTGGACGGGCTCATGCCGCGCTGCTGGCAGGTCTCGCGCACCGAGGGCAGGCGCTCGCCCGGGCGCAACAAACCCCCGCGGATGGCTGCGGCCAGTTCGTGGGCCAGTTGCTGGTACCGGGGCACGCGAAAGCTGTTCATCGGATCACACCATCTGATCTGGTCATTTTTCAATTCATCTGAGTCTTGCAGATCAGATGAATTGTGTGAGGATACCCACATGCTCCCCATTCCAGCCCTGATCGCCCTGTTGCTCGCCGCATGCATCCCGTGGCGCGCCGCCGCACAACCCGCCCCCCGTTTTGAAGACACTCTGGCCCAGCGGGTGCAGGCCTGCGCCAGTTGCCACGGCCAGCAGGGCCGCGCGCGCCCCGACGGCTACTACCCCCGCATCGCCGGCAAACCGGCGGGCTACCTCTACAACCAGCTCAAGCATTTCCAGACCGGCCAGCGCCAACACGCGCTGATGGCGCGCATGGTCGATCCGCTGAGCGACGCCTACCTGTGGGAGATCGCGCACCACTTCGCATCGCTGGACCTGCCCCACGCGCCCGCCCTCCCCGCCCGCGCGCCCGCCGCTGTGTTGCAGCGTGGCGAACAGCTCGCGCTGCGCGGTGATGCATCGCGGCAGGTGCCCGCCTGTACCGCCTGCCACGGCGCGGCACTCACCGGCGTGCAGCCCGCAGCACCCGGGCTGCTGGGCCTTGCGCCGGACTACATCAACGCGCAGCTCGGTGCCTGGCACAACGGCACCCGCAAAGCCCAGGCGCCCGACTGCATGGCCACCATCGCGCGCCGCTTGCCGGTGGAGGACGTGGCCGCCGTGAGCGCCTGGCTGGCCGCGCAACCGGTGCCCCAGGTCGCTGCGCCGGTTGCATCCACCGGGATCCCGGCACCCCTGGAGTGCGGCAGCTTCACGCCACCGGTGGCGCCGGCCTCGGTGAAGGCGGTGCGGCCATGAGCGCGCCGGGTAGTCCAGTGAGCGCGCATCTCCCCCGACAACGCGGCGCCCTGGCCATGGGTGTTCTGCTGGTCTTGCTCATCTGCGCGGGCGCCTGGCTGCTGTGGCCGTCCCAACCCGTGGCCGTCCCTGCCCTGAGCGCCACCACCCGCCTGGACGACACCGCCACCATCGAGCGCGGCCGCTACCTCGCCGTGCTGGGCAACTGCCAGACCTGCCACACCGAGCGGGGCGGCGCCGCGTTCGCCGGCGGGCGCGGCATCGGCACACCCTTCGGCACGGTGTACAGCAGCAACCTCACGCCCGATGGCACCGGCCTGAAAGACTGGAACGCCGACGATTTCTGGCGCGCCCTGCACCATGGGCAATCGCGCGACGGGCGCCTGCTGAACCCGGCCTTCCCGTACACCAACACCACCCACGTCTCGCGCTCGGACAGCGACGCCTTGTTCGCGTTCTTCCGCAGCCTGGCACCGGTGGAAGCGACCGTGCCGGGCAACGACCTGGGCCGGTACCTGGGCTCGCAAGCCGCGCTCAAGGCCTGGCGCGCGCTGTACTTCCGGCCCGCCGAAACAGTGACCGTGGCACCGGTGGACGAACTGCAACGCGGTGCCTACCTGGTGAACGGCCTGGCGCACTGCAGTGCCTGCCACGTGCCGCGCAATGCCTTGGGCGGCAGCAGCAACATGCTGTCGCTCGCCGGCGGGCTCATGTCGGCGCAGGGCTGGTACGCGCCTTCGCTGCTCGACCCGGCCGAGGGCGGCGTGCAGGAGCGCGAGGTGGCCGAGATCGTGGCGCTGTTCCAGACCGGGCGCAGCGGCACGCACATCGTCACAGGACCCATGGCCGAGGTGGTCCAGCACAGCACGCAGCACTGGGAGAGCAGCGACCTGCGCGCCATGGCCGCGCACCTCAAGGCGCTCCCGGTGGCCCGCAGCCGCGTGCAGGCCACGACCGAAGCACGGTCCGACAAGGCGCTGACCCAGGGCGCAAAGATTTACGAGCAGCAGTGCGCGCAATGCCACGGCGCGCAGGGGCAAGGCATTCGCGGCAACGATGGCGCCTGGGCCTACCCGGCACTGGCGGGCAACAGCACCGTGCTGCAGGGCGTGCCGGCCAACCTGGTGCAGGCGGTGCTCTACGGTGGCTTCGGCCCCAGCACGGCGGGGCACCCACGCCCCTTCGGCATGCCGCCCTTCGTGCTCGACCTGAACGGCCAGGACATCGCCGACCTGCTGACCTATGTCAGGAGTGCGTGGGGCAACGACGCGCCGGCGGTTTCCGTGCTCGACGTGCAGCAGCTCCGAAACACGGCAGGAAAGTAGCCCGCATGCAGAGACCCTGGATCGTTGGCCTCTGCGCTCAGTGGTGCCATGTTTGCCGCGACCTGGCGCCCGACTTCCAGGCCCTGTCGCTGGAGCACCCCTCGGTCACCTGGTTGTGGATCGACGTCGAGGACCATGCGGAGCTGGTGCAGGCGCTGGACATCACCACCTTTCCCTCCGTGCTGGTGGGCATGGGCGAGCAGTTGGTCTTCTTTGGCGAAGCGCCCGGCAACGCCGCGCGGTTCAGGGCGTTCCTGCAACCCTTCGCGCTGGGCCGCGTGACGCGCGCGCCTCAGGCGCCCGACGAAGCCGCGGCCGAGGTCTTCGCGCGGCTTCAGCAGGTGCCCGCGCCGCCGGGCCGGTTGCCGCGCTGAGCCGGCGATCCTGCGTCAGCCCTTGGGGTACAGCACCATCTGCGTGCAGCGGAACAGCGCGATGGTCTTGCCCGTTTCGCGGTGCGTGACCACCGCGTCCCACACCTGCGTGGTGCGGCCGATGTGGGCAGGCGTGGCCACGCAATCGATGGTGCCTTCCAGCGCCGTGCCCAGGTGGTTGCTCTTGAGCTCGATGGTGGTGAAGCCCTTGGCCTCTTTCGGCAGATTGGCCACGCAGCCGTAGCCGCAGCTGGTGTCGGCCAGCGTGACCACGCTGCCCGCGTGCAGGAAACCGTTGGGCGCCATGGTGGTCGGCTTCACGGCCAGCTCGGAGCGCACCTCCTGCGGGCTCACGTGCGTGATCACCAGACCCAGGTGGCCGGGCAGAGCGCCGGCGCCGCGCTGGTTGAATTCGTCGGCAAGTGTGGTCATGAATGTCTCCTGTGGTGGATGTGAATGGCGAGTGTCATCGGGTCCAGCTGCCCAGGCGAATGGCGATGGCCAGCGTGGAGCCGTAGACCACCAGGCTGAGCGCAATGACCGCGAAGAGGCCACTGGCCGGGGTCTTGAACACATGCACGCAGAGCCAGCCACCCACCACCAGGATCACCAGGCGGCCCATGCTGCCGGCCAGCGGCCAGAACATGCGGCCCGCGCCCTGCGACGCAAAGAAAAGTGCCAGCCCCAGGCCGAAGAAGGCATAGCAGCCACCCACGATGTTGAGGTAGGTGGAGCCCACTGCGAGCACCTCGGCGTCGGTGGTGAACAGGCCCATCCACAGCGCAGGCGCCAGGGCGGTGACCACGCCGATGGCGCCCGTGATCGCCGCCACCACCGCACCGCCGGCCCAGGCCACGCGCACCGCGCGCGCCGACTGCCCCGCGCCCATGTTGGTGGCCACCATGGCGGTGAGTGCGGTGCCAAAGCCGAAGGCGATCGGAACCAGGATGTACTCCAGCCGCGCCGCCACGCCATAGCCCGCGAGCGCGGCCGTGCCATAGCTGCCCACAAAGGCCGTGGCCACGGCGATGGAGGCGTTGCTGATCACCGGGCTCAGCGACGCCGGCAGGCCCACGCGCAGGATGTCGCGCAGCAGCGGCAGATGCAGGCGCCACGGTGAGCGCTGCAGGTTCACGGCACCATCGCGACGCAGCAGCCAGGCGGCCATCACCCCGGCAGACAGCGCGTTGACCACCAGGGTGCTGACAGCGGCACCCGCCACGCCCATGCCCGGCACGGGCCCCCAGCCGAACACCAGCAGCGGTGCCAGTGCGAGGTGCAGCAGCGCCGTGCCCAGCAGCAGCACCGAGGGCAGCACCATGTTGCCCGCGCCGCGCACCACGGCGGCCAGCACGTTGGTGAACCAGATGATCAATGCGCCGCTGAACAGCACGTTCGAATACGCCAGCGCCGCCTCCAGCGCGGCGCCGCGCCCGCCCATGCCACCGAAGATGCTGCGCCCGAAGCCCAGCAGCGCCAGCATGAACAGCGCTGCGAGCGCCGCCGAGATGAACAGCGCCTGCTGCGCCAGACGGCTGGCGTCTTCGCTGCGGCCCGCGCCCAGCGCGCGCGCCACGGCCGCGGTGGTGGCGCCACCAATGCCGCCGGCCGACATCTGCAGCATCAGCATCGACAGCGGAAAAACCAGCGCGATGCCGGCCAGCGCATCCGCGCCCACGAGGCCGAGGATGTAGCCGTCGTAGCCGATCACGATCGTGGCCGCGAACAGGCCCATCACGTTGGGCGTGGCGAGGCGAAACAGCGTGGGCAGCAGCGGCGCGTGCAGCATCTGCTGCAGGCGGGTCTGAGCGAGCGTGGCGCTCATGCTCTTGAATCCCGCAGATAGACGCCGGGCTCGGCCGACAGGCCGCGCTTGACCTGCTGCGTGATCTCGTCGCCCAGCACCTCTTCGGCACCGGCCTCCAGCGCGTCGAAGGCGCGGCGCACGATGTCCTCGGGTGTCGACTTCGGCATCTCCAGGCCCTGCGTCAGGTCGGTGTCCACAAAGCCCATGTGCAGACCGAGCACCTGCGTGCCCTGCGCGCGCAGTTCGTTGCGCAGGCCATTGGTCAACGCCCAGGCCGCGGACTTGCTCGCGCCGTACGCGGCCAGCATCGGCGAGTTGATCCAGCTCGCGACCGACAACACATTGAGGATCGCGCCACCGCCATGCGATGCGAGCACGGGCGCAAAAGCCTGGCTCACGCGCAGCGGGCCGAAAAAGTTGGTCTCCATCTGGCTGCGCGCCGCCTCGAGGCTGTCGGCCGTGAGGAAGCCGCCCAGGGAGGCGATGCCGGCGTTGTTGATCACGAGCGTCACATCGCCAGCGCGCCGCGCGGCCGCAGCCACTTGCTCGGCGTTGTTCACGTCGAGCGCAATGGGCTCGACGCCGGGCAATGTCACGCCGGCCGGGTTGCGCGCGCCGGCGTAGACCTTGCGCGCGCCGCGCGCCAGCGCCTCGCGGGCAAAGGCCAGGCCAATGCCTCGGTTGGCTCCAGTGACGAGAACGGTGGCGTTGCGGAGTTGCATGGTTCAGATTCCAGGTTGACTGCGGTGGCGGGCTTGAGTATGACGACCGTCATATTCAAGAACGAAGAAAAACGCTTTGAGATGGCACATGGCTCAAGCCGGGGGAGAGACGTCGTGCTGCGCCAGCAGTGCGCTGCGGTTGGCGGCCAGCAAAGCCTTGCCTTCGGCGTTGTCGCCCAGGGCGCGGGCGAGCTGCAGTGCACCCACCATCTGGCTGGCGATGGCAGCGGCGATGCCGGGCTCGGCATCGGCGGGCAGTGATCGTTCGACCAGGGCCAACAGGCTGCGCACGCGCTGGCCGGCAGCGGCGCGCACCTCGGGCGACTGGCGCGGCATCTCGGAGGCGAGTGCGGCCACCGCACAGCCGTTTTCGGTGCCGCTCAAATGGCGGTCCGACAGATAGCCATCGATGAGCGCCTTGAACGGGCTGGCCCCGCGCGCCTGGCGCGTGACGCTGCCCTTGGCGATGCGGCTGGCACTTTGCTGTCCGGCGTGCTCCAGGGCCTCGACCAGCAACGCGTCGCGCGAGGCGAAGTGGGCATAGAACCCACCGTGGGTCAGGCCCGCCTCTTTCATGATGTCGGCCACGCCGACGCCGTTGAACCCGGCGCGCCGGATCGCGCGCGCCGCGGTGTCGAGAATGCGTTCGTGGGTCAGGGCCTTGCGGCTGGGTGCGATTTCCATGGCGGCATTGTACCCACCAATATGATGAACGTCATATTGTCAAAACCCTGCCACCGGCGCGGATTTTGTATCGAACCCGATCGCTCAGGCGTGGACCAGCTTGAACACCGCCACCGCCTGCACCATCTGCGCAGCCTGCGTCTTCAGGCTGGAAGCCGCGGCGGCGCTTTGCTCCACCAGCGCTGCGTTCTGCTGCGTGGCCTGGTCCATTTGTGTCACGGCTTCGCCCACCTGCGCCACACCAGAACTCTGCTCGACGCTGGCCGAACTGATCTCACCCATGATGTCGGTCACGCGCTGGATCGCGCCCACCACTTCGGCCATGGTCACACCGGCACGGTCGACCAGCGCCGTGCCCTGCGCCACGCGGTCCACGCTGGCGTTGATCAGTTCCTTGATCTCCTTCGCCGCGCCCGCGCTGCGCTGGGCCAGGTTGCGCACCTCGCCGGCCACCACCGCAAACCCGCGTCCTTGTTCACCCGCGCGCGCGGCCTCCACGGCGGCGTTGAGCGCCAGGATGTTGGTCTGGAAGGCAATGCCGTCTATCACGCTGATGATGTCGGCGATCTTCTTCGAGCTGTCGTTGATGCCCTTCATGGTGTCCACCACCTGAGCCACCACATCGCCACCTTGCGTGGCCACGGTGGACGCGCTCAGGGCCAGCTTGTTGGCCTCTTGTGCGTTGTCGGCGTTCTGGCGCACGGTGGAACTCAACTGTTCCATGGAAGCTGCGGTCTCCTCCAGGGCGCTGGCTTGTTGTTCGGTGCGCGCGGAGAGGTCGTCGTTGCCTTGGGAAATCTCGGCGCTGGCAGTGGCCACCCCCTCGGCGTTGCCACGCACGTTGGAGACCACGCGGGCCAGGTTGTCCTGCATGCCCTTGAGGGCCTGCAACAACTGGGCGGCTTCGTCACGGCCATCGGTGTCGATCGGCTGCGTGAGATCGCCTGCGGCAATCAGGCGCGCGCTCTCGGCGGCTTTGCGCAGGGGAACCGTGATCGACCGGCTCAGCACGAAGGCCGCGACCGCGCCCAGCAGCAGGGCCAGAACGCCACCGGCGATCAGGATGAGGCGCCCGGTGGCCGCCTCTTCCTCGGCGTTCTTCAACGTCGCGTCATAGATGCTTTGCTGGCGCTGCTCGAGCTTGAAGATCGAGTTGAGATACGCGTCGGCAAGCGGCCGCAGATCACGCTCCAGCGCCGCGCTCACGTCTTCTCCGGCCATGCGGGCCTTCATCAGATTGGCGCGTGGTGTGCGGTAGGCCTCGCGTGCGGCGTCGATGCCGGCCAGCAACTGCTTGCCTTCATCCGACTCGATCAGCTCGATGATCCGCTTGCGCGAAGCCAGTGTGACCTCCGAGGTCTTGTCCATGTCGGCCTGCCACGCGGGAATGCGGCTGGTGTCGGAATCGAGGATGGCGGCGCGGGTGCGCACCCAGTTGACATCGATGGTCTGGCGCCAGCGCACGGCCAGTTGCAGCTTCTCGTTGTCCACCGTGGCGAGTTCGCGCGTGGTGTTGGTCAGTTCCTGCAGACGCCAGACGCCGATGCCGGCCATCGTTGCGGTGATGAGCAGAACCAGCCCGAATGCAAGGGCCAGGCGGCTGCCGACCTTGATGTTGTTGAGTTTCATGCGGGAGCTTTCTGGCAGATGGGGAAAGGGGCAAAGACAAGCGTGAGGCGCGCCTCATCGAAGGGCGACCCTGCACATTCACCCCAATGAATCGTCGGTTTTGTCGATTTCTTTAATCACCCCGCCCCGCGCCATCCCCAGAAATGGGCGGGAACTTGCCCGCTTTTGTCCGCGAGCGAGCGGCGTTGCCTCACCAAGGCGGCCAGCGTCAGCCCAACAGCGACTTCAACGGGATCGCCGGGTCCACCAGGGCGGTACGGTCCACAGGCACACCGGCCTCGATCAGCTTGCGCGACATCATGTGGTCCACCGGTGCATTGACGGATTCTGCACAGCGCAGCAGGCCGTCTTGCAGATGAAACAGCGTGAAGCTGCCGGCATGGGCCCCGGCGCGCCGCACGGTCTCCGACGAGGCGGGCAACAGTCCCGCCATCTGCAGACGCATGGGGCCCTGCTCCGACCAGAACCACGGCAGCGCCCGGTAAGGCTCCTCGCGCCCGAGCAGCGTGGCTGCGGCGCTGCGCGCCTGATCATTCGCGTTCTGCACCGACTCCAACCGAAGCCGCGCGCCATCGACCGTGAGAAACGCAGCGCAGTCACCGATGGCCAGAATCGCCGTATCGCTGGTGCGCAGGCCGGCATCCACGAGCACCCCGTTGTCTACCGCCAGGCCACAGGCGGCGGCCAGGCGGGTTTCGGGCACGGCGCCAATGCCCAGCACGAGCTCATCCACCGCCATGCGACGCCCGCCCACCTGCATCGACTCCAATCGCTCACCTTGAATGTCGAAGCCCTCGATGCCAATCCCGATCTGGACCTCGGTCCCCATGCCCCGGTGGTGCGCCAGCACATGCTCGGCCAGCAGCGCCGAGACGGAACGCCCCAGCAGCCGTGGCGCGACCTCCAGCACGGTGACTTCCAGCCCGAGCTGGCGCGCGGAAGCGGCGAGTTCCAGCCCGATGAAGCCGCCACCCAACACAGTGAGGTGCCGGCTCGCCGTCACCATTTCACTCAGCCGGGTGCGCAACGCGCGCGCATCCGTGGCCTCGCGCAGCACATGCACGTTTTGCAAGCCCGGCGGCAAGGCGTCGAGCGTGCGCGCGCGCGTGCCGGTGGCCAGCACCAGATGCTGGTAAGTCAGTGCGGCGCCCGATCGCAGCAGCACGCGCTGCGCCTCGCGCTCAATCGCCACCACGGGGTCGCCCAGATGCGTCTGAATGCCTTGCTCGGCGTACCACGCTGCCGCCTTGTGATGGGCGATGGCCTCGTCGGCCTTCTTGAGAAAACCCTTGGACAGCGGCGGACGCTGATACGGCAACTCGCTCTCGGCGCTCACCAGGTGCACACGCCCGCCCTGCCCCGCCTCGGCCAGCGCGGCACACAAGGCAGCTGCGGCGTGGCCACCACCCACGATGACGATCAGTCCGGTGCTCATCAGAGAACCTCCGTGCCTTGCACTGCGGTGCGAGCTTGTTTGGGGCGGCCCGGCGCGGCGCTCATGCATCACCACCGCGAGCGCGGCGCAGTTTCGCTTTCGGGTAGTGACGCGACAGGTAGTCGTGTGTCGCCTTTTCCACCGCGGGAAGGTTGTCGTGCAGGCGGCGCAGCAGACCGATGAGCGTCTCGCGCTCCTTGTCGTTGAGCACCGACAGAAAGGCGCGTTCGCGCTCCATCGCCAGCTCCAGGATCTCGTCGTGCAGGGCGCGGCCCTTGGGGGTGATGGTGGCCACGCGCAGGCGCCCGTCAGTGTCGTCCAAACCGATGGTGATGAGCCCTCGCGTCTGCATGCTCTTGAACGCCCGGCTCACCGAGGCCTTGTCCATGCCGATGGTGCGCGAGATCGCCTGCGCCGTGAGCGACTTTTCGATCGCCAGCAGCACCAGCAAGCGCCAGGTCTCGATGCCGACGTTGAACGCGCTGAGGTAGGCGGTGGAGGCACCGCCCGACAGCTTGTTGGCGATCCAGGTGAAAAACGCGGGCGCATACCGTTCGAGGTCGACCACGGCCCTGGCGACAGCGACCTTGGACGAAGCCTTGCGTGTGGGCGCCGAGGCGGGAGGCATCTTGCTCATGAGGCGGGTTCGGAGATTGACGAGGACCTTATTGTTGCCGCTCGGGCAGTCGCACCACCAGACCGCCGAGTGCGGCCGACAGTTTGATCTGGCAACTCAGACGGCTGTTGGGCAGGCGCTCGCTGGCGGTGCACTCCAGCATTTCCAGCTCGGTCTCCAGCGGTGCAGGCAGGCGGTCAGCAAAAGCTTCGTCCACGTACACATGGCAGGTCGCGCACATGGCCGAGCCGCCGCACTCGCCCACAATGCCGCGCACACCGGCCGACACCGCAGCCTGCATGAGGCTCTGGCCCTCGGGCACCTGCAGCGTGCGGCTCAGCCCGCTGGTATCGATCAAGGTCACGTCAACCATCGGGATGTCCTTTCAGGCGGGAATCAGGCGCACCGGCATCGAGGCCAGCGCGCGCAGCGTGTTGTTGAGGCGGCGTTGCGGCGCGCCGATGAGTTCGATGCGCGAGATGCGTTTGGCCAGCGCGGTGAGCACCACCTCGCCTTCGAGCCGAGCCACCACCTGCCCCACGCAACCATGAATGCCCGAACCAAACGCCATGTGGCCCGCGGGGCGGCGCTGGATGTCGAAGCGGTCGGGGTCCGGCCACTGGCGCTCGTCGCGATTGGCCGCCGCCAGAAACGTGACGATCTTGCTGTCTTTGGGAATCTGCACGCCGAACAATTCGGTGTCTTTCGACGTGGTCCGGAAGAAGGTCTGCACCGAGGATTCAAAGCGCAGGGCTTCCTCGAACGCGGGGCGGGCCAGCGAGTGGTCGGCGCACAGCTGCGCGTATTGCTCGGGGTGGTTGGCCATGCACAGGATGGCGTTGCCGATGCCGTTGACGGTGGTGTCCACGCCAGCCGAGAGAAAGGAGCGCACCAGCAAGGGCGCTTCCTCAACGGTGATCTCACCCGCGTCGGCCGCCTGGTAGATCAAGTCGCCAAAGCCGCCGGGGCGCAGGTTCTCGCGCTGGCAGTGGGCCATGATCCAGGCCGTCACGGGTTGCACGAGCTCGGCGGACTTTTGCAGGCGTTCGTTGCGCGGGCCGAAGGCGTTGAAGATCATGTTGCCGTAGAGCAGCAGGTTCTCGCGGTTGGCGTCGCCCACTCCCACTGCGTCGGGAAACACCTTGAGTGGATACACCTCGGACAGGTCCTTTACCGCGTCGATGGTCTCCCCCGCCACCTGGCGCGCCAGCAAACGCTCCACCAGCGACTCGGCCTCGGCCGTGAAGGTCGCGCGGATCTGCATCACTGTTTTGGGCGAGAGGATGCGCGCCAGGATCGCCCGAGCCTTGGTGTGCGACGGTGGGTCCGCTTCAAGGATCAGGCTCTTGGGCCGGAACGGCGTTTCCTGGTTGAAGTTGGCCAGCCCGACGCCGGCACCCGAGATGTAAGTGGCGTGGTCGTTGAAGACAGCGTGCACGGACTCGTGGCGCGCGCAGGCGAAGATGCCGTAGGCGGGGATCCACACCACCGGGCCGGCTTCACGCAATTGGCGATGGGCCTCGTACGGATCGGTCAGGAAAGCGTCGCTGTAGGGGTCGACGTCGACCACGGGCACGCCCGTGGGCGCGGCCGCTGTGTCAGAGGAAAGGGTGGCTGTGTTCATGGGACCTCCTGTCGTGTGGGTTGTCAATGCGCGCCGGCCACGCCGACATAGCGCTCCAGCAGGTCCTTGCGCTGGCTGAGGGCGGTGCTGTCGCTCTCGTGCACCACCTCACCGCGCTCGAGCACCACGGCGCGGGGAGCAAATCGCAGCGCGTCGTCGACCTTCTGTTCCACCAGCAGCACGGCCACGCCGGTGTCCTGCGCGAGGTGCTCGAAGGCGCGCATGAGTTCGATGCAGATGATGGGCGCGAGTCCTTCCAGCGGCTCGTCGAGCAACAGCAGGCGGGGCTTGCCCAGCAGGGTGCGCGCGACGCTGAGCATCTGCTGCTCGCCACCCGAGAGTTGCTGGCCACCGTTCTGACGGCGCTCGGCCAGGCGCGGAAACAATGCGTAGGCTTCGTCCAGCGCGCTGCGTGGGCGGCCCTGGAGACCGGCCAGCAGGTTCTCTTCGACCGTGAGCGAGGGGAAGATGTCGCGCGTCTGTGGCACGTAGCCGATGCCGGCGTGCGCGCGTTCTCGGGCCGACCACTTCGTGATGTCTTGCCCGTCCAGGCGCACCTGGCCTGCCTTCACGTCGGCCAGGCCCATCACCGCCTTGAGCAGCGTGGTCTTGCCCACGCCGTTGCGTCCGATGAGCGCCAGTCGCCCGCCCGAGGCAAGCGACAGGTTCACGCCGTGCAGCACCTGGATGGCGCCATAGCCGGCGGTGAGGTTCTCGATGTGCAGCAGATCGGTCATGCGATCAGGCCTCCGCACCGAGGTAGGCGGTGCGCACCGCGGCGTGACAACGAATCTCCTGCGGCGTGCCCTCGGCCAGCAGCGCGCCTTCAGCCAGCACCAGCATGCGGTCGGCGAAGTTGAAGACGAGGTCCATGTCGTGCTCGATCATCAGAATGGCCAGGTCGCTGGGCAGCGTGTCCAGGGCGTCCAGCACCACCTGGCGCTCGCCGCTGGGCACACCCGCCATGGGCTCGTCAAGCAGCAACACCTGCGGCTTGAGCGCCATCGCCAACGCGATCTCCACCAGCCGCTGCTCGCCGTAGGCCAACTCCACCGGGCTGCGCCGGGCAAGGTTGTCCAGACGCAGGGTGTGCAGGATTTGCGCCGCTTCGTCGCGCACCGCGCGAAAGCCGTCGAGTGCCCGGAACATGCGATTCACGGAGCCCTCGCGCTGGTGAATGGCCAACTCCACCTGGCGGTGGATGGGCAGGTCGGGCGCGAGTTGCGTGATCTGGAAGGTGCGGGCCAGGCCACGCTGCACGCGTTTGGGCTGGGGCAGGAGCGACACGTCTTCACCTTTGAGCCACACACTGCCCTGGCTGGGGGCAAGCACGCCGGTGATGAGGTTGATCAGCGTGGTCTTGCCAGCGCCGTTGGGGCCGATCAGGCCGACGCGGTTGCCCGGGTGGAGCGCAAATGACACGTCTCGTGTGACGTGCAGGCCACCGAAGGATTTGTGCAGCTGGCGCACATCCAGCAAGGGCTGTGAGCTCATGTGGCCCCCCGAGCGGTGGGCAACACGCGGGTCACGCGTTGGCGCAGGGCATCGAACAGGCGCGCACGCGGAACCAGCACCACCAACACCAGCAGCCCGCCGATGATGAACAGCCAGTGGTAGGGGTTGATGGCCGATGCGGTGTGGTGGATCAGCATGAACGCCGCCGCGCCGCCAATGGCGCCGAACAGGTTGCCCGCACCGCCCAGCACCAGCATCACCAGGGCTTCGGCCGAGAGCTCAAAACCCAGCGTGTCCAGGCCCACGATCTGGTTGACCTGCGCGTTGAGCGCACCGCCGATGCCGGCAAAGGCGCCCGCCAGCGTGTAGAGCTTGAGCAACTGCCCGCGCACCGAGCCGCCGATGGCGGCCGTGCGCAACCGGTTCTGGTGGATGCCCACCACCGAGAGACCGAAGGGCGAACCCATGAGGCGGCGCATGGCCCACAGGCAGACCAGCATCACCACGAAGCAATAGACGAAAGCCACCTTGCCGTAAAGGTCGAACGACCAGACACCCAGGATCTTCTGCACCTCAAACCCTGTGAGGCCGTCTTCGCCGCCGGTCCAGTCGCGCAGCTTGCTCGCGCCGTTCTGCGCGATCTGACCCACGGCCACGGTGAGCATGAGGAAGGTGAGGCCCTCGTAGCGCAACAGGAACAGCCCCGAGAGCAAAGCCAGCAGCGCACCGGCCAGGGCACCCGCCAGCAGGCCGATCAACGGGTTGCCGGTGAGGTGCATGGCCAGCAGGCCGGCCGCGTATGCCCCGATGCCGAACAGCGCGGAGTGGCCCAGCGTGGCCAGCCCGCCGTAGCCCACCACCAGGTCGAGCGACATCACGAAGATGGCCATGGTGGCGATGCGTGCGGCCAGCGGCAGCTGGTCGGGAAACACGAAGAAGATCAACGCAGCGAGGGCCACCAGCAGCAGGTAGGGCAGTGAGCGTTTCATGGCATCAGGCCTTGCGCGCCACGAGCAGGCCGTGCGGCCGCCAGGCCAGCAGCAGCGCCATGGCCAGGAAGAAAAACAACGAACCCCAGTCGGACGCGAGGTACTTGCTCGCTGTATCGATGATGCCCAGCGTGAGCGACGCCGCCAGCGAACCGGCGATGCTGCCCATGCCGCCGACGGCCACCACCACCAGCACCAGCACGAGGTATTTCACCGGGTAGTAGGGCTCCAGCGGCATGAGTTCCGCGCCGAGAATGCCGCCCAGCCCGGCCAGCGCCGCACCCACCGCGAAGGTGAGCACGTAGACGAGTTGCACCGGAATGCCCAGGGCCGAGGCGGCCGCCGTGTTGTCGACCGTGGCGCGCAGCCACACGCCGAATCGCGACTTGTTGAGCACCCAGAATGCGGCCAGCACCACCAGCAAGCCGCTGGCAATCACCAACAGGCGCTGCGCAGGCAAGGTACGGATGCCGAGGTCCACCGCCACCGAGAGGGCCGGCGGCAAGGGAATCAGCTGCACCTCGGGCCCGGCCAGCAGGTTGGCCGTGGCCACGAAGAGGAACGTTAGGCCGATGGTGAACAGGACCTGCTGCAGCTCGGTGCGCCGGTACAGGCGGCGCAACACCGTCACCTCCAGCAAGGCACCGAGCAGGCCGGTGGCCAGCACGGCCAACGGCACCCCCACATAGAACGACAAGCCCTGCTCCCGCACAAGCCAGGCGGCGATGTAGCCGCCAGTCATGGCGAAAGCGCCGTGGGAGAGGTTCACGAAACGCATGAGACCGAGCGTGACCGACAGGCCCACCGCGATGATGAACAGCACCATGCCGTAGGCGATGCCGTCGATCAGGATGTTGGCGAGCAGGGTCACGCAGCGGTCCTCTGGTCGGGCCTGGGCTTACTTGACCAGACCGTGGTCGACCTGCGGCCCGAAGCTCTGCACTTCCTTGTTGACCATCAGGCCCCCCGCGCCTTTTTCCACCGTGCGCAGGTACACGTTCTGCGTGATGTGGCGCGTGTTGGGGTCGATGCTGACCGGACCGCGCGGGCTCTCCCACTTGTGGCCCTTGATCGCGGCCATGGCTTTGTCACCGTCGCGCTGGCCACCGGTGGCTTCGATCATCTTGTGGATCACGGCCATGCCGTCCCAGGCGCCGACCGTGGCGTAGTTGAGCACCGCGTCCTTGTTGACCTTGGCCACAGCCGCGGCGAAGGTCTTGTTGGCAACGGAGTCGTGCGCCGCGCTGTAGTGGAATGCGGTGGTCAGGCCCAGCGCGGAGTCGCCGAATTTCTGCAGGTCGAACTCATCGGTTTCGGCAGTGCCCAGAAACTCGACACCGGCGGCTTTCAGGCCGTTCTCGTTGTACGCCTTCACGAAGCCCAGGTTGGGCGGGCCGCCGGGCAGGAACACATAGACAGCTTGCGCGCCGCTGGCCTTGATGCGCTGGGCAAACGGCGCAAAGTCGGTGGTGCGGATGGGCATGCGGATGCTTTCCACCACTTCGCCGCCTTGCTTGGCGAACTCGGCCTTGAAGGCGTTTTCGGCGTCCACACCCGGGGCGTAGTCGGTGACGGCGGTCACGACCTTCTTGATGCCCTTCTTGGCCGCGTGCTGGGCCAGCGGCACCGTGACTTGCCACAGCGTGTAGCTGGTGCGCACGTAGAAGTCGCTCTTGGTCGTGATGTCGGAGGTGGCGGCGTTGAACACCACGAACGGCGTTTTCGATTCCTGGATAACCGGTGCCACCGCGAAGGCGTTGGGCGAGAACACCACGCCGCCCAGGTAGTCGACCTTGTCCTTGATCACCAGCTCCTGCGCCAGGGTGCGCGTGTTGGCCGGATTGGGGCCACCTTCGTCACGGTAGATGAACTCGATCTCTTTGCCCGCGAGCTTGCCGCCCTGCTGTGCCACATAGCCTTCAGCACCCGCCTTGAACAGCGCGCCGTAGTGGGCGAAGGGGCCCGAGAACGGGGCAATGATGCCGACCTTGACGGTCTGGGCAGCGACGCTGCCCATGGCGAACGCGGCAGCAAGCGTGCCGACCAGCTTCCATTGAAATCGCATGCTTGTCTCCTGGGATGGTGCTTGCGCTCTGGACGGCGAAGCTGAACGCATCATAGGAAAACTAGTTGATATACCAACTAGTAGAAACCCCAACCAATGCCGCGCAGCCTTGTCCCCCGAGGACATGGCCTCTGAGGGACACCAGCGCGCTCAGCGCTGGCCGTCGTTCACAGACACCTTTTCCTTGGTCAACCCGCCCAGGCGGGAATGGATGCGCCCGCCGGTGCCCATGACGAGGGCAAACAGGATTTCATTGGGACGCGGTGCGTCCTGAATGCCGATCTCCATGCTGTTGTAGTGGCTGCGCACGTAGGCCGCGTGGATGTAGTGCAGAGGCACCATCAGTCGGTAGCCGGTGGCGGCCACGGCCTTCGATGCGGGGACGATGGCTTTAGGCTCGCCCAGCACCGCGCGCATCGCCCAGCCACCGGCCTCGTGCCAGACGGCGGCGTGCTCGAGCTCACCGTTCACCCCCACGATGGCGGCCTTGCTGTAGACCTCCACGTGGTCACGCCCCAGGGTGGCCACCAGCTCTTCGGCCAGCAGCGTGCCCAGGCCGCGGAGTTCGGCCATGAAGGGCATCAGGTCGGGCTCGTAGCGACCTGCGTAGGGGTTGCGAATGACCGCGCACGCCGCCGCCAGCTTCAGCGGCTCGGCCGGCGCCGGGCCCCCCTCGTGGTAGATGGTTTCAATGGCGAGGCTGCGCTTGCGGATTTCGATCAGGGACATGGTGTGTGTTCGTGTGGGAGACGGTCGTCAATGCCGGCCAGCGCTCATTGTTTTGGAATTTTGGCGTCCGCGACCACTTGCGACCAGCGCTGGGTTTCGTTCGCCACCATGGTCTTCATCTCCTCGGGCGTGCTGCCCCGGGCCTCGCCGCCCATCTCTTCCAGACGGGCCTTCACGGACGGCAACAACAGCGCCTTGTTGATCTCGGCGTTGAGCCGATCCAGCACCGGCTTGGGCAGCCCGGCAGGCGCCAGCACGCCGGCCCACGAGCGCACGTCGTAACCCGCCACACCCTGCTCCGCCGCCGTGGGCACTTCGGGCAGACCGGGCCAGCGCTGCGGACCGGTGGCGGCCAGGGCGCGCAGCTTGCCACCCTTGATGTTGGAGAGCACGGCCGTGGGCGGGGCAATGATGAAGGGCACATCGCCCGACAGCAGTGCGGTGAGTGAGGCCGAGTCGCCCCGGTAGGGCACGTGCAGCAGCTGCACGCCCGCCCTCTTGGCCAGCAGCTCGCCCGCCAGGTGGTGCGTGGAGCCGATGCCCGCCGTGCCGTAGGCCATGGAGCCGGGCGCCGCGCGAGCGGCGGCCAGCACATCGGCAAAGGTCTTGTACTTGGACTCGGCCGTGGTCACCACCAGGAAGGGGAAGAAGGTGATGGTGGAGACGGCGTCGAAGTCCTGCACGGTTCGGTAGGGCAGCGTGTTGTAGAGGGCGCCTGCCACCGCGTGGCCGCCCGTGGCCAGCAACAGCGTGTAGCCGTCGGGCTTGGCGCGCGCCACCGTGCCGGCGGCGAGGGTGCCACCGGCGCCGCTCTGGGCCTCCACCACGATCGGCTGGCCCAGATTCTTGGAGATTTCCATGCCGATGACCCGGGCGATGTTGTCGGCATTGCCACCCGGCGCAAAACCCTGGAGCATCTTGATGGGGCGCTCCGGGTACGTCTCGGCATGGGCCGGGAACCAGGGCGTGACGGCCAGGGCGGCGCCGGCCTGCATCAAATGTCTGCGTTGCATGGAATGTCTCCTTTGCGGGTGGTGGATGAAGCGGTGGCCACAGTGCGTGCCGTGGCGTTGTTCCGCGGTGAAGAAAACAGGTCAGGGTTGCAGCACGATCTTTCCGGTGAGCGTTCCTGCGTCCAGCAACACATGGGCCTGCCGTGCGTCGCTCAAGGGGAGCAAGGTGGGTGCGGGTGCTTTCACGTGGCCTGCCGCCATCAGATCGATGGCACCCTGCATCAGCGCGCGACGGCGCTGCGTGTCTTCGTCGAAGGTGTGCATGGAGAAACAGCGCACCGCCAGACTGCGCCCGAGCAGGCCGCGCAGGGTGGCAAACACGTCCTGGGTGGGTGGGCCGGAGACGATGTTGTAGGAGACGGCTGTGCCCAGCGGTGCCAGGCTGTGCAGGCAATCGATGAGGGTCTGCCCACCGATCGGGTCCAGCGCCAGGTCCACGCCCACATTCCCGGTGAGTGCCTTCACACGCTGCGGCAGATCCGGTTCTGCCGGATCGAGCACTGCGTCAAATCCGTTCGCCATCGCATAGGCACGTTTGTCGGCCGAGCGCGCAGTGCCAAGGGTCAACATCTGGTGGTGCCGTGCCAGCTGGGCGAGCATGGTGGCCACGCCGCCGGAGGCGCCCGTGATGAGCACGCTGCGGGCATCGGCACGGCCACCGTTGAGCCCGAGCAGCAGCGCCTGGGCCAACTGCAGATTGGGCAGGCTGACGGCGTCGTTGAACGCGATGGCATCGGGCAGTCGATACGGCGCGCTCTCGGGCACGACGATCGCCTGCACATAACATCCGCCGCGCTGCGCCAGATCGCGCGCGCTTACCAGCACGCGGTCGCCCACGGCCCAGTGCGTCACACCCGGGCCCACCTGGTCCACCACACCGGCCAGCTCGGCACCGGGGATGGCGGGCAACGGCGGCATCCATTTGTAGGTGCCGTTGCGGATCAGCGCGTCGGGGCGCCCGACACCGATCGCCTGCGCGCGCACCCGCACCGCGCCGGCACCGGCCTGCGGCTCCGGCAGCGCCACCAGCTGCAGCGCATCCGGACCGCCCGGCGTGTGAACCTGAACCGCCTGCACGGGGCTTCGCCTCGCTCAGGCTTGCGCCACGATGGGATTGACCAGCGTACCGATGCGTTCGATTTCGACCTCGCACACGTCACCCGGCTTCATGAACCACTGTGGCTTGCGGCTCCAGCCCACACCGGCCGGCGTGCCGGTGGCGATCACGTCGCCGGGCACCAGGGTGAAGATGGTGGAGGCGTAGCTGATGAGCTTCGCGATGGGGAAGATCATGTGACCGGTGTGGCTGGACTGCACCACCGTGCCGTTGAGCCGCACCTCGAGCTTGAGCTCTGCGTTGGGCTCGATCTCGTCGGCGGTCACCATCCACGGGCCGAAGCCGCCAGTGGATTCGAAGTTCTTGCCCGATGCAATCTGCTTGGCATGGAACTGCCACTCGCGCACGCTGCCGTCGTTGTAGCAGGCGTAGCCGGCCACATGCTCGAAGGCATCGGCCTCGGATATGTCGCGTCCGGCCTTGCCGATGATGACGGCCAGTTCACCCTCCCAGTCCAGCGACTCGGAGACACGAGGGCACACGATGGCTTGCCCGTGAGCCACCTGCGAGCGCCACACGCGCAGGAAGATGGGGGGCTCTTCCGACAGCTCGCGCTGCATGCCGGCGGCCAGCACTTCCTTGTGGTGATCCATGTAGTTGCGCACCGCGCAGACGATCTTCTCCGGGCGCGGGATGACCGGCAGGTACACGATGGAAGCCAGGGCGCCGTCCACGGGCTGACTGGCAGCGTCCTGCGTCGCCTGCTTCCAGCGCCCGGCGCCCAGGTAGTCGGCCAGGGTGGGGTGCTGGGGAAAGGCGCGGCTGAGGTTCACGACGTTCTCGCCCACGGCCGCGCCGTAACTCTCCTGTCCGTTGTGAAGGTATGAAAGCAGTCGCATGAGGTCTCCTGGCAATGGGAAGGGGTTGATGGCGTGATGAGTCAGGCGCGAGGCGCCGGCTGCGCAAAGCGGGCCTGCCACTCGTCGATGGGCATGAAGGTCGGGTCGGCGCGGCAGATCGCCTCGGTCTCGCGCATCAGTTCTTCGTCGGTCTTGTCGAGGTCCAGCGGATCGCCGTGCGGCTGGGCCACGTAGTACGGCGTGTCGATGTAGACCTCCACCGTGTTGCCCTCGGGATCGGAGAAATAGATGGACAGCGCGTTGCCGTGGTTGAGTCCGCGCATCTTCGTGGCGCCAGAGGCGAGCGCACTCTGCCGGATATCGCGCATTGACTGGATGCTGGGGACCACGAACGAGATCTGCATGACCGTGCTGAAGGTGGCCTCCTTCGGCCGACCGCCAGCGATGACCAGCTGGTGGTGCTGATCCGGGCTCGCACTGAGAAAGATCAGATCCACCGGAAACGTCTTGCCACGACCGCGATCGGTCTGCGTCAGACCGAACACGCGGGTGTAGAAGTCCACCAGCACGTCGGGGTCGGTGGCGTAGATGCCGAAATGCGAAGGCGTGGGTCGGGTCACGGAAAGCATGGGCAGCCCTTCTCGAAGGTGGCGGAGATGGTGGGGATCAGTTGGCCGCGGCGCGCATGCGCTGCAACGCCGCGTCCACGTTGCGCTGCGTGCCTTGCGTGTGCTCGGCGAGCAATGCGCACGCGGTGTCGGCATCGCGCTTGAGCACGGCATCGAGCAGGCGTTTGTGCTCGCGGTTCTTGCTGCGCGAACTCACCCGGTGACGCGCGGAGAAGCGGCGGTAGCGCTCGGCCTGGTCGAACAAGCTGGCGCACAGCGCGAGCTGCCGCTGCGAAGGGCAGCCGGCGAGCAAGCACATGTGGAACTCGCGGTGCATCTGACTCCAAGCCTCGTCGAGCACCTGCGGTCCTTCACCGAGGTCGGCTTCAACCCGCTCCAGACGGTGGGCCGCCGCCACCAAGGCGGCCTCCCAGGCAACGTCGCCGCGTTCAATGGCCAGGCGAAGCGCAGGCACCTCGACCATCAGGCGCATGTGGGTCAGGTCTGCCAGGTCTTCCGACGAAATCTGCGCCACCCGAAAGCCGCGCCGATCGTCCGCCTTGACCAGGCCTTCCTGGCTCAGCCGGTTCAAGGCCTCGCGCAGCGGGCTGCTCGAATAGCCATAGGCCTCCTGCAGCTCGTCCACCTTGAGCTTGACGCCGGGCGCATGAGCCCCGCCGATGACATCGCGCCGCAGGCGCAGGAACGCCTGCTCAGACAGCGTCTGGCCTGCGTACGAAGTGAATTCAGCGTGTTCTGTATTTTGCACAAAGTGGATTTTGTGCACAAAACAACTTTTGTGCAAGATATTTTGCAGTGAGACTCACTGCACCGACCCGCGGGTATCGGTCTACAGCCCCCGTTGGGACACCTCGCCAGACCTCGCCGAGTAGCGCACCAGACTGCTCAGTGTCTCGATCTCCACGCGTGCGCTGCGCCGCCCGTACACCTCCGCCTTCAGCCATTCGAGCTCGGCGTCCAGACGCTCCGTGTCGGTCACGGTGCAGAACCAGACCTTGGCCTCCGCATCCCAGCGGTAGCCGCGGCTCTTGAGCTGGTCCTTGGATTCAAACGGGGACCCGGTAGCCCTCAGTTTGAAACGGGGCAACGAGGCCGCCAGCAACAGCTGCGACAGGCCCGTGGCCGTGCTCTTGGCCACCGTCTTTGACAAGACCTGCAGCAAGGCATGGCAGTCCACCTGGGCGCGGTGGGCCTCAAAGAACCAGCCCTGGTCCTGGGCCAGCGCGCTCAGCTTGGACGAGCCCGCGCCGGCCGCCTTCCAGTCGATATCGGCAAACGAGCACGCCCAGGCTTTCGCGGCAAAACAGGGGAACCGGGCTTCCACGAACGGGCGGTCGAAGCCGGCGTTGTGCGCCACGATCAGATCGGCCCTCATCACCATGGCCTCGACCTGCGAATCGTCCAGGTGATGCCCCTGGACCATGTCGTCGCTGATGCCCGTCACCTCCCGCGCCACGGCTGGAATGGGCATGCCGGGGTCTTCGAATCCTTCGAACAGCTCCACCGGTCCGCAGGGCAAACCAGTGGCCATGTCCACCTGCACCAGCAGCATGGCGAGTTCGATGATCTTGTCGGCCTGGTGCGACAGGCCGGTGGTCTCGGTGTCGAGCACCAGCACTTGCACACAGCCCGGAATGGTGTGCGCCGACGCCTCGGGCACGGGCCCGAAGTCCGTGACAGGAACGAGGCGCCGCAGGACGCGAAAGTCAGGAGCCTGCTCCAGCTGGCGGGCCATCTCTTCCAGGGTCAACTGGGGCGAAGCAAGGGCGCGTCGGGCGCCAACGGACTTGGCCGAGGTGGTGGTGGGTGAGGGGACGGGTGTGGAGGAATCGAATTCAAAACTGGACTGGTTCATCGAAGAAGCCTACCCCACTCGCGGAGATGCCGAGGTTTCCCGATGGACCGGCTGGGCCCATGGGCACCCGCATTGCCACGAAGCACCATGGACTTGCTTGCCTTGCTGCAATGGCCCGCCATGCTGGTGACTCTGGTCGCTTCGTGGATGGTGGCGTCGCGCAGAACCTTGCGTCGGAGCATCGGTTTCTGGTTGTTCCTTGTGAGCAACGTGATGTGGGCCACCTGGGGCTGGCACGCCGGAGCCCATGCGCTCATAGGTCTGCAGGTGGGCCTGGCCGCCATCAACATCCGCGGGGTCATCAAGGCCGAGCAGCAGAGCACCCCTTGAATTTGCGGCAAATGTTGCCGCGTCCTCCCCAGCATTCCGAACCGCCGGCACCTGGCCGTGCCGGCTGACTCGCGCCCGGGATCACATGGCGTTGCTGTCGCCGCGACGCCCTTCGCTGTCCTCCCCCTCTTCCTCGTCTTCTTCCTCGTCCTCTTCACGCTCCTCGGGACTAGCGTCGTCCTGCTGCTGAGAGGGATTGATTTCCTTGAGGCCCTGCTGGTCATCGCCGCCGGGGTTGGTCTGCTCGCGCTGCCCGGACTGATCGCTCTGGCCACCTAGCTGACCCTGATTCCGGTCCTGGTCCTGGCGTTGGGTCTGGCCTTGACCCTGCTGGTTCTGGTTTTGCTGACCTTGCTCTTGCTGGTATTGACCTTGCTGGTTCTGGTTGCTCGATGTCATGTCGTTCTCCTGAGTGTTGAAGGGTTTGCAGCGGTCACGTGACTCGCCCCTCCTCACGGCAAGGTGTGTGCCTGAAGACCCTTGATCGCCCAGGCAGCGGCGTCGAGATGGATGCTGCCATCCGGCTGAACCGGCAATTCGCGTTGCAGCAGGTCCCGAATGGCGTCTTGCTTGTGCGCCGCCAACCCGGCCAGCCAGGTCGGCGCAGCGCCCTGGCCACCCAGAAAGGGTTGCCAGTAGTCGTCGAAGCTTGAGAAGCGGGTCGGTATGTCGATGGCTCGGACTTCGACGCGGGTGAGGCCCGCATCGCCCCACAAAGACCGCAACGGCTCGGGTGCACACAGGGGGAAGCGGCTGGCCTCGTCCGGCACTTCGGCCGCTCCGCACACGGCGATCGCAACATCCCAGAAGCGCCGCATCATCTGCATGCCGCCGGCGTAGTCCCAGACATAGGCGGCCACCTGCCCGTTGGGCCGCGTGATGCGCGCCATCTCGGCAACCATGGTCGCCGGCTGGCTCACGAAATTGAGCACGAGTCCGGAAACAGCCGCGTCGCAACAGGAGGTCTCCATGGGCAAAGCGATGGCGTCTGCGACCGAGAAACGCGCTCGAGCGTCGGAGATGTTCGCCGATGCAAAACCCACGAAGCCGGGCGACTTGTCGATGGCGTGGATGGATCGGGGGTTGCAGTTGCTCAGGATGGTGTGCGTCAGCGCTCCTGTTCCGCAACCGATGTCGGCCCAGTCCGCGCCCGGCTTGGCAGAGAGCCAGCGGATGAATTCGGTCGCCACCAATCGGCTCCAGCGCCCCACGTACAGCTCGTAGGGAATTGCCTCGCCCCAGCGGTCGTTCATGGACACTTGCTGATGAGTCATCTGCTTCTCCACCATCTGATGAGCGCAAGCCAGTCTGGCAGAGGCGGCGGATGGAATCAAGCGGTGGCGAAGAGGGTGGACCTCTTCAAAGGGGCGCCGACACCCCCCGCAATCGGCTGAACCGTCCTCTGGATGGCTCGCCCAACCAGACACTGACCCACACTCGCGCAGGGTGGACGTCGACTTGTGATTGCAGCAATGTCTGGTGCGGCTGGCGGGGATCGAACCCACGACCCTTGGCTTCGGAGGGCACTCCGATCGGTAGCGGTGCAAGGGTTTGGTGGGTTTAGCACCCCAGCAGAAGTTGCTAATAGTCGTTGAATTTAATAGAAATTCAGCCACTTCAGGGATGCACCAGTTTGGTCAAGTGATTCACTTAACGACGATCACCTGACCAATGCTATGGATCTCAAGCGTGAGTTTGGTGGATGGCGAACAATCCGTCAAACGATGCCGTCCTGACCATCGGCCCGCTTTCGCGGAACAGATCGCAATGGGCAGCCTCCCTTGCATCGCCCGGTTGATCTTGGCCCCACGATCGGTGGCCCGGCTCGCTGTCGAAGATCAGTGAAGCCTGTGGACGGGGTGCTTGACCAGCCGAAGGGAATTACCGGATATACCGCTTTTTGACATTTAGCCCTTATGCCGCTAATCTACACTCACTGGAAAAAGCGGTAAACAATGACCCATCGAACACAACCTCTGGTCATGGCCTCCCAGTTGGGAGTCGTACTACAAGGCGCGCGCAAAAGCCTCAAGCTCACGCAGGCCCAGCTAGGCGAGCGACTCGGGCTGAGCCAGCGGCGCGTGTCTGAGCTCGAACGCGCTCCCGGGACGTTGAGCGTTGACCAGCTAATGGCCCTGTGTGCCCTGTTGGGCCTGCAGTTGACCGTGCAGCCTCGCGAGCGTGCTCCACAGACGCCTGACGCCAAGCCAGGCGAGTGGTAAGCCGTGGCCCGTCGCTCAAGTTCCCAGCCGCTGGCAGTCTGGACCAATGGGGAGTTGGTGGGTCACTGGACACCAACCACTCGACGCCCGATGGAACTGCGCTACGAGGACAGTTGGCTGACCTCGCGCTCCGCTCGACCGCTGTCCTTGTCCCTGCCGCTTCCTCTAATAGGTAACGAGCCCCTGAAGGGTGACCGCGTCGAGCACTTCTTTGAAAATTTGCTCCCTGACAGCGGGGTTATTCGTAAGCGGCTCGCGCAGCGCTATTCCTCAGGCTCAGAAGATACGTTTGACTTGCTGGCTGCCATCGGGCGCGATTGCGTGGGGGCTGTGCAGCTACTCACCGTGGATGAGCCGCCGACCGGCTTCGACCGCATCGAAGGAGAGGTCCTGAACGATGAGGCCGTGGCAGCCCTGCTGCGTTCCACCGTTTCGAATGGCCAATTCGCTCACCGTGAGAAGGACCAGGATTTCCGAATCTCGATTGCGGGCGCCCAGGAGAAGACTGCCTTGCTGCGCAATGGCGAAAAGTGGATGCGCCCAGTGGGCGCCACACCCACCACCCACATCATCAAGCTTCCTCTAGGCTTGGTGGGAAACATGCAGGCAGACATGCGAACGTCCGTCCACAACGAGTGGCTGTGCTTGAAGTTCATGGAAGCGCTGGGCTTCGACGTCGCAAAAGCCGACATCGTGACCTTTGCAGACCACACGCCGGTATTGGTTGTCGAGCGCTTCGATCGCAAGATGCACTCCTCGGGCACGTGGATTCTTCGCCTTCCCCAGGAAGACTTCTGTCAGGCGCTGGGCGTGGGTCCTGCCCAAAAATACGAAGCCGACGGCGGACCCGGCGTTGAACGTCTCGCCCAGGTGCTCAGCGGCTCCCAAAACGCACATGCTGACCTTCGAACGCTGTTGGCCAGCCAGGTGGCTTTCTGGCTGCTCGCTGCCACGGACGGCCATGCGAAGAACTTCAGTATTCGTTTGCAGGCGGGTGGCACCTACTCGCTGACCCCTTTGTACGATGTGCTTTCCGCTTGGCCCATCATCGGCAAGGGGAAGAACCAGCTTTCATGGCGAAATGCAAAACTCGCGATGGCGGTCAGCAGCAAGAATCGGCACTATGCGCTGGCCACCATCATGCGGCGCCATTTCAACGCCACGGCAATGAAGTGCGGCTGTGGCGAGAATGCCGAAGACATCATCAGCGAACTGCTCAACAGGGTGGAGCTGGCCATCGCAGGCGTCACACGGCAGATGCCGGTTGACTTCCCTCTGGATGTGGCCGAGTCCATCTTCGAGGGCGTTCGCAGGCAAGCCCAGCGGCTTCAAGGCCAGCCTAGCGTTTAGCGATGCCAGCAAGGTCACACCAGAATCGACGGATAGCGGCCAAGGGCACCTCAAAACGAGCTGCCTTCTCCCTGACTTAAAAGCCGCTCGACGACCCTTGCTTTAGCCATCAAAGCGAAAAAAGATCCGGGTTCCGGCGATATCGGGCTAACAACACCCCGTTGAGTGGACCTGCTGAGGTGTTTTTCCGGCCGATAGTCAATACATGACTTCGACCACCACCTCGCCACAACGCGCCCATCAGGCAACAAATGCACTTCCTGATTCCTCGTATGGCGTTTCGGAGGATCATCCCTCTCGACGCAGTGTGTTGCAGGCGACGGACTGCCCGGAGTCCCTAGGCGGGTCATTGCGCTTTCTTGCTGTGCTGCGGGAAATCCTCCGCACCCACAAACCAAGCTGGCTCGATGACCACCAAGGGTGGCAACAAGAAATCGGATCGATCGAGGATCAGATTCACGCAAGAAATATCCGGCACGGAGACGCGCCGACCGATGCTGACAAACGATCCGAGATCTGGCGGGAAATTCACGATTGCCTTGAGCAGCGCGCCAAAGCCCGTGCCATGGCGACCGTACGAGTCGTAGTCGACCCCCTGTTGTTGCGCGCAGTCCTGGTTTGCAGTGCTGAGCATCAGCAGGTGAACCCGTCCATGATCAATGCGCTGCGCCAGCTCTACAAGCTGGGCGCTCACGTGATCGGTGGGAATAAGGATTGGCGAGAACTCCTTTTGGCACTACAAGGTGGCAGCGATCTCTCTAGGTGGCTGGCAGAGACACAGCCCCGTCCGGTGATCAACACGTTCTGCAAGAACCTCTATTCCTACCTGAAAACCACTGTCGCGTCACCGGTCCCTGCCATAGGTCCTTGCACATCGGCTACCGAGAACGACAAGTTTGATGACACCCTCTCACCCTCTTCAGAAGGTGCAGTCGGGGTGAAAGCCAGTCCGTCTCTCACCGAGGGGCTGACTTCGGAGGCCCCCACAACGCCCAAGCGCCGCTTATTCGAGCAAGGCGACTCCATCCTGAGTCACTGCTGCCAAAGCGTGCTCCGAGATCACGCATTGACTCACCTGGGTGAACACCATTGGGACTGTGCGCCACCTGCGATTGCGAAGCGCGTGGCAATGCGCCTGAACCAACGCTTGCACGATACCGAGAGCGCTGAAGAACGTGGTGTCTGTCTGGTGGCGATGGGCGTGTTCAGCACCGGATTGCCAGTCCACGTCTTCGTGCACCTGCCCCTCTTCCCGACGCGTGATCTCCATCTGAACCTCACCTCCGGTTGGCGCGCGTACTCACGTCCTTACTTCCTAGAAACCCTGAGTTTTCGTGGGCCAGACCGGAACGCCATGGACAAAACGTGGAACGCCCAGGAAACCGAGGTTCGAATTCCTATAAGCAAGGTTGAGCAATCGGGTTGGCTCAGGTTGCGCGAAACGCGCCCAGCGGCCACTTCCCTCGTTGATCTTCTGGGCCTGAATGAGGGCATTAGGACGCTCGCCGAGTTGACCCGAAGCGTGGAGTCGCTCCTCAAAGAATTGAGCGACGTGGGCTTTCAGGTATATCCGGGCAAATGGTCCAACTCATTGGCACCACTCGCTGTCGAGATGCTGGGGGACACTCAGGTTGTGTCACTGCTCGCCCATCGGCCAGCGCTCAGCAGTCCGGGCGCACAGCACTACCTCCACCTGCCCGACACATTCATAAACGCTCACTGTGATCGGCTTTATGCGGCGCTTGGGTGGGGAGGCAGTTGTGAACTCCCACATCGTCAGAACTCCGCTTTCGAAGCAATTCCAAGTGTCGAGAGCGTCAAGCTCGCGCTGTATTCGATGGAAGTCGAGATGCACCAAGCGTCAGTCAAGGTACATCGTGGCTCCGACCCTACTGAGCGCATCAGTGCATTCAACTGCCTGTGCGAACTGTCTGCCTTCAGCTTCATCTTCTTCACTGGCGGCAGGGGATCCAAGGTTGAGGAAATCCGCAATGGCGACATGCTCATTGATGACGATCTGGCTTACCTGAGCGACAAGCAGATCGACGAAGGCAGCAGTGATCGCATCATCGGGAAGATTGATTACGTTAAGCATGTGATCTGCCGACTCCTCCAATCGCAACAGGTGATCTATGGGCAGATTTCCCGCACGCTAGCGCGGAACACCGGTGATTCCCTTCGCGAGATTGCCAAGGGAACACTGAGATTCGATGCGGTCTGCTTCCAGCGCATAGTGAACACACACGGGTCCGTGGAGAGGGAACCGCTGCGCGCTGCCGATATCGAGCGCGTGTCGCAGCAATTCTTCGGCACCAGCAAGAACATCGGCCGCCACCTTCTGGTGACTCACTGGAGTCTGCGAGAGCAGGACGACCTTCTGCTCCGTTCCATCACAGGCCACGCAAGTGGCAGAAACAGCGTCCCATCGCGCTTTGGCGCCTACTCACCGCTGTCGGTATTCGCCCAGGCCCGTGAAGCGCTGCAACAGCTTCACGCACCTTGGCTGCCAAAGCCTTTGATGCACGCCTACCAGCAAGTCATTCCTTCCATCAGAGCCCTCCCAATTGCACGCATCCGAAAAAACCACGGAGAACATCGCCGATGGATCACCAAGATCGACAGGGCACCTGGATTCAATCAGCTTCATCTCGCCAGCAGAGTCGCAATCAAGGAACTCCGCGATAAATTGTTAGTTGGGGATGGACCGAACTGTGCCAATGCGGGGCTGATGCTGCATCTGGTTGTTTTTGATGGCCTGCACCTCATCGAAGATATCCGGGCGATCTTCTGCGAGCAAGGAGAGGACTGCGTCTTGGAAAACGGCACAACGGTCCTGGCATTCCAGCGAGGTGGATCTCCCCACCGAATCCGGATCCCACTGCAGACCGTGACTGCCGCCTATGCCCGTCACAAAGCCATAGGTGTCCCGTCGATGGGAGCAGACTTCGAGATGAGCCAGAGCAATCTTGCTGACTGGCTGGTCGCCAATACCAAGGCATTCCGTTGTGAGAACGAGACCAAAAAACCCCCGACCGATGTCGTCATGGCGCAGCTTATGGCGTGCGCTGCGCTCACCTGCGATCTCGAAGTACCCAGTGCCCTGCAGATTGCCTATGAGCCCGGCAACGCCACGGCCAACCTGGACGATTTCTCAAGTGGCCGATTGCTGGGGGTTCAAGGCCGAGTGCTTGGCGAGCCATACCGCCCATCAGTGCACTCGACAAACCTCAACGCTGTTTTGGACGAAATCAGGGGGCATGTCAACAAGTGCGCCGACACCAAACTAAAACTCGGAGAGGAAAAAGCCCGCGCCGCGAATTTGGACGGACGCCTGCAGAAGTGCAGCGCCTTGGGAATGGACTCACTGGGCGGCGCGATTGTGGATGCATTGATCAAGAACATTGAGCACATCCGCACGTCCCATCCCTCAAAGATCCAGATCAGTTCGGTATCGACCTACATCAGCACTCTTCTGCCAAACCTCAGGCTCTTGGGCTGGTTCCGTCCGCACTCCAGTGAACCGGATGAATGGCAAGCGTTCTCTGCTAGCTTGTACAAGGTGCTCGGCAGCGTGAGTGGCCACGGCGCAGATAACACTGGGACCGACGATCAGAAAACACAACAGCGCAACGCCGCAACCTGGCTCTTGCGACGGTTGCAGGAATGCGGCTACGACGTTTCAATACCCGCCGAGATATCGGGTGACCGTCAGGCTACGGCATTTCCAACGCCTACCGCCGTTTGCTACTTCACCTCAGAGGAGGTGGATGCCGCCCGCGTCCGCCTGATTGAAGGCAATCCACACGACTGCCTGCGCCAGCAATACGCAGACGCAGTCACTCGGCTGCTGTCATGCACACCCATGCGCTGGGGAGAGGCGTGCGCAGTGGCGCTAAGCGATCTTTTGCCCTTGGACGACCTGATTGCCGTTCAGTCGCATGGTTTCAGCCACCTCAAATCTCACGCTGCTTTTCGCCTGGCCCCTATCAGTGCGGCCGCCCGTGCATCGTTAAACAACTTGGCCCGGCTGAATCGCGAGCTGCATATTCCGAACGGAAACTCTGGATTTCTTCTGGCGCAGGAACGTGAAGGTTTGGTCACGCAACAATCTGTCGACTGGCTGCACAACGACCTGACCCAGGCGATGTTCCTCGCTTGTGGCAACCCCAGAGTCCGCGTCCACTCGTTGAGGGCAATGGCGGTCATTGAGCTGGCGTTTGCAGACTGGGCGGCAATGATCACACGCTTCAGTCAAGGCCTGGCTGGTACGACCGAGCTCGAAGAATACTTTAGCTACCACCGTGATCAAGCTTGGCGCCTTGAGCGAGCTGCACGGTCTGCCGGCCACGCACACCCGGGTGTGACCATCGCTTACTACTTGGGCTGCACCATGCAGCTGCGAACCTTGTCACTGGCTGGGGCTCAAGGGAAGTACAAAGTCCCATCTTGGGCATTTGCCGTCATCGGAAGAACCCCATGGGCGTGGCGATCGGATGCGCGTCGCCGCGCTGACAACGCCCGATGCGACTGGACCTATCTCCGCAGACAACTCTGCCACCAAGGGCCTGCTGACGACCCAGGTATCCCTGCAGTGAAGACGGGAGTGATTCAGGCTAGCGACATCAAACTCACATTTGCTGAGCAGTCCCAGATTGCGCATACCTTTACTGAAGCCAAAACACAGACGGTGATTGCCAATGCTCCTAAGAGCATGCCCGCCGAGAAGGCCATCCGCTATCTCGCGCTGCGAATGATCAATGACCCGCTTCCAACCGCCACGGCGATCTCTGGAGTAGCACATGCCCTATGCCTTCCTCTTGAGAACGTCTACGCAGACATGGGTGTGGAGCTCCAGCAGCACTCCTCGGAATTTGCTCATTCCCTTGCACAAGCGACACGCACAAGCATCCGCAGCCATTTGAAAGGCAGTTGGACCGAGGCACTCCTGAGGTGCCTTGGCGCTCCCGAAGGGACAGTGCTTTCGCTCTCAGTATTGCAACTGCTGCGGCGCGATGTGGACGCAGCAACCTGGGAAGAAAAGGCTTTTGAAGTCGCGCGACTACTCAGTACTGAGGGTCTCTGCCTTCGCGTGGTTCGCGATCGGGCCCACACCGATGGTTTCACGAGTGGCCGGCTGCGTGAAAACGTTGGAACTGTCGACGGAGGCTATACGAGTGACGTCGGTGATCTACCGAAGTTCTTCGTGGCTCCAGCCATCACACCACACAACAAACGGGCCATGGGCCTTTTGTCCCGTTTGACAGAGCTGGTCTGTATGGCCCGATGCGCGCTCATGCAGGGCGGCATATCCCTTCAATGGCAAAAAACTGGAGAATAAATTGAGCAAGAACCCACCGCCAGAATCTGGCAAAAGCGAGCGTGAACAAGAGTTAGCCGCCTATGCCCGAAGTGGCAAGGCGCCGGTCTTGCTCACGAGTGACGCCCCCAACGTGCGTCACTTCAAACACCCTGTACTTCCTGAGGGGCAATTCTGCCTGCTTAGCGATTTGATTTCGGCAATCAAGGTCTTGGCCGCTGCGATGACGCAAGGTTTGACCGGCCAGCACCGCGTTGTGGCTGAGACGAAGGCTATTTCTAATATCCGCCTCGGCGTGATTAGCGTCGCGGATGCAACTAACAGCCCGAGGCTTCAATCTTTGTTCGACCCAGAACAGAGCGCCAGCGAGCAAGTCAAGGGACTGAGGGAGGTGATCCAAACGATTCAAAAACTCAAAGAAGCGTATGCCTTGGACCCGACGTTACCTGTGGAAAAAGCTAACGAGATTGTGCAGCACAGTTCACAGCCCGAGAGGGTTCGTGCGGTCTTGGGGAAGCTCAAGGCAAGAGAAATAACACTGCATACGGAAGGTGGTGATTCCATCGTGATGCCCTCGTCAGCTGATCTTCCAAAGTCGCTCGCCAGCGCGCGCGACCATGTCGTTCTTGGCGAGATTTCTAGCGGGTTTAACGATGACACGATGCAAGCCAATGTGAACATCTTGAAGCTGATTGACGCTGACACGGCAGTTCTGCAGGAGGGCGTGCATCTGCGGATCAATTGTTCAGACAAAGGGATTCGCAGTCAGTTTCTGATTGCACAAGCAACGCGCTGTGTTCTCAAACTGACCCTTAGCATCCCGGCAATTCCTCTCGTTCCCGGTCGAATGTATGCCGTGACCTGCAATCTGCACCGGCTTGAGATACAACCTTCTGAACATTCGGCACAAGACTTGCAAAAGTTCAAACAGGCGACCTTTGATTTCGGGAAGAATGATTGACTGTCATACAGCGTGGCCGCTGAAAGATGGCCCGCACGCGAATCCTCCGCAACAGAGGGACGTAACATATGGACTATGACTACTTTTGCCAACTCCCTCAAACGCGAAATCGCACGCGTGGCTCGAAAAGAGCTGCGCGACGAAATCACATCAATGCGCAAGAATTCTGCCGTTCAACGCGCGGACATCTCCATACTGAAGAAGCAGCTCAGCGCCCTGCAGTCACAGGTCAAGAAGTTGTCGAAGGTGCAGGGCACGCAACCCGTAAATGTACTGACTTCAAAGGCCCTCCCTGTCAGGACAGAACAAAGAGGAAAGCCCGGACGTAAGGCGGTCTTCACGGCCGAGCGCCTCAAAACCAATCGCGCCCGCCTAGAGTTCACGCAAGACCAAATGGCCAGGTTGCTGGAGGTTTCTGCACTGTCGATCTGGAAGTGGGAATCCGGCGGTGCAGCGCCGCGGGCTTCACGGGTCCCTCAGGTTCTCCAGCGGCTTGCCTTGGGAAAACGCGAGGCCTTGGCCCTCATCACCGAAGGCGAATGACGATGAGTTTGTCTCGCGCTTGAGATAACGTTTAGTGGATCAGATGGCCTAGGGAAGGTCTGCAAAACCCCACGCCCTTTGAACTGGCAAGTGGCATGAAGTGAGGAGAAGATAGGGGCATGAACCAAATCACGCTGGGGCTGGATCCCCTCCACAAGAAGACGCGCAAGGAAGTGTTTCTTGAAGAGATGAACAAGGTTGTGCCGTGGCAGACCTTGGTCGCGCTCATCCAGCCACACGCCCGCGGCGCGCACCAGGCGCTGGGTGGGCGCCCGCCGTTTGCGGTGGAGACCATGCTGCGCATCCACTGCCTTCAGCTGTGGTGGAACCTGAGCGATCCGGCGATGGAAGAAGAGCTGCACGAGCGCCCCTTGTACCGCCGCTTCGTTGGCCTGGACGGCGCAGCGCGCCTGCCGGATGAGAGCACCATCCTGCGCTTTCGCCACCTGCTGGAGAAACACCAGCTCGCCCCTCAGGTGCTGGCCACCATCAATGCCGGGCTGGCTCATCAAGGCCTGTTGCTCAAGACTGGCACCGTTGTGGACGCCACCATCATTGCCGCGCCCAGCTCGACCAAGAACAGCAGCGGTGAGCGCGACCCCGAGATGCATCAGACCAAGAAGGGCAACCAATGGCACTTCGGGATGAAAGCGCACATTGGCGTGGATGCCGAATCGGGACTGGTGCACAGCGTGGTGGGCACAGCAGCCAACGTCAACGACGTGACGCAAGCAGGCGCGCTGGTGCATGGAGAAGAGGCGGACGTGTTCGCTGATGCGGGCTACCAGGGCGTGGCCAAGCGTGAAGAGACGCAGGGCATCGAGGCGAACTGGCACGTGGCCATGCGCCCGGGCAAACGCAAGGTGCTCGACAAGAGCACGCCCATGGGCGAGATCTTGGACAAACTGGAGCAGACCAAGGCGCGCATCCGGGCGAAGGTGGAGCACCCGTTTCGGGTGATCAAGCAGCAGTTCGGTCATGCCAAGGTGCGCTACCGGGGTCTGGCCAAAAACACGGCGCGGCTGACGATGCTGTTTGCGCTGAGCAATCTGTGGATGGTGCGCAGGCAGATCTTGAGGCTGCAGGGATGAGTGCGCCCGCACCCCGCGCGATGCCCTGCGGGGCGGGGAAAAACGGGCGCAGAAGGTCGAAATCCGCCGTCAAAAACCATCCGCATCCGACTTCGATGTCGACATCCGAAATCCATCGACTCAGCTCACGCTGCGGCGGGGGTTGTGCAGACCTTCCCTAGGGCTTTCCTTTGAATTCATTCAAGCCGGGCTGATCACCACAGCACCTTTGGCGTCGATCGTGACATGCCCATCTGCAACGAGTCGCTCAATTGCCGCAGTAACAAGAGAATCATCGGCCTTGCCACCGGCGATCAAAGACTTCACGGCGCCTTGGAGCCTTGCTACCCGAGCCGGTTTGTTCTTTGACTTCCGAATGGATTTCAGGATGTGTTCGTAGTCCTTGGCTGACAGGACGATTGACTTCCCGACTGCAGGCTGTGGCGTCTTGGCAGGCTTTGACGTTGTGGAGGCTGCACTGACTTTTTGGGTGACGGCTTGCTTCTTGGCGACTGGAGTGGAGGGGCGAGGCGCACTGTTTGGAGCAGCTGCGGGCGGCGTCACCTTCCTCGCCACAGCCTTCTTCGCCACAACTTTTTTTGCAGCGACCTTTTTGGTCGCGACCTCGGTCGGAACTTTCGATCGTGCACTAACAGTCGCAGCTGACAAGGCCTTCTTGGCCGGCGCCTTCTTCTTGGATGAGGCGAACCCCACCTGACGGGCGTCAAAACCCAGCTCGTTGGCGTGGTCCAGCATCGGGCCGTAGCCTTGGTCGTTGGCGATCACGACGATGTGTGCGTCCGGATTGCGCGAGGTGATGTAGCCCATGTAGAAGGACAGGTGAAAGTCCAATGCGTTCTTGCCCGAACGGCTGATGGGCACGAGCGTCAGGTGCTCAGTGAACGCCTTCTGGTTCGCGTCCACCTTCTTCTGCGCCTTGCCATGAAAGATCCAGACGTCGGTCGCGTCTGGCACCAAGGCCAAGATTTCGGTGTCCTTGGGTTGCACGTTCTCCCAGTCAACCAACACGTGAGTTGCCGGCGAAGAAACAAGGACGGGGCCAGCCGGGAGTCCTGGCCTCAAGGGTGGATGCTTGCTGGCGTTCTTCACCAGTTTGCGTCCGATCGCACGCTTCAGATCCACCCCGCAGTGGTCCGCCAATTGCAACAGGTACAGAAGGACATCAGCCACTTCATCGCCGATGCGTTCCTGCTCCACCTTGTCGCGAGAAGCCGCCACGGACTGCTCAGGCGTCATCCACTGAAATATCTCGGCAAGCTCGGCCGCCTCCACCATCAACGCCATCGCCAGGTTCTTGGGCGTGTGGAACGGCTGCCAGTCCCGTTCAGCGGCGAATTCACGAAGGGTCTGCTGCAGGAGCGCGATGTCCATGGTTGGTGGCCCAGTTCTGCCGTTGGCGACACCCGAGGATACGATGGGGCGCATGGATCCAAAGACCCTTGCGTTCTATGCGAACAACGCCGTTGAAATTGCGCAGCGGTATGAGTCCGTCTCAAGTCCTGTGGAGCGCTACTACGCCGCAGCCTTCACGCCAGGCGCCAGGGTGCTCGATATTGGATGCGGATCTGGACGGGATGCGGCGCGCCTTCTCGCAGGTGGCTACGACGCCTACGGTATTGAGCCGGTTGCCGCATTGCGCACCGCCGCGGTGGCGGCCCATCCAGAACTGACGGGTCGAATTGCCGATGGCGCCCTGCCCCATGCGGGAGACGCGTTCGGAGGTGATTTCGACGGAATCGTGTGCACAGCCGTGTTGATGCACCTGCCCGACACAGAGCTTCTGGATGCAGCATTGACCATCCGCCGTCTGTTAAAGCCCCACGGCCGCTTGCTGCTCTCCATCCCGGCCTCGCGCAGCGAGACGCTGATTCAGGACCGTGACGCAGGTGGTCGCCTGTTCTCTCCCGTTGCGGCTGACGAGGTTTCGCTTCTTTTTGAACGCCTGGGTTTTGTGCCTGTTGGACGCTGGGACAGTGAGGACGCTCTGGGACGCACCGGTACCAGTTGGACCACATTGCTTTTCGAGCGAAAGACGAGCGGCGTCCAGCGCCCCATTGATCAGATCGAGAGCATCCTCAACCGCGATCGCAAAGAAGCCACCTACAAGCTCGCCCTCATCCGGGCCTTGGCCGAAATCGCAACCCAGGAGGCGCGATCGGCGGCGTGGTTTGCCAACGGCACGGTGGGCGTACCCATTCGACGCATCGCTGAGCGCTGGCTGCTGTACTACTGGCCTGTGTTCTCACACCCAACGCAAATCCCGCAATCCCGGGCAGAAGCCGCTGGAGGAAAACCCCTTAAGTTCCGCAGCGCACTCTCTGCGCTCATGGAGCCATTTGCAGAACAGGGTGCTCATGCAGGACTGACGTCATGGCATCTGGCCCGAACATCAGATCAGCTCGACCCGGTCACGCGCAGTCGTTTGGAGGCAGCGCTCAAATCCATGTCGGATGCGATCCGGTCCGGACCTGTCACCTTCTCCGGGAGCGGGCTCGAATCAGGTCCCGTCTTTACCTACGACGCGCGATCACGACTCGTCCTGATGCCCACTGAGCTTTGGCGCGAGTTCAGTCTCCTGGGCCACTGGATTGCCGACGCCGTGGTGGTGAGGTGGGCGGCACTCACGCAACAGATCGCACACCGACAAGGCGTCGATGCGGGGGATGTGCTCCCTCTCTTGCTCGCCAAGCCAGAGGCCTTCAGGTCGACTCAACTTGCCCGTGATGCCTACGCGGCTGCCCGCGTGTGCGCTTGCACTTGGTCTGAGCGGGTTTTGGACGGCAGCTTCGCTGTGGACCATGCGATTCCGTTTTCCCTCTGGGGAAATAATGATCTGTGGAACCTGGTGCCAGCGCACCCCAAGGTCAATCTTGGTAAATCGGACAAGCTTCCCGACCCGCATCTGCTGGCCCTCAGCAAGCCTCGGATCATGGGCTGCTGGGAGTTGCTCAGAGACCGGCTGCCGTCGACATTTGATCGGCAGGCTGAGGGACTTGCGGGGGAACGGCTGCCTGCAACGGGGCCGTGGACAGAGAAACTGTTCTCGCGGTTCAGGGAAGCGATCGAGTTCACGGCGCTGCAGCGCGGCATTGAGCGCTGGTCACCCGGAATCTCTCGCCATTGAGAGAGCCGAGCTGATAAGAACGCTGCTCTCATGTGGCCAGCCGCTCAGTGTCCACGCATGGAATGCCCGACGTGCAGCTTCTGGTCAAACGAGTACACGTGCTCCCTCGGTGAATTGTCACAACGTCCGACGATGCGGTCTTTGAACTCATCACCTCCGTCGTGCAGCAACACGAGCCCAGCGCACAAGGGACATGAGGCGGTGTAGCGAACGAAAGCGAACTCACCTTTCTTGTCGCCTTGTTTTGGCCGCAACTCCAAGGTAACGTGATCTGCCTTGAACGGCACGAGGAACTCCGGAGCCATCACGATCCCCAGATCGGCCAGTTGGCCCAGAAAATTGAAAAGGCGCATGACCGTCCATGCCGCGAAGCACCACAGGGCCAAGATCGAGATGTGCGCAGTGGTGAGCGGTGCGTTCCAGCGCAGGCCCAAGACAAATATCCACCAACCGCTCAGCACGACAAATGCCAGGACCAGCAGAACAGAAATTCCCGCCGAAATGACCAGCGGAAGTGTGTTGCGCAGGACACCGTTGCGCAACCCGGCCAAAAGCAGCGCCCCTGGAGCCGCCACAGCAGCTGGCGTGTATCGCAGCCCGCCCTCAGGCGCAGGTGTCTGATGGAGTTCACCCTCGTCCGCACCAATGAGTTCTGCAACCAGCTGATATCTGACGGGCGATCCCTGCAGCTTCTGGAGTCTTGGCATGAAGGCAAACCCACGCTGAATCGCAGTGGCCTTCAGGCCTGGCTCCCACTCGCTCTGCAGTTTCTCCAGTTGTTTCCACAGGGGGCTCATCCATGCACTGGCGCCTTTCGCCGAAGCGGGAGCCACCAAATCCTTCAACGGCCCAGTCTCGTATTCGATGTAGGGCAGACGGTCCCCCCTCTCGACAGCGAGTTTGGCCATGAGATGAAAGATCTGAGCCGCCTGGTTCCTGGATGACTGGCCGGTCTCTTCCAAGAATGTAAGCGCCACCTTACCTGCCTGAACAAGCTCCGGCTCTGCCGATTCGGACGGTACGAGGATGTTTGCGGACTGCACATCGAGGTTCATGCCTGTCAGCTTACCCGTACCGACACCAATTCAAGGAGTGCGACATGGGCAAGCAGGAAAAGGGCCGTTTCAGATCCAAGCGTAATGCGCGAAGGCGGCACAACGCGCGGCAAAGAATGCGTTCGCGCAAGACGATCAGCATTCACCGCAAGGCGATCGACCTGATTCAGCAGGAGCTTCTGGCGGGGAAAGTGACCATCGGGCGATTCCATGGCGGGGTGGAATGGCGAGCGCTGCAGCCATTGTTTGCTGAAGGGCTGTCGGTCACTGTTCGGGCCGAGGAGCCCTTGAAGATGGCTGGCCGCCGGTACATCCCAGACTTGGTGGTGCGTTGCCGAACCACGGGTAGGCTCGTTTTGGCCATTGAAGTCTGGCACACGCATGCGGTCTCTACGTCCAAGCGACAGGCCTACCAGATTGCCTGCATCCCCTGGATCGAGGTGCGCGCCTGGAGTGTCGTTTGCCGCCGCCTTGGGCAGGCTTTGCCGATTCTGGATTGGGGCGGAATTGTGGCAGTCGAGAGTCCATGCCAGCTCGGCCTTTTCGGCTCGGCACCAATCCCTCTCAAAATCCCAGAAAGGCCCATTGCGGTTTTCAGTGTTCGCAGCAGGCATTGGCAACTTCCGTCGCGAAGCCATTCATTTCCTCCCCCACATCTATAGGACAGCGACGAGCATGCGGTGTCGCGCAAACTTTATGAAAAATGGCCGCGACTCACAGGACTCATTACCAGCATGGTGCGGGGGTGGGAAGTCGCGCCGCCGCGACGTTTATCAGGACGCGGGGGGAGACGGAACCATTGATACGCTAAAAAACATTCATACGCTGTACAGCGTATGAATATTCAGCTCCTTCATTGCCCTTCCGCCTTGACAGAAATCTGCCGCTCCTCCCCGACGGTGCGGGCACACACGACCAGCCGCTCTTCGCAGATCACGCGTCTGCCGTTGCTCAGTGCAATCAACGTGAGCGGTGCACCCTTGTCAATCATCAGCACCTTGGCCACTGGATAGACACCACGATCGGTCTCCAACAGCCACGGATAACTCCAGTCGCTCGAGGAGTGAGCAGACACCAGGACGCCGATCGACTCCCGTTTGGTGATGTCCGCCGGAATGAAGATCTTGAATGCGTCATAGGCCAGGAACAGCAGCCCAGCGGTGATCACGAGGGACCCCAAGCCGAACCGGCTCGATTTGGGGCGAGGAGTTTCCACTGGGTCTGGCGCCGCGTCTTCCTCCTCGTCTTCAAACGCGTCCTCCTCGGCGCATGCCATCGCTTGTTCCTCCGCCTTCCAGGCCAGCATCCAATCGTGAAAGGCTTTGATCAGATCAATCTTTCTAGTCGACTCGCCTTGCGCCGGACGCAGCAGGATGTGAGAGCCGTCGGGACCCGCCAACATGGGGGTGGGTGGAGTAGTCAAAGGGACTGTTTGCCCCCAATGCTGTGTTTGCCAGTTGGGAAACGCTTCCCAGATGACCTTCTCAGGACGCACGCCGGATTTCAAGGCCAGCATGGCCGGCGTGATGTGCTCTAGGTTGTGCCCGATAAAGATGTTCAGATGTCCGGTCAGCTCGATGCGGATGTTTCCTCGCCACAATTCTTGGACGATCGTCTTGATTTGCTCCGTCGCGCCGTCCGGATTGGGTGGTGTCGTTTCAGTCATGTGATTTCCTTGCGATTTCTTCGTGATGCCGTTCTGATGCCGTACTGAGACCTCGTGATGTGCGAGGTCGCGTATCCAAAATCTCACGAAAGAGCTCCGTGTCAAGGGCGCGGCGCGAGGATTTTTTGAGGTTCTTCCGGCCGGGCCCGGCCTTGCGATTCAGGGGCGCAGGTACTTGACCGACAGCGCGCGCTCCTGGACGGTGACGGGCCACAGGTTGTGCAACGGGGTGACGGCCAGCGCCACGACGCCGGTCAGGCGCGCCACCTGTTCGGGATCAACCTCAAAGGCGGCGCGGTCCAGATTCAGCACCGCGCTGAGGGTGTCGGCCATGCCGGTGCTGCGGCGGGCGAGCTGGCGCAGAGCGTCGTGCAGCAGGTCGGCACGCAAGGCGTTCGGATCCGCCGGCAGCACCACGGGACGACCGCCCTCCCAGCCTTCATCGGTGCTTTCATCGGTGTTTTCATCAGCGCCTTGGTCAATCCCTTGGTCGATGGCATGTTTAGCGCCGCCCTGAGCGCCCTGCTCCCCACCGCCCGGCTCCACGACGGGGAGCAGCACAGTAAAGCGCGAGATGGGCGCCACGAACGCGGCGGTGAATGCCACGTCTGCCTCGCTCGGAGACAGCATGGGCGAGAGGTAGGCACGAACGCCGGCGTCCAGAGCACCCTTCCACGGCGTGAGCAACTCCAGCTGGCTCGCATGCAGACGCGGCTGGAGGTAGGCACGGCGGACCGTTGCGTCGCTGAGCGCGGTCTTGATGAATTCGATCAGCATCGGCGGCATGTGCAGGGGCAACTGCGCGTGCACCGAAGCGCACAAGTCGGCGTTGGCCCAGTTCGGGTCGAACAGACGGCCCAGGCTCAGGCGCTGCGAGGTCACCTCCCTGGGGGAATTCTTCATGAACGCGGCGAACTCGGCTTGGTTGAAGGAAGTGGTGACGATGCGGTTGCGGGTGGGTTTGTTCATTTGAAATCCTGAGTTGTGTGGGACTGCGAATGGAATCTGGAGAAAACGGATGTGGTGGAGGGGCCTTGATGCACGGACTCGGCCTGCAGCACCGAGGTACAAGTTGGCTTAGACGGCTGAGACCACTGGCGAAAGCTTCACGCCTGGCCAGAGGGTTCTTGCGGATTGCCCGAAGCAGGCTTCTGTTCGGCGTGGGCGTCCTTGCGGTCGATCAGGACGGTCGAGCGCAGGGTTACGTTGAAGTGGTGGCCCTTGTGGTCTATGACCACTTGAATGCGCTCCTTGCTGAACCAGTCCACCAGGGCGGCGCGCTCTGAGGGCTTGAGGTTTTTCGTGGCTGCCTCGGGGAGTGCGACAAAGGCGAAAGTCGACACGTGGTGGACGCGGCCGGGAATCAGGCGGCGGGTTTTCGGCGTGGGGTGCTTGCGCCAGATCAGGCGAGGCTTGCCGTTGACACGGATCAACGGGGGTTTGCTCGAGAAAATGAGGGTGCGAACTTGCATGGTGTGATCCTTGAGGTGGATGCCCGCAGGCATCGCGGATGAAAGTGAAGACGTCGACTTCTGAAAAGGTTTGGGCAAAGCTCCGCCTTTCCTGCTGACCCGAGCGAACCTTCGGGCTGCGGCAGGTGGGTGATCTGCTCGGTGTGGTTTGCTAGTCCTGCGAAGAACGTTCGGCGGAAGTCGCCGAGCGCAAGAAGGACGGCGTGCTCAGTGATTGCGCCTTGGGCGTGTGCTTTCGGCGCGCAGCTGACCGGGGAAACAAGACCTCAACGGCTTGCTCTTTGCTGCGCGCCTCACCCTTTGCTGTGTCATCTGCGTGCTCATGCGACGCGGTAGGGGCGTACGGTGCACTTGCCTGGTCTACGCCCGCAGACGCGGCACTCTGGTTGGGTTGAACAGCTTTCGCACGTTCGTGCTCCACCAATTCCACGGTCTGAGCTTCTTCGGGCAAGCGGATAACGTTCCCCTGCACGGGTGTCACCGAGATGTGCTGCTTGAGCAGGCGCTCCATGGCAGAGCCGTCGCGCCGCGTCAGGTTGGGCACGTAGCGGCTGTAAACACGGAACAGCATCTCGGTGCTGGTGTGGCCAAGCTGGCGCGCGATCCACTCCGGCGCTTCGCCCGAGGCCAGCCACAAGGTGGCCGCGGTGTGGCGCATCTGGTAGGCCCGGCGGTGCGGGATGTCGAGGTGGCGCAACAGCGGCGACCACACCCGGTTCAGAAAATTCTGGTTGTCGATGGGCGTGCCGTTGCGGTTGCAGAAGACGAACTCGGAGGTTTTGCCGGTCACCTTGAACTGCGCCTGCAGCGCATCGAACACCAGGTCGTTCATCTGGATGTCGCGCACACTGCCGTCGGTCTTCAGTTCGTCCTCTTCTTTGAGCACGATGGCTTCCCGCACCAGGATCAGGCGGCGCTCGAAGTCGATGTACTTCCACTTGAGGCCGTGGGCCTCACCCGTTCTCATGCCGGTGAAGAAACGCACGGTGAAGTACTGGCGGTAGTCCGCGCGCACGGTAGTGAGGATCTGTTGCACCTCATCCAGGGTGAAGGGCATCACATCGCTGCGCTTCATCTTCAGCGGCTTGATGTTGCGAAACGCGGAAGTAAACTCAAGGCGGTCGGCCGCTTCGTTGAGGATCTGACGCAACGGCTTCATCACGGAGTTGATGCGACGGTTGGACAATGTGCTCTGGGATTTTCGGGTGGTTACTTTGGCGAGTGTTGCCCGAAATGCCAGTACGTCTGCCTTGGTGATCTGGCCGACCTCCTTCTCCCCGAAGTAGGGGATGAGGTACTGGTCGATCGACCCACGTTGCGTCACCTTGTAGCTGCGGCGCCAGGAGACTTCCGACTCCGAGAACCACATGTCGGCAAACTCCTTGAATGTGGGTGTGCCGGTGCGGGACATGGGGTTGCGCTGTAGTTCAGGCGTGCCCTCATCTGCTGCGGCCTCAGACACCGGCTGGCTGGATGGCAGCGGTTTTCCGAAGGTCTTCTGGTAGTCAAAGGTGCCGAGGGCGATCTCCGCCTCGACGCGATCGAGAGCCTTCTGCAAGCGCTTGCGGTTGGCCGCATTGTCCGCAAGCGATGTGTACTCGCGCAGTCGCTGTCCCGCATGACGAAAGTCCATGAAGAGCGTGCCTTTGCTCTCATGCCGGCGAATGCTACCCATGGAGCACACCCCCATTGGCCAAAGGAATCGCCTCGGAGCCCATGGCCGAGTGGTGCGCCATATCAGTCTCGATGTGCTCCCAGATGTAGAGCGTCTTGCGTCCACCGAATGGACGGATGTAATGACGGCCTTCAAGCAATACGCTGTCCTTCAGTCGATCTCGGATGGTTCTGCTGTCGTACTTGATGCGGGACGACAACTCATCAGTTGTCAGGTAGGTGCATGTGGACACTTCTCACTCCTTCAGGTTAATGGGACAATCAGAACAACAAAAGAGCATCCAAACGTCTTTTTTGTCATCCTGAATGGCATTATGAAGGAATAAATGCCACCTTCAAGTGTTTTTTGTCATCTTGAATGATTTTTTTCTTCGGAGCATGTCTTGATCAAGTGCCACCTGTCCCGCCTGATGGGAGAGCGAAAGCTCAAGATCAGCGATGTGGCGCGCGACACCGGCCTCCACCGCAACACCGTTACGCTGCTGTACCAAGAGACTGCAACGCGAGTTGATCTCGACGCGATCAACTCACTGTGCAAGTTCTTCGATGTCGACGTGGGGCAGCTGTTTGAATTCGTCGATGATTCAACCGAGTCGTAGTCGGCAGCATGCGACTCCGAGCCAACACCTGGATGTTGGCTCCACATGACCAAAGCGTTTCCCGATCCGACTGGTGCGGAAAACCCGAAGAAGCTTAAGGACTGGGTGATCGACGCGCCGAGCCGTCACTCAGCACTCATCAACGGAACCAGAGCTTTGCCAGCTATTCGGAGACGGCCATAAGGGGCGTCTAGTCGTGACGCTGCCTAGCCAGTGTGAGTCCGTTGTGCAGCGAGAGCCGACAGTCGCAATGAAGAGCTGAGCCGGCACCGCTTGCCACATCGCGGTCACTCAGCTCCTCCAAATCGCAGGGATCGAGAGCCAGCTGCCGGAGGTGCTGCAGACATTGCAAGCCTATGTGTGACGCGGACACGGCGCTTTGCGGCGACTCCCCTAGATGTTCTTCCTCAAGCAACCGCGCTCCGGTAGCATGTCCCAGATCGGCTAGAAGCAGACGTTTGCTTCGACGCCAAATAGCTGATCATCAATGCGCCAAGCTTGAACTCGTGGGCAATGTGGGTGCTACGCAAACTCAGATGACCGGCTCAGGCTTCAGGGACTCTTCGATAGACAGTCTTCCGGTCATTGGGGAGGAACCGCCCTGCGCAACGCAGGGGCTCGTGTCAACACACTTGACCGTACTGGCCTGGTGCGACTAGCCCAACGCCTGGCAGGACCTTCGAGCGCCGCAAGGCAGCGGCGCTGACGCCACGACCTGTGGGGCCTGTTGACAGTACCCGCGGGCGTCCCGGGGTTAGCGCAAGCCGGTCAAGGCGTAGGCCGCCAATGCTTGCCCAGGGGTGAGACGCGTGCGCACCGCGCCGTATTCCCCCGTCCGCCCAACAGTCCGGCACGCAGCAGTCGGTGCCTTGTCGATGGCGTGACCGAAAAACTCTTTGCGGGCTTTGGAATAAACCGCATGCCGGCGCCGTCTGCCCTTGTGTCGGGACCTCTCGGACCCTTCATCCAACACTCACCCACCCTTCATCGGAGTCCACAATGTTCAAGACTTTCGCTTTCGCTGCCACCACCCTCACACTCGCCGCCGGCAGCGCCTTCGCCGCCCCCAGCGACGACGCCCGCACACACTTCCAGGCCATCGCCTCGGGCGACACCCAGATCGTCATGCGTGCCTATGCCGACCAGGCCCAGCTGAACTGGGTAGGCGGCCCACTCGACGGCACCTATGCCACCACCGATGCCATTCGCGGCACCTGGGAGAAGTTCGGCAAGGCCGTCGGCCCGCTGAAGCTCAACATCGCCTCGATCGAAGAGTCGGCCAACCCCAAGGGCGCCACCGTCTCGGCCAACGTCGTCTTTGAAGGCAAGATGCCCATCAAGGTGCGCTACGTGCTGACGTTCCGCGAAGGGAAGATCGTCAGCGAGACCTGGCAGATCGACCCCAAGCTGGCAGTCGCTGCGGCCTACTGATTGGCCATCATCGCGGCCACTCTCCACCGTACCCCACACGACATCCCCATGAAGCACCTTCCGACTCTGGCCGCTCTGCTGATCACAGCGGCTTCCTTCACGGCACCACTCACCAGCGCCATGGCTGCAGACGCGCCGGCCAAGCTCGCCAACGGCGCGCTGGTCGACGCCAAGGGCATGACGCTCTACACCTTCGACAAGGACGTGGCAGGCAGCGGCAAGAGCACCTGCAACGGCGGCTGCGCCGCGCTCTGGCCGCCCGCGATGGCCGCCGCCAGCGACCAACCCGCAGGTGCATACACGATCGTCATGCGCGACGACGGTGCGCGCCAGTGGGCCTACAAGGGCAAGCCGGTCTACACCTACCAGGCCGACCAGAAGCCCGGCGACCGCGCCGGCGACAACTTCAAAGACGTCTGGCACATCATCAAGGAATGACATTTGCTGTCGACTTCCGTCCAGTCCCTCAGGCCACGACCCCCCGATGCAAGACGACGCAAGCCTGCTGAGCTGGGTGCCGCGCCTGCGCCGCTATTCGCGCGCACTGGTGAACAACCGTGACGACGCCGACGATTTGGTGCAGGACACGCTGGAGCGGGCCTGGGCCAAGTCGAACCTGTGGGGCGGCGTGGCCGACATGCGCGCCTGGCTCTTCAGCATCATGCACAACCTGCACGTCGATGGCGTGCGCCGTCCCAGGCTGCACACCGTGACCATGGACGACGACACGCCCGAAGTGCCGGTGGCGCCGACACAAACCGACAGGCTGGCTGTACTGGATCTGCAGGCTGCACTGGACTTGCTGCACGTCGAGCAGAAGGAAGTGCTTCTTCTGGTGACGCTGGAAGACATGGCCTATGCCGATGTGGCGCAGGCCCTGGGTATCCCCATCGGCACCGTGATGTCGCGCCTGTCGCGAGGCCGTGAGCGCCTGCGCGGCCTGATGGAAGGCCGCGCAGAACCGGTGCGGCTGAAAGTCGTCAAATGAATGTATTGCGAAGCAACCCATGAATACCGACCGTCCGCCACCGTCCATTCCCCCGGTCACCGAGGCCGACCTGCATGCGTTCGTTGATGGCCGCCTGCCCGCTGAGCGCCAGGTCGAGATCGCCGCTTATCTGGCCGCACGCCCTGAAGACGCGCAGCGCTTGGAGGCCTACCGGGCGCATAAGCGCGAACTGCACGCCTTGTTCGATCCCGTGCTGGATGAACAGCCGCCGCAGCGCCTGCTGAAATCGGCGCGCCCGCGCGCCGTGCCGCAGACGCCTTGGTACCTCCAGCGCCTGGCCGCTGGGATCGCCATCGCCGTCATCAGCGGCGCGACTGGCTGGGGCTTGCGGGGCGGCCTGCCCGCGGGGGGCGACGATGCCGGCCGCATGGCCGCCGCGGCACCCGCCGAGCGCGGCCTGACGCTGGCGTCAGCGGGCGGCTTCGCGCAGCGCGCGGCGGTGGCTCACGCGGTATACAGTCCCGACGCGCGCCGCCCGGTCGAGGTGGACGCGGCGCACGAGGACCAGTTGGTGGCATGGCTGTCCAAGCGCATGGGCGCGCCGATGAAGCCGCCGCACCTGCAGGCCCAGGGCTACACGCTGGAAGGCGGCCGCCTGTTGCCGGGCGGCCAGGGGCCGGTGGCGCAGTTCATGTACCGCAACGAGCTCGGCAGCAAACTGACGCTGTACGTATCCAACGATGTCGCCGACGTGGGCAGTGCCGCGGGGCCGGACAAGGCACTGCAGGCCGGCGTGAAGAACACAGACACGGCCTTCCGCTTCGCACGCGAAGGTGCGGTCAATGTCTTCTACTGGGTCGACGGTCCCTTCGGCTACGCCCTGTCGTCCGACGCCGACCGCAGCGTGCTGGCGCAGGTGTCGGCCGAGGTCTATCGGCAACTTGGCACCCCGCGCTGAAGGCCAGGGCGGCGTCGGCGCGACGCGCTGTCGGCTCGCGCCAGGGAATGAAACGGCCTGAGCCGCGCTCTTGACCTGAAGCAAGCGCTGGGCAGTGGTTCATCGGCGGCTGCCGGCCCACGACCCAAGCGATCACTCTCCACACCAACTCAGAAAGCAAACATGACCACCCAACGCCGCGACATTCTCAAGTACACCCTGGCCGCCGCGGCAGCCAGCGCGCTGCCCGCAGCACATGCCCAGGCCCCGTCCGGCGCTTCAGCGGGAGCCGCAGCCACCGGCATCGACCCGCGCGACCGCGTCTTCATCACCAATGAAGACTCCAACACGCTGGTCGTCATCGACCCGAAGACGAACACCGTCGAGAGCACGATCAACCTGACCAGCTTCGACGAAGACCCGCGGCCTCCGTTTCGCTACGTCACCGCTGGCGTGGCGCCAACGCACGCGGCGATGATCCACAAGCCGCTGTACCACGGCTGCATTGATGCGCATGGCGCCGTGCCCTCGCCCGATGGCCGTTTGCTGGCCACCAGCGGGCGCGGCTCCAGCAACATTTATCTGATCGATGCCGAGCAGCGCCGCGTTATCGGCAACACGCCCAACCCAGCGGCCGGGCCCACCACCAACCCCGAGCGCTTGAGCAGTGGCCTGCTGTTGGGCCGCGAACCGCACGAGCCCACCTTCACCCGCAACGGACGCGAGCTGTGGGTCACGCTTCGTGGTGAAGACCGCATTGCCATCGTCAGTGTCGAGCGTGCCATTCGCCAGCTCAAGGGTGCTGACAGCCCGGCCTCCAGCGCTATTCGCCAGTTCCTGCCCACACTCAGCGGCCCGGCGCAGGTGTGGTTCAACCGCGAGGGCACGCTGGCCTTCGTGGTTAGCCAGAAGGTGTCGAAGATCGATGTGTTCCGCGTCAACCCTGGCGCAGACGGACACAGCCAACCTCAGCGACTGACGACGCTGGACATCAGCGCGCAGGACAAGCCAGGATTCACACCCTTCATGAAAACCACACCCGACGGCGCTGAGGTGTGGCTCTCGCACAAGCTGGCCGACGCTATGTCTTGCCGCTCGACGCAGGGAGGTTTCGACTTGATCGACACCGTGTCGCTCGGCGCAGGCGCGCGGCCCAACCACGTTGAATTCGTTCGCAACTCGCGCGGGAATGTGGTTTACGCCAGTCTGGCGCGCATCGACGATGGGGGTCCTGGTGGCGTGGCTTCAAGCCCGATCGCCATCATCGACCGCAGCGCCCCAGGCGGACAGCGCAAAGTGGTGGGCACCTTCTTCAGCCATGGCCGCGAGTCGCATGGACTGTGGACCAACCCCGAGAACACACTTCTCTACGTGGCCCATGAACAAGACGAGTTGCCTGGCACGCCCAACGCGGGCCAGACGGTGTGCAGCGCATTTGATGTGAGCGACCCGCTGCGCCCGACTTTCATTGCCCAGATTCCGCTGGGCAATCTGACGTTGCCCTCGGGCGCGCTGCGCAACAAGAAAAGCATCAATCTCGTCTACGTGCGCGTGGGTGAAAAGGGCCAGACAGCATGAACGGGGCGCATGCCGGCCACGTCACGAGCGCCTCGCACGCGGATGCCTCGCACGCCAAGGCCTTCCAGCACGAGATGAACCTATCGATGGATCGAATGATGCAGGCCATGCACAGCCCGGGATACGTGGGCAAAGCCGACCTGGACTTTCTGGCGATGATGATTCCGCACCACGCCGGCGCTGTGGACATGGCACGGCTGGTGTTGCAGCATGGGCGTGACCCGGTCACGAGGCAATTGGCCGAGGAGATCATTGCTGGGCAGACGGTTGAGATCGAGAGCATGCAACGCCGACTGCAAACTCTGCAGCAGCGCACGGGTAAGAGCGACGAAGCCGAATTTCCGTCGCTAGGTGGCACGCGGGGACCGTGATCAACAGACTCAGGGAAAGTACCAGTGAACGCTATGGAATGAACTACGCCACGCAGCGCTCTTGATCAACATGCTGTTCCAGTCTGCCGAGTCCCGCTACAACCAATGGGTGCGTGAGCACTATCGTTTTTTGCTGCGGAGTGCCTGGGCACTGACGGGTTCGAGAGCCATTGCTGAAGACGTGGTCCAAGACTGTTTTGCCAACGCCTGGAAGCACAGGGAGCAACTGCGCGACCCAGCGCTGGCACGGGCGTGGCTCTTCCAGATCATGCGCCGCGCCGCGTTTCGCCAAGCTGTGCCGGGGATGCAATCGCTGGACGATGAAGAGCAGCCCGAAGTGGCGGCCCCGGATCCAGGGTTGGACGACAAGCTCGATGTCGTCAAGGCGCTGGCGCGCCTGGCGCCCATCCACCGAGAGGTGCTGGTGTTGTTCTATTTCGACGACATGCCCACCACCCAGATGGCCGAGGCGCTGGAGATCGCGCCCGGTACTGTGCTGTCGCGCTTGGCCCGTGCGCGCGACGCATTGAAGCTGGCCCTGGGCGTGCCTGTAACCAGCAAAGCCGATGTCAACGTCACACCGTTTCGCAGGACCAAGGCATGAGCCCCGATACATATTCCGATACCCCAACCCTGCTCGACAGCGAATTCGATTTGCGCGCGCGCGCTGAGTTGGCAATTGCCTTCGAGGCCAGTGACGCGCCGGCGCACCTGTACCTAAAGCAGCAGCCTTTGTTGGCGCGGCGTTTTCTGGCGGCACTTCTTCTGGTCGGTGGCGCCAGCGGTGGCGTGCTCGCCGTGCGACCACCGGCGATGGTGCGTGACGCAATTGACCACGAATACCACGAGCGCACCTTGCGGGGCAGTTTCATGGAGCAGCGCCAGTTGCTCATGCATCTGGGCATGCGGGAAGCCAAAGTGCTGCCCGGTTTTCCTCAGCTCATGCGACCCTGCGACATCGAGGGCCACCTCGCTTACCACCTCACCACTTTTTTCGAGAAGGGAGGGATGGTGACGGTGTATGCCTTTGACCAGCCCGTGGACCTGCGGGAGGCGAGCGGCTGGTGGAGCAACGTGCACTGGAAGGTGATTCGCTCGCGAGAGGGCAAGCCCTTGCTGCTGGTGGCCCAAAAAAAGAAGGCATTGGCGGTCGCGCAGACGGCTCTGCAAGTGACACCCGTGGATGGACCTGGCTGAGGCACCGTTCACCTGTCAACGACTTACCCTTCTCACCGCTCTTTGTATTTCCACCCCAACCGGCGCAAGACGCCCAACCACCGGAGACCTTAAAAATGAACCAACAACCCACTTCGCTGCCCCGGCGCCACCTGCTGGCTGGCAGCGGTGCTGCTTTAGCTGCCGTTGGCCTGACCAGCTTTGGCCGCACCGCAGTCGCTGCTGGAGAGGCCGCGCCTCTACCTGTGGCCGGCGCGGCCAAGCCATTGCCAGCCTATGTTGGCTGGAAAAATCCAGCCAGTTTGATCGTGCACAGCAGCAGCACCATGGAGACAAAACGCAGTGTGTTCGGCACCAGCGTGATCACGCCGTCCGAACAGCTTTACATCCGTAACAACCTGCCCGCACCTGACGCCTCTATTCTGAGCGACCGTGATGCCTGGGAAATCAACATTGAAGGCGTGAAGAACCCGCGCAAGCTCACGCTCGGCGATCTCAAGCGCCTGGGCATCGAGACAACGGCGATGGTGCTGCAATGCTCGGGTAATGGCCGCGGCTACTTCCCCAGCAAACCCAGTGGAACACCCTGGCAAGTGGGTGCAGCAGGTTGTGTGGTTTGGAGCGGTGTGCCAGTGCGCTGGGTGGTTGATGCGCTGGGAGGTGTGGAAGCCGGCATGGCTTATCTCACCGGCACGGGCGGCGAAAAGTTGCCCGATGGGCTGGACCCCAAGAGCGTCATCGTGGAGCGCTCGGTTCCCGCCGCCGCTTTGACCGATGCCTTGCTCGCTTGGGAAATGAACGGCGTGCCCATCTCGCTGGCCCATGGCGGGCCGCTGCGCCTGATCGTGCCGGGTTACACAGGTGTCAACAGCATCAAGTACATCAAACGCCTGGCCTTCACCGCCAAGGAGACCGACGCGCGCATCATGTCGCACGGCTACCGCATCTCCCCACCTGGCGCGAAAGGTGACCCGTCACAACCGTCGGTTCAAGAAATGTCGGTGAAGTCGTGGATCAACGGCCCGGGAACGGACGGAGCCCCGATCAAAGCCGGTGACACCCAGATCCATGGCGTAGCATTTGGCGGTATGAACGCGGTGGCCAAGGTCGAGGTTTCTCTGGATGGAGGAAAAACCTGGCAGCTCGCGCGCATGGTGGGACCCGATCTAGGTCGCTTTGCGTGGCGGCAGTTCGTTTTTGCGGCGCGCCTGCCCGCGGGTCAGTTCACCTTGGCCAGCCGTGCCACCGACACCGCAGGCAATGTGCAGCCCGAGCAACGGATGGAAAACGCAGGTGGCTACAACAATACAAGTTGGGCCGACCACGCAGTGAAAGTGAGCGTGGCATGAAGCGCAGCGTTCCCATAGCGGCAAGAGGTGTCGCCTTGTGGGCGTGGGTGGTCATGGCGTCCCCCGCCATGGCTGCCGACGATGCCGCGCAGCTCCAGCAAGGCAAGGTTTTGTTCGGTCAAGGTGCGGTGCCCGCGTGCGCCCTTTGCCACACGCTCAAGGACGCAGGAGCCGAAGGTGCTGTGGGTCCAAGCTTGGACGAACTCAAGCCCGATGCGAAACGTGTGGCCACTGCACTGCGAAATGGCATTGGGCAAATGCCGTCCTACAACGGCAAGCTTAGCGAGTCGCAGATTGCCGCCCTGGCGGCCTACGTGTCCAAGGCATCGGGCGGATCGAAGTGATGGTCTGTTAGTTACAGCGCTTTTGCGCTGAGTGGCGCTCTGGGCGAGCTGGCTCTGGTTGGCCGCGTGCAGATCGAAGAACTTGCAGCGCGCGTGTGCAAGGCGGCCGCCCACCTCAGTGACGCTGGCCGCCAGGAGCGCTTTGTACCTGCTGAAAGTCATCGCACACCAAGCGGCCCTTCCTGGCGCGGAGGAAGGTGCGCGCGTGCTCGCCAGCGCCGATAGGAAAACAATGTGGCGGCGGGTCATGCAGAAGCACCAGCGCGTTGGCTACCGACGCTCGGTGAGAGACAGGCGCGCTGGCTTCTTTCATGGTCAGCAGGCCCTCTGGTTTATGTTCGGGGTTGATACGCAATGATCGCCATGCCTGCCAGCGTGACAGCCACCCCCACCCCATCCCAGATCGACGGACGAACGCCATCGACTGACCACAGCCAACCCAGCGCCACCGCCACATAGACCCCGCCGTATGCCGCGTACACCCGCCCCGAAGGCGCAGCGTGCAGGGTGAGCAGCCAGGCGAAGGTAGCCAGGCTCATGGCCGCTGCGGGCAACAACAACCAGCCCGACCCCTGACCGCGCAGCCACAGCAACGGCAAGTAGCAACCCACGATTTCGGCGATGGCGGTGACGAAGTAGAGCAGCAGGGTTTTCATGGCGACAACGGGTGTTCAAGCTTCCATGGACTTCAGCAGGGTCGAGATGTCTTCGGCGATCACGGCGGGCTCGGTGCCGTAGCTCATAAACAGTCGTACGGCGCCGTTGGTGTCGAACACGTACTTGCCCGCCGAATGGTCCATCGTGTACGAAGTGGGTGTCGTGCCCTCGGCTTTGCGGTAGTAGATCTTGAAGCTGTCTGCCACGGCCTTGAGCTCGGTCGGTTCAGGGCGCAGCGCCAGAAAGCTCGGGTCGAAGTTGGTCATGTACTCCTTGAGCAGTGGCAAGGTGTCGCGCTCAGTATCCACCGTGATGAAAAGGACCTGCAACTTCTTGCCCCGATCGCCCATGAGGCGGTTGACCTCGGCCAGGGTGGTCATGGATGGCGTCGACTGCAGCGACGTGGATATGCTGGTCGACGAACAGCTGGCGCGCGTGCGCGCCCGCCTAAAAAGCATGCGGGCGCTGGAGAAGCAGTTGCTGCAGCTGCGGGCCCGCTGCTCAGGCACACACGAAGGGCATTGCGGGATCCTGGACGAGCTGGTGTCTGCGGCGCATGGCGAGGCTTGTGTTTGCCATGCAATACCAAGCTCCGTCAATGATCGGTAAGAACTGAAAACCAGTCATTGCCTTCGGAATCCTGAACGGCTGCATCTTGCAGGATTCTCATTGCCCCTATTTCTTCTGCGAACTTCCGCAACCAGTCTTTAGCCGACCAAATCAAAACTTTCGCCCGAGACCAAGGCCCCCCAACTGTCGCGAAGTCACCCTCACGCCCTGACCACAGGCATGTCCTCCCAGCGCGTGGTGTACGCCGGCGTGCGCCGCTCCTGCTTCATGGTCCAGTTGCGCGGCGCACTACCCAAGCCTGCGCTGGCCAGCTTGAGCGTTCCTCGTCCATAGCGCGCGTTGAGCGAGTCCAGGGCCGCCATGAGATTCGGTCTCGAGCCAGATGTCATGGGTGGGCTGACAGCCTCAGGCTCGCCGCCTTCAACGCCAAGGTCCAGCTCAAACTGCTCCGACCTTGATGAATCGATGTCCAGCAACATCACCCCCGCCTTGGCGTAGTCAAAGCCCGGCTTGAAGATCGCCTTCAACCCCATCACGGCAGCGCCGGTGATCGCTGCCGTGTCCGCTGTGGGACGGCGCAGCGGCACCACCAGCGAGCGGCTGTATTGGGCCGTTTGACGAAACGGACTGGTCCGGATGAACACGAGCACCTGACTGGTCACGCCAGCCTGAGCGCGCAGTTTCTGCGCAGCGCGGCTGCTGAACTCCGATACCGCTTCAATGAGCTCATCGAGTTCACGCACCGCAGCGCCGAACGACCGGGTACAGGCGATCTCCTGCTTGGCCGGCGCCACGTCTTCCAGATCCACGCACGACTCACCCTGCAACTCGCGCACCGTGCGTTCGAAGATCACGCTCCAGCCCGCGCGGGCCGATGATGGGCTCATGCGCTTCAGATCCAGCACCGTGGTCACACCTTGGGCCTTGAGCTGCTCCGCGATGCGCCGACCCACGCCCCAGACTTCGTTCACATTGGTGACGGCCAGCAGCGCATCGAGATCACCCACGGACAGTCGGGAGAGATCCGCGACCTGAGCAAGTTCAGCCGGGTAGCTGCCGGGCTTCCTCTCCGCTTGTTTGGCGATGTGGTTCGCCAGCTTGGCCAGGGTCTTGGTGGGTGCAATGCCCACACAGGTGGGAATGCCCACCCACTGGTTCACCCGGGCACGGATGGAGCGAGCCCGTTTGCTGAGATCGCCAGCAATCCCGCTGAGGTCGATGAAGGACTCATCGATCGAATAGATTTCCTGTCGGTGGCCGAGTGCGGCCACCACGCTCATCATTCGATCGCTGATCTCGCCGTAGAACTCGAAGTTGGCGGAGAGCGCCATCAGACCAGAGCTTTCCTGCAAGTGCCGGATCTGGAACCAGGGTGCTCCCATCTTGATGCCCAGGTCCTTAGCCTCGTTGGAGCGTGCGATCGCGCAGCCGTCGTTGTTGGACAGCACGACACACGGCGTGTTCTTCAGCGAATACCGGAACACCCGCTCGCAGGAGACGTAGAAGTTGTTGCCATCGACAAGGGCAAACAGCGGCGCTGCCATGGCTTTCTCTGCTTCTTGGTTTGCCGCCCATCAAACCTGAAACTGCTTGATCGATGCGATCACCACGCCCCAGATCTCGATCTCCTGCCCTTCCTTCGGTGTGATGTCCGGGTAGGTCGGGTTGGCCGCCTTGAGCTTCATGCGGCCGTTTCGCAGGTGCAACTGCTTGCAGGTGAACTCACCATCCACGATGGCAATCACCACCATGCCGTGCCTGGGCTTGACCGCCTTGTCCACCAGAAGCACATCCGCATCGAAGATGCCCAGTTCGCGCATCGATTCGCCACTGACACGCATCGCATAGGTCGCTTGCGGATGCACCACCAGCCGCTCCATGATGTCGATGCGTTTGGCCGAGAAATCGGCCGCCGGCGAGGGAAAGCCGGCGTGCACGCTCGTGGCCAAGCCGAACGCCATGAGCGGTTCTTGCTTGAGCAGTGCGGGTTCGGAGAGGCTGGTGTCTGACACGGTGACTCCTCGCTGCGGGGTTGTAACGGGGCTACAGCGGGGAGCGGATAGTACACTGGATATATATCCAGCTCCTCAAGCCCCGGCGGCTGGCTCAACATCTCACCCAGGCGCTGCAAAGCCCCACCGCCAACAACACCACCGCCGGACCGCAGCCACCTGGAACCTCCGTGGATACGCCATCGATACGCCACGGATGCACCCCATGAATGCACCGCCCGAAACCGCTGCCAGAACGTCAGACCCCACAGCCGCGCCACCCCTCAAGCGAGCGCACCTGCGCCGCCTGCGCGAGATCTACCGCTCGGCCGGTTGGCCGTGCGCCGACATGATCGAGGTGGAGCTGCTGGCAGCGGGTTGCCTGGAGCGGTGTGTGGGCAGCCATGGCCATGAAACGCTACGCCTGACGGACGCCGGCATTGACGCCCTCGCTCAGGCCCACACCGCCAACAAGACCGCCCGCGATCCGCATGAATGCCTGGTCAGGCAGGTGGCCGACCAACTCGCCCGCGAAGGACGCCTGGCATGGCGAGGATTGATGCTGCGAGCTCCGCTGCCGCGCGCCTTGTCTGGCTGCCATGGGCATGAGGTTTCCGCGATCGAGGCGGCCAGGACTGTCCCGGCACCGCCTCTGCCTCTGCCTCTGCCTCTGCCTCTGCCTCTGCCTCTGCCTCTGCCACTGCCACTGCCACTGCCACTGCAGCCGCAACCGCTGTGGGAGGACACCTCAGCCGACGGCGCAGCGGTGCAGGGTCCCGAGCACACCTGGTGCATGGCCATGCCCGATGTCTTCTCCATCCGCCGCAGCTCGGTGGAGGCCTACCTTGAGCCGGTGGTGCACGAGATCAAGGTCAGCCGCTGCGACCTGCTTGGCGACCTCCGCAAACCGGCCAAACGGGCCGCCTACCTGGCCATGGCCGGGTCTGTCTGGTACGTGCTGGGCGAAGATGCCAAGGGGCGACCGATCGCCCAGGCGGATGAAGTGCCTGCGGAATGTGGCGTGCTGCAGCTGGAGCGAGGCTCGTTGGTGGTGGCGCGCAGCGCACCGCGCCGAGCCATGGAACGCCTGCCGTTTCATGTGTGGATGGCCTTGGCCCAAGCCAGCCCGCACATCCGGCTTGATGGCGATGAGCAGCCCATGCTCTGAACGGGGCGCAGAATCATGGCTCGAGTTCACGATGGAACCCATGAGCCACGCAAGCGACTTCGCATGAATCCCGATGAAATCGATCCTGTGGAGTTGCGCCGGTCGATGCGTTTTGCGCTGGACCTGGTCGCAGCCCACCGGATAGCCAAGGGCCTTACGCTCGATCTTCAGCGGGCGACCGCCATTCGCGAGACCTTGGAAGAACGGGTGATGCTCGCGTTGGCCGAGTTCGACATTGGTGCGATGCCACCCGCTTGGTCGTGGCAGAAAGCGGTTGAAACGCTGTCTGTCGAGATGGCCCTGCAGATCATCCGTGAGCAGAAGAACGAACCTCAGGACCCGGCCTACAGAAGCGGGGAGTCCTGAAAGGCGGACTGGCCCGTCCGGGGCGCTGTGAGCGCTTCGTGTTCCCCAGGGGTATGCTGATCGGATGTGCAATCTGTACGGCAGCACCCATGAAGAAGGCGTTCGCAAGTACTGGCGACCAGCCAACGTGCTCGCAAGCCCCTGGGAGGGCGGCATCGTCGCCCCCCGAAAGCCTGGCGCGTTCATCCGCCGCTCGCGCAACGCCGAGGGCTATTTGATCGGGCCTGGCCGCGATCTTGTCGTGGGGCACTGGGGCTTGATCCCCTGGTTCGCCAAGAACCTGAACTTCCGGTACTCGACCAACAACGCGCGCAGCGAAGAGCTGGAGGACAAGCCGACCTTCAGAATTCCGTGGAAGCGCGGCCAGCGCTGCATCATCCCGGCCGACTGGTTTGATGAACCGAACTGGGAGAGTGGCAAGAACGTCTGGTGGCGCTTCAAGCGAGCGGATGGAGAGCCATGGGCGTTGGCTGGCCTGTGGGACACCTGGCGGGACCATGAAACCGGAGAGATGGTCGAGAGCTACACGATGCTCACGATGCATGCCAACAGCCATCCCCTGATGGGCCGCATGCACAAGCCCGATGTCGACCGCATCACGAAAGTCCCCTTGCCGTTCGAGCAACAAGACAAGCGCAGCGTGATTCCCATCGAGCAGGGTGATGTGGACCAATGGCTGACGGGCTCCATGAGGGATGCGAAGGCATTGTTGCGCCTTGCGCCGTTTGAGGTGTTCAACGCTGGGCCTTCGGTTCCGACCACGGGTGCGCTTCTCTGACCGGTTTGTTTGCGGTGGTGCGGAAAACGTCCGCATTGTTTCCCGTAAATGGATTCGTCAGTCGCTCGCTCTGACCGCGTGTGCGGATGGGGAACTACCTTGGCGCGGTGAAGGTATTTGCGAGATCGATGACTGTTCAAGACTGGGGGCAGTCCTTCACGACCCGCCCGATTGCTGTCTGGTCTCGACCTTAAAGGGAAGTTGGCGGGCTTGGCTTGGTTGCACCGAGCCGCTCGTCGAATCCTTCCCCGGACAAGGCGTTGCAGGTTGAGGTTGCACCGCCTTGCCCTTGATTTGCCGTACGCGCCTCGAGTCATGCCGTCAAGCTCGCCATTGGAAAGTGGGGACGCGTCTCGACGCATCCCCTCCAGGGCTGAGCCTTCAGGTCTTAGACGCGGTACTTCTTGAACCAATCGCTGGCCAGCTTCTGCGCGTAGGTGGCGGCGGCCTTGTCGTAGCTGGGGCGGTAGTCGGCGTTGAAGCCGTGGTCGACGTTGGGGAAAACCACGATCTCCGAGCCGCTGCCGCCTTTGTTGATGAGGCCGCGCATCTTGGCGATCGTCTCCTGTTTCACGAAGGCATCGATGCCGGAGTAAAGCCCGAGCACCGGTACCTTGATCTCGTGGGCGAAGTCGATCGGATCCTGCGGGCGCAGGTCGGGCGCCTTCAGGCCTTCGAGCAGGCCGTAGTAAGCCACGGCGGCATTCAGGCTGCCGTTGTGGCGTGCATAGACCCAGGCGGTGCGGCCGCCCCAGCAGTAGCCCACCAGGGCGGTGCGCTTGGCATCGGCCTTGCCGCTGGCTCGGGCAAAGGCCAGGGTGGCATCGAGATCGGCGCAGACCTGCGCATCAGGCACCTTGGACACCACCTGCGACAGGATGGTGCCGATGTCCGTCATCGTCGAGACATCGCCCTGGCGGGCGAACATTTCGGGGGCAATGGCGTAGTAGCCCATCTTGGCGTAGCGGCGGCACATGTCCTTGATGTGCTCGTGCACACCGAAGATCTCCTGCACCACCAGCATCACCGGGAACTTGCCGGGGCCGGCCGGCATCGCGCGGTAGGCCGGAATCTTGCCGTCCGCGACCGCGACGCTGACCTCGCCGGCGACCAGGCCCTTGCTGTCGGTGGTGATGGCCTGCGCCAGCACGGGATTGGACGCGATGGCGAAGCCGGAAGCCAGCGACGTCATCACGAAGCCGCGCCGCGACAGGCCGGCGTCGGCCGTGCCCGCCGTGGTTTCCGGGTGGTTGAAGTTGATCGGCGCGAGTCCGTAATCCATCAGTTTCATGATTGCTCTTGGGGTGGTTGAAGAGAAAGTGGGTGTGACATGGCCGAAGACCGGTGGGCCCGCCGCTTCGGACACGATCGGTCTCGGTCCGACGTCGACCATCGAGAACGAGCGGATCGCAGGTCGACGCTCCCCAGGCTTCACGCCTGGATCGACATCGCGGGTGCTGATGGCCGGGCGCCGGCAAACGTCGACCACACAGGTGACGCTGCGCAGGCGGTTCCGCTCGACGCCCGCGACAACGCCGCGCCGCGGACGGCGCGTCAGCCCGGCAGCTTCGCCGCCAGCAGATCGATCTTCTCGATCTTCGGCGGCGCGCTGAGCAAGCTTGCTGCGTTGGCCATCAAGGCGGCTGCGATGGGGCCGTCCAGGTGCGCCTGGCGACCCGTCTCGTCGGCAAAGGCGTCGAACACGCCGAAAGTCGAGGGGCCGAACTTCAAGGCAAACCACGCGGTGGTTCCCGACTCCGCGTTGGCGAGCGGCAGCGCCCCGGCCAGGAATTCGGCAACGGCGGTCTCCTGTCCGGGTTTGGCTTCGAGACGAACGAACAGCGCAAGCTTGGTCATGGGGTGATCTTCTTTATGAATGAGTGAATGTTTGAAGGCGCACTGAGGTTAAAACCCACAGACACCATTCACGAGTGGCAAGAGTGCCAATATTGATATCATTCTCGCCATGCGAATCCACATCCTCGTTCTCGACGGCGTGTTCGACCTGGGTCTCTCGGCCCTCACCGACACACTGGGCACGGCCAGGCAACTGGCGGGCTCCCTGGCCCAGCCGCCGACAGCCATCGACGTCACCTTGGTGGGCGTGAGGCGCCGCGTGCGCACTGCGCAGGGTTTGACGGTGCCCGTGGTGCCGGTGCACGCCGTTCGCAAACCCGACATCGTGCTCGTGCCCGCGCTCGGCGCCAACATGCCCGACACGCTCGCGGCGCGCCTGGCCCGTCCAGACGTGGCCGACGCGGTCGTCGCGCTGCGGCGGTGGTCGACCGCCACAGCGGTCGTTGGCGCCGCCTGCACCGGCACCTTCCTGCTGGCGGAGAGCGCGCTGCTCGACGGCCAAAGGGCCACGACGTCTTGGTGGCTGGCGCCGATGTTTCGGCAGCGCTATCCGCGCGTGTCACTCGATGATTCCCGCATGCTCGTGAGCTCGGCCGGCTTCACCACGGCCGGCGCTGCCCTGGCCCACATCGACCTGGCACTGGGCATCGTGCGCAGCAGCAGCCCGGCGCTGGCAGCGCAGACGGCTCGCTACCTGCTGGTCGAGCCGCGTGGCTCGCAAGCGGAGTTCGTGATCCCCGATCACCTCGCCCACGCCGACCCGGTGGTCGAACGCTTCGAGGGCTGGGCGCGGCAGCGGCTCGCGCACGGCTTCTCGCTGGCCGAGGCGGCCGTCGCCGTGGGCGCCAGCGAACGCACTCTGGCGCGGCGCCTGCAAGGCGTGTTGGGCAAATCACCCCTGTCGTACTTCCAGGACCTGCGCGTCGAGCGTGCCGTGCATCTGCTGCGCACCAGCACCGAAAGCGTCGATCAGATTGCCGCGCGGATCGGCTACTCCGACGGGGTGACTTTGCGCGCCCTGCTGCGACGCAAGCTGGGACGCGGCGTGCGGGAATTGCGCGCGGGAACCTGATCTGGTCGGCGGCGGGCTGACGTTGGTGCGCTGATCAACCCCAAAGCGGTCATCCCCCAACGTCTGAAGATAGCCGATGCCAGAGGGCGGGCGGTTTGGTCCCTCGCTGCGGAGCCTTCCGGCAGATGACCGGAAGTCTGTTCGAGACTGGCTGCGGACGTTGACCGAAGCAACATGGTCCACGGGCCTCCGCCCGAAGCTGCCGCTCAGGATTCAGAAGGCAACGACCGGTTTTGGTTTCTCACCGATCATTGACGTGGCTTGGTACTGCATGGCAAGCGCAAGCCTCGCCGTGGGCTGCTGCCACCAGCTCGTCCAAAATGCCGCAGCGCCCTTCATGTGTGCCAGAGCAACGCGCTCGCAGTTGAAGTAGTTGCTTCTCCAGCGCCCGCATGCTTTTGAGACGCGCCCTCACGCGAACCAGCTGATCGTCCACGAGCATGTCCACCTCTCCGAAGTGGGCCTCGGGCTCATCCACAAAACTGAGAAGTCTGTTGATATCGGCCAACGGCATATCAAGAGCGCGGCAGTGGCGGATGAACGAAAGACGCTCCAGATGTGCCACTTCGTATTCGCGGTAGCCGTTGTCACGCCGAGCAGGCGCGGGCAGCAATCCCTGCTTTTCGTAGTACCGGATTGTTTCAACGTCCACACCCGTGGCTCTTGCCAGTTCTTTTATCTGCATCGTGCAATCTCTCGTTCAAGTAAGTGCTTGACACTGTAGCGGATCCAGGGTTTCCAATGAGGTCACTGAACGGGAAAACCATGACTGCACATTTCGAATATCTCGCCCCCAGACAGGATCCACCTTCAATCTGCGCCGCTACCGCAAGTCCTGTGGTTCGCACTCATCTTCAATGCTGTCGTGTTCGTAGTGGAGATGCAAAAATGTGCAGTGTGTGGCTGTGCTCATGCAACGATGCCATCGGCGTCATGGCTGTCTTCATCGGCTCCCTGGGTGTGTTTGGTACCAGGCGTTGCCTGGCCCGACCTCGTGGTCGCGGCATGGTGGTTCGACAGTGCAGCGGCAAGCTTGGGGTGAGGTTGGAAAGGGCAATATCAAAGGAGGCCATCATGACTACGTCCACTGACACGCTGGCAGGCCGCCAGTTCGACAAAGCCACTTTCGCTCGACTCGTCCAAGGAGCCGAACTGGCTGGCTCCGCAGAACGGGCCTGGCTGTACCTTGAGGCCGCGCATGTGGTGGGGCAGCTCCACTTCAAACCGCATGTGCGGACGCATGCACTCATGTTGGGTTTGGCCTGGCGTACGCGCGACTGGCCGGAGGCTGCAGGCCAGGTGCTCAGGCTGGCTTTGGTGCCCTTGGGCCATTTGAGCGGACGCTTGCCCTTGGGCAACCCGGGACGATCGACAGTGAGCGCCTTCGAGCCTATCCCGGTGCGCCAGGAGCTGGCCGAGTTGATAGCGCAAGCGGCCAGGCCGCTGCGTTGAAGACTCGCAAAAAAACAAAAGAGCAAGCCAAAACATGCAGCTCCAAATTTCTACGTATCTTGACTGTTCTATTGAACAAGCGATCACCCATGCCAAGACAACGCGGATGCTGAAGTTCGTTGCCCATCCCTTGGTTCACTTCACGCCGATCACGCCGAGTACCTGGCCCGATACATGGGCTGAAGGCACGTATTGGGTGGGGGTGCGAATCCTGGGGTTGTTGCCTTTCGGCCGACAGGCCATCGTGATCTCTTTCCCACCGTCCGAGGACGGATTCCTTCTCCGCGACAACGGGTTCAGCGCCCTCGTCAACGTCTGGGATCACACCATCTCGATCTCATCGGAGGCTGGTCAAACCCGGTACATGGATACGGTGACCATCGATGCAGGAGCGTTCACGCTCCCCATTTGGTTGTTTGCACAAGTGTTCTACCGGCACCGACAGCGTCGGTGGCGCTCGCTTGCTCGGCATGTCGCGGTGGTTGAAAGGCCTGCGCCGTGAACTGCCACGCTCCATCTGGTCTATCCCGCGGGCTTAAAATCCAAAGATGCGCCTCTTTCTGGTTCTATTGATGCTCACGCTGCTGCCGCTGCAGTTCTCTGCCGCTGCGGCGGCTGACTGTTGCGGCCACGTTGCACTTGCCCAACAACCCCAAACCCAGCACCACCAGCCAACCCATCTATCGGTGGTACAGGGTGCGGGAGGCGTTGCTTCGGCCATTCTGGACTTTGATCTTGACTGCGGGACCTGCCATGCCAATTGCACCGCCGCAGTGATGGCTTCGGCAGAGACCATGGCAGACCCTGCTGGCGTCGAGCGTGGCGAACACCTCGTTGAACTCATCCTGCCGCCTTGGCACGAGCAACCCTACCGGCCCCAATGGTTCGCCCCGCAAGGTTCGGGGTTGACTGCTTCTGCCTGATGCGCTGACAGGCACCTCTTCCCCGATCCACTGACTTCAAGTGGTCACCCCCTCTAGCGGTGACCCTTCCCGGATCGTTTTGGAAGGACTCTCTCATGAATGCTCGCTGGACCCAGCGAAACCCTCGATGGACGTGGCTTGCTGCCGTCGCGGTGCTTTTGTTTCTTGATCAAATCAGTAAATCGTATTTCTCAACCACCCTCGAACTCGGTGAAGCCATTAAGGTGACCGAGTGGTTCAACTTTGTGCATGTGCTCAACACCGGCGCGGCTTTCTCGTTGCTGGCCGATGCGGGCGGCTGGCAACGCTGGTTCTTCATCGGCGTGACAGCGCTGGTAGTGGGGGTGGTCTCTGTGGTGTGCCTGGCCCGGCAGGCCGAGCCACTGGATCGGTGGGTGGGCGCTTTTGTGGTGGGCGGGGGAGGCGGCAACCTCGTGGACCGCGTCCAGATCGGTGCCGTGGTGGACTTCCTTGACTTTCACTGGCGCAGCATCCACTGGCCAGCTTTCAATCTGGCCGATATCTTCATCGTGTGCTCCATGCTTGTGTGGTGCTTCGCATCACTGAAATCGCCGCCGCGCCAATCGCCCCGCAAGACGCCCGAGGAGCTGCCTTCATGAAGCGTGGCTGGTTCTGGATCATGGCCGCCTGGGTCTTTGCCCTGGTGTCCACACTCGGTGCGTTGTTCATTGGCGAAGTCATGGGAATGACGCCTTGCCTGCTGTGCTGGTACCAACGCATCTTCATGTTCCCGTTGGCGATCATCCTGGGCATGACCGCCTTCGCCGAAGACAGACGGGGTGCCATCTATGCGCTGCCGCTGGCGATGGGGGGAGCAGCCATGGCCGGTTACCACTCCGCACTGATCGCCGGGTGGGTGCCGAAGTGGTGGGTGCCCTGCGGCACCGGCCCCTCATGCAGCGAACAGAGTTTGGAAATTTTGGGCGGCATCCAGATTCCCTGGATGTCGCTCGCGGCCTTCATTGCCATCGTCATCCTGCTTTTTGTATACCTGAGAAAGACCCGTTCATGAACGCCAAAAGATTCACCGTCATCGGCCTGGTGGCCGTCGTTGCCCTGTTCTTCTATCTGGGCATGAACGCTTATCAAAAACGCGTGCAGACCGCGCAGGAAGTACAGGTAAAGGCCGAGCAGACCCGTCTCGTGCGCATGCACTCGCCGGTCTTTGGCCCACAAGGTGCACCTGTCACCATCGTGGAGTTCTTTGACCCCGCTTGCGAGACCTGCCGCGCGTTTTATCCCATCGTCAAGAACCTGATGGCTCAGTACCCGACCGACGTGCGACTGGTGATCCGATATGCACCTTTCCACCAGGGCTCAGACCAGGTAGTCAAGCTGCTGGAGTCCGCCAAATCCCAGGGCAAGTACCAGACGGTGCTGGAGGCCGTGCTTGCCGCGCAACCTTCCTGGGCCGATCATGGTCAGCCCAACATCGAGACGGCATTCAAGGTGGCGGAGCAGGCCGGACTGGACCTCGTCAAGGCGCGCCAGGACATCGAGAAGCCCGGCATGCAGTCTTTGTTGCAACAGGACATTGAAGACCTGACGGCGCTGCAAGTCACCAAGACGCCCACCTTCTTTGTGAATGGTCGAAGCCTGCCGAGTTTTGGACCTGAGCAGTTGGCCGCTCTGGTGGCGGAAGAGGTTGCCAAGGCGAAGAAATGAAGTCCATGACACCGACTCTTCCGTTCAACCGACGCAAGGCTCTGGCGCTGGGTGCCTTGTGGCTCGCCGCGGGCGGCATGCTTGCTGGTTGCTCGCCTGAGACACCCACGTTCAAGAGCACGGATATCACCGGAGCCGCTTTTGCACAAGACCTGAAACTGACCGACCACACCGGCCAGGTGAGGACCCTGGCAGATTTCCGCGGCAAGGCGGTGGTGGTGTTTTTCGGCTTCACGCAGTGCCCAGATGTGTGTCCTACGTCCATGACCACCTTGGCCGAGGTCAAGCGTCTCATGGGTGATCGAGGCAACCAGTTGCAGGTCCTCTTCATCACGGTGGACCCTGAGCGAGATACGTTGCCCCTGCTCAAGGAGTACATGACCAACTTCGATCCGACCTTCCTGGCTCTGCGCCCCGACCCAGCTGAACTCAAGGCGGTGGCAGACAGTTTCAAGATCTACTACCGCAAAGTCGACGGACCCACACCGACCTCCTACACGATGGATCATTCGGCGGGCAAGTATGTGTTCGACAACGAAGGCCGGGTGCGTCTCTTCTCCGCGTATGGCACCGACGCCGCCACGATTGCAGCGGACATCAACACGCTGCTCTCCAGCCCGTGACTTCCGGATCGCTCACAACTCGGCGAGCGCTGCTCGTCAAAGCCGCGTTGACAGGTGCGCCGCTTGTATTGCAGTCCGGACAGGCCCGCGCCCAGCTCACAAATGGCGCGGTGACCAATGGTGCTGGGACGGCGGCTGGAGCTGCGCTTGCAGGCTCACCGCGTTCGTCTCCAGAAGCGCGCCTGATCGAAATCTACCGGGCCATCGCATCGGGAGACCGGAATGCCTTGCCTCTGGCTGCATCGCTCGTGCGCGATGTTCCTCGATTTCAGTTGGGGCAGCTTGTTTACGGAGACCTGTTGCTTGCGCGCAGTGGATCTTTGACAGGGTTTGCAGCGGTGCCCGATGGGTCGCCTGCGGCTCGCGAGCAGCTGCAGAAGTTGCGCGACGAAGCCAACAGGCGTCTCAGGTCACTCAGAGAAATGCCACCGCCCGGCACAGTACCTGAACAGGTATTGGAGCTCTCTCGCAACGTTCGTCATGTCGTGGTCGTTGATGCCAGCCACTCACGGGTCTATGTCTTCGAGCATCAGCCCACCGGACTGCAGCCGATTCGCAGCTTTTATGCATCCATTGGACGAGCAGGTTTCGACAAACAAGAGGAAGGTGACTTGCGCACGCCACTGGGCGTTTATCACATCACCAGCCGACTGGATGACAAACAGCTCGAAGAGTTGTACGGGATTGGCGCTCTGCCACTGAACTATCCGAACGTACACGATCGCCGATTGGGTCGAACGGGGAGTGGCATCTGGCTGCATGGCGTTCCCCGGGAGTCCTACGCCCGCAGCCCGTATGCCACCGAAGGATGTGTGGCTTTGGCCAATGAAGATATGGCCTATCTGATGCGTTTGCTGGAGCCGCGCCGCACGCCAGTGATCATTGCCGACGAGGTGAAATGGGTCAAGCCCGACGCCCTCTCTGTCTACAAAAGAGAGTTCCGTGCTTTGCTCTCCAAATGGGCAGAGGCCCGATCCCAGGGCAACCAGGCGCTGCTTCGGACCATGTATTCCACTGGCTTCGAGACGGCTGATGAACCACTGGAGAGAGCAGCAAAAATCCAGGCGCCGGCTCGTCGTGCAGTGCCACAGAGACTGCAGATCTATCTCGAAGATGTGTCGATTTTTCGCTGGACGCGCGGCGCTGAGGTCACGGTAGTCAACTACTCTGAAGTTCCAGCCGGTGAAACGCGTTGGACGTCGAAGCGCCAGTATTGGACCAAAGAAAACGGGCGCTGGTTGTTGTTCTTTGATGGCAAAGTCGGCTGATCGGCCCTTCGGGCAAACGGACCCGCCACAAACATTACCTTGGTCCGCACCCGCATCCACCGGCGAACTCAGAAGCATTGTGGAACTGGAGCTCCAGTGCTGCCCCTTCTGACCTTTGACCTGAAGGCGGAGCAAGGCGCCATCGAACGCGCAACCACTGCTCCGACGGATGGACCTAGGGTCTCATTGCGATACTACGGCCTGCCGCGCAGGCTCCCACTCGGCAGCGGCACATTGCTTTGCCTGACCCGAGAACCACAGACTATGCAAAACACAAGAGATGCGCTGGAACGGCATCAGATTTCGATCTACTTTGTGGCGGTTGTGATCGCCACGGTTGTGGCCCTAGCCATTCGAGGCACCGCAGTGCTTGAAGGAGCCCTCAATCCAGCCCTTGCGCTGATGCTGTACGTCACGTTCCTGCAGGTCCCGGTCGCGGAACTCAGGCACGCGTTTGGTCAGGTGCGGTTTCTTTCTGCGCTGCTGGTCGCCAACTTCGTCGTCATTCCGCTGCTGGTCGCTGGGTTGATCCAGTTACTGCCTGCTGATCCCATGCTCAGGTTGGGTGTGCTGTTGGTCCTGCTCACGCCGTGCATTGACTATGTGGTCACGTTCGCCCACCTCGGCCGCGCGGACGCGCGCCTGCTGCTGGCGGCGACGCCTGCCTTGCTCATCACTCAGATGATTCTGTTGCCTGGATACCTGGGTCTATTCCTCGGCGAAGATGCGGCCCGGTTGTTCAAGGCGGGACCTTTCATACATGCATTCCTGTGGCTGATCGCGGTGCCATTGGTGCTTGCGGCATTGACCCAACTGTGGGCTGCCAGGAGCGAGCAAGGAGCCTGTACTTCGGCTTTGCTGGGCCTGCTACCCGTCCCAGTAACAGCCATGGTGCTCTTCATCGTGGTCGCAGCGATGGTGCCGCAGCTTGGCCCGGCAGCGGGCTCCGCCTTGCGCGTGGTGCCGATCTACATAGCGTTTGCTGTCCTGGCGCCCCTGCTTGGCTGGTCGATGGGGCGCATGTTTGGACTGAAGGCGACGGCCGGACGTGCCGTCGCCTTCAGTTCCGGCACCCGCAACTCACTGGTCGTCCTGCCACTTGCGCTCTCGGTGCCAGGAGCAATACCCATCCTGCCGGCCGTCATCGTCACGCAGACACTGGTGGAACTCTTGAGTGAGCTGGCGTACGTTCGCTTGATTCAAAAATGGGGTGACAAGAAGGGGACGTAACGCGTGCACCTGCGGCTTCTGAAGTGTAGGCTCGTTGCCAGTCGCCGTACCCGCGAGGGCCAGTGACAGCCAATCCGGTCTCAAAGCATCGACGCGAAGTCCTGCGGTTCGGGGTGGCAGCCCGACACCATGGTGCGGCTCATCGTTGAGCGCTTCGACGCGCGCGCCTGACCTGCGCCGCTTCAGGGCACGACACGGTCGATCTTGATCTGCAGCTGAGCGCTGTTGCTGGCCACCGGGCCGCTGCTGCCTTGCAGGTCGCCGCTTTGGGGCATGGCCTGCCCAGTGCGGCTGATGCGCGCCTCCACCACCACCTGCTCGTGCATGGAGATGCGAAGCTCCGGCGCCATGGCCTGGCTGTCGTCAAGCGCAAACGGCAGGGGGCCGGCGGTCGCCGCCACCCGCATCACGGCCAGCGGCATGCGCGGGCCTTGCACTGGTCGCGCGAACACGAACAAGGTGTCACCCGGCGCCAGCTTCGCTTGCAGTTCGGGTGCAATGGTGATCTGCCCGCGCACACCGGGGTGGTTGGTGACGGCCGGCGTCGGGTCGGATGGCGCTGCGGCCAGGCGCGCGGCACCGCCGGGCTGCGACGCGATGCCCGCGCGCGCAGCTTCCAGGCTGCTTTCCAGCCCCTGGGCAAACGGACTGCCCGGCGCGGCCCGCTCGCGGGCGCGCTCCCAGAACGCTTCTGCCGCCACAAAGTCCTTGCGGCCATAGGCCGAGCTGCCGGCCAGCGCCAGTGCCTTTGGGTGACCGGGATCAATTTCCAGCGCCCGGTTGACCAGACGCATGGCTTCGCCTGCGGCGCTCTGGCCTTGCAAGAGCGCCAGCAGATCGGCCCGGTCGGCCAGCAGGTTGGGGTTGTCGGGGGTGAGTTCGAGCGCGCGCTGGTAGGCCTTGTCGGCGTCGGCGAAACGTTGGCGGCTGGCGTGCGCGCGTGCCAGCATTTCCCAGGCGGGCGCGTCCACCGCCTGGCCGGGTGGCTTGCTCTCCAGTTGCTGGGTCATCTGGCGCACCATGGCGTCCAGCTCCTCGTTCGACACCTCGCCTTGTGCCTTGGCCAGCTCGGCCTCATAGCGCACTGCATCGGGTTCACCCAGCCATGCGTACAGGCCCACGGCCAACGCGGGCACGACCAGCAACAACGCGAACGAGGCCGCGCTGCGAGGCGACGCTGCTGCGCTGCGCTCGGCCGAGGCCGACTCCTGCAGCACCCGGCGCGCCAGTTCGGTCTGCGCCTGCGTGTGCTCGCCGGGCGAGAGCAGGCCGGCGGCCAGTTCGGCGTCCAGCTGGGTGCGCTGCTCGCGCAGCAGGGACAAGTTGTTGGGTGATGCGCTCTGGCGCTCCGGCGTGGCGGACGGACGCCTCAGCGCCGACATCAGCGGCCACAGCGCCAGAACGGTCAAGGCCAGCGCGAGTGCGATGAACAGGGTCATGTAGGGTCTCCGGCATCGTCGAGCAGGCGCTGGGCACGCTGCAGTTCTGCCGGGGTCAGCGGCGCGGGTTCGGTTGACGGATCGCGCCGTCGGATGTTCACCAGCAGCACACCGGCAGCCACCAGCAGCAACACGAACGGTCCGGCCCACAGCAGCACGGTGCTGAGTTGCAGCGGCGGTCGGTAGAGCACGAAATCGCCATAGCGCTGCGACATGAATTCCAGAATCTGCGGCTGGGTGCGGCCCTGCGTGAGCTGCTCGCGGATCTGCTGGCGCAAGTCTTTGGCCAGATCGGCCTGCGAGGCGGCGATGGTTTCGTTCTGGCACACCAGGCAGCGCAGCTCTTCGGCGATCTTGAGCACACGCGCTTCCAGCGCCGGGTCGGCCGACAAAGGCGCGGCCTTCGAATCCGCAGGAACCTGCGCGGCCACGCCGCCCGGCCCCAGGGCCCAGCACAGCATCATGGTCAGCAGCACAACACGCATGGGCTCAGGTACCGAGTTGGTTCATCAGCGGCAGCAGCTTCTGGCGCACCACCTCGGGCGTGACCGGCCCGGTGAATTTGAGGCGGATCACACCCTGTTTGTCGATCACATAGGTCTCGGGCACACCATAGACACCGAAGTCCAGACCGACGCGGCCGTCAGCGTCGAACAGCGTGGTCTTGTACGGGTTGCCGTGTTTGCCGAGCCAGGCCAGCGCCAGGTGGCGTTGGTCCTTGTAGTTCAAACCGATCAAGGGCACGGCGCTGGTTTTCGCCAGGTCCATGAGCACCGGATGCTCCTGCTGGCAGGCCACGCACCATGAGGCCCACACATTGAGCAGCCACACCCGGCCTCGCAGGTCGTCGGGCGCGACCACCGTGTCGGGCGCAGCGAGCGTGGGCAGGCGAAAGGACGGCACCGGTTTGTTGATCAGGGGCGACGGCACGTCGCGCGGGTTGAGCTGCAGGCCCATGCCCAGAAAACCCAGCATCACCACAAAGATGGCCAGCGGCCACAGGTAACGCTTCATGGGCGCGCGCTCCGCGCGGTCATCACCGGCCTGGCCGCGACACCTCCGCCCGCAGTGGGCGCCGCAGGTGCCACCGATGCGGTCTTGCGAACGCGGTAGCGCCGGTCCATCACGGCCATGAGTCCGCCCAGCGCCATCAACAAACAACCGCCCCAGATCCAGTTGACCATGGGCTTGTGGTGCAGGCGCACGCTCCAGGCGGTTTCGCTCACCGGCTCGCCGAGGGCCACGTACACATCGCGCATCACGCCGCGGTCGATGGCTACCTCGGTCATGGCCGTGCGGCTCACGGTGTAAATGCGCCGCTCGGGGTTCAGCACCGCCACCAACTCACCGTCACGGCTCACGGAGAGCGTGGCGCGTGCCGAGGTGTAGTTGGGCCCTTGCACCATCTCCATCTTGTCAAGCCGGATGCTGTGGCCGCCCACATCGGCTGTCTGGCCCACCTCCATGCGCACGTCATTCTCGGTCTGAAAGCTGCTCACCACCGTGACGCCGGCAATGAACACCGCCACACCGAAGTGAGCGAGCAGCATTCCAAAGTAGCTGCCGGGTTGGGCGCGAAACGCGACCCAGACCGACGAAGGATGGGAGCGCAAACGTTGCACGAGATTGAGCACCGCAGTGCTCGCCACCCACACCGCCAGCAGCAGGCCAAGGCCAGTCAGCGGCGTCCAGCGCTGCAGCACCAGCGGTGCGATCACGGCGCTGGCCACGCTCACACCGGCGGCCCAACGCAGCTGGTGCGCCAGATCGCCCAGCGAGACCTGCCGCCAGCGCGCCAGCGGCCCCACGCCCATGAGGAACAGGGCCGGTGCAATGAGGGGCACGAACACCGCGTTGAAGTACGGCGGGCCCACCGAGAGCTTGCCCATGCCGAGTGCGTCGATCACCAGCGGGTACAGCGTGCCCAGCAGCACCGCGGCCGCGGCCACCACCAGCAACACGTTGTTGGCCAGCAGCAGGCTCTCGCGCGAGAGCAATTCAAACTTGCCGCCACCGCCAACCTTGGGGCCGCGCCAGGCAAACAGCGTGAGCGAGCCGCCCACCACGATGGTGAAGAACACCAAAATGAACAAGCCGCGCGCCGGGTCGGTGGCAAACGCGTGCACCGAGCTGAGCACGCCCGAACGCACGAGGAAGGCGCCCAGCAGCGAGAGCGAAAACGCCAGGATGGCCAACAGCGCGGTCCAGAGCTTGAAGCCGCCGCGCTTCTCGGTGACCGAGAGCGAGTGGATCAGCGCCGTGCCCACCAGCCAGGGCATGAAGGACGCGTTTTCCACCGGGTCCCAGAACCACCAGCCGCCCCAGCCGAGTTCGTAGTAGGCCCAGAAGCTGCCCAGGGCAATGCCCACCGTTAGAAAGCACCAGGCCATGGTGGTCCAGGGGCGTGACCAATGCGCCCAGGCCGCGTCCACCCGACCCGCCAAGAGCGCGGATACGGCAAACGCGAAGGCCACCACAAACCCCACGTAACCCATGTAAAGCATCGGCGGGTGGATGGCCATGCCCAGGTCTTGCAGCAGGGGGTTGAGGTCGCGCCCGTCCAGCGGCACCGGGTACAAGCGCTCGAACGGGTTCGAGGTGAGCAGCGTGAATAACAGGAAGCCCACACTGATGAGACCCATGATGCCGAGCACGCGGGCGCGCATGGCATCGTCCAGCTGATCGGAGAACACGGCCACGGCCAGCGTCCAGCCCGCCAGGATCAGGCTCCACAACAAAATGGAGCCTTCGTGGTTGCCCCAGACGGCGGTGATGCGGTAGATCAGCGGTGAGCTGGTGTGCGAGTTTTCTGCGGCCAGCAGCACCGAGAAGTCGCTCGTGACGAAGGCGTGCATAAGGCAGCCGAACGACACCGCCAACAGCACAAACTGCGCAAAAGCCGCTGGCCGGGCGAGCGCCATCCAGTGGCGGCGACCTTGGTGCGCACCCAACAAAGGAAACACGCTTTGAACCAACGCCATCACCAGAGCGAGCACAGCAGCGAAATGACCGAGTTCGGGAATCATGGTTGGGCTCCTGCTGGCATCACCAGCGTCGTCTGACCGGGCATGGCTTTCGCGTCGCGCGCCTTGTTCAGGGCTTCGGCCGCTTCGGGTGCCATGTAGTTTTCGTCGTGCTTGGCCAGCACCTGCTCGGCGCGAAACACACCGTCCGAGCCGAGCTTGCCCTGCGCCACCACGCCCTTGCCTTCCTGAAACAGGTCGGGCAGCAGGCCGGTGTAGGTCACGGGAATGCTTTTGGCTGTGTCGGTGACCATGAAGCGGATGGTCAGGCCCTGGGGTTCACGCACCACGCTGCCCTGCTCCACCAGCCCACCCACGCGAAACGCGCGCTCGCGCGGCGCTTCGTTGGCCATCACCTGCGTGGGGCTGAAGAAGAACACGAGGTTGCTGTTGAAGGCGTTGAGCACCAGCGCGGTGGCCGCAGCCAATGTGGCCAGGCCCACGGTAAGGGCCACCAGGCGGCGGTTGCGGGGTTTCATGCGGTTGCTCATGCGGTGTGCTCCTCGGTAGCGCGCTCATCACCCGCTTCCTGTGCCAGCAAACGTCGGCGAAACCGGATGACCATGAGCTCGGCCACCACGGTTGCAGCACACATGCCCAGCGACCCCCACACGTAAAGGCCGTAGCCGCCCATCTCCAGAAAATCGCCAAAGTTAATCCAGTTCATGCAGTCCCCAATGCCTGTCGCGCCCACACGGTGTGGCGTTCGCGCTCCAGCATGATCAGGCGCACCCGGGCCAGTGCCACGGCGATGCAGTACATCCAGCAGGCCAGCGCCATCACCAGCATGCCCATCAGCATGGGCGTGGCCATGCTGGGGGCTTCCGTGAACGTCACCGACGCACCCTGGTGCAGTGTGTTCCACCACTGCACCGAAAAATAAATGATCGGCAGGTTGACCACGCCCACGATGGCGAGCAGTCCGGCGGCCCGGTCGGCTCGGCGCGTGTCGTCGATGGCGCTGTGCAGCGCCATGAAGCCGATGTAGAGGAACAGCAGCACGAGCTCGGAGGTGAGCCGCGCGTCCCACACCCACCAGGCGCCCCAGGTCGGCTTGCCCCAGAGCGCGCCGGTCCACAGCGCAAGGAACGTCATGAGCGCGCCGGTGGGCGCCAGCGCCGTGGCCATCATGGACGAGAGGCGCGAGTTGAACACCAGGCCGATGGCGGCCCAGGTGGCCATGGCCAGATACACCACCATCGACATCCAGGCCGTGGGCACGTGCACGAAGATGATGCGGTAGGCCTCGCCCTGCTGCGCGTCGGTGGGCGCCACCCAGAGGCCGATGTAAAGACCCACGGCGGTGAGCACCACGGCCAGCGCGCCGAACCACGGCACCAGCTGGCCGGCCAGCGGGTAGAAGCGCTGCGGCGCTGCGTAGTGGAACCAGTTGATCGAAGCCATCGGTCACTCCATTGAGATGCGCAGAGCGGCGCTGGTCACCAGCGGCGCGGCAAACAGGCTCAGCAGCAGCAAGGCACCGAGCAGCGAAAAATGACCGCCCACGCCGAGCCCGGCGGTGTGCGCTTCCACCGCACCCGCGCCGAAGATCAGCACCGGGATCACCAGCGGCAGCGTGAGCAGCGACATCAGCACCCCACCGCCGCGCAGGCCCAGCGTGAGCGCCGCACCAATCGCGCCCACCAGGCTGAGCACCGGCGAGCCCACCAGCAAGGTGAGCAGCAGCACGCCGGTGCTGGATGCCGAGAGGTCGAACTGCAGCGCCAGCAACGGCGACACCAGCACCAGCAGCAACACCGAGCCGCACCAGTGCGCGCAGATCTTGCCCAGCACCAGCATGGGCAGCGGGTGGGTGGAGAGCAGCAGTTGTTCGAGCGTGCCGTCCTGCAAATCATCGGCAAACAGGCGCGCCAGCGGCAGCGTGCAGGCCAGGAGCGCTGCCACCCACACCACGCCCGGCGCCATGGTGCGCAAGAGCCCGGGCTCGGGGCCGACGCCCAACGGAAACAGGCTCACCACCATCACGAAAAACACCACGGCGGCCAGCGAATCGGTGCGTCGGCGCAAGGCGATGCGCAGGTCGCGCTGGAAGACGCAGCGAAAGCCTTCCAGCCAGCCTTGCGGCGCGGCGGAGTCGGGTGCATGGGTCGCCACGTGGGTGTTCACAGGCTGAGCACCTGGTGCGGCGTGTCGTCGAGCGCCACGCCCTGGTGGCTGGTGAGCACCACCGAGCCGCCGCGCAGCAGTTGCGCGCGGATCAGGCCTTCGAGCCAGGCGGTGGCGGCGGTGTCGAGCGCATTGAAAGGTTCGTCGAGCACCCACAGCGGTGAGGAGCGCGCAAGCACCAGGCGGGCCAGGCCGCATCGGCGGCGCTGACCTTGCGAGAGGCGGCGCGCGGGCGTGCGTTCAAAGCCGCGCAAGCCAGCGTCGGCCAGCGCCTGCAACGCGCCCGCGCGGTGGGCGACCTGACCGCCCAGGGTGCAAGCGGTGAGCAGGTTGTCCAGCGGCGACAGGTCGTCTTTGAGCGCAGCGGCGTGCCCCAGGTACACCAGATCGCGGCCCCACTGCTCGCGCTGCGCCGCCAGCGGCTGGCCGCGCCACAGCACCTGGCCTTCGGTGGGGCCGAGCAGGCCGCACATCAGGCGCAGCAAGCTGGTCTTGCCGGCGCCGTTGGCACCCGCCACCCGCAACAGCTGACCGGCAGGCAACTGCAGGTTCAGTCCACTGAACAGGGTGCGTCCACCACGAACGCAGGCCACTTGGCTCAAAGCCAGAGCCGCGTTCATGCGCAAACCTCGGGGCAGGACGTCGTGTGCTTCACCGGTGTGTCTCGAAATTCGTATGTGAACTCGCTGTGACGCACACGGCGCCAGAAGTTTTGTGGGACAAGCATGTTCAGCGAAGGTTCAGCGCTGTATTGGGCGCCGCAGGTTCGACTTGGCCCGTTTTGACGCGGCGAAGAAGACGCAAGCCGTTTGCGACCACGAGCAGACTCGCGCCCATGTCCGCGAAAACCGCCATCCACATCGTTGCACTCCCTGCCACGGCCAGCACGAAGAACACCGCCTTGATGGCCAGAGCGAGGCTGATGTCCTGCCACAGGGATCGCGTGCGTCCTGCGGCTCAACTCGATGGTTTCGGCGATCCGGCCCAGGTTGTCGTTCATGATGACGATGTCGGCCGCCTCCAGGGCTGTGTCCGTGCCCGCCCCACCCATCGCGAAGCCGATGTCCGCCTGGGCCAGCGCTGGCGCGTCGTTGATTCCGTCACCCGCCATAGCAGTGGGGCCGTAGCGCTTGCGCATGTCTTGGATGGCAGTCAGTTTGTCCTCGGGCAGGAGTCCGCCACGGGCATCGGCAATGTTCGCCTCCTGGGCCACTGCTTGCGCGGTGGCCGTGTTGTCGCCTGTGAGCATGACTGGGGTGACACCCAGTTGCTTCAGATGCGCAACCGCCGCCACGGACGTGAGCTTGATCGTGTCGGCTACGGCGAACAAGCCCAAGACTCCAGTGTCGTCCGCCAGAAGGGTGACAGTACGACCTTGCTCTTCATGGGCGATCAACTCGGCATCCAGTTGGGCATCGGACTGGTTGCGTTCCCGGATGAGGCGGTGGTTGCCCAGAACCATGGCCTTGCCGTCGACCATGCCCTCGACGCCGCGCCCCAGCAATGCTGCGAATCGATCAACATCTCCTGCCGCGCCATCGATACCCGCCGCAATGGCCTTGGACACGGGGTGGTCGGATCGAGCGGCGAGGCTCTTGGCCCAACGCTGCGCCCGGGCTTCTTCAGCTTGCCCCCACGCCCTGGACGCCACCAGTTTCGGCTTGCCTTCGGTCAGGGTTCCAGTCTTGTCCACCGCCACGGCCTTGATGAGGCGGGCATCTTCCAGGTAGGTGCCTCCCTTGATGAGAATGCCTCGGCGCGCCGCAGCTGCCAGGCCGCTCACCACGGTGACAGCCCGGGCAACTGCGCCATGATCAGTCCCGCAACAGGCTTCGAGATCGTGTTGCGCAGTGCGCATCGGCGCATTTTCGTGGTGCTGGTGTTTTGCCATGGCTCTTGCTTGAGACCAGCATTTCACGCCCTGTACCGACTACAGTGTCAAGCTCTTTGTGAGGTACTCGGTCAAACTGGCGGGTGTATTCGCGATGGAGATTGACGATGCTGGCCCTGAGAACCCGTGCGCACCGGACAGATCGAAGGTCTGGCGGCTTTCAACGCAGCCGGCACTATTCTTCTCGCCTATCGACAGCAAGGTTGCCATCTGGTGCAGGGGATGGGAACTTCGGCTGCCGCTGTCTGTCTCCAAGAACTCCCATAGCTCCGAGGATTCCACATGACCCGCCGCCACATCGTTTTTTTATCGGCGTTGATCGCCCTTGCTGTGTTTGCAGCCGCTGTCTTTCTCTATCAGCGCCATACCCTGCAGGCTGCGGCGTTGCAGGCTTCAGAGCAAGCCGGTGCGATGGTGCGACCACACTCGCCAGTCATAGGTCCCGTGAACGCGCCGGTCACCATCGTCGAGTTTTTCGACCCAGCATGCGAGGCCTGCAAAGCCTTTCATCCCCGAGTCAAGCAGATCCTTGCTGCGTTTCCGCGTGAGACGCGCCTGGTGATTCGGTACACGCCATTTCACCGTGAAGCGTCTGTTGAAGCGGTGAAGATACTTGAAGCGGCACGCGCGCAGGGAAAGTTCGGAACGACGCTTGAGGCGTTGCTGGACGGACAGCGTGCATGGGCGGGGCAAGGCGCGAATGCCTCAGCGCGCGTGTTGTCTATTGCCCAGTCCGCTGGCCTCGACCTTGATCTGGCGCGCAAGCATGTTGCCGCAGGCTCGGCGGAGGCGTTGCTGGCTCAGGACGTGCTAGACCTCAAGGCGATCGGGGTTCGAGCCACCCCAACCTTCTTCGTCAATGGAAAACCACTGGCTTCTACCGACCCCGACCTCCTCTACGACATGGTCAAGAACGAAGTGGAGCGGGTTCGAAAGTAGCGATGGCTCTGGGTGCTCCAGTCCTGTTCGATGTCTCGTTAATCTGACACAAAAGCCCCGGCCAATGAGGGCCGTGGCTTTAAACCTCAGTTGCTGTGTCCTTTGTTCAGCAGGGAGCTCAGACGCGCAACTTCGTTGCCGATCGTCGTGATGCTCTTTCCGTCGGCAGTCTGGACCACTTGACCCTTGCTCAGGTGAGTCACGCTTCCAAACATGCTTTCCTTGGCCACCAGTCCGGCATTGGAGACGTGGAGCGTTTCACCGTTTTACAAAGCGATGGCCTGCTTGGCGACCGGGCGGCATCCATGGCAAAGGCCGGGACCACCGCAGCCATTGAAAGGACGAGGAAGTTGAGTTTGCGAATCATGCAGGTCTCCTTGGATGACAGTCACAGCGTCCGAATGAATCGATGCGGTACAGCGTACGAATCCAATGTAGCGATACACCCATGAGGGCTGGCTGTATGCGGCAGCGATGATGGACATGTACCCACGCCGCACCGTTGGGTGTCCTTGCATTTTCCAAGGCGGGTCATCTTGTTTTCGCGTAGATTTGCAACGCTGCGGGTCCGGGAAACCCGGATGCCGAGCTGCTTCGGTTTCTAGGCGACCTTCACAAAGCCCGACAACGCTGGTGGCGGGACGGCCGACAGAAAGATCGCACAGGTGACCAACACGCCACCGTCCATCGTCTTTACTTCGGTGCAATGACATCGACAGAAGCCGCGCGCTTGAGCGGATGCAGCAGCTGGCCCCAGTAGTCCCTCGGATAATCCTTTTCTCGCAGACCCACAGCCGCGTCGCCTAAATGGTCCCTGCTGTCAAAGTAAGTTCCCAGCGCCCGATCCCAGATCATGAAGAACTCGCCGAAGTTCACTTGCGCGTCTTCGAAGTCCCGCTTGTGGTGCCAACGATGCGTCTCGGCGACCCCAATCAAATGCCGTATGGGTCCCAGGCTGTAGTCCAGGTTGGAGTGCTGGAATGTCAGGTGAACGACCAGGATAGCCAGCCAAGCCGCTACCAGCTCCGAAGGAGTTCCCATCGCGAACAAGATCGTCAAGCCTGGCGCCGCCATCAGCGCGGCATGCAAGGGATGCCGCCGCTCGCCATTGAGCCAGTACAGGCGTTCGGCACTGTGGTGCGGCGCATGCAGGCGCCAAAGCCAGGACACCGCATGACTGAGGCGGTGCACGGCATAGAGCCCGAGGTCGAATACGGCAGCCACGAGCAGCAACTGGCTCCACAAGGGCCACTGCACGGGGAACAGGCGCCATTGCGGCGGCACGAAGTCACCCAGTCTGGCGATCCACACGGCGGTCAGCTGGATGACCGCAAGATTGACAACAGTGTGCGCGATGTCGGTGTTGGTGTCGCCGTGGTCTGTTAGCCAAGCCGCGCGGAAGGGCCGGCCTCGTTCCAGGACCGCAACGGCCAGCACGCCTGCAAGCGAGATCGCGGGCACCACCGGCCAGTACGACATGCCAGCATAGAGCTTGTAGACGATGGCTAGAGTCGAACCGCCGAATACCAGCGGATAGCTACCCCAGCGGAGGATTGATTGTGCGAGTTGCTTCATGTCGGCACCTTGGTGTTGATGTGTGCCGACGATAGAGGCGCGCCGAGCTTGCGGCTTGAACGAATCAGTCGATTGCGCCGGAAAGCGCAACTTGTCTCAGCAGGTTTGCAGGGCTGCCGCCCAACATGGCCCGGAACGTCCGGCTCAGATGGGCGGAGTCGGAGAACCCGCCCAGATGGGCGGCCTCGGTGAGAGTGCCTCCCGCCGCGAGATGTCGCAGTGTCTCGATCAGGCGCACCCACTTGAGGTAGCTGCGAAGGGGCAAGCCAGTCTGCTCCACGAACCAGTGTGAAAAGCGCTCCGGCGACACATGAACGATTGCAGCCAGGCTATGCCTGTTGGTTTCTCCCCTGCAGGCTCGAAGTTCTCGCACAACCGCTTGGAGTCGATTGTCGGCTGCAGGCGGCGGGTCCGAACGGAGGATGCCTTGAACGGTCGCCAGATCGTCTGTGTTTGCGAGAACCAGCAGCTGCCGCGCCAGGTCGAGATCGAGTGCCAGAGCGGGTTGATGCGGGCGCAATCGCAGCGCCGTCGCTTCAGGCGCGAGCGCATCGACGTAGATCGAGAGAACCGCGCCGCCGCTCAGCCTGTGGCGCATCCCCGCCGGAATCACCAGTGCTCGGCCTCGCAGGCTACGGGCCGGTGTCTCCACCTCCACGGCCCCTTTCAGGCCCACCGTGATCTGGTGGGCAAGGTGCTGGTGCCAGTCGTGCGCGCCGACGCTTCCACGGAACACGGCCATTCCTGGGGCGATCCAGGCGCGTCCAGCCCAGGCGATGCCGACCGAATTCAACGGCTTCAATGCGCTGGCTTCGGGCTTCGCGGTCCTTGCGGAGGCCGCCGGTGCCCGACCGAATGCACCCCTTGGCCCGTGGGCTTGCGAAGGTTGACTTTCTTCAGGCCATCCAGAATGCCGCACTCGGCCGCCACTCCATCGCATTCCGCCCGAAGCGACTTGAGCTCCTTCTGCAGTTCTCTCAGGTCGCGGATGCGTTGAGCCACGTGCTCAATGTGCTCGTCCAGAACGTCGTTGACGGCATGGCAGTTCTCCCGGGGCGCATCCTGGAATCGCAGCAGCGCGCGGATTTCATCGAGCGTCATATCAAGCGAACGGCAGTGCCGGATGAAGGCGAGCCGCTCCAGATGCTCTTGGCCGTAGAGGCGGTAGTTTGCGTCACTGCGAGGAGGCTCCTTCAGCAAACCTTCGCGCTCATAGTAGCGGATGGTTTCCGTTTGGGTCTGGGTCACTTTCGCGAGTTCGCCGATCTTCATGGGCAGGTCCTTTCAAGCCCGCAGTGTAGCGCCAAACCTTGAAGTACTTGTAGAGTTTGGCGTTGCCAGTGGCAACGCGATGCACCCGGCTTGTTCATCGCAAGACGTGTGCAATCACCGCGCCAGCCGCCACGACAAAGGCCACCACGCTCGGAAGGGCAGTCAGGGCCATGCCGAACGCGCGTGTCCCCGCGCCGCCCGGATATCCGCGCAGGAACGCCACGCGGCCCACGGCGAAGAAAACCACGGATGCAACAACAAACGGCATTGCCTGGCCTCTCAACAGCAGTACAACGGCCGACAGCAAGATGATCGTGACAGTGGCCTGCTCCAGCGTGTTCTGCAGGAAGGCCGCATACACCGCGATTCGCGGGCTCGGAGGACCGTAGGCGGATCCGCGAATGTCCCGCGCGGAAAGCCGCCTGGCACGCGAGACCAGGCCGATGCCGACCATGACCCAAAAGACAATGAAGAGGATGGCACCGGCCCAGAATGTCAATGCCGAATCAAGGTCGTCCGGGAAGTGCAGCATGCGCGGCATGAACAGGTAGGCAAGCCCGTACACCACAGCACAAACGGCCGCCGCGGCGCCACTGCCCCTTCGCACCTTGCGCTGCTCCTGTCGAAGTTCGTCTTCCGTCAATTGGTAGGGTGTCATTGCCAGCTCCCGCGGTTGGTTGCATCAGCCGCTGCGCTCGGGCCACGAAAAGGTCCCGCAGTAGCCGGGCGGCAATCGCTGAGGTGGCCGCTTACGCGGCGCCAGTTGGACGATCACCTGGCCTGCGCGCCCAGTAGCTCCCGCAGAGCCTTGACGATCCGCGGGCTGTCCCATTCCGCCGTTCCGCTCATGCGACCCAGTTCGCGACCTTGCCTGTCCAGCAGCAAGGTCGTGGGCACGCTGACCGCTTTGAGGGTGAAGATCGCGGCCGCATCCGCGTCCAGGAAGACGGCCAGATGCTTGATCCCCACCGACGCATAAAAGGACTTGACCTGATCCAATGCCTTGGCACCTGCGTCCATGGAGAGCGCGACGACTTGGAATTCGTCACCGCCAAGTTGCGCCTGCAGCCGATCCAACGAAGGCATTTCCTCACGGCACGGGGGGCACCATGTTGCCCAGATGTTCAGCAGGACCATTTTTCCTCTGAAACTCGAAAGATCGACCGGCCGCCCCTTGCCATCCAGCACTCTCAGGTCCGGAAGCGGGAGGGGCTGCGCGCGCATCACAAGCGGCAAATCGCTTGAGCCGGAGCCTCTGGCCGGCCGATTCGAGTGGAGGTATGTAAACAGGCCGAGACCCGCCGCTGCCGGCAGGCCCAGCGCAACCATCCAGCGCCGGCGGCGATTGGGCGTGGATTCATTCGAACTCGCCTGCATCACGCTTCCCCCAAAAGGCAGTTTGGCATCTGAGGCAGATGCTTCGGCCCCAGCGCCATACCGCGCATAGAGCCGCGGCCTGCCCTGCGGGTCATTGAAAAAGCTGGCCGCCGTATGGTCCAGCGTGTACGAGGTGGTCGCCTGCCCCTGGTTCGTGAGGGTGTGGATCTTGAAATCTTTTGCCAACTCTTGAAGCTGGCCCGGGTCTGGCCGCAATGCACAAGAAGCACGGTCGGCGCGGCGAGCAGCAAGAAGATTGCGAACACCAGCACGATGCGCCGGCGCTCCACCTTCACGTGCTGCGGTACGTTCGACATCCTGCGAAGTCCGCAGGCACTGGTGTCGCTCATGCCTTCTCTCGAGCTTGCGGTTGCCCCGACGCGGTAAAGGACGCCAGCACCAGGCAAACCGCACCCAAGGTGATGGCGATGTCTGCCACATTGAACGCTGGCCAGTGCCACCCGGCGATGTGAAAATCCAGGTAGTCGATGACGTGACCGCGCAGGGCACGATCGAAGGCGTTTCCCAGTGCGCCTCCCAGGATCAGGCTGAAGGCCAGCGATTCGCTGCGTGGCCGAGGTTGCCGCAACATCCAGATCAACCAGATGGAAACCGCGATCGCGATGGCCAGAAAGAACCAGCGCTGCCACCCGCCGGCGCCGGCAAGGAAACTGAAGGCTGCGCCGGGGTTCAGCACGTGAACCAAGTTGAAAAATGGCGTGACCGGATGAGACCAGCCCAAGGGTGTCGTGGCGTCGACAACACTTTTGGCGGCCTGGTCGGCGGCGAGGATGACGAAGGCGAGCGAAAACCAAAGAGCTTGTCGATGTGGATGCATGTTCACTTGGTGGGAATGGGGTCCGTGGGCAGTTCCGGCGTCAGTTCGGGCGGCGCTTTCAACGCCTCCTCGACCTGCTTGTCGGTCAAAGTGGCCGCCAGTGGCGGCGTGCTGGCGATCTCGGGAAGCGCCACGAGGATGGCCACCATCGTCATCTGCAGCACCAGGAACGGGGGTAGCGCCCCAGTAGCTGCCGATCGTGGAGAGAGACGAGCAAGGCCGACCCAGTCAGCCAACATGGATCGGTTGGTCCACAGCACCAGTTGGGGTTTGAGGCCGCCCCAGTAGACCACCCAGTGCCGCAGGAGTCCCGCGTCGGCAGTGCCCATATCGGTCAGGCGCTGCGCGTTTTCAGCAGCCGCAGGCCGTTGAACACCACCAGCAGGCTCGCTCCCATGTCAGCGAACACCGCCATCCACAGCGTCGCGGTGCCCGTCATTGCCAGCACCAGGAACACTGCCTTGATGCCCAGTGCCAGTGCGATGTTCTGCTTCAGGATCGCCCCCGTCTTTCGGCTCAGGCGGATGAACTGCGGGATCTTGCGCAAGTCGTCGTCCATCAACGCGACGTCGGCCGTCTCGATCGCAGTGTCGGTACCTGCTGCCCCCATCGCGAACCCGATGCTGGACTTGGCGAGCGCCGGTGCGTCGTTGATGCCGTCTCCGACCATGCCCACCGTGCCGTGGGCGGCAAGTTCGGCATCGATGGCCTTGAGTTTGTCTTGCGGCAGCAAGCCGCCGCGCGCATCGTCGATACCCACATCGCGGGCGATCACGCTGGCCGTCTGCTGGTTGTCGCCGGTCAGCATGACCGTGCGCACGCCCAGAGCGTGCAACTCGCCGATCGCCTCACGGCTGGAGTCGCGGACGGTGTCCGCCACCCCGATGACGGCCAATGCCTCGTTCTGACTGGCGATGGCGATGGCAGTCTTTCCCTCCCCCTCAAGCTTCTTCAGCGCGGTTTCCGCGGGCGCACTGCCGATTCCCAGTTCCTGCAGCAGCCTGTGGCTGCCGAGGTAGTACCACTGCCCGGCCACGCGGCCCTTGACACCGCGTCCGGTGAGCGACTCGAAATCGTCCACCTCCGCCAGCGCCTGACCGCGCTTGTCACGCCAGTGCGCGGCTACAGCGCCCGAAACCGGATGGTCGGAACGGGCGGCCAAGCTGGCCGCCAGGCGCAGTGCCTCGCCCTCATCTGACGCGATGCGCACGACGTCGGTGACGACCGGCTTACCTTGCGTGATGGTGCCGGTCTTGTCCAGAGCGAGCGATCGGAGCTGGCGGCCTTGCTCCAGATAGGCGCCACCCTTGATCAGGATCCCGCGGCGCGCCGCCGCGGCAAGGCCGCTCACCACCGTCACCGGCGTGGAGATGACCAAGGCGCAGGGGCAGGCGATCACCAGCAGCACCAGCGCCTTGTAGACCCAATCCATCCAGGCGCCCCCGAAGAAAAGGGGCGGCACCAACATGACCGCCAACGCCACCGCAAAGACCGCCGGGGTATATACCTTGGCGAACTGGTCGATGAAGCGCTGGGTGGGCGCGCGGCTACCCTGGGCCTCTTCGACTGCCTTGATGATGCGCGCCAGCGTGGAGTGCGTGGCCTCGGCCGTCACCCGATAGACGAAGGAGCCGGTTTCGTTGATCGTTCCGGCGAACACGGTGTCGCCAGCGGCTTTCGCCACCGGGATGCTCTCACCAGTGATGGGCGCCTGGTTGACCGCCGACTGGCCACTCTCCAGGATGCCGTCCAGCGGGATGCGTTCGCCCGGCCGGACGCGAACGGGCTGGCCCACTGCCACTGTTTTAGCGGGCACCTCCAGCCAACTGCCATCAGGTTGTTGCACGGTCGCTTGCTCCGGCGCCATCGCCAGGAGGCCCCGGATCGCGTTGCGGGCGCGGTCCAGCGAAAGCACTTCGATGACTTCGGCCAGCGCGAACAGGAACATCACCATCGCCGCTTCGGGCCACTGGCCGATGAGGATCGCACCAGTAACCGCGATCGACATCAGCGCGTTGATATTGAGAATGCCGCTCCTGAGCGCCAGCCAGCCCTTCTTGTAGGTGGGCCAGCCGCCGGTGGCGATGGATACCAACGCGAGGGCAATCACCGGCCAGGCGGAGTCATTCCCCGTGCTGAATGCAATGACTTCGGCCACGGTGGCGCTCACGCCGGCTATGGCCATCAAGCCCCACTGGCGCTTGCTCACCGAGGGTTTGGGTGATTCCTCGATGTCGGCGCCTGCATCCGGCACGGCCTTCATCCCTATCGAGTGCAAGGCGGACTCCAGGTCGGCGACCGGGACCGTGTGCGACACCGTCAGTTTGCGCTGCATCAGATTGAAGTCCAGGGACTGGACCCCCGGCATGTGCTGCAGCTTCTCACGGATCAGGCCCTCTTCCGTCGGGCAGTCCATGTTCTCGATTCGATAGACGCTGAGCTGCGCGCCGCCAGGGGAAGAGACAACTGCCTCCGCTGCCGGCAAGCCGATGTCTTTCAGCGCGTTGACGATCGTCTCGCTCGACGGCAATGTGTGCCGCACGGTCAGCTTTCGCTGCATCAAATTGAAATCGAGGCCGTCGATCCCCTCGAGCGAGCCCAGCCGCTTGCGGATCAGGCCTTCTTCCGTGGGGCAGTCCATCTTTTCGATGCGGAAGTTGTCGGAGCGCACAGGCGCGCCGACGGATGCACCGGGCGTTGGCGCCGGCAGCTGTGCGTCCGCCGGCGGCATGCCAATCTCCGTCAGGGCCCGCACAACTGCGTCCGTATCCGGTAGCCGGTGGACGACAGTCAGGCGGCGCTGCGGCAAATCGAATTCCAGCTCCTCGATGCCAGCCATCCCTTGCAAGCGCTCGCGCACTTGCCGCTCCTGGTTGCGGCAATCCATCTTCGGCACATGGAGGGTGGATCGAATTGGCAATTCAACTGGCTGGTGCTGCGTCCCGGGCATTCCCAAGGCAGCGAGCGCATCGATGACCGCAACCGAATCGGGCAAGCGGTGCTCAACCGTCAGGACACGCTGCGCGAGGTCGAAGCGCAAGTCCTCGACGCCGGCGATCTGTCCCAAGCGCTCACGGATCTGCGCGACTTCGTTCTTGCAGTCCATGCGCGGAACGTGGAACGCTTCCGTGCGCACTTCCTGCAGTCCGGGTGGCAATCCGAGCTCGACGAGCGCCGCAGTCACGGGTGACACGTCGTCCAGCCGGTGCGTCACCGTCAGTCGATGCTGCTGCAGGTCGAACCCGAGCGCCTCGACCCCCGCGATCTGGCCCACGCGCTGGCGGATCTGGCGCTCTTCGCTCGGGCAATCCATCTTCTCGATGTAGAAGATGGTGTCGATCGCTGGCCGCGCTGAGCCCACCAGGGGCTGGCTGGCCAGCGATTCACATGCGGCGGTACCGCACGATTTTGTGCTGCTGGAATCCATCGCTCGACTCTCCATTTTTCTTGATGAGGGCACGATACACCTTATAGTCGCTTCAGGGTCAAACTGGCTCCGCAGCCAGTCACCCCTCAATGCGGCCTCGCGAGGTTCAGTCGGAACTGGAAGCGGGCGATTCGCGTGAAGCCTTGCGGGCGTGCCCGAGGATTTCTCTTCCGCCGTTGGCCGCAAACAGGGCCGAGACGATGCCCAGGATGAGGTCCGGCACGTTCGATCCCAGCCACAGCACGAGGACTCCGCTGGCAAGGATCGCCATGTTCACGATCGAGTCGTTGCTGGTGAAGATGGCGGATGCCTTGAAGTTGACGTCTTCGCCTTTGTGGCGCTTGAGCAGGCGCAGGCAGTACACATTGATCACCGCGTTCACCCCGGCCATCACCATCATGGCCGGCCCGATCGGCGCTTCTGAGCCCAGGAACCTGCGAATGACCTCGCCGACCAGCAGGATCGACAGGCCGATCAGGAGCCACCCGGACAGCCGCGCCGCCGCGACCTTGGCGCGCACGCTGCGGCCGACTGCGTAGATGCCCACAGCGTACACGGACGCGTCTGCCAGATTGTCCAGCGCCGCGCCGATCAGCGCCGTCGATGACGCCCACATACCCACGCCCATTCCGAGCGCACTTTGTGCCAGATTGATCAGCAGCACGTACCAGAGGATCCTGCGGTCCTGCGCGTTGCTGGACGCAAGGTCCATGGGGGCGTCGTCATCGTCCACTATCCGCCCTTTCGCGCCAGGTCCAGCAGGTACTCGGCCACCGACAGAGATTTGGAGTTCGATCCGGCCAGCGAGCCGGATGTGAGCCAGCGGCCGTTCACGCCGATCGACGGCGTGCCTTCAATCGCATAGCCGGTCGCCAGAGCGGTGGCCTGCCTCACCTTCGCCATCACGCCGAAGGAGTCCAGCACCTGAAGGAGCCGCACATGGTCTCCGCCATTGGCCGCAACGAAGCTCCCGATCTGATCGGGCGTATCGAGCTTCCTGCGTTCGTTGTGAAGGGCTGTGAACACCTTGTGGTGCAACTGCTCCACGAGACCCATCGTCTCGATCGCGAAGTACAGCTTCTGGTGGATGATGAGGTCCTCTCGAAACGCGACGGGGATGCGGCGGAAGAGAATCTCGCGCGGCAGCTTTTTCTGCCACGCGTCGATCACGGGTTCGAAGGCGTTGCAGTGCCCGCAGCTATAAGCGAAAAATTCCAGAACCTCCACCTTGCTCGCGTCGCGCGTTGGCTGCCGCGACTGCAGGACAAGATAGTTGCGGCCTTCCACGGGACGATCCTGCGCAAACGCAGACCCCTTCCATGCGACCAAGGGACCAAAGAGAGATCCGGCAAAAAGTCTTCGTTTCATGAGGCTACCAAAGGCAGAGGACCATCGATTAGAAACCATATAGTCGCTATAAGGTCAAGCGGGAGCAGCGCAAGCCGCGTGAGCATGGGGGAATTGGATCGGCGAGACCTGGGCGCTGCCTAGAATGGCGCTTCGAAAGATCTCCCAGATGACCCAACAACAACCCTTCGACGTGCTCGTCATCGGCGCGGGCTCCGGCGGCTACATCGCATCGATCCGGGCTGGTCAGCTCGGCCTGAAAGTCGCATGCGCGGAGGCCAACCCCCTAGGCGGATCCGAAAGGAGAACCTCGTCCGGGCGGAACCTGCCTGAACGTCGGCTGCATCCCGTCGAAAGCACTGCTGTCGTCGAGCGAAGAATTCGAGAAGATCCAGAAGCACGTCCTCGCGCACGGCATCCACGTGGCGGGCGCCACGATGGACGTGCCGGCCATGATCGCGCGCAAGGACGCGATCGTCACCAAGATGGCGCAAGGCATCGAATACCTGTTCCGCAAGAACAAGGTTGCCAATCTGAAGGGCCGGGCGATGATCGTTGGACGCAAGGATGGCGTCTTCAGGGTGGCCGTCACGCGATCCGTTTCCACCCAAGAGGTGACCGCCCGCAACCTCGTGATCGCAACGGGACCCCGCGCCAGTTGCCCGGCGTCGACGTGGATAACGCGGACGTCTGCGACAACGCGGGCGCACTGGACTTGCGTTCTGTTCCGCGCCGCATGCGTGGATGCCGCCAGCACGCTGTGTTTTGCCGGGCTGGTCACGCCCCAGCCGGGCATGCTGCCGCGCCTGTGCCAAGCCGCGCAGCAAGGTTCACTTCAGGCCACCACCCTCGAGGCCGCGACCTGGTAGCCATTGCTGCATTCCCAGCGACTTCGAGACGAATAATCGCCAATTCTCAGGAATCGTTGACCAGACGCCACGCCTGTCGACGTGACCTGGTCTCACCCAGCGTCGACACCCCCACCTGATCCGCAGCGGATCGGCTCAGGTGCCCGGCGCGAGGCGGAGGCGGTTCGAGTTGACGCAACCTGCGCTGATGTTCCTGCCCCGCCAGGATCAGCACTGGCTGGTGGTCGCTTCAGCAAAGCTCGCCGGTGAGCGTGCGAGGTGAGTCAAGTTCCAACGCCACGGCCGGTCATGTTCACAGGCAGAATCACGCCATGCGCCTATTGCCTGAAATCGACCACATCTCACGCCTGCCTGAATTCAACGTGATCGTGTTTGCTTTGCTGCTCAACTATCCTTGGGAATTCTTGCAAGTTCCGTTGTTCGCAGACATGCCCCAGGCTGCACACTGGGATGCGATCAGGACTTGCACGAGAGCGACGTTGGGAGATGGCGTGATCATGCTCATCGCCTATTGGACAGTTGGCTTGGTGGCTTGCAACCGGTGGTGGGTGCTGGCGCCAAGCGCGGCACGCATCTTGATGTTTGCTGCGACGGGTGTCGTGATCACGATAGCCATCGAGAGGCTGGCTGTTGCAGGACTATGGCTCGGCGGTTGGCGATACTCGTCGTTGATGCCGGTGGTCCCCGGTATCGGAGTCGGTCTGTCACCTCTGCTTCAGTGGGTGGTGCTGCCCCCACTTGTGGTCTGGTTTTCACGCCGGCAAATTCTGGGCTCAGGCCGTTGAACGACTGCCTAACGAACCCTTCTGCAGGAATTTTCGCGAGCAAGCCTCGCGACGACCCGAGGCATGATCAAAGAAAGTAATTGGAGAACGACTGCCAGCGGTTGCGCAAACGCTCAAGCGTCTAGTCCACGGTCTCGGGCCGTAGACCTGGGTTGTTCCATGCCTCCGGCATGGAGCAGATGTGTGAAGTTCAACTGAGGTACCGCCAAGTGGGTGAAGAATGAGCGAGCCTTGCCGGCTCCGTCACTCAGTCACTCGCTATCGTTGTTGAGCGGGCTTCAAAGTGGGGATCAACACCACCGCAATGTCATCTGGCCTTGTAATTTGCGTGTGTGAGCGAAGAAACCGATTGAGTCTCCCGTTCTTGCGGGATGCGCCAATCAGGCCGATGACTGCTCTCGCAACATTCGACCACGTACTGTACGTGCCCAATTTCCTGCAGCGCGACTACTTCGTCGTCCCTGAAGAATCCCCGGAGCCCCCGTAGGCACTGGACTGTGTGGTGATCTCGGATGGCCGGAACTCTCAGTTTGAATTCCACTAGGGGCAGATTTCTGGGAGTTCTGCCGTGCTGTTTGCCTGTCCCGCCACCGATGATTTCTTCCGTTCGCGCATCAATCACATGATCGACCTGCGCCATCCGTTGGCGGTGCTGACCTCGCGCATGCCCTGGCAGGAGATCGAAGCGCGGGTGGCCCAGGTCTTCTCTCGCAGAGGCCGCGCCGGTGTAGCCATGCCCCACCTGGATCTCTTCGGCGAACAGGTGCAGCGTGCCGCTGTTCCCAGCAATGCAGGACGCCCTCGTGTGCCGCTGCGCATCATGATTGCGCTGCTGTACCTCAAGCACGCCTTCAAATAGTCCGACGAGGGCGTCGTTGAGCGCTGGGGCGAGACGCCAACGTGGCAGTTCTTCTCGGGCCAGGCGTACTTTGAACACCGCCGCCCCTGCGATGCCACCACCCTGATCAAGTTCCGCCAGTTCTTGGCTGAGGAAGGCGTGGAGGAACTGTTGGCGCAAACCATCAACGTGGCCGTGGACCTCAAGCTGATCAAATCGCAGGAGCTCGCCCGCGTGATCGTGGACAGCACGGTACAACACAAGGCGATTGCCCACACCACCGACAGCCGCTTGCTGGAGACTGCGCGCGCCAAGCTGGTGGCGGCGGCCAAGGACGCCGGGGTCGATCTGAAACAGAACTTTTCCAAGGAGGGCAAGGAGCTGGGCCGCAAGGGCGCTGGTCCCTTGCGGAGAAGTCCGCGCTGGTCAGGCGTACCTACGAGCCGGGCTTGAGTGTCTCGCTCGTGGTCAGGCAGGAGGGCGTTGCGGCAAGCCTGCTGTTCCAGTGGCGCAAGCTTGAACGCTAGGGCGCACTGATGGCGGTGTCCGCCGGCGAATCCGTGGTTCCGGCCTCGGAGCTTGCCGCTGCGCGCGCCGAGATTGCCAAACTGCAGCGCGTGCTGGGCAAGAAGACGCTGGAGAACGAAATCCTCAAAGAGGCAGTGGAGTACGCCGCCGAATAAAAGTGGATTGCGCGCTCACCCTTGTTGCCCGGGGACGGCCAATGATGGCCGTCTGCCAGGCGCTGGGGTTGGCGCGCTCGAACATTCATATCCACCTGCGCCGCTCGGCCTCGTGGCTCGATGGCCGCACCGGGCCCACGCCCATTGGTGACGAACAACTTCTGTCGGACATCCGCGAGCAGATCACGGACTTGCCAAGCTACGGCTACCGGCGCGCGTGCGCGCTGCTCAATCGCCAACGCGCGAGCGTGGACGCTGCGCGGGTCAGTCCCAAGCGGGTGTATCGGGTCAGTTCAATCCCGGGGCGTTTCATTGCGAACAATCCTGCTTGGCCAAGAGGGGCAATTCCGCATGCCCATTGACCTTCCCACAGAGGCAAGCCTCACAGTGAGTGCACTACGAGGAGTTCCCCATGTTTGAATTCACAGGTCCAACCGTTCGAGTGGAAGTCGACTTGAACGCCCGACACATCACGGTGGAAGCCTTGCGACAACGCGACGATTTCGTCGAAGCATCCGCGCTTGCAGCCTATCCGACGGTTTGACGTCGCCGCTCAAACAGTCTGCTGTTCAGTATCGAACTTTCTCCCGCTTCCTCGCTCTGATCACCACATGGCTCGCCTGCTCCGAATCGCACTGTTGTCGCTGCTGCTAGTTGGACTCTCGTTCCAAGGTGCTTGGGCGGGTGCGTACCAATGTCCTGAGGGTCAAGACATGCTGCAGATCGCCCTTGAGGACATCTCCTCTGCGGTTGCTGACACGCAGCACGAGCCAGAGACTGGGGAAATGGCTCTTATTCAGGACTGTGGTGCTGCCGCTGCAGCCAGCTGCAATGCCATGGCGCTCCTGCCGCCTCAGCCCTCCGCGCCGCTCAAGCTTGGTTCTGCGGGTCCCGAGCCCACGTCCCCAGTTGCGGCCGTCCTCTTTCTCACCGATGGCCAGGACAGGCCGCCCCGCATCCACCACGGCTGACTTTTCGCCTGGCGCCGCTTGGCTGTTGTGACTGCGCGAACCGCGCAGGCAATCTCTTCTCCCCTTTTTCGCCGACGCAGCGGGTTCGAACTCGCGCGTTGGTCCAATTTTCCTCTGGAGTTCAAAATGAAATGCAATCTGAAAGTCATGCTGTCTGTTGCCGCGCTCATCGCCGCAGCGGCCGGATTCGCCTACCTCACCTTCGAGGAGGCGCGGGCCGGGATCCTCGCCAGCTTGCCCATCCTTGTTGTACTGCTGTGTCCCATCTCCATGCTGGTGATGATGAAGTTCATGCATTCGAGTTCCGATGGAGATCAGAGCACGAGCGGTACGTCCAAGCCACGTGCGCCCGCCGCGGAGTCAATCACCCCGACCAAGGAGGTGTCATGAAGCGCAACACCTTCCGTGCGATAGCGCTGGCAATCACGATGACTCCACTGGCATGGTGGAGCACCAATGCCGCAGCTGGCGTCGCACTGACGCATGTGCATGGACTCACCTATGCTGCCGACGGAGCCACGCTGTTGGTCCCGAGCCACCACGGACTGGCGGTCTACTCATCGGGACAGTGGAGCAAAGCGCCAGGCCCTGAGCACGACTACATGGGCTTTACCGGTACCCGCAACGCGCTGTACAGCAGCGGACATCCTGCGCCTGGTTCGGGCCTTAAAAATCCCTTTGGCTTGATCAAAAGCACGGATGGCGGCAAGAGCTGGAAGCAGCTCGTCTTACAAGGGGAGTCCGATTTTCATACGCTGGCCGCAAGCTACGGAACAAATGCCGTGTATGTGGTGAACCCACATCCGAACTCGCAGATGGGAACGCAAGGTGTCTATTTCACGACCAACGATGGTGAGAAATGGCAGCGCGCTGAAGCCGCCGGTCTCGCAGGACGGATCCACGGATTGGCCGTGCACCCTTCGGACTCCACCACCGTGGTGGCGGCGGCCGATCAGGGGCTGTTTCTCTCAAAGGACGCAGGCGTGAGTTTCAAGCCCGTTGCCAGCGGCAAGCGGGTGTTGGCCGCGACGTTCACGTTCAACGGCAACGAGATCTGGTGGAGCGGTTATGACGGTGGACCCACGCTGTCAGTGCTCGACTTGCGCTCCGGGGAGAAGCCACGTACGGTGAATTTGCCTGACTTGGGAGAAGATGCCGTCAGTTTCATCGCGCAGAACCCCGTGCGGACGAGCGAGATGGCGATCGCTACGTTCAAGAAGAGCATCTTCATCAGCCAGAACGCTGGCAAAAGTTGGTCGCGCATTGCAGATCAAGGAGCAACAGTGGCGGACCCGGCCGTAGCAGGCATGAAAGGTCGTCCATGAGCACACTGACAAAGGTCACGACTGCCGTGCTCGCTGTGTTCGGTGTGATCGCGATCGTCGGCTTTGCCGTCATGGTCGTAACGCATTTCTCCATGATGGGCAACTGGGCCTGCTGATGCAGTGAAGCACGTGAGGAGTCCATCATGAACAGAAACCGACGACGCGTCCTTCAAGCAGGCTCTGCGTTGGCCGCCGTCGCGCTGGCGGGCCCTGGCATGGCGGCCGGTCGCACACCCAGCTCGCGGTTGCCAGACGTGCACATCGAGCTGCGGGCGATCCGCGACGAGGTGACACTGCGGCCAGGCAAACCGACAGCCGTGTGGCGCTACATGGGCCGGCTCATCGCCGGCGACGCTGCGGCGCTGCAGATGGAAGGCGGAACTTACCTAGGTCCCACCATCCGCTTGAGTCGCGGACAGCGCGTGCGAATCGAACTGTCGAACGAGCTTCCTGAGGCGACCACCATCCACTGGCATGGGCTGCACGTGCCTGACGACATGGATGGACACCCGCGGCATGCGGTTGCGCCTGGAGGGCGCTACATCTACGAGTTCACCGTGCTCAATGGCGCTGGGACATACTGGTATCACGCTCATCCCCACGGCCGCACGGGATCTCAGGTGTACCGCGGCCTCGCCGGCGTACTGCTGGTGTCCGATGACGAGGAGTCGACTTTGGCTCTGCCCCGCGGCGGGTATGACTTGCCACTGGTCCTTCAGGATCGGACATTCGATGCTGACCAGCAACTGGTCTACCCCGCGTCCAATGAGTCGAACGCCATGATGAACGGAGGCGGCATGCATGGCGGCGCAATGATGAGCGGAAGTGCAATGGCCGGCATGATGGCCCGAATGATGGGCGTTCTGGGCGACGAGTTGCTCGTCAACGGACGATCGTCGAAAGACTTGGAAGTCCTGCCCCGGGCGTACCGGCTGCGCATGGTCAATGGAGCGAACACCCGTACATTCAAGTTGGCGTGGAGCGACGGCTCTCCCTTGACGGTGATTGGCACGGATGGCGGCCTGCTCGACAGGCCTCAGGAACGCGAATACCTGATGCTCGCGCCTGCCGAGCGTATCGATATCTGGGCCGATTTTGGGCGCTGGGATCCCGGCGCACTAGTCGTACTGAGGAGCTTGGAATTTGATGGGGGAATGACGAGGGGAGGCTCCAGGCTGCCTGACGGGTCGGGATTCGATGTGCTCAAGTTTGCAGTGCTGAGGGGAGATCGAAGCGCGGCCCTAGAACCGCCACAGCGACTTGCACATCTGCCCGACGCGCAGCCACAGAGTGCCATCAATGCAGGGTTACCAAAGGTGTTCGACCTCACAATGCGAATGATGGCGTGGGGTGTCAACGGCCGTTCGTTCAACATGCTGCAGGCAAGCCCTGAAGAGACCGTCAAACTGGGAACCCACGAGGTCTGGGAATTTCGCAATGAAGGTCAAGGCAGCATGATGGGCATGGTGATGGCCCACTCCATGCACATCCACGGCGTACAGTTCCGCGTGCTCAAACGCCAGGTCTCAAGCTCGTTTGCTGCTGCCTACCAAACGGTGAGCGCGGGATTGGTCGACGAAGGCTGGAAAGACACCGTGCTGGTCATGCCTGGCGAACGAGTTCAAGTGCTGGTAGGTTTTTCGGACTACGCTGGGCTGTTCCTGTATCACTGCCATATGCTGGAGCACGAAGATGCTGGACTGATGCGCAACTACCTCGTCCAGGCTTGACGTGCACGTGCATGATCCAGTTGAGACATCGTGCGCGAGAGTGTTCTTGCGGGGTAGCAGCCATGTGAGCTTTGGCGGGCATTCGCCAGAGCCCGGACGTCTACACAACGACAGGACATAGCAAGATGAACATGAAGGCACACCCAAATCACGGCAACAGTGCACCATCCAAGACGGCCTCGCCAACGGAGCTGAAGGACCCCGTGTGTGGCATGACCGTCACGGCGCAGTCGGGTCACAAGTTGACCCACGAGGGCCGCACCTTCTATTTTTGCAGTGCCAAGTGCCAAGGCAAGTTCGCTGCGAACCCGCTTCTATACCTCGCGCCCAAGCCACCCGCGGAGGCCTCTTCAGCGGTGGCAGGCGCGATCTACACCTGTCCGATGCACCCTGAGATTCGCCAGGACCATCCGGGCAACTGTCCCAAGTGCGGCATGACGCTCGAGCCCTTGCTGCCTGACCTCGACGACGATGACAACCCCGAGTTGCGCGATTTCCAGCGCCGCTTCTGGTGGACGCTGCCGCTGACCGTGGTGGTCACTGTCTTGGCCATGTTTGGTCATCGGCTGCAGTGGTTTGAATCCACGACCCAGACCTGGATCGAACTGGTGCTGTCGATCCCCATTGTTCTGTGGGCGGGCTGGCCATTCTTTTCGCGCGGCTGGCAGTCCGTTGTGAACCGCAGTCCCAACATGTGGACCTTGATTGGCCTGGGCACGGGTGCAGCTTTTCTCTACAGCGTGGTTGCCACGATCACGCCGCAGGTGTTCCCGGACTCGTTTATCTCCATGGGGCGCGTCGCCGTTTACTTTGAAGCCGCCGCCGTGATCATCTCGCTGACGCTGCTGGGGCAGGTGCTCGAACTCAAGGCTCGTTCTCAGACCTCGGCGGCCATCAAGTCGCTGCTTCGTCTAGCGCCAAAAACCGCCCGGCGCATCCGGGAAGACGGCACCGAAGAGGATGTGCCACTGACCCATGTGCATGTGGGCGATTTGCTGCGCGTGCGCCCAGGCGAAAAAGTACCGGTGGACGGCGAGGTGACGGAGGGGGGCAGTTCAATCGATGAATCCATGCTCACGGGCGAGCCGATGCCAGTCACCAAACGCGTGGGCGACAAGGTGATCGGCGCCACGCTGAACACCAGCGGCGCGCTGGTGATGCGATCCGAGCGCGTCGGCGCGTCCACCATGCTGTCGCAAATTGTGCAGATGGTGGCCCAGGCCCAGCGGTCCAAAGCGCCCATGCAGCGCATGGCCGACGTTGTGGCGGGTTACTTCGTCGTCGCTGTGGTGGGCATCGCCTTATTGACGTTTTTCGCCTGGGGCCTGTTCGGTCCCGAGCCGAGCTGGGTGTTCGGCCTGATCAACGCGGTGGCCGTGCTGATCATTGCCTGTCCTTGTGCATTGGGTCTTGCCACGCCCATGTCCATCATGGTGGCGACCGGTCGCGGCGCCACCCACGGCGTGTTGTTCCGGGACGCAGCGGCCATCGAGAACATGCGCAAGATCGACACCCTCATCATCGACAAGACCGGAACGCTCACCGAGGGTCGGCCCACGTTCGACCGCGCTGTTCCTGCGCCAGGTTTTGATGCCGACGAGGTGCTGCGCCTGGCCGCCAGTCTGGACCAGGGCAGCGAACACCCACTGGCTGAAACTATCGTGCGCGCCGCTCGGGAGCAGGGGCTATCGCTGGACAAACCCGAGAACTTCGAATCGAGCTCGGGTATTGGCGTGCGTGGGCAGGTGGGAGGGCGTCAGTTGGCTCTGGGCAACACCACGCTGATGGAGCAGATCGGTGTATCGGTTGGTGCGCTGGTGACGCAGGCCGAGACCTTGCGCGCAGAAGGCGCCAGCGTGATGTACCTGGCCGTTGATGGACAGCTGATGGGCTTGTTGGCAGTGTCCGATCCGGTCAAGGCCAGCACGCCGGAGGCCCTGGCGACGCTCAAGGCCTCCGGTCTGCGCATCGTGATGGCAACCGGTGATGGACTGACCACGGCCAAGGCAGTTGCAGCGCGCTTGGGCATCGACGAAGTGCACGGCGAGGTCAAACCGGCCGACAAGCTGCTTCTGGTGGAGAGATTACAAAAGGAAGGCCGCGTGGTGGCCATGGCCGGCGACGGCATCAACGATGCACCGGCACTGGCCAAGGCCGATGTGGGTGTGGCCATGGGTACCGGGACTGACGTGGCTATGAACAGTGCGCAGATCACTTTGGTCAAGGGCGATCTGCGCGGGATTGCGATTGCGCGCGCGCTGTCCGAAGCAACGGTGGGTAACATGAAGCAAAACTTGGTGTTTGCCTTTTTGTACAACGCGCTGGGCATTCCGATTGCGGCCGGCGTGCTGTATCCACTGACGGGCTGGCTGCTGTCGCCGTTGATTGCCGCGCTGGCCATGAGCTTGAGCTCGGTGTCGGTGATTGGCAATGCGCTGCGTTTGCGGCGTGGCAAGCCATAAAGCATACCTTCTGCGAGTTTCGGTGAATTCCACCTGATCGGTTTGTTATGTGATCACAGGCCACAGCTATTGAGTGGCGTTTGCTCCGACGAATGGGTTGCCGTGCGACTTGTGTCCAACTCGTTGACCCTCAAAAAACAGCCCTCGCACCGATGACGGCGGGAGGGCAGTGTAGTTAGGGACTTTTCGATCGTCCCCGTCTGGCTAAATCGCCGGAAGATCAGTTCCCGTGGCCCTTGTTCAACAGAACATTCAGGCGAGCGGTTTCGTTGCCCATCGTCGTGATGCTTTTGCCGTCCGCGGTTTGAACGACTTCACCCTTACGGAGGTGAATCACTCTTCCAAATTTGCCTTCTTTTGCCATCAATCCGTCCTTGAAGACGTAGAGCAACTCACCGTTCTGGAGTGCGATGACTTCCTTGGCTTCGGACCTGGCGGCGTCCATTGCGATGGCAGGGGCCAGTGCGGCCATGGAAAGAACAAGGATGCCGAGTTTGCGAATCATGAGTGTCTCCTTCAAGAACAAATCACATTGTTCGACCGAATCAATGTGGTACGAGGTACAAGTTCAATGTAACGAGACACCCATGACCGGCAGCTTGCGAATGCATTACATATCGGTCAGCGCAAAGTAAGGAAATCCTGTCGCGGTCGCTGTACACTTCCACCCTTTAACTCTAAAAAGGTAGCCTCCCAAGGCTGATCGAAACGGCGGGGAGTAAGAGTGTCCAGTGCTGCTGCACTTCACTTCTGTTTTGCAAGCCACTTGTCGAACTGAGCGATCTCTTTCTTTTGAGCCACGATGATCTTCTTTGCCATGGATTTCATTTCAGGCGACTTGCCAGTCTTGAGCTGCATTTCGGCCATGTTCAAAGCTTGTTGGTGATGAATTTTCATCATCATCGCGAAGTCCTTGTCGGTGTCGCCCGACATCGTCATCTTCTGCATTTCGTCCATCCCCATCATCATGGAGCCCTTCATGTCGTGGGCACCAGTGGCCCCTTTGTGCATGTCACCCATGGGCATCGTGGCCTTTCCAGTGGTGGCTGTAGACTGGGCCTGTGCTGATACGCCCATGAATGCGATCAGCGATGCCGCGCACAAAGCTTTGAGGGGGACAGTGGTGAAGTGTTTAGCCAAGGATTGAGTGTTCATATTGACGTCCAAAAAATACCCAAAGGTGGGTTCTCCATCATCGGCAAAACTGCGTGGTTCGACTGTGCGTTAACGTACCTGTGCGGTCTCGTTGTGAGGCTGTTTGAGAGCGATTTGAAGTGAACGGAAAGATCTATGCACCAATAAAAAAGGGATCGGTCATCACAACCGATCCCTTCACCACAACCGACCCATAGGATCGGATTGGCTAAATCACTTCATCGCTTTGATGTCGGTAACGACCATCTTGCCGGCGTCCTGAATGACGATGAACTGGATCTTCTCGCCCACCTGGACTTTGTCCAGCATGGCCTTGTCCTTGACGTTGAACACCATAGACATCGGAGGCATGTCCATGTGCTTGATCTCGCCATGCTTGATCGTGACCTTGCCGTTCTCCTTGTCGATCTTGCGAATTTCGCCGTCGGTCATGGCGGGTGTCGCCGCCATGCCCATCTTGCCCTGATCCATTCCCATCTTTCCTTGGTCCATGGTCATTTGAGCCAGCGCGGGTCCAGCGAAGGCAAAGGAAAGGGCGACCGCTGATGCGGCCAGACTCAGGTTCAGTGTTTTCATGAAATGTTCCTTCAATCAGGTGTGTCTGTGGGTTGCAAGAATGGTGGTTTGTCAGCTTATTTGGTGGTCACTTTGATCTGCCCCTTCATGCCGGCGTCGTAGTGCCCGGGGTGAAGGCAGGCGAAATCAACGACGCCTCCTTTGGTGAAACGCCAGATGACCTCACCCTTTTGCCCTGGCTTCAAGGAAATCTTGTTGGCCTCATCGTGTTCCATGCCGGGAAACTTTTTCATCACTTCGTAGTGCTCCTTCAACTCCTTCTCCGTGCCGAGGCTGAACTCGTGCGGCACCTTGCCGGAGTTGGTGACGACGAAACGGACGGTTTCCCCCCTCTTGACGTCCACCAGTGCTGGCGTGAACCGCATGCTGTCGGCAGCGTCTACCTGAATGGTGCGGGAAGCTTTACTGGCGACGCCGGGCTCACCGATGGGCGATTCGTTGTGGCCGCCGCCGTGCGTGCCCGCCGCTGTGGCGGCCGAGGCGGCCAGAAGGGCGGCAACGAACAAAAGGCTCGAACGCTTGGAAAGAGGGGAATGGGTGAAGATCATGTGAACTCTCTGGTTTGGTGGGTTGAGAAAGCAAGCGGGGAAAAAAGTGTGTTCAGACGCACGGTTCAGTGCTGCATGCCCTTGCCCATGGGTTTGACCGCTGTGCCTATCGCCGGGGTTGTGTCTGCACTTGCCTTGGGCCTGACGGCGGGCAACGGCGCACCGGTCCATTCGTGCGCAACTGTGCCTTCGGGGAACTTGTAGGGGCCAGGGTCCTTGTAGTCGCCTGGCTTCTGGTCCTTGCGAACCTTGAAAACGGTGAACATGCCACCCATCTCCAGAGGGCCAAACTGCCCGGTGCCGGTCATCATGGGCGCTGTGTTGTCGGGGATGGGCATCTGCATTTCGCCCATGTCGGCCATGCCGCGCTCGCCCATCAGCATGTAGTCGGGTACCACTTTCTGGATCTTGTTGACCAGGCCTCGGTGGTCCACACCGATCATGGTGGGCACATCGTGGCCCATGGCGTTCATGGTGTGGTGGCTCTTGTGGCAGTGCATGGCCCAGTCGCCTTCCTCGTCGGCAATCAGCTCGATCTGGCGCATCTGTCCCACGGCTACGTCGGTGGTCACTTCATACCAGCGCGTGCTCGGTGGTGTCGGGCCACCGTCGGTGCCAGTCACCAGAAACTCGTGTCCGTGAAGGTGGATCGGGTGGTTGGTCATGGTGAGGTTGCCCACACGAATGCGCACGCGATCGTTCAGTCGCACGTTCAGCGTGTCGATGGCAGGGAACACCCGGCTGTTCCAGCACCAGATGTTGAAGTCGGTCATCGTGGCGATCTTGGGCGTCTTGCTGCCCGGCTCGATGTCGAACGCGTTGAGCAGGAAGCAGAAGTCGCGATCCACCTCGCTGATGTGGGGATGCTTGCCCTTGGGGTGGGTGACCCACATGCCCATCATGCCCATGGCCATCTGGACCATTTCGTCCGCGTGCGGGTGGTACATGAAGGTACCCGGACGGCGCGCTTCAAATTCGTAGACGAAGGTCTTGCCCACGGGGATGGCGGGTTGGTTCAGACCACCCACACCGTCCATGCCGCTGGGCAGGCGCTGGCCGTGCCAGTGGATGGTGGTGTGCTCGGGCAGCTTGTTGGTGACAAAGATGCGCACGCGGTCGCCTTCGACCACCTCGATGGTTGGGCCAGGACTCTGGCCGTTGTAGCCCCACATGTTGACCTTGAAGCCCGGCGAGACCTCGCGCACCACGGGTTCTGCCACCAGGTGGAATTCCTTGACACCGTTGTTCATCTTCCAGGGCAGGGTCCAGCCGTTGAGCGTGACCACCGGGTTATAAGGGCGACCGGTGGTGGGCACCAATGGAGGCGCTGTGTCCACCGAGGTTTGGTACACCGGCTCAGGCAGGGCGGCCATGGCGGAGCGCGCAACCGCCAGCCCGGCCACCGAAGCGGCAGCACCCGCGAAAAACTGACGACGTGAATTGAGGAGACTCATGTTGGTTTTCTTTCTATGCGTTCGATGCGATCAGTGGCCAGCGGCAGCTGCGGGCTCACCGCCTCCACCACCCAGAGAGACAAAGCTGTCGGGCGCACCTCCTTGGAGGACCCACTGCAGATCGGTCTCTGCGATCCAGAAGTCGCGCTGCGCTTCGATGGCGCTGGCCACCGCTTGTGACTGGCTGGAAACCTCACCCAACAAGTCCCACACACTCTTGAGCATGCCGTTGTAGTGAAGAACGGTTTCTTCGGTGATGAACTCTCGAACCTTCAGCACTTCTTCGCGCGCACTCACGGCCAGTGCGTGGCTGGAGAGGTAGGCCTGGCGAGCGAGGCGGGCGTTGGCGCCATTGCGCATGCCCTCGGCGCGCGGCAGTTGTGCAGCAATGGCCGCAGCGCGCTCGTCCAGCACTTGTTGCGACAAGGCTTGGACCGGCACATCGGGCAAACGGTCAGGCAGCGCAACAGCGCTGTGCATGCCGGTGAGGCCCAACGTTTTGACGAGTGAGGCTTCGGCCTGCGTGGCGGTGTTCTGTGCGCGTCGCACGTTCATCTTGGCGGATGACTGAGCCAGTTGAACCTGGGCCTGCTGGAGCTTGCTCCAATTGCCCACACTCACCATGCGGCGACCCAGCTCGTTGCCGGCCTCGGCGGCGTCCAGCGCATCGCGGTGCTGTTTGAGAACCTGTCGCGCAGCCACTGCCTGAAGCCACGCCTTGCGACCTTGAGCGGCGACTTCCAGCAGCTCGTCCATGTCGTCTACCTTGCGCTGATGGATGGGATCAAGCTCGGCCCATTGGCCTTTGGCAATCAAATCCACGTTGGCCGTACCGATCCTGTTCATGGGTTTGACCAAATCCAGGTGGGCCCGCCAGGCCTGGCGAACGGCGTCTTCAGCGGTCATGAGGCTCAAGCTGGGAGATGCCAACTCCTGACCTGCTGCAGCGGGAACGTTCTCTTTTTCCCACTTGAGGATGTCGGCATGGCCGCGTTTGAACTGCCCCACGGCGTCGTTGGCTTCGCGCCAGTTCTTTTCGGCAGGGGCCGGTGCGATCTGGGCGGAAACGACCATGGGGAGCGCCAACACGCCCAGAACAATGGCCCGCAGTGCAGAGGAAGGGTAACGTCGATGAATCACTGATTTGCTCCTGTTCAACTGTTTCAAGCTGGGGGCAGTGTGCAAAAGGCCACCCGTCACGAACCTGTCGGTTTCATTACAAAGTTGTCAGGTTCGGTTGCAATGGGCCGCTGGCAGTGAAAATCGCCGCAGGAGTGAACGTGAAAATCTTGATTGTTGAAGACGAACGCAAAACGGGTGAATACCTGTGCATGGGACTGCGCGAGGCGGGCTACGCGGTAGAGCTGCTCAACAACGGTGTGGACGGATTGCACCAGGCGCTGGAAGGCGACCACGACCTCGTCATCCTGGACGTCATGTTGCCCGGCATGGACGGCTGGCAGGTGCTCAGAGGTCTGCGTGCCCAGGGTCGAGAGATGCCGGTGCTCTTCCTGACCGCAAAAGATCATGTGGACGACCGCGTCAAGGGTTTGGAGCTCGGAGCGGACGACTATCTGGTCAAGCCGTTTTCGTTCTCCGAGCTGTTGGCCAGGGTGCGCACCATCTTGCGCCGTGGGCGCTCGGGTATGGAGCCCACCACCTTGCAGGTCGCGGATCTGGAGCTGGACTTGCTGCGCCGTCGGGTCACCCGCGCGGGCAAACGCATCGACCTGACCGCCAAGGAGTTCGGCTTGTTGGAATTGCTGATGCGCCGCAAGGGTGAGGTGTTGCCACGCTCGCTGATCGCCTCCCAGGTGTGGGACGTCAACTTCGACAGCGACACCAACGTCATCGAGGTGGCCATGCGAAGGCTTCGTGTGAAGGTGGACGACGGGTTTGAGTGCCGCCTGTTGCAGACGGTGCGAGGCATGGGTTACGTGCTGGAAGTGCCGGAGCACTCCTGATGATCCGGCGCTTGACCCTCACGGCACGGCTCACCTTTCTGTACACCCTGGTATCGGCTGCGGTGCTTCTGGGCCTTGGCGTCTTGGTTGCGTGGGCCACCCATCTGCACTTCATCGACCTTGACCGCGACTACCTGCTGGACAAGGTTCAGCTCATCGAGAAGATCGTCGATGAAACGCCAGAGCCAGCCGAGCTGTCTGCCAAGCTGGACGAATCGCTCAACAGCCATCAAGGCCTTTTCATCTCAATTACGCGCGGTGACGAACAGCTGTTTGGAAAAGGCGGCATCACATTTCCAACAGAACTCGCTGCACGAAGCGCCGCAGATCAGCCCTTGGACTGGACCGATGGTGAGCGGCAACTGCGAGGCATGGGCACAGAGCTCTCCTCAGCGCAGATGCCCGGCGGATTGACCAGTCCAGGTCAGAACATGCGCCTGACGCTTGCGCTGGACACGCAACACCACACCCATTTCATGCAGATGCTGCGCCAGCAGTTGGCGATCTATGTTGTCCTGGCCACCCTGCTCAGCGGCCTCCTGGGGTGGTGGGCAGCCCGCAGCGGTCTTGCCCCGCTGCGGACCATGAGAGAGCGCGCGCTCAAGGTCACGGCTCACAAGCTCGACGAGCGCATGCCGATCGACGCTGTGCCCGTGGAGATGGCGGAGCTGGCGCACAGCCTCAACACCATGCTGGAGCGTCTGCAGCAGGATTTTGCGAAGCTCATGGAATTCTCAAGCGACATCGCCCACGAACTGCGCACGCCCATCAGCAACCTGCTGACACAGACCCAAGTGTCGCTGTCGCAGCACCGTGATCCAGACACTTACCGCGACATCCTCGCCTCCAACGCCGAGGAGTTCCAGCGGCTGGCGCGTATGGTGGCCGACATGCTGTTTCTGGCGAAGACGGACCACGGTATCCAACTTCCGAATCGCGAAGATGTCGCGCTGGAAGACGAGGTGAGGAGTCTTCTGGATTTTTATGATGCGGTGGCTGAAGACAAAGAGCTTCGTCTTCGGGTGGTGGGGGCGGGCACCGTGGTGGGTGATCGCCTGATGCTTCGGCGGGCCATCAGCAACTTGCTGTCCAACGCGCTGCGGCACGCACACCCTCGCACCGAGGTTGCGCTGACCGTCGAGTCTCAGGGAGATGGCATCAACCTGTGTGTCACAAACATCGGCGACCCGGTTGATGCTGTCGATCTGCCGCGTCTGTTTGACCGGTTCTATCGCGTGGACAAGGCACGCGCGCACCCCTCATCCGATGGCGCGGGCTTGGGTCTGGCCATCACCAAGGCCATCATGCTCGCTCATGGCGGCAGCGTTGCTGTCACATCGGTGGCAGGAAGGACGCAGTTCTGTTTGCACTTCGTATCTCAGCCGTGACCTTTCTGGCTGCAGCGCTGTAGCACTTCGAGGTAGGTTTTTCCCAGGCCAGTTCTCAGCTCAAGTGTTCAGTGCGATTCGATACACCGAGGCGGGTGGCAAGTTGAGAAGCGAGCTTCCGATGCGTTCTGCCCTCAGGTTCATTCGGGTCAGTATCTCGGGTGCAATCGGGCATCGGGTCATGTAGGTGAACTGGTACAGCGCTGCCCCAGCTTGCAAGCTTTGCATGCAGGCGCCGACCACGTTCCACTGTGCGCGCATACCCATGGTCAGCAGTGGCAAGCCGGAAATCACGGCCTGCGCCTGCATCGACTGCCATGGGTCTCGCCGCCTCCGCATGCGTGTCACATCCATGTCGAGCAGGCGTGCTGCGGGGAATCGTTGGCGCAGCAACGCCGTGAATTCTGGGCAGTTCTCCACCAGCGTGAGATCGCACTCGGGTACTCCCTTGGCGAGGATGCAACGTGTGAAGGCCCCGGTTCCCGGGCCCAGTTCGATCACGGGTCCTGCGTTTGGGAGGATGTCGCGCGTAATGAGACGCGCCAACGCGTTGCTGGAGGGTGCGACTGCTCCGGTCCTCATGGGTCGTTTGAGCCAACTCTTGAGGAAGACGCTTTGGTCGGTAGATAAAGACACAGCTGGCTCCGTTTGTTTGGACATCAACCACCCTCAGTTCCTACATTGCTCGGAACAGTGGGTGAGTGAACGCATTCTGGTGAGCCACTTGCAGGGCGTCTTGTACAGAGGCGCCATTTCGCGATGGGTCGCGCGGTTCTGCAGGTGGCCCGATTGCAGGGGAGCTGCCGAGGCGCTGCAGCTCCCCGCTTCAGGTCACTGAACCTGTTTGATATCGATGTACTGGCCGCGTGTCCGGAGCACGACCTTCACATCCGATTGACCACGGTTGCGCCAGTACCAGCCATGGTTGCCGGTGAACGCTGCCACCAGCTCACCATCGTCGGTTGGCACGCTGCGGCCTTTCTCGTAGCTGATGGAACGCCCGCCACCGTCGCCGTGCGTGTCGTAGTTGACCGAACCGCCATTGACGATCCACTGGAATTCGGCCTTTTCGCCCTCAGCCATGCGCAATTTGATTTCTTTGCCTTCGCCCGGGGTCAGGGTGAACGTCAATTCGTCGCGCCAGTTTGACTGGGCTGCAGGCGTTACCGCAGCCTTCGGGATCACGGTGGGTGCGCCGGGGGTGCTCGAGACTGCCGCACTTGCCTTCGCCGGGACGGCTGCAGCCGGTGACGCGGGACTGCCAGTGGGCGCAGCAGTTGCGTCCGCAGCGGCCTCCGCCGCCAGCTGCTGCTTGATCTCGCCCATCTCGGTCATTCGCAAGACCCGGCCGATGCCGGTGGGATCGACGCCGTATTCGGCCGGCAGCACAACGGCAACGAGGAGGACGACGGCCGAGATTGCGGCCAGAACGGTGGAGCGGAAAAGCTGCTTCGAAGAGGGCAGTTCTGCGCGGATGGGGGAATCGCTGTTGTACATGTTGAATATTCCTTGGGTGTTCACGACACGAAGTAGCCGGTGAGCTGCATGCCCACCAGAATGAAGCCCGCGCTCATCATGGCGACGTTGGCTGTGTAGGCATGGCGAATGAAACTGGGTGTGCGACGCCAGTAGCTCATGCCGATGAGGATGACGGCCAGCGCCAGCAGCTGCCCGATTTCCACACCGACGTTGAAGGCCAGCAGGTTGGGCACCAGGCCGTCGGGCGAGATCTCGTACTCGATGATCTTGGTGGCCAGGCCAAAGCCGTGGAACAGACCAAACACGAGGGTGGCGACCTTGGTGTTGGGCTGGAACCCCAGCCAGCGCTGGAAAGCGCCGATGTTGTCCAGCGCCTTGTAGACCACCGAGAGACCAATGATCGCGTCGATCAGGTAGCTGTTGATCCCGACGTTGAAGTACACGCCCAGGATCATGGTGGTGGAGTGACCCAGCGCAAACAAGCTCACATAGATGCCGATGTGTTTGATGCGGTAGAGAAAGAAGATCACGCCGAACAAAAACAGGATGTGGTCGTAGCCCGTCATCATGTGTTTGGCGCCCAGGTACACAAAGGGCAGCAGGTTGACGCCCGAGATTTCCTGGATGTAGCCCTTGTCACCCTCGGTGACGGCGTGGGCAAAGACCTCTGTCGTGCCCAGGAGCAGGCACAAGAAGAAGGCAAAGAGCAAGAAGAGACGGGGATGCCCGATCGCCCATGGCGAACGTGGCAGCCTGTCGTGAACATGGCTGTGCATGAAGACTCCGATGGTCTGAAAGAAATGAAGCGCTGCTTGGCGCAGCGAGAGATTCAAGGCGAGAGAGGGATCAGCCCATGGGAGGGCGTTCCAGCCGAGACACCCGAATCATTTCAATCAATTGCCGCACATGCCCAAACCAAGCCGGTAACTGCGGCGTAGCCATGCGCCATGTAGTGGGCAGGGCATGGGCTTTGTCGTGCGAATGGTCAACTCCGTGGTGAGGGTGGTCGCTAGCTGCACCATGACTCACCATCACAACCCCGTCGACTCCATCCTCGTGCTCGTGTCCCAAGTCACGCTGCGTGTCCGGGGTCGTTGGACTTGAGTGAAGCGCCTTCGCAATTACGGCAATCCCGTGGGAGTTGATGCCGCCCACCGACGAGGTGATCGTCCCGAACATGATCACCAACAAAACCAACCATCGCATACCCAATGTTGCCCGGTCAGGGCGTAGGGAATGTGAGAGGCGCGAGGTCATGGGAGGTTTTTTTCGTTCGGTGCGGTTGCACAGATTATAGTAACCTCCCTAGGGGATACGAACACCATGACACAACCGCACACACATGAATCCCATCCCGCCATCATCAAACGTCTGCGCCGAGCGGGTGGGCATCTGAACAGCACGATAGACATGGTGGTCCAGGGGCGTAGTTGCTTGGACATAGCGCAGCAGTTGCAGGCGGTGGAGAAGGCGATCCAACAGGCCAAAAAGGCCCTGATTCAGAGTCACCTTGATCACTGCCTGGAAGACCTCGTGGGACCGCTGGGAGCAGGCCAGCGTCACGCGATGGACGATTTCAGAGAAATCACCCGCTACCTCTGAGCCTTGCGCCCACGGATGCCAGGCCATTGACGCCAAGAACAACATGCTGGACATCCTCTCCCACCGCACCTACCGTCACCTGTTCGCCGCGCAGGTGATCGCCCTGATCGGGACCGGGCTGGCCACGGTGGCGCTGGGCCTGCTGGCGTTTGAGCTCGCTGGCGACAACGCGGGCATGGTGTTGGGCACGGCCCTGGCCATCAAGATGATCGCGTACGTGGGGGTGGCGCCGGTGGCTGCGGCGTTTGCCGATCGCCTGCCCCGGCGCACCATGCTGGTCGCGCTGGATCTGGTGCGCGCGGTGGTGGCGCTGCTGCTGCCGTTTGTCTCCCAGATCTGGGAGGTGTACGTGTTGATTTTTGTGCTGCAGGCGGCCTCGGCCGCGTTCACGCCCACCTTCCAGGCGACCATCCCAGATGTGTTGCCGCTGGAGAAGGACTACACCAAAGCCCTGTCGCTCTCGCGCCTGGCCTACGACATGGAGAGCCTGGTCAGCCCGATGCTGGCGGCCGCCCTGCTCACGGTGATCGGGATTCACGATCTGTTTGCCGGCACGGTGGTGGGCTTCCTGGCCTCGGCTGCGCTGGTGGTCTCTGTGGTGTTGCCCGCGCATCCGGCGCCGCAGCGCCGGGGTATCTACGACCGAACCACACGCGGGCTGCGCATCTACCTGGCCACGCCGCGGCTGCGTGGTCTGCTGGCGATCAGCGCGGCCGTGGCGGCGGCGGGCTCCATGGTGTTTGTGAACACGGTGGTCATCGTTCAGGCCGGCATGGGACTGGGCCAGAGCGCCGTCGCCCTGGTCTTGGCCAGTTTCGGCGCAGGCTCCATGGTTGCCGCGCTGGCCCTGCCTCGGTTACTGGAGAAGCTGCCCGATCGCACCGCGATGCTCGGCGGCATCGGGCTGATGGTGGTGGGCTTGCTGGCGGGCACCTGGGTGTCGGGACACGCTTCACTGATGATCTTGTGGTTCGTGCTCGGCCTGGGCTACTCGACTGCGCAGACGCCTTCCGGGCGCCTGTTGCGGCGATCCTCGAACCCGGAGGATCGCCCGGCGCTGTTCGCTGCTCAGTTCGCGCTGTCGCACGTCTGCTGGTTGCTGTTTTATCCCCTGGCGGGATGGCTGGGCACGCGCTTCGGCATGCCGGCTAGCTTTGTGGTCCTCGGTGTTGCAGGTGCACTGGCTGCATGGGCGGCTTGCAAAGTCTGGCCATCACAAGATCCCGACGTGGTGGAGCACGAACATCCCTACTTGCCGGTCGGTCACGCCCACACGAAGGCGGTTGTCGGTGGTGGTGATGGAGTTCGTCATGCACACGCTTTTGTGGTGGATGACCAGCACCCCCATTGGCCCAGTGTGGGCCGCTAACGGCGATGTCGTTTCGCTGGATCAAGTCGCTTTCCTGCAGGTCTGCATCAGCAGATCGAAGACAAATGGCGAGAACCGTTGGCACACCCTGTTTGGGCAAAGCTCCAGCAACCACCCGTTTCTTGACAGAGCAATGACAGCCAGCAACCTACGAAACAGTTCGCAAGGTTGCACGCATATTCGCGTAGGCAGAGTTGATCGTTGCGTGAGACGCAGCCTAAGGTCCGGTGTGGCGCCTAGGTGATGCCTAAGTCATGGGCGGAATGGTTCACCGTCGGTTGGCAATACCGCCCTGTCGCAACTGGTGGCCATTGGCGGCATTCCGACCCAGCCCGAGACCGGGCGCGCCAAACGCGAGCTGGACCGCGTGGACGCATCCTTGGTGGCGCTGGATGGCTACGCCGGCCAGGTGCTGGGCTAGGGCGTGTTAACACTAATAGCGATCGTGTCGTTTGCGCTGGACAATATCCG
>JAZKHJ010000007.1:0-4175 GCA_040385485.1 Pseudomonadota bacterium | reverse complement strand
CACGGCCTCGATGATCTTCTTCGCCGGCATCTACTACGGCGCCATGTACGGCGGCTCGACCACCTCGATCCTGCTCAACACGCCGGGCGAGACCGGCACCATGGTGACCGCCCTCGAAGGATTCAAGATGGCCAAGAGCGGACGCGCGGGTGCGGCGCTGGCCAGCGCCGCCATCGGCTCCTTCGTGGCTGGCACCATCGCCACCATCCTGGTCACGCTGTTTGCGCCCTTCCTGGCCGAGTTCGCGGTGAAACTCGGCCCGCCCGAGTATTTCTGCCTGATGCTGCTGGCCTTCACCACCGTGAGTGCTGTGCTCGGCCAGAGCACGCTGCGCGGCCTGACCGCGTTGTTCTTCGGTCTGGCGCTCGGGCTGATCGGCATTGACCAGATCACCGCCACCGTGCGCTACACCGGTGGCGTGCTCGAGTTCATGGACGGTATCGAGGTGGTGCTGGTGGCCGTGGGCCTGTTTGCCGTGGCCGAAGCGCTCTACAACGCGCTCTACGAAGGCCGCAGCGAGGCCAGCATGAACAAGATGAACAAGGTGCACATGACGCGCGGCGAATGGCGCCGTTCCTGGCCGGCCTGGCTGCGCGGCACCGCCATCGGTTTTCCTTTCGGCACCATCCCCGCCGGTGGCTCCGAAATCCCCACCTTCCTGAGCTACGCCACCGAGCGCAAGCTGGCCAGTCCCGAGCACAAGGCCGAGTTCGGCACCACCGGTGCGATCGAAGGTGTGGCCGGGCCGGAAGCAGCCAACAACGCGGCCGTTACGGGCACGCTGGTGCCGTTGCTCACGCTGGGCATCCCCACCTCGGTCACGGCAGCCATTCTGCTGAGCGCGCTGCAGAACTACGGCATCAACGCCGGCCCGCAGCTGTTCCAGACTTCGTCCGACCTGGTGTGGGCGCTGATCGCTTCGCTCTACATCGGCAACGTGATGCTGCTCGTGCTCAACCTGCCGATGGTGGGTCTGTGGGTCAAGCTCTTGAAGATCCCGCGCCCGCAGCTCTACGCGGGCATCCTGATCTTCGCCACGGTGGGTGTTTACGGCATGCGCCAGAGCGCGTTTGATCTGTTCCTCATGTACGGCCTGGGCCTGCTCGGCGTGGTGATGCGCCGCTACGACTTCCCTACCGCGCCAGTGATCGTGGGCCTGATCCTGGGGCCGATGGCCGAGGCGCAGATGCGCAATGCGCTGTCCATCGGCGAGGGCAGCTTCATGGTGTTTCTGCAGCGGCCGATGTCGGCGACCTTGCTGGCGGTGGTGGTGATGGTGCTGCTGGTGCCGCGCTTGTTGGCTCGACGGGTTCGGGCTTAGAGCGTCAAACCGCGCCCGCGAGCCGAAGTGACGTTGGCTCACTCACAGACCGATGACCGGACCAGCCGGAGAAAACAGGTGGTTCCATCACGTGGACCAGATACCCACCAGGGGTACCATCCAGCCATGATCCGGGACGACCGCCTGCCGCGCGACGCGCAAAGCATTCTTGAACTGGCCGCCAGGTCGATGTTCGATCTGTTTGCCAACGCCAGCGAAGGCATGATGCTGGTGGACCGCGACGCGCGCGTGGTCTGGATCAACGACCAGTACCGCCGCTTCCTGCCCGCGCTGGGCTTCGAGCGCGAGGAGGACTTCGTGGGCCACCCGGTCTCGCGCGTGGTGCAGAACACGCAGATGCACCAGGTGCTGGCCACGGGCAAGCCCATCCTCATCGACCTCCTGACCAACAAGGCAGGCACCTTCGTGGTCAGTCGCATCCCGCTGCGCGACGACGCGGGTGAAGTCATCGGCGTGTTGGGCATCGTGCTGTTCGACCATCCAGAAACCACGCTCCAACCGCTCATTGCCAAGTTTGCGCGGCTGGAGCAGGACTTGAGCGATGCGAGGCGTGAACTCGCCAGTCAGCGCCGCACCAAGTACACCTTTGCCAGCTTCGTCGGCAGCAGCGCCGCAGCACTCGAGGTGAAGCGCCAGGCGCGCCGCGCGGCGCAGTCGGCCAGTCCGGTGCTGCTGCTGGGCGAGACCGGCACCGGCAAGGAACTGCTCGCGCACGCGATCCACGCGGCCTCGCCACGCGCGGGCCGCCCGTTCGTGAGCGTGAACATGGCGGCCGTGCCCGACACCCTGCTGGAGGCCGAGTTCTTCGGCGTGGCCCCAGGCGCCTACACCGGCGCCGACAAAAAGGGCCGCGACGGCAAGTTCAAACTGGCCGACGGCGGCACGCTGTTTCTGGACGAACTCGGCGACATGCCGATGTCGGTGCAGGTCAAGCTGCTGCGCGCGCTGCAAGAGGGTGAGATCGAACCGCTCGGTTCGAACAAGCTGGTGTCGTTTGACGTGCGCGTGGTCGCCGCCACCTCGCGCGATCTGCAGCAGATGGTGCGTGACGGCAGCTTTCGCGAAGACCTCTACTACCGGCTCAATGTGCTGCCTATCCGCGTGCCGCCGCTGCGCGAACGGCAGGACGACATCGCGCTGCTGATCGAGGCCCTGTGCGAAGACATCGCCGCGCGCGGCGGCGGCGCGCAGTTGGAGCTCACTGCCGATGCGCAAGCTCTGCTGGCCGCGCAACCCTGGCGCGGCAACATCCGCGAACTGCGCAACGTGCTGGAGCAGCTCGCGCTGCGCAGCGACACGCATCACATTGCGGGCGCCCAGGTGGGCATGGTGCTCCAGGAGGCCGGTCTGCCCGCGCTGGCACCGGCTGCTGCCGTGCGAGCGCCGCAGCGCGCTGCCCTGGGTGACGCGCTGCGCCCCTTGCCCGAGCAGATTGCCGAGCTGGAACACCGGGCGATTGCCCAGGCGCTGACGCACACCGGTGGCAATCGAACGGCGGCGGCCAAGCTGCTGGGCATATCGCGAGCGAGCCTGTACGACCGACTCACCGCGATGGGGTTGGTGTCCGATATTCAGACAATTGACTGAGTTTCAGACGATTCAACAAGCCTGTGGCGTCTGAAATCCAGACGCATCGGGCGTGCGGGCTGAAAAACAGCAGCGAAATCAAGGGTCTTCTCAACTGGCACGAAGCCTGCAAGGTCTGGGCACGGCGCAAGCTGTGAATCGTTCAAAACCAGGAGACAAGACATGACAAACCCCACCCGCCGCCTGGCGGTCATCGCGCTCGCCTGCACCGCCGCTTTCGGCTCCTCGATGGCCATGGCGCAGGCCGGCAAGGGCGAGATTCGCATTGCCCACATCCACAGCAAGACCGGCCCGCTCGAGGCCTACGCCAAGCAGACCCAGGCCGGCCTGATGATGGGCCTGAGCTACGCCACCCAAGGCACCATGATGGTCGGGGGCAAGAAGATCGTCGTGATCGAGAAGGACGATCAGGGCAAGCCCGACGTGGGCAAGAGCCTGCTGGCCGCGGCCTACGCCGACGACAAGGTCGACCTGGCCATCGGCCCGACGGCTTCGCCCGTGGCGCTGGCCATGCTGCCGGTGGCCGAGGAGTACAAGAAGATCCTGCTGGTCGAGCCCGCGGTGGCGGACTCGATCACTGGTGACAAGTGGAACAAGTACATCTTCCGCACCGGGCGCAACAGCAGCCAGGACGCCGCCGCCAACGCCGTGGCGCTGGACCAGCCGGGCAACGTGGTCGCCTTGCTCGCCAATGACAACGCCTTCGGCCGCGACGGCGTGAAGGCCACCAAGGACTTCATGAAGAAGGCCAAGATCGTTCACGAGGAATACCTGCCCGTGGGCACGACCGACTTCACCGCCGGCCTGCTGCGGATCGTCGACAAGCTCAAGGACCAGCCCGGCACCAAGTACATCTCGGTGGGTTGGTCGGGCGCGCCCACGCCGTTCAGCAAGATCGCCGAAATGGATCTGGAGAAACGCTACGGCATCAAGCTGGCCACGGGCGGCAACATCCTGCCGGCCATGGTGGCCTACAAGCAGTTCCCCGGCATGGAAGGCGCGCTGTACTACTACTTCGGCATCCCGAAGAACCCGGTGAACGACGCCATGGTGGCCGAGCACTACAAGCAGTACAAGACGCCACCTGACTTCTTCACCGCGGGCGGTTTCTCTGCCGCGATGGCGGTGGTGACGGCGCTGAAGAAGACCAACGGCGACACCAACACCGAGAAGCTCATCAGCACCATGGAGGGCATGAGCTTCGACACGCCCAAGGGCAAGATGACCTTCCGCAAGGAAGACCACC
>JAZKHJ010000006.1:0-156108 GCA_040385485.1 Pseudomonadota bacterium | reverse complement strand
GCGCCCAGGATGTCGCCGATGTCGCGGTTGATCTTGCCCTTGACCACCCAGTACAAGACTTCGGCCTCGCGCGCGGTGAGGCCGAAGGCACCGGCCACGCTGGAGAGCACGCTGGCGTCCGACGTTTCCTGCATCACGATGAGCCAGTCGCCACCGGCATCCACGTCTCCATCTTCATCGCCCACGCGCTGGTGCAGCCGGAAGGTGAGCCGGCGCGGGCCGTTTTCCAGCGTGAGGCGCGGCGGTTCGCGCTGCTCGCTGGCCTCACCCAAGTTGCGGCGCAGCCACTGCAACACCGCCGGTGGTGTGGTGGGTGACTCGGTGCCGCAGTAGTTGCGCAGCAGGTCGCGCGCCAGCGGCGTCTGCCACATCAGGCGGCCATCGCTCTCGCGCACGGTGATGGTGGCGTAGCCGAACGCGTCCAGCGCGTTGCGCGCCTGGCTGCGCTCCACCGCGCCCTGGCGCACATGGCGCGCGGTGCGCAGGTGCACGCCCATGCGCGCCATCACCTCGCGCGGCTTGATGGGTTTGGTCACGTAGTCGGCGCCGCCAGCGTCCAGCGCCGCCACCAGGTGTTCGGTCTCGGTCAGGCCGGTCATGAAGATGATGGGGATGTGCGCCGTGGCCGGTTGTGCCTTGAGTCGGCGCGCCACCTCGAAGCCGTCGATGCCGGGCATCACCGCATCGAGCAGCACCACGTCGGGCAGGGCCTGGGTGGCGCGGCGGATGGCGCTCTCGCCATCCAGCGCCACCAGCACGGTGTAACCCGCGTCGTCCAGCGCGTCGTGCAGCGGTGCCACGTTGTCGGGCACGTCGTCGACGATCAGCACGATGAGTTGGTCGACCTGTTCCAGCGGAGCCAGGCCTTGTCCGGTGCCGCCGTGGCGGGTGGGCATGAACTCAGACATGGCGCTGCAGCAGTTGCTGTTCGATGGCGTCAAAGCGGAATTCGCGCGCGAGCGTGCGCAGTTGCTGCGCAAACGCCGCCTGCTCGGGGTGGTCCTGCACCCATTCGTCGAGCCACTGCACGATGCCCTTGTAGTAGCCCAGGCGCACGAGTTCGAGCAGGGGTTCAAATTCGCGGCCGCTGGTGACCTCGTGACCCGGCCGCGCGTGCGGCAACGGCGCTGAGAGCGCGGCGATTTCCGCCGGAGGCAGTTCGATCCACGCGAGTTGCAGCCGCTGGCCCAGCCAGCCGAGCAGGTCGTCGCGGCGCACTGGCTTCACGAAGAAGTCCTGCGGTCGGTGGCCCAGGTCGTTGTCCAATCCTTTGTCGAATGCGTTGGCCGACACAATGGCCAGCGGCACCGCGCTCCACCCGCTGGCGCGCAGCCGGCGCATGGTCTCCCAGCCGTCGATGCCGGGCATGGCCAGGTCCATGAACACGGCATCGGGCGCGCCGGCTTCTCCGGGCTGCAAACCCTCCAGCAGGGCCAGCGCATCCAGGCCGCTGGTGGCCAGCATCACGTCGAAGCCCAGCGGCTCCAGCCAGCGCTGGATCAGTTCGCGGTCGGCCTCTTCGTTGTCCACCACCAGCACGCGCCGGCGCACGCCCTCAAAGCCGATGTGGCTGGGCAGGGCCAGCGGGCGCGGCAGCACCGCGCCATGCACCTCGGGCAGGAAGAGACGCACGGTGAACACCGAGCCCTCGCCCGGCGCACTGCGCACGGTCATCTCGCCGCCCATGAGGTCGGTGAGCATCTTGGCGATCGTCAGGCCCAGACCGGTGCCGGTGGACGGGCCGGGTGCGGCGGCTTCGTTCTGCCCGCGCGCAAACGGCTCGAACACGCGCTCCAGGTCTTGCGCGCGCATGCCGGGGCCGGTGTCGTGCACCTCGAACTGCGCCATCTCGCGCGCATGCGTCACGCGCAACCGGACCTGCCCGGTGTGGGTGAACTTCACCGCGTTGCCCAGCAGGTTGATGAGGATCTGGCGCAGGCGCTTTTCATCAGCACGCACCGTGTCGGGCAGGCGGCTGCCGGTCTCGAACACGAAGTGCAGGCCCTTGGCGCTGGCCTGCAGCTCGAACATGCCCGCCACTTCCTGCATGGCACCGGCGAAGGCCATGGGCCGCACGTCCAGGGCGAGCTTGCCGGACTCGATGCGCGCGATGTCCAGCGTGCCCTCGATCAGCGAGAGCAGGTGTTCGCCGCCGCGGTTGATCACGCGGATGGCTTGCGCGCGGTGGGGCGCCATGCCGGTGTCCTCCTGCAGCAGTTGTGCATAGCCCAGGATGCTGTTGAGCGGCGTGCGCAGCTCGTGGCTGATGGTGCTGATGTAGCGCGTCTTGGCCTGGTTGGCCTGCTCGGCGGCCAGGCGCGCCTGCTGCAGGGCCTCGTCGGTGAGGCGGTGCGATTCGATCTCCTGCATGAGCAGGCGCGTCTGCCGGTTCGACTCTTCCTGCGCCACCTCGCGGCTCTTGTGCGCCAGCACCAGCCACCAGGCCACGGTGGCCGTGATCAGCAGCAGCACGGCGTACACCCGCACGAAACCCGAGCGCAACGCCGCGTCGAGCAGGCCGGCGTTGGCCGAGAGGCCCATGCGCTGCGCCAGGCCCTGCACCTCCTGCCGGTAGAGCAGGCCGAGCACGGCGGCCAGCACCGGCGCCATCACCAGCATGAGCAACATGTAGTGCGCGAGGCCGGCTTCAAGGTACGGCCAGATCGAGCGCGGCAACACGCGCCGCAACGCGCCCATCCACTGCTCGGAGAGTTTGGCGTGCGGTTTGCAGAGGTCGCCGCAGCGCGCGTCGAGCGTGCAGCAGAGCGAGCAGATGTGGCCTTGGTAAGCGGGGCAATGCGCCATGTCAGGCGCTTCGTATTCGCGCTCGCATATGACGCACTTGTCCTGGCGAAGCCAGTTCCGCGGTGTTTCTGGGACGGGACCTCCTTGCACGCCCCCACTCCTGGCAATGTAGTAGCGGCCCTTTGTGGCCCAGGCAATCAGCGGCGCTGTGACGAGCGCAGTGACCATGGCGATCACCGCCGAAAACGCCTGCGCGCCCGGCCCCATGAGCCCCATGTGGGCCCCGATGGACAAGGCCGAGGCCAGGCCCATGGCGCCCACGCCCACGGGGTTGATGTCGTACAGGTAGGCGCGCTTGAACTCGATGCCCTTGGGGCTCCAGCCCAGCGGCTTGTTGATCACCAGGTCGGCCACCACCGCCATGATCCACGCGATGGCGATGTTGCTGTAGACGCCGAGCACCTGGCCCAGCGCCTGGAACACGTTCATCTCCATCAGCATGAAGGCGATGAAGGTGTTGAACACCACCCACACCACGCGGCCCGGGTGGCTGTGGGTGATGCGCGAGAAGAAGTTGCTCCAGGCCAGCGACCCGGCGTAGGCGTTGGTCACGTTGATCTTGAGCTGCGAGACCACCACGAAGACCGCCGTGGCGGCCACCGCCCAGCCGTAGTCGGAGAACACGTACTCGTAGGCCGCGAGGTACATCTGGTTGGGGTCCACTGCACGGTCGGGCGAGACCATGTGGCTGATGGCCAGATACGCCAGCAAGGCGCCGCCGAGCATCTTCACCACCCCCAGCAGCACCCAGCCCGGGCCTCCGGCCAGCACCCCGGCCCACCAGCGCAGGCCCTTGCCCGGCTCCTTGGCCGGCATGAAGCGCAGGTAGTCGGCCTGCTCGCCCATCTGGGTGATGAGCGCGATGCCCACCGTGAGCGCCGCACCAAACAGGTGCCAGTCGAACTGCGAACCCGCACCGCTTTCGCCCCCATACCGCACCACGTTGGTGAACGTTTCCGGGGCCATGACAGCCACCGCCCCAAAAGGGACCACCATCATCACCAACCACAGCGGCTGGGTCCAGACCTGAAAGCGGCTGATCACTGAGACCCCGTGCGTCACCAATGGGATGACCACCACCGCGCAGATCAGGTAGCCCCAGGCGGGCGGGATGTCCAACGCGAGCTCCAGCGCATAGGCCATCACCGCGGCTTCGAGCGCGAAGAAGATGAAGGTGAAGGTGGCGTAGATCAGCGAGGTGATGGTGGAGCCGATGTACCCAAAGCCCGCGCCCCGCGTGAGCAGGTCCATGTCGACCCCGTAGCGCGCGGCGTACACGCTGATGGGCAGGCCCGCCAGAAAGATGATCAAACCGGTGCACAGGATGGCCAGCGCGGCGTTCACGAAGCCGTACTGCACCAGCAGCGTGGCGCCCACCGCCTCCAGGATCAGGAAGGAGGCCGCGCCGAATGCGGTGTTGGCCACGCGCCATTCGCTCCACTTGCGAAAGCGCTGCGGGGTGTAGCGCAGCGCGTAGTCCTCCATCGTCTCGCTGCCCACCCAGCTGTTGTAGTCGCGGCGCACGCGGGTGATGCGCTGGGGCGCCTCCTGCCCGCGCTCTGGCCCTGCGGTGGGTGCGGGAGCGCTGCGGATGGGAACAATGGGTATGGTCGTCACACCGCATTTGTGCAGCTTTCGTGCCACATGGGAGCGCCGGTCCCTTCGGGGCACGGGAATTGCTGACCAGACCACCCAAGCACCACCGAGAACGCACGCACCACCATGGAACTCACGCCCAGAGAAAAAGACAAGCTGCTGATCTTCACCGCCGCCCTGCTGGCCGAGCGGCGCCAGGCACGTGGACTCAAGCTCAACTACCCCGAAGCCGTGGCGCTGATCAGCGCGGCCGTGATGGAGGGCGCGCGCGACGGCAAGACCGTGGCCCAGCTCATGAGCGAGGGCCGCAACGTGCTCACCCGCGCCGACGTGATGGAGGGCATCGCCGAGATGATCCCGGACATCCAGGTCGAGGCCACGTTTCCCGACGGCACCAAGCTGGTGACCGTGCACCAACCCATTCCCTGAGAGAACACCATGCGCATCACACCAGCCCTTCTCGCTGCCGCCGCCTTCTGCGCGCCCGCCCTCGCCCACGATGGCCATGGCCTGTTCGGCGCCCACTGGCATGCCACCGACACGCTGGCATTTGTCGGTGTGGTGGTGGCCATTGCCGTGGCCCTGTGGTGGTCCAGCGGCAAGCGTTGAAAGACAGGCCCATGATCCCCGGCGAACTCTTCACCGACGAGGGCGAACACACCCTCAACCCCGGCCGCCGCACGCTCACCCTGGTGGTGAAAAACGGCGCCGACCGGCCGATTCAGGTTGGCTCGCACTACCACTTTGCCGAAGTCAACGGCGCGCTCGACTTCGACCGCACGGCTGCGCGCGGCATGCGGCTGAACATCGCGTCGGGTACGGCCGTGCGTTTCGAGCCCGGCCAGCAGCGCACGGTGGAGCTGGTGGACTACGCGGGTGACCGCGTTGTCTTCGGTTTCCGTGGTTTGACACAAGGGAAGCTCTGATGAGCACGATTTCAAGAAGCGCCTACGCCAACATGTTCGGCCCCACCGTGGGCGACCGCCTGCGCCTGGCCGACACCGGTCTCATGATCGAGATCGAGAAGGACTACACCCTGGCCGCAGGCGGCTATGGTGAAGAGGTCAAGTTCGGCGGCGGCAAGACCATCCGCGACGGCATGGCGCAATCGCAAAGAACGCGCGCTGAAGGCGCCGTGGACACCGTGATGACCAACGCCGTCATCGTCGATCACTGGGGCATCGTCAAAGCGGACATCGGTTTGAAAGACGGTCGCATCGTCGCCATCGGCAAGGCCGGCAACCCCGACACGCAGCCCGGCGTGGACATCGTCATCGGCCCGGGCACCGAAGTGATCAGCTGCGAGGGCAACATCGTCACGGCCGGCGGCATCGACAGCCACATCCACTTCATTTGCCCGCAGCAGGTGGACGAGGCCCTCACCTCCGGCATCACCACCATGCTCGGCGGCGGCACGGGCCCGGCCACCGGTACCTTTGCCACCACCTGCACGCCCGGCCCCTGGCACATCGAACGCATGCTGCAGGCCGCCGACGGCCTGCCGATGAACCTGGGCTTTCTGGGCAAGGGCAACGCCAGCCTGCCCGCCGCGCTGCACGAGCAGATCAACGCGGGCGTGATCGGCCTCAAGTTGCACGAGGACTGGGGCACCACACCCGCGGCCATCGACAACTGCCTGAGCGTGGCCGAAGAGGCCGACGTGCAGGTAGCCATTCACAGCGACACGTTGAACGAATCGGGCTTTGTGGAGAACACCATCGCGGCCACCAAGGGCCGCAGCCTCTGCGCCTTCCACACCGAAGGCGCCGGCGGCGGCCACGCACCCGACATCCTGCGCGTGGTGGGTGAGGCCAACTTTTTGCCCAGCTCCACCAACCCGACCATGCCCTACACGGTCAACACGCTCGACGAGCACGTGGACATGCTCATAGTGTGCCACCACCTGGACGCCGGCATCCCCGAAGACCTGGCGTTCGCCGAGAGCCGCATCCGCCGCGAAACCATCGCGGCCGAGGACATCCTGCACGACATGGGCGCCATCAGCATGATGAGCAGCGACAGCCAGGCCATGGGCCGGGTGGGCGAGGTCATCATCCGCACCTGGCAGGCGGCCGACAAGATGAAAAGCCAGCGCGGCAGCTTGCCTGGGGATGGACCGCGCAACGACAACTTCCGCGTCAAACGCTACATCGCCAAGTACACGATCAACCCCGCCATCGCGCACGGCATCTCGCACATCGTGGGTTCGCTCGAAGTCGGCAAGTGGGCCGACCTCGTGGTGTGGAAACCGGCCTTCTTCGGCGTGAAGCCCGCGCTCATCCTGAAGGGCGGCAGCATCGCGCTGGCCGCCATGGGCGACCCCAACGCCTCCATCCCCACACCCCAGCCCGTGCACTACCGCCCCATGTTCGGCAGCTTTGGCGGCGCCATGGCCAAGAGCAGCCTCACCTTCGTTTCTCAGGCAGGGCTGGCAGCGGGCGTGGGCGAACGCTTCGGCCTGAAGAAGACGCTGGACGCGGTGCGCGGCTGCCGCGGCGTGACCAAGGCCAGCATGGTGCACAACAGCCTGCTGCCGAAGATGGAGATAGACCCACAGACCTACGCGGTGCGCGCCGACGGCGTCTTGCTCACCTGCGAGCCCGCCACCCGGCTGCCCATGGCGCAACGCTACTTCCTGTTCTGATGCCCGATCCCATGCTGCAAGTCTCCAAACTCATTCCACAAGGCCAGGGCCTGGCCGCCTCACTGGTGCAGCGCGCCGCGCACCTGGAGCTGGACTGGGACATCCGCCAGAAGAGCCGCTTCGACACCGTGGCGTCCGACGAACGCCACGTGGGCGTGTTCCTGCCGCGCGGCACGGTTGTGCGCGGTGGCGATGTGCTGCTCACCCAGGACGGCTCGCTGTTGCGCGTGGTGGCCGCAGCCCAGCCGGTGCTGCGCATCACCGCCTGCCCCGACCACGCGGCACACGAGCAGGCCTTCGACCTCATGCGAGCGGCCTACCACCTGGGCAACCGCCACGTGCCGATCGAGCTGCAGCCGGACCACCTGAAGATCGAGCCCGACCATGTGCTGGCCGACATGCTGCGGGCCATGCACCTCACCGTGATGGAGGCGCGCGAGCCCTTCGAGCCCGAGGCCGGCGCGTATGGGGCCCACCACGCCGCCACCCCGGGCCACGGGCATGCCGGCCACGGGCACGCCCACGACCATGACCACGGCTGACGTGGTCGAAGCGCCGCCCCGCTCGGCTGCCAGCCTGCTGCAGATCCTCTGGCTTGCCTCTCCGGCGCTGCCGGTGGGCGGCTTCTCGTACTCCGAAGGGCTTGAATCGGCGGTGGACGCGGGGCTGGTGCACGACGAAGCGAGCGCAGCCGCCTGGCTCACCGACCAGCTGCACCTGGGTCTCGCGCGCAGCGATCTGGCCGTGGTGGCGCAGGCCATTCCCGCCTGGCGCGCCAACGACCTGGCGCGCATCAGCGCGCTCAACCACTGGGTGCTGCAGACCCGCGAGACGTTCGAATTCCGCCTGCAGAGCGAGCAGATGGGCCGCTCGCTGCTGGAGTGGGCGCGCCAGCTAGGCGATCTGGGTACGGGCGTGTTCGAGCAGCTGCACAGCGCACGCCTGGACCCGCCCACCTACCCGGTGGCCTGCGCCTGCGCGGCGGCCAGCACCGGTGCCAGCGTTCACGACAGCCTGGTCGGCTACGCCTTCGGCTGGTGCGAAAACATGGTGCAGGCGTCCATCAAGTCGGTGCCGCTGGGCCAGAGTGCCGGCCAGCGCATGCTCGCGCGCCTGGCGCAGCAGATACCCGCCGCGGTGGACCACGCCATCGCCCTGCACGACAATGACCGCCAGGCCTTCACGCCCTTGCTGGCCATCCACTCCGCCCGCCACGAAACCCAGTACTCACGCCTGTTCCGCTCATGACCCCCTTGCACCACATCCCCCGCCGCACGAAACACCTGCCTCCGTTGCGCGTGGGCATCGGCGGCCCGGTGGGTTCAGGCAAGACCACGTTGCTGGAGATGCTCTGCAAGGCCATGCGCGATCGCTACGACCTGATCGCCATCACCAACGACATCTACACCAAGGAAGACCAGCGCATCCTCACCGTGAGCGGCGCGCTGCCGGCCGAACGCATCATGGGTGTGGAGACCGGCGGCTGCCCGCACACCGCGATCCGTGAAGACGCCTCGATCAACCTGGAGGCCATCGACCGCATGCTCGGCGAGTTTCCCGACGCCGACGTGGTGTTCATCGAGAGCGGCGGCGACAACCTCGCCGCCACCTTCAGCCCCGAACTCAGCGACCTCACCATCTACGTGATCGACGTGGCCGCCGGCGAGAAGATCCCGCGCAAGGGCGGCCCCGGCATCACCAAGAGCGACCTCTTCGTCATCAACAAGACCGACCTGGCCCCCCACGTGGGCGCCGACCTCGAGGTGATGAAGGCCGACACCGCGCGCATGCGCCCCGACAGCGTGCGCCGGCCCTGGGTGATGACCAACCTCAAGACGCTGGTCGGTGTGGACGAGGTGGTGCGCTTCATCGAGACGCGCGGCATGCTGACCAAGCCGCAGCCTGAGGCGGCGGCCGTCGCAGGCTAAAATCCCGCCATTGCCGACGCATCCGGAGACTTGGGTGAGCGGTTTAAACCAGCAGTCTTGAAAACTGCCGACCCGCAAGGGTCCGTGAGTTCGAATCTCACAGTCTCCGCCAACGAATTGAAGGGCCTTGAGAAATCAAGGCCCTTTTTTCTGGCACAGCGTCACCGCTTGGCCGCCACACGCCGCAGGCACTCCATCAATTGCTCGGTGATCCTCGTTGGCGGACGCCCGCGCACCGTGATCAGGCCCACGGGCGGCAGATCGACCGGCACCGGCAGTTTCAACACCTTGAACAGGCCCTCGCGCTCGAAGTGCAGGCCCACCGACCGTGCCACGAAGGCCACCGCCAAGCGCTGCTGCACGAAGGTGCTGATGGCCAGGAACGATGCCGTCTCGATGATGTCCGCCGGTGGTTGCAGCTTGTGTTTGAAGAACTGCTGCTCCAGCTTCACCCGCAGCGAGGCCCAGGGCGGCGGCAGCACGCAAGGCATGGCAGCGAGGTCGGCCCAGGTGGGTTGCTTCTTGCGCGAGAGGGGATGGCCTGCACCCACCACCGCCACCATCGGCTCGTTGAAGAGCTTCTCGGTCACCAGGTCCGGGGCCGCGTAGCCAGGTTCGAGTCTGCCCACGAACAGGTCGATCTCGCCCAGCCTCAGCTTGGGCAGCAGCTGGGTCAGATCGCCCTCCTCCACCAGCACCGTGGCCCCCGGGGCGTCGCTCTTGAAGAGCGCCACCGCCTGGGCCAGCAACACGGGCAGGGTCACCACCATGGAGCCCACACGGGTTCGCCCCGCCGCACCGCTTTCCACGGCCGCGATCTCGTCGCGCGTGCGCTCGTAGTCAGCGAGCACAGAGCGGGCGAAGCGCACGAGCGAGCGGCCGGCGGAGGTGGGCTCGGTGCCGCGGGTCGAGCGCTCAAACAGCGTGGAGCCCAACATGCTCTCCACCTCGGTCAGCATCTTGGAGACGGCCGGCTGGCTCACCGACATGAACTCCGCCGTGCGCCCCACGTGGCGAAACTGGTCCAGCGCCACCAGCAGCTGCAGGTGGCGCAACTTGATGTTGGAACGCAGGACACGGTCGATGGAGGCCATGGTTCGATCATAACCAGAGCCTCATGTAGCCATTCCGTTTAACGATTGGATTGTTATGGATGGATGTCGAACAATTCTGGCTCCACCACAGAGGAAGACAATGAAGCTCAACATCCAGACCCCCATCTCCCGCCGCCACCTGCTCGTGGGCGGCAGCGCCACCGCTGCCGGCATCCTCGTGCCATCGCTCGCATTCGCATCGGACGCTGCCAGCTACCCCGAGCGCCCCATCAATTTCATCTGCCCGTGGCCTGCCGGCGGTACCGCCGACCAGTCGATGCGCGCGATCTGCCTGGTGGCCGCCGGTGTACTCAAGCAACCGATCGCCGTGGAAAACAAGGCGGGTGCGGCGGGCATGATCGGCGCGAAGGCCCTGGCCAACGCCCGACCCGACGGCTACACCATCGGCCAGATCCCGATCTCCGTGACCCGTTTCTCGCAGCTCGGCACGCTGCAGGCCGACCCGCGCACGGACTACACCTACCTGGCCCGCACCTCTGGCCAGACCTTCGGCATCGCCGTGCTGCCCAGTTCGAAATTCGCAACGCTCAAGGACATGGTCGCCTTCGCCAAGGCCAACCCCGGTATCGTGAGCTACGGCCATGCCGGAATCGGCGGCGCCACCCATGTGGGCATGGAAGAGTTCGCGCTGGCCGCGGGCATCTCGCTCAACGCCATCGCCTACAAGGGCGGCGCGCAAGCCCTGTCAGACACGCTGGGTGGTCAGGTCGACATGCTGGCCGATTCGAGCTCGTGGGCACCACACGTCGAAGCCGGCAAGCTGCGCCTGCTGGCCACCTGGGGCGAGCAGCGCACGCCGCGCTTCAAGGACACCCCCACGCTCAAGGACCTCGGTTACAAGGTGGTGGTCGATGCGCCCAATGGCATCGGTGCTCCCAAGGGTCTGGACCCGGTGGTCGAGAAGAAGCTGCGCGACGCCTTCCGCTTTGCCGTCAACAGCACCGAGTTCAAGGCCGTGGCCGACAAGATCGACGCACCGCTGATGTACCTCGACGGCCCCGACTACAAAAAGTACGTGCAGGGCATGTACGACCGCGAAACGCAATTGATCGAGCGCCTCAAGCTCAAAGAACTGCTCCAGAAAGGTTGATTCGATGACGCTCAGCCCCTTGATCCGTCTGCACGCCAACGACAACGTGCTCGTTGCGAGGTCGGCCCTGGCTTTGGGCCAGGACCTGCCCGAGTTCGGCGTTCGTGTGCGGGCGCAGGTGCCGGCCGGCCACAAGATCGCGGCCAGCCGCATCGCGCAGGGGGAGCGCGTGCGCAAGTACGACACCGTCATCGGCGTGGCCGAGCGCGACATCGAGGCGGGTGAATACGTGCACACGCACAACCTTGCGATGGTGGAGTTCGACCGCGATCCCGGCTTTGGCCTGGACGTGAAGCCGGTGGACTACGTGCTCGAAGCCGAGCGCGCGCAGTTCATGGGCTACTTGCGCGAAGACGGTCGCGTGGGCACGCGCAACTTCATCGGCATCCTGTCCTCGGTCAACTGCTCGGCCACGGTGATCAAGAACATCGCCGCGCACTTCACGCCCGAGCGCCTGGCGGCCTACCCCAACGTGGACGGTGTGGCGGCTTTCGCCCAGACCAGCGGCTGCGGCATGTCATCGCCCAGCGAGCACTTCGACGTGCTGCGCCGGACCATCGCAGGCTATGCGCGCCACCCCAACATGGCCGGCGTGCTGATCGTCGGCCTGGGTTGCGAGCGCAACCAGGTCGCGGGCCTGGTGGAATCGCAAGGTCTGGAAAGCGGTCGCCTGATGCGCACCATGGTGATGCAGGAAGTGGGCGGCACCCGCGTGACCATCGAAGCGGGCATCAAGGCCGTCGAAGAGATGCTGCCCATAGCCAACAGCTACCAGCGCCAGCCTGTGTCCGCGAGCCACATCAAGATCGGCCTGGAATGTGGCGGCTCGGACGGTTTCTCGGGTATCACGGCCAACCCCGCGCTGGGTGCGGCCATGGACATTCTGGTGCGCCATGGGGGCACGGCCATCCTCTCGGAAACGCCGGAAATCCACGGCGTGGAATACATGCTCACGCGCCGCGCGGTCACGCCCGAGGTGGGCCAGAAGCTGCTGGACCGCCTGACCTGGTGGGAGAACTACACGAGCGGCCACAACGGCCAGTTCAACGGCGTGGTCGGCCCGGGCAACCAGGCCGGTGGCCTGGCGAACATCTTCGAGAAGTCGCTGGGTTCGGCCATGAAGGGCGGCACGACGCCGCTGCAGGCGGTGTACGAGTACGCCGAGCCAATCGACCAGGCGGGCTTCGTGTTCATGGATTCGCCGGGCTACGACCCGGTGGCCTGCACAGGCCAGATCGCCAGCGGCGCCAACCTGATCTGCTTCACCACCGGCCGGGGTTCGATGTTCGGCTCCAAGCCCGCGCCCACCATCAAGCTGGCCAGCAACTCGGTGATGTACCGCAAGCTGGAAGAGGACATGGACGTGAACTGCGGTGCCATCCTCGACGGCGAGGTGGACGTGCCCCAAATGGGCCAGCGCATCTTTGAAGCCATCCTGCGGCACGCCTCGGGCGAGCCGACCAAGAGCGAAGCCCTGGGTCTGGGTGACCACGAATTCGTGCCGTGGCACCTGGGCATCGTGAGCTGAAACCGCTCACCCCAAAACCTCTCAAACACACTGGAGTTTTCATGCTGGGCGAACTTGTTCGCGGCGAACTGCTGCGCACTCACAATTTCATTGCAGGCCGCTGGCAGCCCGCTCAGGCAGGCGCCTTGCTCGACGTGGTCGACCCCGCCACGCTGGCCACCATCGCGCGGGTGGCCGACAGCACCGCTGCGGACGCACAGGCCGCCGCCGACGCAGCGCACGCGGCCTTTCCGGCCTGGCGCGACAAGAGCGGGCGGGAGCGCGCGCAGTTGCTCAAGCGCTGGCACGCCCTGATTCTGGAACACCGCGAAGATCTGGCGCGCATCATCTCTGCCGAACAGGGCAAGCCCCTGGCCGAGGCGCGCGGCGAAGTGCTCTACGGCGCGTCGTACGTGGAGTGGTTCGCCGAGGAGGCCACGCGCACGCACGGGGACATCATTCCCGAGCCGGTGCGCGGCCGCAAGATGATGGCGGTGAAGGAGCCGGTGGGGGTGGTGGCCGCCATCACGCCTTGGAACTTTCCGCTGGCCATGATCGCGCGCAAGATCGCGCCTGCCCTGGCCGCCGGCTGCACCGTGGTGGCCAAGCCCGCCGAAGACACACCGCTGACCGCTGCCGCCCTGGTGGAGCTCGCCCACCTCGCGGGTTTTCCGGCCGGCACGATCAACCTGGTCTGCGCCTCGCGCGAGCACACGCCCGAGGTGGTCGACGCCTGGTTGGCGGACCCACGCGTGCGCAAGATCACCTTCACCGGCTCCACACCGGTGGGCAAGCATCTGGCGCGCGAATCGGCCGGCACGCTCAAGAAGCTCTCGCTCGAACTTGGCGGCAATGCGCCCTTCATCGTGTTCGAAGACGCCGACCTGGACGCGGCCGTCGAAGGCCTGATGGTCTCCAAGTTCCGCAACGGCGGTCAGACCTGCGTCTGCCCCAACCGCGTGTTCGTGCACGACACCGTGCACGACCGCTTCGTCGAGAAGCTGGCGGCCCGCGTCGGTGCCTTGCAAGTGGGCCCCGCGAGCGACGAGCGTTCGCAGATCGGCCCCATGATCAACCAGCGCGCGGTCGACAAGATCGAGCGCCATGTGGTGGACGCGGTGTCGCACGGCGCGCGCGTTGTCACCGGCGGCCGCCGGCTGAGCGCAACCGATGCCGGCAGCGCCGGCCACTACTACGCACCCACCGTGCTGGCGGGCGCCAGCATGGCCATGGTGCTGGCGCAGGAAGAGACCTTCGGCCCGGTGGTGCCGGTGTTCCGCTTCACCACCGAAGACGAGGTGGTGGGCCTGGCCAACGACACGCCGTTTGGTCTGGCGGCCTACTTCTACACAACAGATGCCAAGCGCATCTGGCGCGTGGCCGACCAGCTTGAGACCGGCATCGTCGGTATCAATGAAGGTGCGCTGGCGGCCGAGTCCGCGCCGTTCGGCGGCGTGAAGGAATCGGGCTATGGCCGCGAGGGCTCACGCGATGGACTGGACGACTACATGCACGTCAAGTACCTCTGCCAGGGAGGCCTGCGATGAGCGGCAACGCCTTCAAGGCCGCGCTGGCGGCACGGCGCCCGCAGGTCGGTCTGTGGCTCTCGATGGCCGACCCTTACCTCGCGGAGGTCAGCGCCACCGCCGGCTTCGACTGGCTGTTGATCGATGGCGAGCACGCACCGAACGACCTGCGCTCCACGCTGGGCGCCCTGCAGGCCGTGGCACCCTACCCGGCCCACCCGGTGGTGCGCGTGGTGTCTGGTGAAGTGCATCTGGTCAAACAGTTGCTCGACATCGGCGCGCAGACCCTGCTGGTGCCCATGGTGGACACGCCCGAGCAGGCCGCGGCTCTGGTGCAAGCCACGCGTTACCCGCCGCTGGGCATTCGCGGCGTGGGCAGCGCGGTGGGGCGGGTATCGCGCTGGAGCGCACGCACCGACTACCTCGACGTGGCCGACAGCGAGGTCTGCCTGCTCGTGCAGGCTGAGACCGTCACGGCCTTGCAGAACCTCGACGCCATCTGCGCGGTGGACGGCGTGGACGGTGTCTTCATCGGCCCGGCCGACCTCGCGGCCTCGATGGGTCACCGCGGAAAGCCGGGTCACCCCGAGGTGCAGGCTGCGATCGAGCAGGCCATGAAAACCATCGTGGCCAGCGGCAAGGCCGCCGGCACGCTCACCTCGGACCCCGCCCTGGCGCGGCGCTACCTGGCGCTGGGCTGCACCTTCGTGGCCACCGGTGTGGACTTGCTGCTGTTCGCCAACGCAGCACGCAAACTCGCCACCGACTTCGGGCGCGGCACCACAGCCCCTGCCGAGCGCTCGGCCGCCTATTGAGCCCCCTCACATGACCACCCCTTCATCGCCCACCATCGTCGCCGCGCTCACCGACATTGTGGGCGCGCGCGCCTGCCTAAGCGGCGCCGACACGGACGCCTTCACCATCGACTACCGGCGCCTCTACCTCGGCAAGGCCGCTGCCGTGGTGCTTCCCGCCAGCACCAACGAGCTCAGCCGCGTGATGGCCTGGTGTTACGCACACGACGTGCCCGTGGTGCCCCAGGGAGGCAACACCTCGCTGATGGGCGGCTCGGTGCCCGACGACAGCGGCACGGCCGTGGTGGTCAGCCTCAAGCGCATGAACCAGGTGATCGAGGTCGATGCGGTGAACGACACGCTGACGGTGCAGGCCGGCGTGACCCTGAGTGCCGCACGCACCGCGGCCGAAGCGGCGGGCCGGCTGTTCCCGCTGCGCATTGGCTCCGAGGGCTCCTGCCAGATCGGCGGCAACCTCTCCACCAACGCGGGCGGCACCGCCGTGCTGCGCTACGGCAACATGCGCGACCTGGTGCTGGGCGTGGAGGCCGTGCTGCCCGATGGTCGCGTGTACTCGGGTCTGCGCGCCCTGCGCAAGGACAACACCGGCTACGACCTCAAACAACTTTTTGTGGGCTCCGAAGGCACGCTGGGCATCATCACCGCCGCGGTGCTCAAACTGATGCCGCTGCCCCGCTCGTCGTCGGTGGCCTTCGTGGCCGTGACCTCACCCGCCGCCGCCGTGGCCTTGCTCGGCGAAGCCAAGCGCACGGCGGGCCAGGCCGTCACCGCGTTTGAACTGGTGTCCCGGCCAGCGCTCGACCTGGTGCTGGATTACCTGGGCGGCGAGAAGTCCCCACTGGCAGCGCCACACGACTGGATGGTGCTGATCGAACTCACATCGGGCACCGACGCCGACAGCCTGGACCAGACCATGGTGCAGCTGCTCGAAGCCGGCCTGGAGGCTGGCTTGGTGCTCGACGCGGCGGTGGCCGCCAGCGGCGCCGACGCGCAGGCGTTCTGGCGCATCCGCGAAGAAATCTCGGACGCGCAGACGCGCACTGGCGGCAGCATCAAGTGCGACGTGTCGGTGCCGCTCTCGCGCATCTCGCGATTCATCGAGGAAGCCACGGCCGCGGTGCTCGCACTGGAGCCGCGCACGCGCATGGTGGTGTATGGCCACATGGGCGACGGCAACGTGCACTTCAACCCGCTGCGCCCGGCCGACACCAGCGCCGGGGAGTACATGGCTGCCTGCTACACACAGATCTCGCACGTAGTGGACGCACTGGCCCACGCGGCGGGCGGCTCGATCTCGGCGGAACACGGCATCGGTGTGGCCAAGCGCGACGACCTGACGCTCTACAAGTCGCCGGTCGAACTCGAACTGATGTGGCAGGTGAAGAAGGCGCTGGATCCGAAGAACCTGCTCAACCCGGCGAAGGTGCTGCCCGCGCCGCAGTGAGTTCGGCCGACGCGACACGCCCTGGATGCCTCAGCGCAGACGAATCTGGTTGGGCAGCGGCATCGACAGGCGCAGCACGTCTTCGGCCAGCCAGAGCGCCGAGCGCCTCGCCCGTTCAGCCACGAACGGCAAGGGCAACTGCAGGTAGTCGTCGTTGAACACCTCGAAGCTGTAGTCCCCGCTGTAGCCCAGGCGTTCCAGCGCCAGCACCAGCGCGGCCAGTTGTTCGGTGTGTACCCCCTCGCCCGGGAACACGCGGAAGGTGCGGGCGGTGGTCATGCGTTCTTCGAAGGTCGGGGTCTCCTGCCACATGAAGTCGGCGAGCTGAACCAGGAAGATGCGCTGCGGGTCGAGCAGGTCGATCTCCTCCAGCGAGGTGTTGCTGGCGAACAGGTGAAAGGCGTCCAGCCCCAGGCCGAGGTTGGGACAGTTGGCCCGGGTGATCACGTCCCAGGCCACGGGGAATTCGTTGATGGTGCGACCCCAGGACAGCGCTTCGAAGGCGATCTTGATCCCGTGCGGGATCGCCAGCATCGCCAGCTTGCGCAGGTCGCGCGCGATCTGGTCGAGGTCGGTGCCGGCGTGGCGCGAGGTGGACGAGCACGCCAGCAGCACGTCGCAACCCAGCTCGGCACACATCTCCAGCATCTGTTGGGCAATCTCGACCTTGTAGTCGTGCAGATGGCCGCTCAGGCCTTCAAAGTCGCGCAGCACCTGAAATCCGGTGCCGCGCAGCCCGCTGCGGTGCACTGCTTTGACGGCGGCCTTCCAGCCGTCGGGGTGTCCCACCAGGTCGTTGGCCTTGAGCATGACCTGGGAGAAGCCGGCGTCCTGCATGGCTTCGAGCTTGGCCTCCAGCGGGCCGGCCAGCGTGATCGTGTCCATGCCGAAGGCCTGGATCGACGGGTTGTGTTGCGCGGTCATGCGCTCACCCGACATGGCTGCCCGGCGCACCGTGCACCAGCTCGAAGGCCACCGAGCCGAGGTAGGTGCGAGATATGGCGCCCCGCCCTTCGCTGTGGGCCTGCTCGGTTTCAACGAAGTCCAGGCCGAGCGCGCGCAAGGCATGCACAGCGGCCAGCACATCGGGCACACCCAGGCCGATGCGCTGGATTTTTTCGGAGCTGTCGCGCACGTTGATGTCGGGCTCCACCAGCTGCAACATGAAGCGGTTGGCCGGGTGCAGGGCCGGCGCCATCAGCAGCTTGCCCTTGGGCAGGATCCCGTAGCGCTCTTCGTCGGGGATGAGCGTCATGCCGAAAAGCTCGCCGTAGAACTCGATCCAGTCCACGGCCCGGTCGGCACCGATGTACTGAACGATGCCGAAAAATTCGATGCCGGCGGTGGCCGGCGGGTGCTGGTCCACCGACGGAATGGGCACGAAGTCGACGTCGTAGATCGAGAACTCGCGGTAGCGGTCCACGAAATAAATGCGGCTGCCGCCCACACCGTGGATGGCCGGAATGTTGAGCTCCATCACCTCCGGGTGGGTGTGCACCGGCCAGGCACCGCGCGCCAGCACGGCCTGGTAGGCCGCCCGGGCATCGCGCACGCGCAGGGCCACGGCGGAGATCGCGGGCACATCGGCACCGTGGCTGGCGGCCTTGGAGTCCAGCGGCGATGAGTTGACCACGATGTTGATCTCACCCTGGCGGTACAACAGCACCTCGCGAGAGCGGTGGCGGGCCACCGGGCGAAAACCCATCATCTCCAGCACCTGGCCCAGCGCCTGGGGCTTGGCGGTCGCGTACTCGATGAACTCCACGCCATCGAGACCCACCGGGTTGTCCGGGTCACCAAACGACGGCTGCAGGGGTTCGCGGCTCGGGTCGCGCGTGGTCAGGAAGTCGCTCATGGTCGGTGGCCTCCGGTGGGTGGGATGAAGAGCGCTGGCTGTCAGTAGCTCAGCCGCGCGACGCTGCGCAGCGTCTCGGCGGTGGCGGTGGGCAGGTCGAAGAATTCCAGGTAAGCCGGTATCTGCTCGAACAGCATGTCGGTGCCGACCTGCACCGGGCAGCCCCGCGCCTGCGCGGCGCGAAGGAAGGCGGTCATTTCGGACTTCATGACCACCTCGCCCACAAAGGTCTCGGGTGACAGGCGCGACACGTCCATGGGCAGCGGGTCACCGTCGTTCATGCCCATGGGCGTGGCGTTGACGACCAGGTCGTGACCGGCCGGGTCGTTGCTGCCGGTGACCACCTCGATCTCGGGGTACTCGCTCTTGAGGCGTTGGGCCAGTGCTTCGCACACGGTGGCCTGCGCATCGAACAGCGACACCCGGGCCACGCCGGTGGCGGCCAGCGAAGCTGCAATGGCACAACCCACACCGCCATTGCCCACCACCAGCACCCGCGCACCCTGCAGCTTCAGGCCCTTGCGCTGCACGCCGCGCACGAAGCCGGCGCCGTCGAACATGTCGCCCATCAGGCGTCCGTCGGGCAGCCGTTTCACCGCATTGCAGGCGCCCGCCACTTTCACAGTGGGCGTGACCACGTCCACCAGGTCGACCGTCACCACCTTGTGGGGCATGGTGATGAGCGCGCCACGGATGTTGGTGAGCTTGAACACGGCACGCAGGAACGCAGGGTAGTCCGGCGTCTTGCAGCCCATGGGCACCACCACCGCGTTGATCCCTTCCCGCTCGAAGAACGGGTTGTAGATCATCGGCGACTTGAAGGTATGCGTCGGGTAGCCGATGTGGGCAATGATTTCAGTGAGGCCGTTGATCATGGGAAGCACCAGGGAAAGTCAGGTCGCCGCGGTCAGGCGCGCGTGGCGGCGCACCAGGCCTTCCAGCGCAATCACGTAACCATCGACACCGAAGCCCACAACGATGCCGGCGGCCGCGGGCGAGATGAAGGAGTGGTGTCGAAAGGCCTCGCGGGCGTGCACGTTGGAGATGTGAAGCTCGATCACGGGCAGGCCGTCCACGCCCTTGATCGCATCATGCAGTGCCACCGAGGTGTGTGTATAGGCACCGGGGTTGAAGACACACCCCAGCACCGTGCCGTCCTTGTAGCCGCGGCCCGCCTCGTGGATGCGGTCGATCAGGGCGCCCTCCCAGTTGCTCTGGAAGCACTCGATCTCCACACCGAGCTTCTGGCCGGCGTCGCGGCACAGGGCCTCGACATCCGGCAAGGTGGTGTGCCCGTACAGCGCGGGCTCACGCAGCCCGAGCAGGTTGAGGTTGGGGCCGTTGAGCACCAGGACTTTTTTCATGCCGTGATGCTCACTTGCGCAGCTTGTCCAGCTCGCTCATCATGGCGCTCACGGTGGCTTCGCCCACGCTGGCGGTGTGCTTGGCCAGCACCGGCTTCATCTTCTCGCGCAGCTTCGCGACCTCGGCCGGTGGCAGCTCGGTGACCTGCATGCCGCTCTTCTTCAAGTTCTCCAGCGTGCTGGCCTGCGCGCTGCGGGATTGTTCACGCTGGTATTTGGCCGATTCGGCGGCGGCGTCCTGCAACAGCTTTTTGTCGTCGGCCGACAGCGTGTCCCAGAACTTCTTGCTCACCACCACGGACTGCGGGTTGTACTGGTGATTGGTGATGGCCAGATGTTTCTGCACCTCGAACAACTTGGCGCCCTGGATCGTGGCCAGCGGGTTCTCCTGCCCGTCCACCGCCTTCTGCTCCAGCGCGGCGTACAGCTCCGGGAAGGGCAGCGGCGTGGGGTTGGCGCCGAGCGCGCTGACCCAGTCGACGTTGATCGGGTTGGGGATCACGCGCAGTTTCAGACCGGCGATGTCCTCCACCTTGTTGATCGGGCGCTTGCCGTTGGTGATGTTGCGAAAGCCCAGTTCGTAGTACGCCAGGCCCACCAGGCCCTTCTCCTGCAACTTGTCGTGCAGGCCTTTGCCGAAGGGGCCGTCGACCACGGCATCGGCTTCGCGTGCGTTGGCGAAGAGAAAGGGGAAGTCGTAGATGGCGAAGTCCTTCACCAGGCTGGCGAAGATGCCCGAGTTCATCGACGCCATCTCCAGCGTGCCGCCCTGCATGGCCGACAGGTTGGCCTGGTCGCTGCCGAGCGCACCGCCCGGGAAGATGTTGACCTTGAAGCGCCCGCCCGATTTGGCCTCGACGATCTCGCCGAACTTCTCCATGCCCATCACGATGGGGTGGCCCTTGGCGTTCTGGTTGACGAACTTGATGGTGCGGGTCTGCGCCTGGGCCATGCCTGCGGTAGCCAGGGTGGCCAGCGCGGCGGCGGCGAGCACGGTCTTGAGGAATAAGCGTTTCATGGTTGTGTCTCCTGGGGTGGCGAAATCGGGACGCTCGACGTGAAGGGGCGGGTGGTGGCGTGCCCATGCAGCACCCGCCCCGAAAGGGGGTCAGCCGTAGAGCCAGCGCGCAGGCACCAGAACCAGGTCGGGGAAGATGATGAGCAGGAACATCACGGCGAACTGGGCCAGCATGAAGGGCCACACGCCTCGCGTGACCTGGTCCATGCTCATCTTGCCGACGCCGGCGACCGTGCTGAGCACCGTGCCCACCGGGGGCGTGATCAGGCCAATGGCGTTGTTGATCATGAACAGCACGCCGAAGTACACGGGGTCGATACCGGCGGCCTTCACCAGGGGCATGAAGACCGGCGTGAGGATCAGGATGGTGGGCGTCATGTCCATCGCCGTGCCCACGATCATGGTCAACACCATCATGGCGATCAGCAGCATCGTGGGGTTGTCCAGAATCGGCTCCAGCACCGACACCAGTTCACCCGGCAGGTTGGCCACCGTGATCAGCCAGGCCGAGACCATCGCCGCGGCCACCAGAAACATGATCACCGAGGTGGTCTTGGCCGCCGCCAGGAACAGGCCGTACAGCTGGCCCAGGCGCAGCTCGCCGTAGACCACGGTGGAGATGAAGAGCGCGTACACCGCAGCGACCACCGCCGCCTCGGTGGGCGTGAACACGCCGAACTTCAGGCCGACCACCACGATCAGCGGCAGCACCAGTGCGAAGGTCGCGTCTTTCAGGGAAGACAACACCTCATGGCGGTTGGCGCGCTTGGCTGGCGCAATGTTGTCCTTGCGCATGAGCATCCACCAGGTGATCCAGAGGGATGCCGCCAGCAGGAGGCCGGGAAAGATGCCGGCCATGAAGAGCTTGGAGATCGACACGTTGGCCGCCACGCCAAACACCACGAAGCCGATGCTGGGCGGAATGATGGGAGCGATGATGCTGGCCGAGGCCAGCAGACCCGCGGAGCGCGCCTTGTCGTAACCCGCCTTGTTCATCATTGGCAGCAGCAGCGCCGCCAGCGCGGCGGCGTCGGCCACCGCAGAGCCCGAGAGTGCCGCCAGCATCACCGCGGCGATGATCCCCACGTAGCCCAGCCCGCCGCGCACGTGACCGACCAGGGTCATGGCGAAATGCACGATGCGCCGCGAGAGGCCACCCGCATTCATGATCTCGCCGGCGAGCATGAAGAACGGCACGGCCAGCAGCGGAAAGCTGTTCGCTCCTTCGATCGCGTTCTGCGCGAGGATCTGCGCGTCGAAGATGTCCAGGTGCCACATGAGGGCAGCACCGCACAGCAGCAGGGAAAAGGCGATCGGCACGCCCAGCGCCATGGCACCCAGCAAGGCGCCGAGAAAGATGGCGATGGTCATGGCTTGTCTCCAGCCGGTGGCTTTTCAGGGTGCCCGGTGGGCATGTCGTCGGACTCGCGCACGCCGATGAGTTCTGCCTCGCTCAGTTGTCCGCTCAGCAGTTTGTAGAGGTCGTTGAGGACCACCACCCCCGCCATCACGGCGAACACCACACCACTCGCATAGAAGCCGGCCATGGACACTTCCATGACCGCGCTGGTGGTGCCGAGGTTCACCACCGTCTGGGCCCAGGCTCCGGTGAACATCTGCCAGCAGATGAAGAGCATCAGCAACTGGGCGATGACCATGCACAGCTTCTTGCCGCCCAGCGGCAGGCGCGAGATCAGCGTGTCGGTGCCCAGGTGGGCGCGGTCGCGCATGGCCACCAGGGCGCCCATGAAGGTCATCCAGACGAACAACCAGCGCGACAGCTCTTCCGACACCGCGATCCCGCTGTTGAAGCCGTAACGCAGGACCACATTGCCGAACACCAGAACGACCATCAGGCCGAGGCAGCCGACCATGCCCACCGACAACAGCCGGCAGTAGTGATCGATGAGTTTTTGCACCATGAGTTTGTCTCCTCTTGCGGCAATTTTGTACGAACTGGTTAGTTTGCTTTTCAGGGAAAACCCGAATATTTGCCGTCAATGCGACAGCCGGCGCAACCAAGGGTTTGCACCAATCGGAGAACTAACCAGTTCGTACAAACTTCCTGTCCGCTGCGCCACGCTTGCACCGAACTCCCGGAATTCCGGGGCCAGCACCCCGAACGACTGCCGGGCACCGCAGTTGAACTTCAAGAGGAACACAGATGAAAAAACTCGCCATCACAGCCGCCCTGCTCACCCTGGCAGGTGCTTCCAGCGCTCAGTCATCGGTCAATCTGTTCGGCATGATCGACCTGAACCTGACCAACGCCAAAGCCGGCAGCACGGCGGGTGGACAAAGCCTGACGACCATGAACGACGGCACGCTCAACGGCCTGAACGGCTCGCGCTGGGGCATTCGCGCGAGCGAAGACCTCGGCGGCGGCCTCCGGGCCGGTGCTTTGCTTGAATCGGGCATCCTCGCCGACACCGGAACGGCAGCCCAGGGCGGGCGCGCGTTCGGTCGCCAGATCTTTGTTTCGCTGGGATCGGATGCCGCCGGTGAACTGCGGCTGGGCCGCCAGTACATCCTGAGCGATTCGGTGGTGGGTCAGGGCAACCCGTTCGGCAACGCGCTGGTGAACAACCCCACCACGTCGGTGACCAACATGGGCCGCAACCTGCCGGTCTTCCTCAATGCGCCGCGCGCCGACAACACGGTGCAGTACCAGACCCCGAACCTGAGCGGCTTCAACGGCGCCTTCCAATGGGCTCCTGGTGAAGGCGTGTCGGACAAGTTCTACGGCGCACGGGTGGCGTACGCAGCGGCTCCGCTGTACGTGGGCCTGGCTTACGAATGGAACAAACCACGCACCGGCGGCGCCAGCACCAACAAGTCGCTGACGCTGTCGGCCAACTACAACTTCGGCAGCTTCAAACTGCTCGGTGGCATGCAGCGCAACCGCGACCTCACCACCACCAGCGGCAACGGTGCCGCGGTGGGCGTGAGCAACCTGATCGTGACCGGTGACACCACCTTCACGATGAACCAGAACGACGGCGTGACCGTGGGAGTGGAAGTGCCCCTGGGTCAGACCACCGTTGGCCTGAACTACACCCGGGCAACGTACAAGAGCGCGGCGGCCAACGAAGCGGATCTGGGCAAACTGGCACTCGCCGCCCGCTACGGCCTGTCCAAGAACACGTTCCTGTACACCGGCATCTCCATCGCCACCGGCGACCTCAAGGACCACATCAGCCAGAAGCGTGTGGTCCAGCTCGGCATGCGCACGGCCTTCTGAAGGAAGGGGCCCACCGCAGGGATGGGCCCTTTTTTCATGCGCGCAGGTAGCGCACGACCATGTCGATCACGTTGGCGCGGCGCTGCGCCAGCACCTTGGGGTCTTGCACCTGGTGCTTGAAGATCTGACTGAAGGTGTACTGGTTGGACACGTTGAAGAAAGTCAACGCGGAGATGCTGGCGTGGATGTCGATGGGGTCCACGCCCGGGCGAAACACGCCCTCGGCCACGCCACGGTCGTAGAGGTTGCGGATGGACTGGATGGCGGGAACGTTCAGCGCCTGGATGCTCTTGCTCTGGGCGATGTACTGCCCGCGCAACATGTTCTCCGACATCACGAGCCGCACGTAGTCCTGGTTGCCGTTGTGGTGGTCAAAGGTGAACCCCACCAAGGTGCGCAAGGCCTCTTCCGGCGGCAGATTCTCCAGGTTCAACTCACTCTCGATGCTCCGCACCCGGCGGTAGGACTCTTCCAGAACCGCGATATACAGCCCTTCCTTGCTACCAAAATAGTAGTAAATCATCCGCTTGCTGGTGCGCGTGGCCGCTGCGATCTCGTCGATGCGCGCACCGGCCAGGCCCTTGTCCGCAAACTCGTGGGTGGCTACCTTCAGGATCTCGGCCATGGTCCGCGCCGGATCGTTGGTGCGCCCAGTGACGCCGGTCCCCGACGGCACGCCTGCAAGGCCAGCGCTCTTGGGCAAAGGCGCAGCAGATTTGGCGGTGAAGGAATGTACTGCGTCGTTCATTCCTGAAGTATAGGAGCGCCAATGCACGCCGCGGCGCAAGGAATGGACCCTCCGCTCGCCCACAACGAAACACCCGCTTGCAAAACATTCCATTCGGCCTCTTCAAATGCGATCGATTCTCATTTAAGATGGAATTGCAAGCCATCCCAGGTCCCTCGTCACATTCGAATCCGGACCGACAGCCAGCACCGCTCGCGCCCTGTCGCGATGTCAAAACCCTGTCTGGAGACCGCCGTGAACACCAATACCGAATTGCCTGAGGACGAAGAACATGTGCTTCCCTGCACCGAGGCCATGCTGGCCGGCACGCTGGCGCTGATGACGGGGCATGCTCAGAGCGCTTGCGCCACGCAACGCAATCTCATGGGCCGGAAAATCCGCTCCAACCTGTTCTTTCTGGGCCAACACCCGGCGCTCACGCCCAACTTTCGCACTGTGCTTCAGCGCATGCACCAGCACTGGGACACGCTTTTGAAGGGCAGCGACAGCTCGGCAGCGCAGTCCTCGCTGCGCAATGACGATCTCTTGCCGGAGCGCCGCCTCTGGCACACCACGGCGTCCACGGTGCAATGAGCGCCATGCATGCGGGGGTGCTGCGGGAACACGCTGCGCTGACTCGCCATCTGGGCACCCTGCAAGACCGTGTCTCCAGACTGCTGCGCGAGAAGGAGACGGAAGTGCAAGCCTTGTCCCGTGAAATCGTTCGACTGCGCGCGCAGTTGCTGCTTTCGCGAACGTCGAAGCTGTGGCGCATGAACTGATCGTTCACGCCGACGATTCAAGTTCTGTTTCAGATCTGAACGCCAGAAACACCAACGGGCCGTGAGGCCCGTTGGTGTTTCGGCGTCTGAAGCATTCGAACATTCATGGGCAACGGCCCTGTGAGGTGAAGAAAACCCGACCCGGGTGGGAAACGGCCATCGATCCGACGGCTGAGCCTCCCACCACACGGGTCGACCGCATCACTGCTGGTTCAGTTGGCCAACGGTCGTGCTGTCGGCAGCGCGCAGGCCGGCCTGGCGAATCTGCTCGGCTTGCTCGGGCGTGGCCACGAGGGGGTATTTGTTGTCGGCGAAGTCCACCAGACCCAGGCGCTGGGCTTCGTTCAGTTCGGCCAGCACTTGTGCGCGGGTCTTGCCGGGGCCGGTGGGCACATTGAAGGTCACGATGTCCGGGTCACCCAGCTGGCCCAGGCGACGGGCCTCGGCGAGTTCGGCCTGCACTTGTGCGCGGGTGACGGTGGAGCCAGAGGACACTTCAAATTTCACGATGGTGCCGTCAGGCAGTTGGCCGGCGTCGCGGGCGGCGATGGCCTGGGCTTGCACTTCGGCGCGTGTCAGCGGGGCGTTTTGGGCCATGGCGGTACCGGCGGTGGCGGCGAGGATCAGGGGCAGGAGGATGGTGGTCGAGAGTTTCATGATGAGTCCTTGTGAGAGCGTTGGGGAGGAGACTGGTGTGCCGCTTTGTGTTGGCACAGGAAGAACTTTAAAAACCGAGGTTGTCGTTTCCCGAACGCCAGAATGACAAATTCGTAATACAGAAAAATGGCCATTTCCACGACAATTTGGGCTTCTCCCAGAGGTGTCACGCCCCTGCCCTGCAACCCCGGATGGACTCCTGCCAATGCGAGTGCTGGTCATTGAAGACGAAGCCAAGATCGCTGACTACGTCAAGCGCGGCCTGTCCGAGGCCGGCTATACGGTGGACGTGGCGCGCGATGGCATCGAAGGCCGCTACCTCGCGCTTGAAGGTGACTACCAGCTCGTGGTGCTCGACATCATGTTGCCGGGCATCGATGGTTTCGGCGTGCTGGCGGCCTTGCGCGAGAAGCGCGGCACGCCGGTGCTCATGCTCACCGCACGCGACCGCGTGGAGGACCGTGTGCAAGGCCTGCAGGCCGGCGCCGACGATTACCTGGTCAAGCCGTTTGCCTTCTCCGAACTGCTCGCTCGCGTGGGCGCCCTGTTGCGCCGGGGCCCGGCAGCCACCGAAGCGGCCAACACCCGCATGGCGGTGAGCGACCTGGAGATGGACCTGCTCAGCCGCAAGGCCTGGCGCGCCGGGCAGCGGTTGGACCTCACCGCCAAGGAATTCTCGTTGCTCGCGCTGCTGGCGCGGCGCAAGGGGCAGATCCTGTCGCGCACCACCATTGCCGAGCAGGTGTGGGACATGAACTTCGACTCGGACACCAACGTCGTGGAGGTCGCCGTGCGCCGCCTGCGCTCCAAGATGGACGATCCCTTCAAACCCAAGTTGCTGCACAACGTGCGCGGCATGGGCTACGTGCTGGAGGAGCGGGCATGAGCGCAGCGCCGGGCCTTTCCCAAGCAAGCTCGCACCGCAGCCCGCAGGGCGAAGGTACTCCATTGAGTTCGCAAGCCATGCCATCCACCGCGCCGTGCGCCTACTCGATCGGCCGGCGCCTGTCGCTGTTGCTGGCCATCCAGACCGTGATCGGCCTGGGCGTGTTGCTGGCGTTCATCTACGGCGCCACCACCATGCTGTTCACCGCCAAGCACGAGGAAGAACTGCGCAGCTACTCGGCTGTGCTGGTCGACGTGGTGCGGGACGCCAACGCCAAGGGTGGGGAGGCCGAGATCAAGACCAAACTCGCCTGGCTGGCCGAACGCCGCCCGGGCACCTTCGTGCAAGTGAACCGCGCCGATGGCAGCGAGCTCTACCGCGACAAGGCGCCCACCTTCGACGTGGCCACGTCGGTCTCGCGTGCCATGCCGTTCTCGGTCGAACTGGGCAACAGATCTGCCCCCCTGCAAGGCACGGTGATTCTGGACTGCACGCAAGACGCCAAGACGGCCAAACGCATGGCCTTGCTGCTGATCGCAGCCGTGCTGGCCGGTGCCGCGCTCGTGGGCTGGGGCACCTTCTGGCGCGTGCGCTGCAGCCTGCGACCCCTGATCGACCTGGCGGGACAGACCAAAGCCATCGACGCGCGCCGCCTGGGTCAGCGGCTCACCTTGGCCGAGCCGGTCGAGGAACTGCAGCCGTTGATCGACCAGTTCAACGGCCTGATGAACCGGGTTGAACGAACCTACGAGCAGCTTGAAGGCTTCAACGCCGATGTGGCCCACGAACTGCGCACGCCTTTGACCAACCTGATCGGCCAGACCGAGGTGGCGCTCAGCCGCGAGCGCAGTGTCGGCGAACTCGAAGACACCTTGCACTCCAACCTGGAAGAGCTGCACCGCATGGCGGCCATCGTCAACGACATGCTTTTTCTCGCGCAGGCCGATCGCGGCGTGAAGGCACGGCGTGGCGCCTCGGTGAGCCTGGCGCAACTGGTGCAACAGGTGGTGGACTTCCATGAAGCACCGATGGAGGAGCGTGGACTGACGGTGAGCATCGAGGGCGACACCCGGTTGTCCATCGACGAGCCGCTGGTCAAGCGCGCCTTGTCCAACCTGCTGGGCAACGCGATCCGCTACGCCGACACCGGCACGAATCTGTGTGTGCGCATCGCACGCGAATCGGGCGACAGCGTGCGCCTGTGGGTGGAGAACACGGGGCCCTGCATCGAGCCTGAGCACCTGCCGCGCCTGTTCGACCGCTTCTTTCGCGCCGATGCATCGCGTTGCGAGCTCGAAAAACCGCACCACGGCTTGGGCCTGTCCATCGTGGCGGCCATCGCCCGCATGCACGATGGCTTTCCCGCCGCCGAGTCCAGCGGTGGCACCACCCGCGTGGGATTCAGCCTGCACGCGGCCTGAGCGACTTCAGTCCGCCAGAAACAGGGCCTGCAGGTCGCTGAGAAAATCGAAACCGCGCTCGGTGGGCCACACCCGCGCCGCATCGCGCGCAATCAAGCCTTTTTGCACTGCCTGTGCCAAGCCCGGCTCGATGCTGGAGAGCGGCAGGCCGGTGCGCTCCATGAACTGCTGCAGGGAAAAGCCTTCCTTGAGCCGCATGGCATTGAGCATGAATTCGAATGGCAGCTCGGCGCGCGAAACTTCGTCGGCGCTCACCACGGCGTTGCCCTCAAGCGCCCGCTCCATGTACAGGCGCGGCTCGCGCACACGCACCGGGCGCGCCACGCGGTGGGCAAAGCTCAGCTTGCTGTGCGCGCCCGCGCCAATGCCCAGGTAGTCGCCGAACTGCCAGTAGTTGGTGTTGTGCCAGCAGCGGTGCCCCGCACGCGCATAGGCCGACACCTCGTAGCGTTGCAGACCCGCCTCGCCGGTGAGTTCGGTGATGCGGTCGAGCATGTCCCACGCCTCGTCTTCGGGCGGCAGGGCCGGCGGGTACTTGGCGAAGTAGGTGTTGGGCTCCAGCGTGAGGTGGTAGATGGAAATGTGCGGCGGCGAGAAGGCCAGTGCGGTGCGCACGTCGGTCTCGCAGTCCGCCAGCGTCTGCCCGGGCAGCGCGTACATGAGGTCGAGGTTGAAGGTGTCGAAGGCCTGCGCGGCCTCCTCCACCGCGGCCATGGCCTGGTCGCGATCGTGCACGCGGCCCAGCGCCTTGAGGTGCGCGTCGTTGAAACTCTGCACGCCGACGGACAGGCGCGTCACGCCCGCTTCGCGAAAGGCGCGAAAACGGTCTTTCTCGAACGTGCCCGGGTTGGCTTCGAGCGTGATCTCGGCGTCGGCGTCGAGCCGCAGCAAGGCGCGCACCTCGCCCATCAATCGGTCGATGGCCGCAGGAGAAAACAGGCTCGGCGTACCACCACCAATGAAAACGCTGTGCACCGTGCGACCCCAGATCAGCGGCAACGAGGCTTCCAGATCAGCCCGCAAAGCGTCCAGATAGCGCGATTCGGGCAGCGGCTGGTCGGGCTCGGATGTGGCGCTCCATTCGTGCGAGTTGAAATCGCAGTACGGGCATTTCTTCAGGCACCACGGCAGGTGAATATAGAGCGAGAGCGGCGGCAGGCTGTGCAACTGCAGCGTGCCCGGCCGCATCCAGTGACGCACATCGTTCCAAGGCACCTCGGGCTTGGCTCCCTGGTGGCCGGGCAGACCGCCCGGCCAGGACACCGGCTTGTCGGTGCTCATGGCACAGAGCCCGGCGCAGGCGCGAACCAGCGTTCGCGCATCAACTCCAGCATGTGGCGGGCGGCACGCCCGCGGTGACTGTTGGCGTTCTTGACTTCGGTGGGCAGTTCGGCAAAGGTCTTGCCGAAGGCCGGCAGGTACATCACCGGGTCGAAGCCAAAGCCGTTCTCGCCGATGGGCTGCTGTGTGATGAGGCCGGGAGCGCGACCCGTGGCCACCAATGGCTCAGGGTCGTCGGCGCTGCGCAAAGCCACCAGCGTGCTGACCAGTGCGGCGCGGCGGTCGTTCACCCCCTGCATCTGTTCGAGCAACGCACGCACGTTGTTGTCATCGCCCTTCGCGTAACCAAACTGCGTGGCGTAGTAAGCCGTGTCGACACCGGGCAGGCCGCCGAAAGCCTCCACACACAGGCCGGCATCATCGGCCAGCGCCGGCAGGCCGCTGACCTGCGCGGCGTGGCGCGCCTTGGCCAGCGCGTTTTCCACAAAGGTGCGGTGTGGTTCGGGCGCTTCGGGAATGCTCAGGTCCGCCTGGCGCACCAGCTCGATGCCCAGCGGCGCAAAGAGCGCCTGCAACTCTGCAAGCTTGCCCTGGTTGTTCGACGCCAAGACCAGCTTCATGCCTTCAAGATGCCCAGAGAATGCTTCTGCAGGCCCACGAGTTCGCCAATGCCCTTTTCGGCCAGGGCCAGCAGCGCATCCATCTCGCGGCGCGTGAAGGCCGCGCCCTCGGCTGTGCCCTGCACTTCCACAAAATGACCAGCGCCGGTCATCACCACGTTCATGTCGGTGTCGCAGGCCGCGTCTTCCACGTACTCCAGATCCAGCAATGGCACGCCATCCAGGATGCCCACAGAGATCGCAGCCACGTGGTCCTTGATCGGTGACATTGCAATCTTGCCGTCGGCGATCAGCTTCGACACCGCATCGTGCGCGGCCACAAAAGCGCCGGTGATGCTCGCGGTGCGGGTGCCGCCGTCGGCCTGGATCACGTCGCAGTCGAGCGAGATGGTGCGCTCGCCCAGCGCCTTGAGATCGAACACAGCGCGCAGCGAACGGCCGATCAGGCGCTGGATTTCCTGCGTGCGCCCGCTCTGCTTGCCCTTGGCGGCTTCCCGGTCGCTGCGGGTGTGCGTGGCGCGCGGCAACATGCCGTACTCGGCAGTCACCCAGCCTTCACCGCTGCCGCGCTTGTGCGGCGGCACCTTCTCTTCAACCGACGCCGTGCACAGCACCTTGGTGTGGCCGAATTCGATCAGCACCGAGCCCTCGGCGTGCATGGTGTAGCTGCGGGTGATGCGCACAGCGCGCAGGGCATCGACGGCCCGTTGGCCGGGTCGGGAAACTTCACTCATGGGAAAACCTCAGGTGTTGCGTTCGGCCGTGCGGCGAATCGCTTCGTTGATCTCGGCGATCGATTGTTCAATCGCCGCGTCGTCCAGATCTTCCATGGTCGAGTCGGGCGTGCCCGACTGGATGGTGGAGGCGAACACGCCGTCCTCGATGTCCTCGGTGGACACGCGGGTGCTCTGGAATTCGTCGGCCGTCTCCCATTCCATGGCGAGCACGGTCACGTTGTCGCAGCGCGGGCCGCCCCGCTTGAGGGCGAGCTCGACCAGTTCGGGCACGGCCTGCTCCAGCGGGCGCTTGGACAGCTCGGAGGTGATCTCCTCGTCGGTCACCGTGCCCCACAAGCCGTCGGAGCACAGCAGCACGCGGTCACCCTGGAGCAACTGCACCGGCCCCGACAGATCGAACACCGGCTTGGCGGGTGAGCCCAGGCAGGTGAACAGGATATTGCGGTTGATGTGCTCGGTGGCCCGGCCCAGGTGAGCCTGCTGCTCCATGTAGGAGTGGTCACGCGTGCGCGTGAGCATTTCGCCATTGCGCACGACATACAACCGTGAATCGCCGCAGTGCACCCAGTACACGTGGCCCCGCTCCATGACGGAGGCCACCAGCGTGGTGCGGGGCGTGTCGAGCATGCCCTTTTCAGCGGCGTAGCGAATGATCTGGTGGTGCGCGGCCATCAGCGCACTCGAGAGAAACTCGGGGACTTCCCTCACTGTGGGATTGGCCGCCTTCTGAAAGTAGGCCGAGAAGGTCTGCAGGGCCAGCTGAGCAGCCATGGCGCCTTCGGGATGGCCGCCCATGCCGTCGGCCAGAACGAAGAGGCCTGATTCACGGGTATAGGCATAGCCCATGCGGTCTTCATTGCGCTCCCGCCCACCTTGGCGGCTGATCTGATAGACCGAAAATTTCATCGAAACTTGGTGCCGGCGTTGGTGGATTTGCGCATGACCTTCTTGTTGTCCGACACGATGTTGTCAAACTGCAGCCGCATCTTCTCGGCCACCGTGAGCTTGGTGTAACTGCGCTCGGTTTCGCGGCTGAGTTCTTTCTGCAGCGCAAACACCGATTGCGGACGCGACAAGGGATCCAGCGACATGCACCATTCGACCACCTCGATCAGGTTGTCGGAGTACACGCCGCGCAGGCGGGACAACGCCAACGACAGGCGGTCTTTTTCGAGACGCTGCGGCGCATCGTTGGGTGGATAGCCCTGCATGCTGGCGTAAATACATGCGCCAATCGCGTAGATGTCGGTCCATGGGCCCATGCTGGAATCGCGCCGGTACATTTCAGGCGCGGCAAAGCCCGGCGTGTACATCGGGCGAATGAAGTTGCCCTCTTTGCTCAGCACTTCGCGCGCGGCACCGAAGTCGATCAACACCGAGCGGTTGTCGTCGGTCACGAAGATGTTGGCCGGCTTGATATCCAGATGCAGCATCTTGTGCTGGTGCACGATGCGCAGACCACGCAAGACCTCGTCGTACAGCGAGCGGATGGTCGATTCGCGAAAGACCTTCTGCTTTTTCTGTTCGCGCGCCGTGATGATGAATTCCTGTAGCGACGCGCCTTCCAGGAAGTTCATGACCATGTACACGGTCTCGTTCTCGCGGAAAAAATTCAGCACACTGACGACCGAGGCGTGAGATATCTGGGCCAGCGCCCGGCCCTCTTCAAAGAAACTTTTGAGACCCAGGCGGTAGAGCGAGAGCTTCTCGGGTTGCACCTGTGGCAGCAGTTCGCCGGGGCCGCGCGAGGCCAGTGACGAAGGGAGGTATTCCTTGACCGCGACCTGTTGGCCTTCGGTGTCGACAGCGAGGTAAACGACACCAAAGCCACCCGCTGCCAGTTTGCGAACAATGCGGTAACCACCAATCACGGTGTCCGGCGGGAGCGGTGCGGGTTTGACCTTTGACATAATTCGGATGGTTTCCGGAACGCCTCGTTTTGGACCACTCAACCTGACGGGCAAAGTGCAATGGCAGTTTACAGCATGACCGGCTATGCAACGGCCCACCTGGGCGGGCCCGCAACGGCCGCGAACGCAGAGCCGGCGCGCGATCCCAAGCCGGGTCTGGGCCTGGAGATCCGCTCGGTCAACAGCCGCTTTCTCGACCTCACCTTCAAGCTCCCCGACGACCTTCGCGGATCGGAGCCCGCTCTGCGCGAACTGCTGACTTCACGCCTGAAACGCGGCAAGGTCGAGGTTCGTGCCTGGATCGAAGGCCGCAGCGATGCCATGCCTCGCTCACCCAGCGCGCTCGAGCTTCAGAAGCTGGTTGGCCTGCAAGACAATGTTCGCGCCTGGCTGCCCACCGCCAGCCCCCTGTCGGTGGCCGAGGTGCTGCAGCTCACTTCTCGCCAGCAAGGCAACCCAGGTGAGCTCAACGAAGGTCTGCAGTCGTTGGCCGACACGGCTATCAACAACCTCATGGAAGCGCGCGAGCGCGAAGGCAAACGTCTGGCAGCCATGCTGCTGGACCGCCTGGGTCAGTTGAGACAGTTGGCCAAGGATGCGCAACCACTCATTCCCCAACTGGTGGCGCAGCAACGCCAGCGCTTCATCGATCGCTGGAACGAGGCGCTGGCCGCCGGCGGGCCATCGGCAACCGGCAATACGGTCACGTCCGACACGGCCAACGACCGCGCCCTCACCGAAGCCACAGCGTTCGCCATCCGCATTGATGTGGCAGAAGAACTTACCCGGCTTGACTCGCACCTGACCGAGATCGAGCGGCTGATCAAAAAAGGTGCCGAGGTCGGCAAACGGCTGGATTTTCTGATTCAGGAGTTGCACCGCGAGGCCAACACCATGGGTTCGAAGTCGTCCAACCTCGAACTCACCCGCATTTCGGTGGACATGAAGGTGCTCATCGAACAGATGCGCGAGCAGGTTCAGAACATAGAGTGAGCATGGAATATCCCGGAAACCTGTTCGTCGTCGCAGCCCCCAGCGGGGCTGGAAAATCCAGCTTGGTGAAGGCCTTGATGGAACTCGACTCCCGCGTCGTGCCTTCCGTTTCGCACACCACCCGCGCACCACGCGGCCAGGAGCTGCACGGTCGCGAGTACTACTTTGTGAGCAAGGAAACCTTTGACCATATGGTTATCCAGGGTGCTTTCCTGGAATGGGCCATGGTCCACGGCAACCGCTACGGCACTTCCAAGACCGCCATCGAGCAACGCATGGCGCAGGGCGCCGACGTGGTGCTGGAGATCGACTTTCAGGGCGCGATCCAGGTCAAGCGCATCTTCCCCAACGCGGTGTTGGTCTTCATCCTGCCGCCCAGTTGGGAGGAACTGCGCTCCCGCCTTGAGCGCCGGGCGGAAGACTCTGCCGAGGTGATCGAGCTGCGGTTGCAGAACGCCGCCACCGAGATGACCCATGCCAGAGAGTTCGACTTCGTTATAATCAATGAGTTGTTCGAGCGGGCCCTGTTTGATCTCAAGGCCATCGTCCATGCACAGCGGCTCAAGTTCGCCGCCCAGCGTATCGCCCGCGGCGATACCTTCAAAGCGCTCAACATCCTCTGACCCCAAGCCCGTTTACTGGAGCCCGCCCATGGCACGCATCACCGTCGAAGATTGTCTGGAAAAGATCCCCAACCGCTTTCAGCTCGTGCTGGCCGCAACCTACCGCGCCCGCATGTTGAGCCAGGGTCATGCTCCCAAGATCGAAAGCAAGAACAAGCCCGGCGTGACCGCGCTGCGCGAAATTGCCGAAGGCAAGATCGGTCTGGAAATGCTCAAGAAGGTGCCGCTCTGACCTGAGGCTCTGTCTTCTCAAAAAAAACGCCGCATCGCGGTGTTTTTTTTCGCCCGAACACCGTTCCGTCATCACGCTATCGCGGCCATTGGTGAGGCGGGGACCAGTCCCTCTGCAGTGGATGTCATCTCACGCTAAAGTACCGGGATGATCACCATGGCCGACAGCGGCTCATTCTTCTCTGCGGACGACCAGGCGCACCCAGCCGCCAGCGCGGCCGCAGCCAGCTTCGCAGGCTTGCTCGCGAAACTGGATTATCTGAGCCCTGGCGACATCGAGAGCATCCGGCAAGCCTACCGTTTTGCAGACGAGGCGCACCTCGGGCAGTTGCGCAAGAACGGCGATCCCTACATCACCCACCCGATTGCGGTGGCGGCCCAATGCGCTGAATGGAAGCTTGACGCACAGGCACTCATGTCGGCCTTGATGCACGATGCCATCGAAGACTGCGGCGTGACCAAGGAAGAACTGGTGGAGCGCTTTGGCGCGCCGGTAGCCGATCTGGTGGACGGGCTCACCAAGCTGGAGAAGCTGGAGTTCGACACCCGCGAACAAAATCAGGCCGAGTCGTTTCGCAAGATGCTTCTGGCCATGGCCAAGGACGTGCGTGTCATCCTGATCAAGTTGGCCGACCGCACACACAACATGCGCACCATGGGCGACATGCCCCGAAGCAAGTGGCAGCGCATCAGCAGCGAGACGTTGGAGATATACGCCCCGATCGCGCATCGGTTGGGCCTGAACTTCACCTACCGCGAACTGCAGGATCTGGCATTTCGCTTCCTGCACCCCTGGCGTTACGAGGTGCTGTCCAAGGCGCTCAACAAATCGCGCAACCGCCGCCGCGACCTGATCTCCCGCGTGCAGAAAGAGGTGGAAAGCGTGTTTGCCCGCCAAGGCATGAGCGTGCGCATCATGGGCCGTGAGAAAACGCTCTACTCGGTCTATCGCAAGATGGACAACAAGCACCTGTCGTTCTCACAGGTGACCGACGTTTATGGTTTCCGCATCGTCGTACCGGAGTTGACCGACTGCTACACGGGGCTCGGTGTGCTGCACCAGCTCTACAAGCCGCTGCCCGGCAAGTTCCGCGACTATGTCGCGATTCCAAAGGTCAATGGCTATCAGTCTCTGCACACGACGTTGATCGGCCCTTTTGGCACCAACATCGAATTTCAGCTGCGCACGCACGCCATGGACGTGGTGGCCGAATCCGGCGTGGCCGCGCACTGGTTGTACAAAGCCAGCGAGCCGGGCAGCGACATGTCGCAACGACTGGGCACGCAGTGGCTGCAGTCGCTGCTGGACATCCAGCAGGAAACCCACGACGCGGGTGAGTTCTGGGACCACATCAAGATCGACTTGTTTCCCGATGCGGTCTACGTGTTCACACCCAAGAGCAAGATCATGGCGCTGCCGCGCGGGGCCACGGTGATGGACTTTGCCTACGCCATCCACAGCGACGTGGGCAACCACACCGTGTCTGCGCGCATCAATGGCGAGCAGCGCCCGCTGCGCACCGAGCTGGCCAACGGGGACGTGGTGGAAATCATCACAGCCGAGAGCGCTGAGCCCAATCCCGCGTGGCTCTCGTTCGTGAAGACCGGCCGTGCACGCTCCAAGATCCGTCACCACCTGAAGACCGTGGCCCAGGAGAAATCGCACGAACTGGGCGAGCGCATGCTGAGCCAGGCGTTGAGATCAGAGGGCATTGCAGCCCTGCCGGCTGAAGACGGCGAGTACCAAAGCACCTGGGAAAAACTGCTCCGGTTCACCGGCAACAAGACGCGCAACGAATTGCTCTCCGACATCGGCATGGGCAAACGCATCGCCAGCATGGTGGGCAAGAAGCTCGCAGTGCTGTTGTCCGAAATGGGACTCAAGCCCGATGCATTGCTGATCAGCACCGAGCGTTACGCCAGTGGCCGCGACGAATCGGCTTCCCAGGGTGTTGTGACGCTCGACGGCAGTGAAGGCCTGTCGGTGCAGTACGCCCCTTGTTGCAAGCCCATCCCGGGCGACCGCATCGTGGGCTACCTGGGCCGCGGCGAGGGCTTGGTGGTGCACGCCGAAGAGTGCCCGACCGGCAAACGTCTGCTGTTGCGCGACAGCGAGCGTTTCCTGGAAGTGGAATGGGCCGACGAGCCCGTGCGCTCGTTCGAGACCACGGTGGTGGTGACCGTCATGAACGGCAAGGGCGTTCTGGCACGCGTGGCATCCAGCATCGCGTCGGCCGAAGCCGACATCACCCACGTGGACATGGGCGACGAACCCGCTCAAACGGCGACCGACATCCGCTTCTCGGTCTCGGTGCGCGACCGTCAACACCTGGCCGATGTGTTGCGCAGCCTCAAGCGCACGACGTCGGTGATCAAGGCGCAGCGCTTCAAGCCCGTCAAGGCTTGATCAGCCGCTGCGGGCTGGCGCAGGGTAGCTGACCGACAGGACTTCGAGTTCTTGCGCGCCACCGGGCACCACCAGACGCACAACGTCGCCCACTTTCGCCTTGAGCAATGCGCGCGCCACGGGTGACACCCAACTGATCTGTCCTTGTGCGCTGTCGGCCTCGTCCACACCGAGGATGGTGACAGTGGTCTCGGTACCCGTGTCGTCGGCATAGGTCACGGTGACGCCAAAGAAAACCTGGTCGCCTCCGTGATGCAGCGATGCATCGACCACCTCGGCTATTTCGAGCCGGCGCGTTAAAAACCGGATGCGCCGATCGATCTCGCGCAGGCGCTTCTTGCCGTACAAGTAGTCACCGTTTTCCGATCGGTCGCCGTTGCTGGCGGCCCAGTGAACAATCTCGACGATCTTGGGTCGCTCGTCGTCGATCAACGTGAACAATTCGGCGCGCAGGCGGTCGTAGCCCGCCCGGGTGATGTAGTTCTTTCCGCCTGGCATCGGTGCCGCTGGCGGAAGATCGTCATCATCATCCTGATCGGATTCCTTGGTGAATGCCTTGCTCATGGTGACCCTTCGCTGCCCGCTTGCATTTTCAGCGGCAGAAATGAAAAAACCCGCAGCTTGTGGCTGCGGGTTTTTTGTTTGGTGCGGCTGGCAGGAATTGAACCCACGACCCCTTGGTTCGTAGCTACCAGATCATCTGTAAGATGTTGATTTATATAGACTCTTTGACCGCTCATTGTACCAAAACTACCCTGTTTAGACATGTATTTCAGAGCCCAGTCCCGCAAAAGTCCCGCAGAGAAATTGCGTGCGAAGTCACATCGATCAGTTTCTGCGACCGGGGCGCAAACGTTTTCTGTAGCGTGAGCAGGCGCCCGGTGAGTGTTGTGAAGCGACAAAAATCCGGCCGCTCCTTGTGAGCTGTCAGGGAGATAGGTGTCGATAAATATATCTTATCGGCACTAATTTATATCAGAGAGCAGGGCGATGCCAACGAAAAGTACGAGAGTCTCCCGGGGCGTCCAAGTCGATGACGTTTGGGCCGCGGCCGACGGCGTGCTTGCCCAACGCAAGCGGCCCACGATCGAGCGCGTGCGCACGCACCTCGGTCGCGGATCCGCGCCGGCGCCGCCACCTTGAAGACTTCACCATTCACGTGCCGCAAGGTCGGTCAGAGCCCCTTTCTGCGCGAGTTGATCATTCCCTTTGGACGATCTGGATACGTCGTGTTGAGTTCCACTGATCTCTGCCGCTCTACGGGGGTCAGTTTTCAACGGAAGCCAACAGGCGGGCTCTACAACTGCAGTGCAAACGTCCTTCGTGCCACTTCAAGTTCTGGCATCAACTTGTTCACGACATCGTCGCGTGACATGCGCGAAGTGGCCACGGAAAGACTCATAGCCCCCAGCAACTCACCCTTTCCATTGCGCACCGGCACGGCAATGGAACGCAAGCCAATTTCCAGCTCTTCGTCACTCATCGAATAACCGCACTCGCGCGCAGCCTGCACCTCCTTCATCAGTGCCGCCACGTCAGTCTTTGTTTTCGGCGTAATCGCCTGGCGACTCATTCGCTGAAGGCGGAATTCAACCTCCTCGTCTGACATACCCGCGAGAAGCACTCGCCCGGTTGCAGAACAATAGGCGGGCAATCGCGCGCCGATACCGAGTCCGAAAGACAAGCTGCGCCGCTGAGTTGAGCGTGCAACGAAAACGACAAACTGCGAGTCCAGCACCGCCAGCGACGCGGACTCGCGCGTGCGCTCACTAGTGATCTCCAGGATGGGCTGCGCCACCTTGGTCAGGGGCGTAGAGTTCACGTAGGCGTGCACCAGCCGCAAGGTGCGCGGCTCGAGAAAAAAATGCCGCCCCGATGCTCGCGCGTAGCCTAGCTTGACGAGGGTAAGCAGGGCGCGGCGAGTCGAGGCCTTGCTGTGGCCTGTGATATCGGCCGCTTCGGTCAGCGTCAGAGGCGAATTGCTGACGCCGAAGGCCTCGATCAGGAGTAGGCCCTTCTCCAGACCCATGACGTATTCCTTGTCAACTGCACGCGCTTCATCGTCCATTTGCGGCCCACTCGAAGTTGAATAAGTTCGGTATTCGAACATTTTGCCGGATTTTGTTGACCTTCATCAACTCAAAAAATACAGTCGCGGTTCACCAAACGGTCAAAAGTTCGGTATCCGAATTCTTCCAAGGCAAGAACCCCACTGCATCATGAGCGTCACCGCCCCTGCGAATAGCGCACCCCTAACCTTCTGGCCACCTGGGAACCTCACCCGCGTGCCATACCACCTGTACCAGGAACCGGCCGTGCTCGACGCCGAGCAACAGCGCATCTTCGAAGGCGCGACCTGGAACTACCTGTGTCTCGAAGCCGAGTTGCCACAACCCGGCGGCTACCGCACGACGTTCCTCGGCCGCATGCCGGTGGTGGTGGCGCGCGAAAGCGACGGCGAGGTGTACGCGTTCGAGAACCGCTGCTCGCACCGCGGCGCACTGATCGTCCTGGACGACGGCGGCACCGCGCGTGACTTCCAGTGCGTGTACCACGCATGGCGTTATGACCGCCAGGGCAACCTCAAGGGCATCGCGTTCCAGAACGGCGTAAACGGAGAAGGCGGCATGGACCCTGCTTTCTGCATGAAGAGTCATGGTCCGCGCAAATTGAGAACGAGTGTGTTTTGTGGCCTGGTATTTGGCAGCCTGAGCGACGACGTGCCCGACCTGGAGGACTACCTCGGCCCGGAAATCGCACGCGGCATCTCGCGCGTGCTGCACAAGCCGGTGCAGATCCTCGGCCGCTTCAAGCAGACGCTGCCCAACAACTGGAAGCTCTACGTGGAGAACGTGCGCGACACGTACCACGCGAGCCTGCTGCACGTGTTCTTCACCACGTTCCGACTCAACCGCCTTTCGCAGAAGGGCGGCGTGGTGGTGAGCGAATGTGGCGGCAACCACATCAGCTTCTCCGCCATCGACCCCATCGCCGAAAATAGCGAGGACTACAAGACCGAGGAACTGCGTTCGGAGAAGGACGACTTCAAGCTCGAGGACGCCACGCTGTTGAAAGGAATAGACGAGTTCGGCGATGGCGTGACGCTGCAGATCCTCTCGGTATTTCCGGGCTTCGTGCTGGCGCAGATACAGAACACCATCGCGGTACGCCAGGTGCTGCCCGAAGGCCTGGAGACCACCGCCCTGAATTGGGTGTACCTCGGCTTCCAGGACGACACACCCGAGCTGCGCACCATGCGTCACAAGCAGTCCAACCTGATCGGGCCGGCCGGCTTCGTATCGATGGAGGACGGCGCTGTGGGCGGCTTTGTGCAACGCGGCATTGCCTCCGCTGGCGCGCAGGAAGCCATCGTCGAGATGGGCGGCGACAGCGTGCGCTCGCAGAGCAGCCGCACCACGGAAGCGTCCGTGCGCGGCTTCTGGAAAGCCTACCGCCTGCACATGGGAGCGGATGCATGAACGCGGTGATCGACACCGCGAGCGCGTTGGCGCTCAACGCGCATTGCGCGCGCTGCATCGACAACGACGAGCTCGAAGCCTGGACGCAGTTCTTCACCGAACACTGCCTCTACCGCGTGACCACCGCCGACAACCATGCGCAAGGCATGGAAGCCAGCCTGATCTACGCCGACTCGCGCGCCATGCTCAACGACCGCGTGCTCTCACTGCGCACCGCCAACGTCTACGAGAAACAACGTTACCGCCACCTGGTAGGCCTGCCCTCCCTGCTGGAGGACACGCCGCGCGGGCGCCGCAGCGAAACCCCGTTTGTGGTGGTGCGCATCATGCGTGGCGGCGAGACCAGCCTCTTCGCCACCGGGCGCTACCTCGACGAGCTGGTGATCGATGGAGGCGATACCCTGCGCCTGGCCAGCCGTGTGGTGGTCTGCGACAGCCACAACATCGACACGCTGCTGGCCATTCCCCTGTGAGCAAGCCGTGAGCACCCCGCACCTCATACGCATCGCCGGGATGGCCACCGCCATCCCCTGCGCCGCTGGTCAGACAGTGCTCGACGCAGTGCGACAGGCCGGCTACGAGATGCCGTTCTCGTGCAACTCGGGCGTGTGCGCCAGCTGCAAGGGCCGCGTCGTCTCGGGCCGGGTGAACCCCGGCGCGGCGGGTGAGCATACGCTCACGGCGGACGAGATCGCGCACGGACAGGTGCTGTTCTGCCAGGCGCGCCCGCTCACCGACATCGAGATCGAACCGCGCCAGATCGAGAAAACCGATCCGAACGCGCGCCGCCAGCTCGCCGCCAGGGTCATGCGCATCGACTTTCTGGCCAGCGACGTGGCGCGCCTCAAGCTGCGTTTTCCGGCGGGCGAGAAGGTGAAGTTCAAGGCCGGCCAGTACCTGCAGGTGCTGCTGCCCGACGGCCAGCGCCGCAGCTTCTCCATGGCCAACCCGCCGCACCAGAACGATGGCGCCGAGCTGCATATCCGCATGCTGGAAGGCGGCGCGTTCTCGCATTGGCTCGCGCACGACCTCAAGGTGGGTGACCACCTCCGGGTCGAACTGCCGCATGGCGACTTTCACCTGCGCGAGGGCAGCACCGCGCCCATCGTGATGCTCGCCAGCGGCACCGGCTTCGCACCCATCAAGTCGATGGTCGAGGACGGCCTGCGCCGGGGCCAGGCACGCGAGATCGCACTCTACTGGGGCGCGCGCACCGAGAAGGACCTGTACCTGCTCGACCTGGCGCGCGGCTGGGGAGAGCAGGCCGGCCTGCGCTTCGTGCCCGTGCTCTCCGAACCCGAGGCCGGCTGGAGCGGTCGCACCGGCTTCGTGCACCAGGCCGTGCTGCAAGACCACGACAGTCTTGCCGGCCACCAGGTCTACGCCTGCGGCGCGCCTGCCATGGTGAGCGCGGCGCGCAGCGATTTCGTCGAAACCCGCGGCCTGCCGCCCGATGCGTTCTTCTGCGACGCGTTCGTGGTGGCCCAGCCCCGCACCTCCGCGCTGACCGACTGAAGCACACCCGAAGAAGAGCCATTCCATGACCCATCCGAACCCCTACGACAACGTTCCCACCAGCGACTTCGACCCGTACGCCACCGAGGTGCTGGCCAACCCCTATCCCCACTACGAGCAGCTGCGCGAACTCGGCCCCTGGGCCTGGCTGGAGCGCTACGGCGTGCTTGCGGTCGCACGCCACGACGAAGTGCAGCGCATCCTGTCTCAGCCCGACATCTTCTGTTCCAGCGCGGGCGTGGGCCTTGCCAACTTCCACACCGAGACGCCCTGGCGCAAGCCCAGCATCATTCTCGAAGCAGACCCGCCCCACCACAGCCGCACCCGCAAGGTGGTGGCGCGCGTGCTCTCGCCCGCATCGATCGGACGCCTGCGCGCCACTTTCGAGGACGTGGCCGCGCGCATGGTCGACGAGCTCGTGGAACGCGGCTCGTTCGACGCCGCCAAAGAACTGTGCGAGGCCTTTCCCATTAAGGCCTTCGGCGACGCGGTGGGCCTGCCCGCCGAGGGGCGCGAGCACCTGCTGCCCTACGGTGACATGGTGTTCAATGGCTTCGGCCCGATCAACGAGCGTTTCCAAGACCGAATGAACAGCTCGGGCGAAGCGGTGAACTGGATCGCCAAGGTCTGCCAGCGCGACGCGCTCACGCCCGACGGCCTGGGCGCCCAGCTGTTCGCCGCCGCCGACGCGGGCGAGATAGGCCACGACGAGGCCGGCATGCTGGTTCGCACCCTGCTCTCCGCCGGGCTGGACACCACCGTGTTCACCCTGTGCAACGCCTTCACCAGCTTCGCGCGCAACCCCGGTCAATGGGCCCTGCTGCGCGACGACCCCTCGCTGGCGCGCCAGGCACTCGAAGAGGTACTGCGCTACGACAGCACCTTCCACTCTTTCTACCGCACCAGCACCCAGGACGTGGAACTCGGCGGCATCACCGTGAAGCAGGGCCAGAAGATCGTGGTGTTCATCGCCTCGGCCAACCGCGACCCGCGCCGCTGGCCCGAAGCCGACCGCTTCGACATCACCCGCCGCGCCACCGGCCACATGGCCTTCGGCACGGGCATTCATGGCTGCGCCGGCCAGATGATGGCGCGCCTCGAAGGCGAGATCGTGCTCACCGCACTGGCCCGCCGCGTGGCCTCGATCCGCCTCGACGGCGAACCGGTCCAGCACTTCAACAACACGGTGCGCGGGCTCAAGAGCATGCCCGTGACGGTCGAGCCGCTGCTGGCCGCCGTGCACTGACATCCCGCCCCATTCGAACTAGAAGAGAGAAACCCACGATGCCCCAGATCGTCTACGTACAACCCGACGGCTCCCGAGAAGCCGTGCCCGCCAGTCCCGGCGCTACCGTCATGATGACCGCTGTCGGCCACGGCATTCCCGGCATCGTCGCCGAGTGCGGCGGCTCCGCCATGTGCGCCACCTGCCACGTGTACGTGGACCCGGCCTCGATCGGCTTCCTGCCGCCCATCAGCGACGTCGAGGACGAAATGCTGGCCAGCGCCGCGGGCGAGCGCCGCGAACACAGCCGGTTGGGCTGCCAGCTCGCGCTGGCGCCCGGCGTGGACCAGCTGATCGTGCACATCCCGGAGCGGCAGGTCTGATGGCCCACGGCACCGTCATCGTCGGCACCGGGCAGGGCGGCTTCCAGCTCGCGGCCTCGCTGCGCGATTCGGATTATGCCGATCCCATCACCCTGGTCGGCGACGAGCCCGGCCTGCCTTACCAGCGCCCCCCGCTGTCCAAGGCCTTCCTTCAAGGCAAGGTGGACGACACCGGCCTGCTGCTGCGCCCGCCCCCGTTCTACCAGCGCATCGATGCCCGCGTGCTCGGCGGCACGCGCGTGGCGCGCATCGACCGCGCGGCGCGTGGCGTGCACCTCTCCAGCGGCCAGACCCTGCCCTACGACCACCTGGTGCTGGCCACCGGCGCGACCGCGCGCACCCTGTGCGTGCCCGGAGCGGGGTTGTCCGGCGTGCACGTGCTGCGCGGTCTGGAGGACGCGCGGCGCATCCGAGAGCAACTGGCCCGCGCGCGCTCGGTGGCCGTGGTCGGCGCCGGCTTCATTGGCTTGGAACTCGCGGCCGTGGCGCGCGGCCAGGGCCTGCCGATGCACGTGATCGAGGCCACGGCACGGCCCCTGCTGCGCGCCCTCTCCGAGCCCATGGCGCGACACCTGCAAGCCTTCCACGAAGCCCAGGGCACGCAATTCCACCTGAACACGCAGCTCGACGCCATCGAAGGCGAGGACGGCCGCGCCACCGGCCTGCGCCTGCTCGGCGGTGGCCGCATCGTCGCCGACCTCATCGTTATCGCGGTAGGCGTCACGCCCAACGACCAGCTGGCGCGCGACGCCGGGCTGGCGGTGGGCAATGGCATCGAGGTCGACGAGCTGCTGCTCACCAGCGACGCCGCCATCTCCGCGCTCGGCGACTGCGCGAACTTTCCGTTCGCGGCCGATGGCGGCTCCCGCGTGCGCATCGAGTCGGTACAGAACGCCGTTGACCAGGCGCGCTGCATCGCCGCGCGCCTGTGCGGTCAACCCCTGCCGTACGCCAAGGTGCCCTGGTTCTGGAGCGAGCAAGGCCCTTGCCGGCTGCAGATGGCCGGCCTGGCCGCGCCGGGCGACCGCAGCGACATCGAGGGCGATCCGGCCAGCGGCCGCTTTTCGGTGCTGCGCTACCGCGGCGATCAACTCAGCGCCGTCGAATCCCTCAACGACCCTGCCGCCCACATGCGCGCGCGCACGGCCCTCGCGCCGGTGCTAGCACCGACCTGAGCTCCCTCAGTCCCATTCGACATCCACACCTTCCCACAGAAAGAGACAACACATGACAGCAGCATCCCGGGTCATCGCGGTCACTGGCGGCGCCAGCGGCATCGGTTTCGCCTTCTCCGAAGCCCTCGCGCGCGCGGGCCACCAGGTCGTCATCGCCGACCTGCGCGGTGCCGTCGAAGCGGCCGAACGCCTCAGTGCCCAGGGCCTGAAGGCTATCGGCACGCAGACCGATGTGGTCAAGCCCGCCGACGTGGCGGGCATGGTCGAACAGGCCGTGAAGGCGTTCGGCCGGCTCGACGTGCTGGTGAACAACGCCGGCCTGTTCACCACGCTCACGCTCAAACCGTTCGACCAGATCAGCGACGCCGAGTGGATGCGGGTGATGGAGGTCAACACCCTGGGGCCTTTCGTGTGCGCCAAAGCGGTCGTGCCCGAAATGCGCAAGAACGGGTTCGGCCGCATCGTGAACATCGCGTCCACCACGCCGATCAAGGGCACGCCCAACATGCTGCACTACGTGGCCAGCAAGGGCGCGGTGATCGCGTTCACGCGCTCGCTAGCCCGCGAACTCGGCAAGGACGACATCACCGTCAACGCCATTGCCCCGGGCTTCACGCTGAGCGACGGTGTGCTCGACAACGACCTGCACAGCAAGATGGGCGACGTGGTGCGCAAGACCAGCCGCTCGCTGCAGCGCGACCAGGTGCCTGAAGACCTGGTGGGCGCCCTGCTCTTCCTAGCCAGCGACGGCGCGGGCTTCATCACCGGCCAGACCATCGCCGTCGACGGTGGCTCGGTATTCATCTGATCGGTTGACTCACCATGACCGACACCGCATACGGCAAGCCTTTCCTCTACATCGATGGCGAATTCATCGAAGGCGGCGACCGCCAACACCAGGACATCATCAACCCCGCCAACGGCGAGGTGATCGGCTCGTTGCCGCACGCGCGCCGCGACGACCTTGACCGCGCACTGAACGCGGCGCAACGCGCCTTCGAGAGCTGGCGCAAGAGTTCGCCGCTCGAGCGCTCGAAGGTGCTGCGCCGCGTGGCCGAGCTCACGCGCGAACGCGCACCGCAGATCGCCCGCCAGATCACTCTCGACCAGGGCAAGCCGCTGAGCGAGGCGCTGCTGGAGGTGACCACCTGTGCCGAACACGCAGAGTGGCACGCCGAAGAATGCCGCCGCATCTATGGCCGCGTGATCCCCGCACGCCTGCCCCACGTGCGCCAGCTGGTGCTGCGCGAGCCCGTGGGTGTGTGCGTGGCCTTCACGCCCTGGAACTTTCCGTTTAACCAGGCCATCCGCAAGATGGTGGCGGCGATCGGCGCGGGTTGCACGCTTGTGCTGAAGGGGCCAGAGGATTCGCCGGGCGCGGTGATCGCGCTCGCGCGCATGTTCCACGACGCGGGTCTGCCCCCGGGCGTGCTCAACGTGGTGTGGGGTGTGCCGGCCGAGGTGTCGGACCACCTGATCCGCTCGCCGATCTCGCGCAAGGTATCGTTCACCGGCTCGGTGCCGGTGGGCAAGCAGCTGGCGTCGCTCGCCGGCCTGCACATGAAGCGCATCAGCATGGAGCTGGGCGGGCACTCGCCGGTGGTGGTGTTCGACGACGCCGACGTGGACGACGCGGCCCATCTGCTGGCGCGTTTCAAGGCGCGCAACGCGGGGCAGCTGTGCATTGCACCCAGCCGCTTCTTCGTGCAGGAGAAGGTGTACGACCGCTTTCTCGACACCTTCACGAAAGCCTACGGTGGCTTGAAGGTGGGCGACGGCATTGACAAGGACACGCAGATGGGCCCCCTGGCGCACCTGCGCAGGGTCGATGCCATGGAAGGCTTGGTGGCCGATGCGCTGGAGCGTGGCGCGAAGCTGGCCAGCGGCGGCACGCGGCTCGCTGGCCCTGGCTACTTCTACCCGCCCACCATCCTCACCGACATTCCCGACGACGCGCGCCTGATGGTCGAAGAACCCTTCGGTCCGGTCGCGCCGATCACGCGCTTCAAGGACACCGACGAGGTATTGAAGCGCGCCAACGCCCTGCCCTTCGGCCTCACCGGTTTCGTTTTCACCGGCTCCATCAAGACCTCGGAGCGCATGGTCAACGGCCTCGAGGTGGGCATGGTCAACGTGAACCATTTCGGCATCACGCTGGCCGAGACGCCGTTCGGTGGCGTGAAGGACAGCGGCATCGGCAGCGAAGGCGGCAGCGAAACCTTCGACGGCTACCTCGTCACTAAATTCGTTTCGCAGGCAAGCCCTGCTTGATCACCAGTACTACAAGAAGCCAGCACCGCCCAGGGGGCCGGACCCGCCTTTCCCTTCAATCCAGGAGACAACCTCATGATGCAACGCAGAACCCTCATCAAATCGGCGGCGGCAGCCGCTTCCCTTGGAGCCCCCACCCTTGGCGTCTTCGCCCAGCAAGTGGTAACCCTGAAGTTCCATACCTTCATGGCGCCGACCTCGAATGTCTATCTCAATGCACACAAGGCATGGATGTCGAAAGTGGAGAACGACTCGGGCGGACGTATCCGCTTCGAGGGCTTTCCTGCCATGCAGCTGGGGGGCTCACCAAGTCAACTTTTCGACCAGGCACGGGATGGTGTTGTCGATATCGTATGGACTTTGGCTGGACTTACCCCCGGTCGATTCCCTCGGACCGAAGTGTTCGAACTGCCGTTCATGACCATGGACGGCATCGGAGCGTCGCGTGCCGCCTGGGAGTACCTCGAAACCCACGCCAGCGATGAGTTCAAGGACGTCCAACCACTCGCTTTTCATACCCATGGTCCAGGAGTGCTGCACTCGAAAAGCAAGGCCATCAACAGCGCTTCCGACCTGCGCGGCCTGAAGATGCGAGGGCCGACCCGCCAAGCGACTAAGTTGCTCGCAGCAGCAGGAGCATCCGCGGTAGGCATGCCGCTGCCACAGATTCCAGACGCGCTGTCCAAAGGCGTCATTGACGGCGCAGCCTTGCCTTGGGAAGTGATTCCTTCGGTCAAGGTGCATGAGCTTGTTCAGCACCACAGCGAGTTCGCGCCCGGCAAGCCAGCTCTTTACAACACGGCGTTTGTGATGGTGATGAACAAAAGAAAATATACATCGTTGCCTCCGGATATCAAAAAGGTGATCGACGACAACTCGGGCCTGGAAACCTCGGCTTGGTTCGGCAAGGTGCAACAAGATCATGACCCCATCAGTCGCAAGATGGCGACCGATCGAGGCAACAAGGTACACGTGTTCAGCGAATCGGAAACCAGCGAGTTTGTCAAACTGACTGGCACCATCGCCAGCGAATGGGTCCAGGAGATGGACAAGCGCGGGCAGGACGGTGCCAAGCTCTTGGCTGGCGCAAAGGCGCTCATTGCCAAACATAAACCAAAGGCTGCATGAGCGGCCTTGCGCGCCTGGCCATCTCGATCGGCGATCCGAACGGCATCGGACCGGAGATCACGCTAAAGGCACTTGCCACTCTGACAGAGTCTGAGCGCGACCGTATCACGCTGTTCGGCCCGAATTCGGTGCTGCGCCGCTGCGCCGAGCAATTGAACCTTAGCGGGATGCTAGATGGTGTTCGTTGCAACGAGGTAGGCGCCCTCGATCCGGCTGCAGCTGTACCTGGTCGCATCGACGCGGCCGCTGGCGCCTCGTCGGTGGCCAGCGCTACGGCGGCCATTCAGGCTGCGCAGGCTGGCGAGTTCGACGCCGTGATCGCCTGTCCTCACCACGAGACAGCGATCACGCAGGCAGGTATAGCGTTCAGCGGGTACCCCTCTCTTGTGGCGCGTGTGTGCGGCCAATCTGCCGACTCCGTTTTCTTGATGCTGGTGGGGGCGGGCTTACGCATCGTGCACGTCACGCTCCACGAGAGCGTTCAAACAGCACTTGATCGTCTGAGCACCGACCTGATCGTGCGCGCCACTCAGGCAGGCATCGTCGCGTGTCAGCGGCTGGGCGTGGAAACGCCTCGCATCGGCATGTTCGGTATCAATCCACACGCATCCGAAGGTGAGCTTTTCGGACCGGAGGACGCTCGCTTGATGGTGCCTGCGGTGGCGCAGCTGCGCTCAGCAGGCCACCATGTCAGTGGGCCCACAGGTGCAGACACGCTGTTGGCAAACAGGCAGCACGATCTCTATGTGGCCGTCTTCCACGACCAGGGTCACATTCCAATCAAGTTGCTGGCGCCCCACGCCGCAAGTGCCCTCAGCGTGGGAGGCAACGTCGTGCTGTCCAGTGTCGGGCATGGAAGTGCCATGGACATCGCCGGCAAGGGAATTGCCAGTCCCGAGGCCTTGCTTCGCACGATTTACCTGCTGAACTCCACGCTGAGCGAGTGACTTCTTAAATTTGACAGTCTCCTCCTATGGTCAACCCAAACTGCGCTAGCAAAGTCGTTCGAATTCCGACTGTTCGGGTGCGATCGCGATTCGTGAGGCGGACTGCTTCAGACGGTAGCTCTTGCCTTCGAACCCCAGCGTCGAGCAGCGGTGTATCAGTCGATCAAGGATGGTGGTGGCCATGGTGACGTCAGCCAGGTACTTGCTCAGGTCCTGCACCAAAAGATTTGAGGTGATGACGATGGCGCGGCGCAGGTTGTAGCGCTGGTGAACGATGGCATAGAGGAGTTCGTCGCTGATGTCGGCGATGCGCCGGGCCAGAGACTGGTCATCTAGCACGAGCAGGTCCGAGGACTCCACACATCCCACGGCCTGCACGCTGGTGCTTGGCTGTGGCGCACATGAGGACTCGGTCCTTGCGGTTCTCGTCGTGATCTTGTGGATTTGGCGATAGCGCCGGATGTTTCGTGCCGACCCAGCCTAACAACATCGAAGGTCATTTTGGTAACCGCTCACGACGCCCCCAGTGTTTACCCTGATTTCGTGGAGTGAACATAACCGTAGAATGAACAACATAATCACCAGACGGACAATCCGGATTGCGAACTGGATCAAGTCTCACTTCCTAGGTACTCACGCCTTCTCCTCAATTCACCAAATGATCAACCGCAGAACCATCGTTCAGTTGGCAGTAGGGATGGCCTTGGGCGCTCCCTCGCTGACAGGCTTTGCTCAGCAGTCGATCACTTTGCGATTTCACACTTTCATGTCTCCCATGTCCAACGTATGGGTCAGCATGAACAAGGTATGGATGGAAAAGGTGCAACGGGAATCAGATGGGCGCATCCGGTTTGAGGCGTACCCCGCGATGCAGCTTGATGGCGCGCCTGTGCAGCCATACGACCAGGCACGGGATGGCGTGGCTGACATCGTTTGGACACTGACCGGCTATTCACCTGGAGGCTTTCCTTGCAGCGAGGTGTTTGTCCTGCCGTTCATGACGACCAACGCCGAGGCTACTTCCAAGGCTTTCTGGGAGTTCATCAAGACAAAAGCGTCCAACGAACACAAGGAAGTGCATCCCATTGCAGTGCAGGTTCATAGGCCGGGGATGCTCCACACCCGCGACCGCCTCTTTGAGGCTCCGTACGACTTGCGCGGCCTGAAAATGCGCGGTCCAACCAGACAAACTACGAAGATGCTGGGATACCTCGGCGCCAATGCTGTGGGCATGCCGCTGCCCAAGATTCCCGACGCACTGCAAAAGGGGCCTCTCGACGGTTGCGTGATCCCTTGGGATGTCGTTCCCTCCGTAAAGGTGCACGAATTAACGAAGTTTCACAGTCAGTTCGATCCAGGCAGTGGCGCGCTCTACACCACGACATTCGTGACGGCAACAAACAAACGGAAGTACGAGTCCCTGCCGCCAGATGTCCGGAAGGTGCTGGACCCCAACTCGGGCATAACCGCTTCTGCGTCCTTGGGGCGCGCCCACCAATGTGGCGACGACCCTGCCCGCAAGTTGGTGGAGGCACGCGGCAACGTGACCCATAACTTCGGGCAGGTCGAAGCCCAAGAGTTCAGGCGCGCAGCAAGCCAGGTAGAGGTCGAATGGGTCAAGGACATGGAGAGCCGCGGCTTCGATGGTCGCGATCTTTTGTCAACAGCCCGGGCCTTGATCGAAAAGCACACAAAAACTACCAAGACATAAAGACACTCCATGAATCAACTGCCCAAAGAAAACACCCCACGGCTGGCCAACCGGGTTGCGATCGTGACCGGCGCGGCGCAAGGTATCGGAGAGACATACGCTCGTGCATTGGCTCAAGAAGGTGCCTCCGTGGTCTGTGCCGATGTGCTGGACGCCACCGGGGTGGTCAACCAGATCATTGAGAAGGGTGGCCGGGCGGTGTTTGTCCACACAGACGTGACGTCCCGCGAATCGGTGGAGAAGATGGTTGGGTCCGCACTTCAGGCGTTCGGCCGCATTGACGTGCTGGTCAACAACGCCGCAATTTTCGGCAACCTTGCCCTCAAGCCGTTCGAGCAGATCGAGTCGACCGAGTGGGACAAGGTGATGTCCGTCAACGTGCGCGGCTCCTTCGAGTGCGCCAGAGCGGTCAGCCCCGTGATGCGTCAGCAGCGCTACGGCAAGATCATCAACATCGCCTCCGGCACGGTTTTCAAGGGCACGCCGCTCTTCCTGCACTACGTCACCTCCAAGGGCGCCGTGGTGGCGATGGCGCGCTGTCTGGCGCGTGAATTGGGTAACGACAATATCTGCGTCAATACACTGGCGCCGGGCCTGACCCTGAGCGCCAATGTCAGCGCAAATCCCGACTGGCAAGGCTCAATCGCTTCAGGCATCGTTTCGTCCCGCTGCATCAAGCGTGATCAGGTACCCGACGACCTGACCGGCACCTTGATCTACCTCGCCAGCGCCGACAGTGACTTTGTCACCGGTCAGGTGATTGTGGTTGATGGCGGATCGGTCACACATTGAGCACTCCTATGCACGCCACAGCAGAACTCTTGATCGATGGCCGGTGGATGCCCGCCAGCCAGGGCCTCGAAGTGCCCAGCCTGGACCCGGCCAACGGCAGCCAGATCGGTTGCTTCAGCGCTGCCACCCGGGCAGACGCAGAGGCGGCCATTTCGGCTGCACGCAGAGCCTTTGAAAAGCCCACGTGGGCCCAGTCGCCGCGGCTGCGGCAGAACGTGATGAACGAATGGGCAAGCCGGCTAGAGCACAAGGCTGAAGCACTGGCCCAACTGCTAACGCAAGAGAATGGCAAGGTGATCGCGCAATCGCGGGGTGAGCTGATGGGAGCCATCTCGGAGATCCGTTACTACGCGGGTCTGGCCCGGCACATACCAGGCCACGTGCTCGAGGTGGAACCCGGCGTATTTTCCACGATGCTGAAAGAGCCGGCCGGCGTCGCCGGCATCATCGTCCCTTGGAACGCTCCCGTGATCCTGCTTATCCGGTCGATCACCCCCGCGTTGGCCGCTGGCTGTACTTGCGTGGTCAAGCCTGCACCGCAGTCCGCACTCATCACCGCTGCGGTGATCAGGGAACTGGCCGACGTGACTGGACTGCCGCCCGGTGTGGTGAACCTGGTGAGTGAGCAAGGCCACGACGTGGCGCAGTTGCTCACCTCCTCGCCAGAGGTGGATGTGGTCAGCTTCACGGGCTCCAACCTGACGGGGCAGCGCATCATGGCCGCCGCTGCTCCCACTATGAAGAAACTGTCGCTCGAACTGGGTGGCAAGTCATGCTGCCTGGTTTTTGAAGATGCCGATATCGACCACATCGCGCCTCAACTGGCTGCCGCTGCGACGGTCATCTCTGGTCAGCAATGCACGGCGGCGCGCCGGGTGTTGGTTCACGCGTCACGCTATGAGGCGATGAAAAAAGCGCTGGCCAATGCACTGGCGGCAATCAAAGTGGCGCCCGGAAATACCCCGGGCGCCCAGATGGGTCCCTTGATCGATCTCTCTACCACTGAGTTGGTGCAACGTCGCATCGAGCAGGCGATGGACGACGCAGACGAAGTGATCCTGCGCGGTCAGCGTCTCGGCGGAAACCTGCGGCTTGGCGGGTTTGTCTCGCCCACCTTGGTCGCGCACCGGGATGCCAGTGCATCTTTTGTCCAAGAGGAGATTTTCGGCCCCTTGGTCGTGCTGGAAAAGTTTGAAACCGAAACCGAAGCGGTGGCGCGGGCCAATCACACCGAGTTCGGGTTGTCCGCGAGTGTCTGGACCGAGCAGGGCGCGCGCGCCTGGCGTATCGCTCGAGCGCTGCGCAACGGCACCGTTTGGATCAACGACCACAACAAGCTGTGCGCTGAAGCGGAGACCGGCGGCTATCGCCGCAGTGGCTTGGGCCGTCTCCACGGCTTTGACGCGTTGATCGATTTCACCGAGATCAAACACATCTATCAGAACGTAGGTGTGCTTGATCCACCCAAGGGCTGACTCCACAAGCCTGCCCGAATCCTTAGTACTTATAGGAGAGAACGAATCATGTTTCCCAAAAACACGTGGTATGTAGGCGCTACGCCCAGCGAACTCGATGGAAAGCCCCTTGGCCGCAAGATTTGCGGCGAGTCCATCGTGTTTTTCCGTGGCCCCGACAACAAGGTGGCCGCTGTCGAAGACTTTTGCCCCCACCGCGGTGCTCCGTTGTCGCTGGGCAAGGTTGAAAACGGCAAACTGGTTTGTGGCTACCACGGTCTGGAAATGGGTTGCGATGGCAAGACGGTTGCCATGCCATGCCAACGCGTGGGCGGCTTCCCCGCCGTGCGGACGTATCCCGTAGTGGAGCGCTACGGGTTCATCTGGGTCTGGCCTGGCGATGCGCAAGAGGCCGACCCCTCCAAGATCCACCATCTGGCCTGGGCCGATGACCCCGAGTGGGCCTACAGCGGTGGGCTGTACCACGTCAAATGCGATTACCGGCTCATGATCGACAACCTCATGGACCTGACTCACGAGACTTACTTGCACCCGAACTCAATTGGTCAAAAGGAAATCGATGAGTCGCCGCCCAAGACGCGGATGGATGGAGACTGCGCCATCACCGAGCGTTACATGGAGGGCATCATGGCGCCGCCATTCTGGCGTGCGGGCTTGCGCGGAAACAACCTGGCCGACGATGTTCCAGTGGACCGGTGGCAAATCTGCCGCTTCTATCCGCCAAGCCATGTGCTGATCGATGTGGGTGTGGCGCACGCGGGCAAGGGCGGCTTCAATGCAGACCCCAAGGTCAAAGCCTCCAGCACAGTCATCGACTTCATCACACCTGAAACCGAGTCCTCGACCTGGTACTTTTGGGGCATGGCCAGGAACTTCAATGCGCAGGACCAGGCGTTGAGCGAGCAGATCCGCACCAGCCTGAGCAAAGTTTTCTCCGAGGACCTCCAGATGCTGGAGATGCAGCAGCAGAACCTGGAGCGCAACGCCGGGCGCAAGCTACTGAGCCTGAACATCGATGGCGGTGGCGTGCAAGCCCGCCGCATCATCGATCGGTTGCTGGTTGCGGAAAAATCCGCTGCCTGATGTTTTCCCGATCCCACCACAACAGGAGACACAGATGAACTCACGGCGCTTTGTTTTGACACGAGGAGCCGCGCTGATCGGCGCGGCCTCCAGCGGCATTTTGTTGCCCCGGTGGGCGCAGGCGCAAACCAGCAATCTGCGGGTTGGCCTGATGCTGCCGTTCACAGGTACCTTTGCCCAGCCCGGTATCGCCGTCGAAAACGGCTTCCGGCTGGCGCTGGCGCAAAACGGCGGCAAGCTCGGTGGCCGCGAGGTGGAGTTCTTCAAGGTCGATGACGAATCCAATCCGGCCAAGGGCATCGAGAACGCGACCCGCCTGGTAATGCGTGACAAGGTCGACGTGCTGGTGGGTTCGGTGCACTCGGGCGTGCAGATGGGCATTCACAAGGTCGCACGCGATACAGGAGTTCTCAACATCATTCCCAATGCCGGCGTGCACGTGGCCACCCGGGCCCAGTGTGCGCCCAATGTGTTTCGAACCAGCTTCACCAACGCCCAGCCTACCCTGGCTTTGGGCAAGGCCATGGTCGACCGAGGCCACAAGAAGGCGGTGTGGATCACCTGGAACTACGCCGCAGGCGACGAGGCCTTTGAGGGTTTCGAAAAGAGCTACACCGAAGCCGGTGGCACCATCATCAAGAAGCTCGGCCTGCCCTTTCCCAACGTGGAGTTTCAGTCGCTGTTGACCGAGATTGCGTCTTACAAGCCCGACGCCGTGGCTTGCTTCTTCGCCGGTGGCGGTGCAGCCAAGTTCCTGCGCGACTACGCTGCGGCCGGCCTGAACAAGACGATCCCACTGTACGGCTCGGGCTTCCTGACCGAGGGCGTGCTCGATGCAGCAGGCGAAGCTGCCGAGGGCGTTCTCACCACGCTGCACTACAGCGACTCGCTGGATATCCCGCGCAACAAGCAGTTCCGCCTCGACTATGTAAAGGCGTTCAAGGCGCAGCCCGATGTGTATGCCGTTCAGGGATACGACGCGGGCTTGCTGCTCGTCAAGGGTGCCAACGCAGTCAAAGGCGACTTGTCGAACAAACCGGCACTGTACGCAGCGCTGGAAGGCGCCACCATCGACAGTCCGCGCGGGAAATGGACCATGAGCAAGGCCCACAACCCGATCCAGGACATCTACCTGCGCCAGGTGGTCAACAAGGACAACAAGGTGATCGGCATTGCTCAGAAGGCTGTGGCCGATCCCGCCACGGGTTGCCGCATGGGTTGAGTCTTTCGCGCCCCGGTTGTCCTCCAGCGGCGGAGTTCGTCCAAAAGATGTTCCGCCGCTTTTCTTCGTCCTTTTGTTCCTTAACTCATGGATTTCGCCAACTTCCTCATCCAGTTGCTCAACAGCCTGCAGTACGGCCTGTTGCTGTTCATGCTGGCCGCGGGCCTCACGCTGATCTTCGGGATCATGGGTGTGGTCAACCTGGCGCACGGCAGCTTCTACATGCTGGGCGCGTACATGGCCTGGTTCCTGGTCGGCCAGTTCGACAGCCTGGTGCTGGCCATTGTGTTGGGAACGGTGTTGGCTGTGGCCCTCGGGTGGTTTTTGGAGTGGTCGCTGTTCCGGCACTTCTACCACCGCGACCACCTCGACCAGGTGCTGCTCACCTTCGGCCTGATCTACATCTTTGAAGAGGTGCGCTCCATCCTCTGGGGCGACGACGTGCACGCAGTGCAGGTGCCGGAAATGCTCAACTGGTCGATCCCGCTGACCGAGAACCTCTCCTACCCGGTGTACCGACTGGTCATGTCGGGTGTGTGCATCGCGCTCGCGCTCGGCCTGTATTTGCTGATTTCAAAAACGCGTCTGGGCATGAAGATCCGCGCTGGGGCTTTCAACCGCGAGATGACCGAGTCGCTGGGCATCAACATCCGCCTGATCCACGGCGTGGTGTTTGCGCTGGGCGTGGCGCTGGCCGCCATCGCCGGCATGATCGCCTCACCCATTGCCAGCGTCTACCCCGGCATGGGCAGCTCGGTGCTGATCATGTGTTTTGTGGTGGTGGTCATCGGTGGCATCGGCTCGGTGCGCGGTGCACTGGTGGCTGCGCTGCTGGTGGGCCTGGTCGACACCTTCGGCAAGGTGCTGGTGCCGCAAATCGCGGGCATGGCGGTTTACATGTTGATGGCACTCGTGCTGCTCTACAAGCCCGAAGGGCTCTTCAAACAATGAGCTCTCCGAAAGCACAACTCGAAAAGATGCCACGCAGCATCCAGGCCGTCCTGGTGCTGGGCGCCATCGCGCTCGCTGCGTTTCCGCTCATCCCGCTCACGGGTGGCGAGTTCTACCAGCAGATGCTCTCGCAAATGATGATCCTGGCAATCTTCGCCATGAGCCTCGATCTGTTGCAGGGCGTGAGCGGCCTGGTGTCGCTCGGCCACGCGGCCTACTTCGGTCTCGCCGGCTACGCCCTGGCTTTCCTGACGCCGGCCGACACCCCCATCAGCTTGTGGTGGGCCCTGCCCGTCTCGGCACTGGGCGCAGGGCTGGCCGCGCTCATCATCGGCTTCTTCGTGGTGCGGACCCACGGCATCTACTTCATCATGGTCACCATGGCGTTTGCGCAGATGGTGTTCTTCCTGTTCTTCGACAACAAGGCGCTCGGCGGGTCCGACGGGGTGTATGTGAACTTCCGGCCCGACGCTTCGCTGTTCGGCTGGACCGGCATCGACCTGGAAAACAAGACCACCTTCTACTACTTCACGCTGCTGCTGCTGGTGCTGGTTTATGCCTTCCTGCGCCGACTGCTGTTCTCGCCGTTTGGCCGTGTGCTCGCCGGCATCCGCGTGAACGAGCACCGCATGCGCGCGGTGGGCTACAGCACCTTTGGCTACAAGCTCGCGGCCTTCACGCTGGCCGGTGCGTTGGCCGGTGTGGCGGGATTCCTGTGGGCTGCGCAGACTGGCTATGTGAACCCGGAGCTGATGGGTTTCCACATGAGCGCGCACGCGATCATGATGGTCATCCTCGGGGGCATGGGCAACTTCGCCGGTGCCATCGTGGGCGCCTTCGCGTTTGAATACGTGATGCACTTTTTCAAGGACCTCACCAAACACTGGCAACTGCTCATGGGCAGTTTCATCGTGCTGGTGGTGGTGTTGGCGCCGCGCGGCCTGCTGGGTCTTGTCAGTCAAATGACGAAGAAGCGAGGTGCGCCATGAGCGAACTCCTGCTCTCCGCCCGCAACCTCACCAAGCGCTTCGGCGGCCTCGCCGCCGTCAACGACGTGTCGGTCGATTTGCACCGCGGTCGTATCCACGCGGTGATCGGCCCCAACGGCGCCGGCAAGTCCACGTTGACCAACCTGCTCTCGGGCGACCTGCCGCCCACCTCGGGCCGCATCACGCTCAACGGCGTCGAGACCGCCGGCAAGAGCCCCGAGAAAATCTCGCGCCTGGGCCTGGGCCGCAGCTACCAGAAGACCAACATCTTCCTGCCCTTCACCGTGTGGGACAACGTGCGCCTGGCCGCACAGTCGCGCGAACGGCATGTGCCGTGGAACCCGCTGCGCTGGGTGTCCTCGGCCAGCGCCATGGGCGCGGTCAACGAGCGCTGCGAGCGCGCGGTCGAACTCGCCGGTCTGTCAAATCGCGCCAGCGTGGTGGCCGGCACCACCAGCCACGGCGAGCAGCGCCAGTTGGAGATCGCCATGACGCTGGCGACCGAGCCCACCGTGCTGCTGCTCGACGAACCCCTGGCCGGCATGGGCCAGGCCGAGGCCGAGAGCATGGTGGCGCTGCTGCTGCGCTTGAAAAAGGACCACGCCATCATGCTGGTCGAACACGACATGGACGCGGTCTTCACCCTGGCCGACCAGCTCACCGTGATGGTGAACGGCCAGGTGATCGCCAGCGGGACGCCGGCCGACGTGCGCGGCGATGCCGGCGTGCAGGCAGCCTACCTGGGTGAGGAGCATTGATGAGCGCATTGACGAACGCCTTGGTTGAGGCCAAGGGTCTCAACACCCACTACGGCGCCAGCCACATCCTGCGCGGCATTGACTTCACCGTCGGCCAGGGCCAGACCATTGGCTTGATGGGCCGCAACGGCATGGGCAAGTCCACGCTGCTCAAATCCATCATGGGCATCGTCAAGCCCAGTAGCGGCCAGGTGCATGTGAAAGGCCGCGACATGACCGGCGCACCCACGTTCGAGATCGCCCGCATGGGCCTGGCCTACGTGCCCGAGGGCCGTGGCATCTTCGGCAACCTGAGCGTGAGGGAAAACCTGGTGATGTCGGCGCGTGCCGGCACCAAGGGACAGCGCGACTGGACCTACGAGCGCGTGCTGGAAACGTTCCCGCGCCTGGCCGAGCGCCTGAACCACGGCGGGCAGCAGCTCAGCGGCGGCGAGCAGCAGATGCTCACCATCGGCCGTGCGCTCATGACCAACCCCGACCTGCTGATCCTCGATGAAGCCACCGAAGGCCTGGCGCCCCTGATCGCGCGCGAGATCTGGCGCATCTGCGGTCTGATCCGCGAAAGCGGCATCAGCAGCATCATCGTGGACAAAAACTGGAAACACGTCAGCCAGATCACCGACCGCAACGCGATCCTGGTCAAGGGCGAGGTGGTGTTTGAAGGCAGTTCCGAAGAGCTCCTGTCGAAGCCCGAACTGCTGGAGCAGCACTTGGGTGTATGAGAATCAGTGTCGCCCCGGCCGACCCCTTGAAGCTAGCTAGCGCTGCCCAAGTGCTTGCGAGAGTTTCCGTGCTTCTTCCTTGAGGAGCGTAACAAATACGCTGACACGCGCTTGGTCCACGCGCACACCAGGACCGAAAACGGCCAAAGACCCCATGACTTTGTCGTTCCCCAGAAAAAACGGCACAGCAACCGCCACCGCGCCCTGGATCAATTCGTCCCGGCTTATCGCATACCCCTGTTCCCGGATCTGCTGCAGCCTGTCGAGATAGGCCAATACATTGACGGTTTCTCTGCTCTTGTTCAGATAGCTTTCGGGTGTGGGAACATGGGCAAGGATGGCACGCCCGCTAGCGCCCAACGTCACGTCTTCCCGATAGCCCAAGCCGCGTTTGAAACTGAGCGGCTGTGCGCTGGGCAATTCGGCCACACAGATTCGACTGTTGCCCTGGTGAACAAGCAAGGCAACAGTCTCGCCCGTCTGGTCCCACAAGCGGCGCAGCATCGGTTGCGCCAGGGTCGCTATGTCAAGACTGGAGCTCCACACGTGTGCAAGGTGCGCCACCGAGGGACCTAATTCGAAGCGCTGAGGATCACCGGACGACACGATGAACCCGCTGTGTTCCAGCGTGCGCAACAGCCTGTACAGGGTTGGACGGCTCAGGTCCACCCGCTTGAGCAGCTCACCCGCTGTCAGTTGGTGGTCGGTTGCCGTGAACGCCATGAGGATTTCCAGCGCTCTGTCCACGGCCCGGACACTCTCGCCCGGTTTTTCAGTTGGTCCCATAACTCCACCCAAGGTTGCACTTCTATCATGGTACCCGCCAACCAGTCCACTTGATGGACTGACTATTCAAAACTTGACAGAGCTCAATCGGTCCGTAAAATGGACTGTAATGTCATGCAGTGGACATGCCGATCAATTTTGGAGACCTGTCTATGAACAAGGAAATGTCTGAAGCGCTCACCCGCGTCGGTCCCGGCACGCGCATGGGCAACCTGATGCGCCGCTACTGGGTGCCGGCACTGGCATCGAGCGAAATCCCCGAAGCCGACGGGCCGCAGGTGCGCGTGCAACTGCTGGGCGAGAAGCTGCTCGCCTTTCGCAATAGCGATGGCAAGGCTTGCCTGATCGGCGAATTCTGCTCGCACCGAGGCGTGTCGCTGTACTTCGGCCGCAACGAGCACAACGGCATCCGCTGCGCCTACCACGGCGTGAAGTTCGACGGCATGGGGCAATGTGTGGACGTGCCGTCCGCGCCTCAGGCTTGCGCGCGCATGCACATAAAGGGCTACCCTTGCGTGGAGCGCGGTGGCATCGTGTGGACCTACATGGGCCCGGCCGATCAGCAGCCCGCACCGCCCGAGCTGGAGTGGTGCACGCTGCCGCCCGAACATGTGTATGTCTCCAAGCGCCTGCAGTACAGCAACTGGCTGCAGGCCATGGAAGGCGGCATCGACACCGCACACGTCTCTTACGTGCACCGCTACGAGGTGGATACCGACCCGATGCACCAGGGAGTGAAGGCGCTGGACTACATCAAGGCCGACGGCAACGTGAAGTTCGAGATCGAGCAGACGCCCTTCGGCCTGAGTCTGTTCGGCCGCCGCAACGGCGAACCCGATTCGTATTACTGGCGCATCACGCAGTGGCTGTTCCCCTGGTTCACGCTGATCGCGCCGTTTGGCGAGCATGCGCTGGGCGGGCATGTGTGGGTGCCGATCGACGACCATAGCTGCTGGGCTTGGAGCATCAACTGGCAGCCTGCCCATCCCCTCACCGACGAAGAACGCACCGCGATGGAAGAAGGTAAGGGCATTCATGTCGAATACGAAGCGCCCGGCAGCTTCATCCCCAAGCAAAACCGCGACAACGACTACTGCATGGACCGCGTGGCGCAACGCGAAGACCGCTCTTACAGCGGCGTGTTCGGCTTCTCCGCGCAGGACTATTCGCTGCAGGAAAGCATGGGCACGATCCAGAATCACGAGGCCGAAAAGCTACTGCCCACTGACAAGGCTATCGTGATGGCGCGCCGCATGTTGCATGAGGCCGCGCTCGGCTTGGCAGATGGCCAGACCCCGCCCGCGCTGGACCCAAGCGCACAGCACGTGCGCCCCGCCGGAGTGCTGCTGCCCAAGGAACAGGACCCCGTTGCGTGGGCACGCGAGCAGCTCGCCGACGCGACGAAAAAACCGGTCTTCAGCCTTTGAGCGACTTCACTTTTCCACCCCACGACAGACAGCACCGGAGACACCTATGAAAACCCACCTGAAACTCGCGGCGGCTGTCGCGCTCGGGGCCTGCGCGGCCACTGCCGCCTGGGCGCAAGGCGCGTCCGACTGGAAGCCCAGCAAGCCGGTGCGCATCATCGTGCCCATCGTCGGCAGCACCAACGACGTGCTCGCTCGCCTGATCGGGCCGAAGCTGCAGGAGGCGCTCGGCCAGCCATTTGTGGTCGAGAACAAACCTGGTGCGGGGGGCAACATCGGTGCATACGAGGTGAGCCGCGCCGCGCCGGACGGCCACACCCTGCTGATCGGCTACAACGGGCCGCTGGCGATCAACGTCACCCTGTTCGACAAGATGCCGTACGACCCTACCAAGGATTTCGCGCCCATCACGCTGGCGGTGAAGTCGCCGCAATACCTGGTGGTGAACCCGGCCACCGGCATCACCGATGTGAAGGACTTCATCGCCAAGGCCAGGGCCAACCCGACCAAGTATGCCTACGGCTCGGTGGCCATGGGCAGCGCCTCGCACCTCACCATGGAAATGATGAAGTCGGGGGCGAACTTCCGCATGACGCACATTCCCTACCGCGGCGCCGGGCCAGCCGTGGCCGATCTGATCGCGGGCAACATCCAGGCCGGCTTCTTCGTGCCCGGCAACGTGCAGGGCTTCGTGAAGGAGGGGCGTCTCAAGCTGCTGGCCTCCACCGGCCCGAAACGTTTTCCGAGTACACCGGACATCCCGACTCTCAGCGAGTCGGGGCTGAAGGACTTCGAGGCCACCTCGTGGATCGGTCTGCTCGCGCCGGCCGGCACGCCGCCGGCCATCATCAACCGCTACCACGAGGAGATGGTGCGCATTCTCAACTCGCCCGACATCCAGAAGCGCCTGCACGAGATGGAGTTCGAAATCGTCGCGAGCTCGCCCAAGCAGTTCAGCGACTGGATCGGCACCGAGATCGTGCGCTGGGGCAAGGTCATCAAGGACACCGGCGCCAAGGCGGAGTGAGCCGACATGAGCGCACCCCGACTCGCTGAGAAGACCGCGCTGATCACGGGCGGCGGTGCCGGCATTGGCGCCGCGGCGGCCACGCTGTTCTGTCGCGAAGGCGCGGCCGTGCTGCTGGTGGATGCCGACGCCCAGGCGCTGGAGCGCACCCGCCAAGCCATCGTGCAGGCCCTGCCCGGCGCGCGCGTGCTGTGCGTGGCGGCCAACGTGGCCGACGAGGTCGCCGCGCGCGCCGCCGTGCAGCAATGCAACGCGCAGCTCGGTGGCCTGGACATCCTGGTAAACAACGCCGCCATGCGCAACTACTCGGCCGCCGCCGACGCCACGCCCGCCGAGTGGCAGGCCATGGTGGGCGTGAACCTGGTGGGCATGTCCAACTACTGCGCCGCGGCCTTGCCGGCGCTGCGGCAATCGGGCGCGGGCAGCATCGTCAACGTCTCGTCGTGTTACGCGGTCACCGGCCGCAAGGGCATGGCGCTGTACGACGCGACCAAGGCCGCGCAACTGGCCTACACGCGCAGCCTCGCGTTTGAGGAGTCGTCGCACGGCGTGCGCGCCAACGCGGTGTGCCCCGGTTCCACGCTGACGGATTTTCACGTCGGCCGCGCGCAGGGCTCGGGCAAGAGCGTCGAGCAGCTCAGGACCGAGCGCAAGGATACTTCGCTGATCGGGCGCTGGGCCTCGCCGGAAGAGATTGCCTGGCCCATCGTGTGGCTAGCGTCCAGCGAGGCCTCCTTCATCACCGGGACCACGCTGATGGTCGACGGTGGCTTGCACATCATGTAGCTATTGGGGACATGTTCCCCAAGGTTCTTGTCTAGAACTCCGCAATGTCAACATCCAAGCTTTCTGCACTTGTCTACAACATGAGGCTTGAAGCCCCCGGCGTTGTTAGTGTCGAATTTAGGCCAGCCACACCAGACACTGTCTTCCCACCTCATGCCGCTGGCTCACATATCGACCTTCATCTGGGAAACGGCTTGGTTCGCAGCTACTCGCTGATGAACCCGATCACCGATAAGCAACGCTACGTGGTGGGCGTTCTCAAGGATCGTCAGAGCCGTGGGGGGTCGAAGTATGTCCACGAGAAGGTTCGCGTGGGCGATGTTCTGGACATCTCGGTGCCTCGCAACAATTTTCCGCTGGAAGAACGTGCTCAGCACTCCGTGCTGGTTGCAGGTGGCATCGGCATCACACCTATGCTGTGCATGCTCAATCGACTGGCTTCGCTGGGTCGATCTGCCGAGCTGCTCTATTTCGCTCGTTCCCGCCGGGATGCTGCGTTCTTGCAAGTGCTGGAATCGATGGAGTCAGGCCAGCTCAAAGTGCGGTACCACTTCGATGACGAAGTCGGTGCGTCTCCCGACCTGCCAACACTGCTGGCAGCGTATCCGGCCGATACCCATTTCTATGGCTGCGGCCCCGGCCCCATGCTGGACGCGTTCCAGAAGGCTTGCGACGGTCTGGGATACACCCACGTGCATCTGGAACGGTTCGCCGCCGTGGAACCTGTGGGGACGCCGCCCTTCAACGCCAATGGCTGCACCGTAGAACTGCGCCGGAGTCAGAGGATCATTCAAGTGCCGGCTGGTTCGACCATTCTCGACGCCATGATGGATGCGGGCATCATTCCTAGCTACAGCTGCAAGGAGGGGATCTGCGGTGCCTGCGAAACCAAAGTTCTGGCTGGCGAGGTGGATCACCGGGACAGCATCCTGACACAGCAAGAGCGAGCAGCCAACAAGTCGATGATGATCTGTGTGTCGGGTTGTCGTTCCAATTTGTTGGTACTGGATCTCTAAGACCGGTGTTGTTTGGATAGGTTGCGCGCTTGGCCGGTTTGAACACACCGCCGAGCAGGTCACGAAATCGGGTCAACTCCAACTCCAACTCCAACTCCAACTCCAAGGTGCCAGTTGTAGTGGTGATTCCAATGGTCCGACGCAGCAGTGTGCTCGCTGGAGTTCTGGTAAGCGAAGCCATAGACCCATTCGCTCAGATCCGACTGGATGAAGCGCTCGACCTTGCCGCTGGTTTGGGACCGCCACGAGCTGGTAATCGGTCACAAATACCCAAATCTTGGCAGGCCTGTGCGAAGTCTCTTAAGCGGAAGGCCGCTCCGTTGTCGATGAGCGGGAGCTAGATGCGCACACCCAGACTGGCGTAGTAGGCGTGGGCGTTGCACGAGAACTGCACCGCGTTGAGCGCCTTCTGGTCGGGGTGGATGTCGATGAACGCGATACGGGCAGGGTCATCAATGGTCAAAAAAGCATCTTCCAGCCCGCTTCATCAACGCTATCCTTGCATTTGCCCATCCACGGAATTGGGGCCCAACGCGCTGACCAGTCGAGTCGCGTTTGATGCCGGAAGCCTCATTCTGACACCTCCGCATCGGCGAGGAGTGGAACCGCTGCGCCACCAACCAGCAAGGACGCCAGCGCAACTGCATCAAAGCCGCATTCGCGCAGCACCGATTCGGTGTGCTCCCCCAATCGCGGCGCGGGCGCCAGCTTGCTGACGTCGTAACCCACCCAGCGCGCTGGCGCGCCAAAGGTACGCATCGCTCCTTCGCTCGGGTGCTCGACCTGACGGAAGAAGCCCACCGCCGCCAAGTGTGGGTCATCCAACAGTGATTCGACGGTGTTCAGAGGCACCGCCGGCACGTCGATGTCTTCGAACAGCTCCAACCAGTGCGCGGTGCTTTGCACGCATAGCGTCTGGCCCAGAAAGCCGTACACCTCGTCAATGTGGCGGGTGCGGCTGGCCAAGTCGGCGAAGCGCGGATCGACCCGCAAATCGTCGCGCTCGATGGCATGCAGAAAACGCTGCCAGTGGCCGTCGTTGTATACCAGCGCGCAGATGTAGCCGTCGCTGGTTTCGTATGGCCGGCGCCCGGGCGACAACAGCCGCACGTAGCCAGCGTCACCACTGGGCGGCTCGAAGGTGCGCCCATATAGGTGGTCCGAAAGCACCACGCTGGCCATGGTTTCGAACATCGGCACATCGATGCGGCAGCCGCGTCCGTTGCGCTCGCGCCCGTACAGCGCCATGGCCACGCTGTGCGCTGCATGCAGGCCGACCATGCGGTCGGCAATCGTCAGCGGCACGTAGCGCGGCTCGCTCGCCCCGCTTTGCTGCTGTAAGGCGGCGATGCCGACCGCGCCCTGGATCAGGTCGTCATAGGCCGGGCGGCCGGCGTAGGGACCGTCCTCGCCGTAACCGTACACGCCGCACCAGATGATGCGTGGATTGATCATCGAGATGCTCTCGTAGTCCAGCCCGAGCCGGGCGATGGAGGCCGGGCGGAGGTTGTGCACGAAGACATCGGCGCCTTCGATCAGGCGCCGCATCGCAGCCGCGCCCTCCGGCGATTTGAGGTCAAGCGCCACGCTGCGCTTGTTGCGGTTCAGGTGCAGGAACAGCGGACCCATGCCGGGATGGCGTCCGGGGCCGATCCAGCGTGTCGAGTCGCCCTCAGGGGATTCAATCTTGATCACGTCCGCGCCATGGTCGCCAAAGATCTGGGTGGCGTAGGGCCCCATCAGCACCGCGCTGAGGTCGATCACCCGCACGCCCTCGAGTGGCCCGGCGGGTGCTGCCTGCTTGTGTTGGCTTGTCATCTGTGTCTCCTCTGATTTCTCGATGCCAGGCTGCCTCAGCGCCGAGTGCTGAGGAAAAACCGGATTGACGGCCGTCCATCCTAACGATATTCTGATTACCAAACAAATGTTCCCATATCAGAACACAAGGAGGCTTCGATTCTATGAACATGCCCACGGCCAGCTTGCGCGAATGCACAGGCATCAATACCCGCGCGGAGGCTTCTCCCATGGCCGTGACCCGCGTGCTGCGGCTGCTGCGGATACTGGCCGACCGCCCTGCTGGCTTGGCCCTGACCCCGTTGTGCTTGGCGTTGAATGCACCAAAAACCAGCGTACTCTCGCTGTTGCGCGGCCTCACGGCGCATGGCTACCTGCAGCGCAGCAATGACCTGTATGAACTGGGCCCCGAGGCGTTCTCACTAGGGGCATCTCTGGTGTCGGCCCGCTCGCTCGACGTTGTGGCCCTGCCCTTCCTGCGGGAGGCAGTGGCGCGATCCGGCGAGACCGCCCTGATCGCCAGAATCGACCGCACCGCAGATCGGCTCGTCTACAACCCGATCTTCGAGAGCACCCGGACGATTCGATACGCCGTGCCAGTCGGCACGACACGGCCGCTGTTTGCCTCGTCCGCCGGGCGCGTGCTGCTCGCGTTCCAGGAAGAGGCATGGCGGCGTGACTACCTGCGCCGGGCCGATCTGCGGGCCATGACCGAGCACTCGGTCACCGACCCGGCGCAACTGGCGCGGATCATCGAGGAAGCCCGGGTGAGAGGGGTGGCGGTCACATTCGGAGAAGTGACACCTGACGTTGCCGGCTTTTCGGCCCCGATCTTCGAACCTGACGGGCGCGTGAACGCAGCGCTGATCATCGCCGCGCCGATCGAGCGCGGTCGCGCCGTCGCCGATGCGCTGCAGCACCTGGTGATGGAACTCGCCGCAAGCATCTCGGGGGCACTCGGCTACCGTGCGGGACCGGAATCGCGTGAGGTGGCAACGAATCAAGCCAGACCAATGCCCCAGACCCGCCGCTCGCGGTAACAGGCACAAACTTCAAAAGGAGACACCCCCATGAACAATGAACTGCTTTACGAAGTGAACGACGGCATTGCCGTCATCACCATCAACCGGCCCGAGCGCCGCAATGCGCTGAATCGCGCCGTGCGCGAAGGCTTTTTTGAGGTCTGGCGCCGCTTCGAAGCTGACGGGCAGGCGCAGGTGGCCATCCTCACCGGCGCCGGTGACAATTTCTGCGCCGGCATGGACCTGGTGGAAGCCGCAGACACTCAACTGCGCATCCCGCCAGCGGGCTTCATCGCCGTGCTCGGCGACAACATCGAGGTCACCAAGCCCGTCATCGCTGCCGTGCAGGGCTATGCCTATGCAGGCGGTTGGCTGCTCTCGCAGATGTGCGACCTGTGCGTGGCCGACCAAACCGCCAAATTCGCCATCACGGAGGCCAAGGTCGGGCGCGGCATGCCGTGGGCCTCGCCGGTCATCCACATGCTGCCGCAGCGCATTCTGATGGAAGTCGCGATGACCGGCGACCCGCTGACAGCGCAGCGCGCCTACGAACTCGGCTACATCAACCGCCTGATGCCCAAGGGGCAAGCATTGCAAGGGGCCAAAGAGCTGGCGACCCGGCTCATGGCCAATGCGCCACTGACGGTGCGCGCGGCCAAAGAAATGGTGCGCCTGTCCACCGAGATGGGCCGCACCGCCGCGCTGCGCGCCTCCAACCGAGCGTTTGATGCCGTCTACCTCAGTGAAGATGCCCTGGAAGGCCCGCAATCTTTCCGGGAAAAGCGCAAACCGGTCTGGAAGGGGCACTGAAATGAGCATGACCACAACCAGAAAACCCGCACCGTCGTCCGCTATCCAAATCGCTGACATCACGCGGGAACTGGCCGCGCGCTGCGCTGACCTGTGCTACACCGATCTCCCGGAGGACGTGCGCCTGCGGGTCCGGCAATGCCTGCTCGACTGGATCGGGGTGACGCTGGCTGGCGCGTGCGAGCCACTGGTTCACATGCTGGCCGAAGAAGCCCGTGAACAGGGTGGGCATGCCCAGGCCACCGTCGTCGGGCACGCCATGACGACCTCCAGCCGGCAGGCGGCATTGATCAATGGCTCGGCCTCGCACGCACTCGACTATGACGACGTCAACATGGCCTGCACCGGCCACCCCTCGGTGGTCCTGATCCCGGCCTTGCTCGCCCTGGCCGAATCGCGCGGCGCCAGCGGACGCGACTTCATGACGGCCTTCGCCGCCGGCTACGAAACCATGTGCCAGTTGGGGTTGGTGTGCGGCGACGCACAGTATTCCAACGGCTTCCACACCACAGCCACGCTAGGCACGCTCGGTGCGGCCGCCGCCTGCGCACGCTTGCTGCAACTCGATGCCGACGACACCGCGACCGCGCTGGGCATCGCCAGCACCATGGCGGCTGGGCTGAAATCGATGTTCGGCACCATGTGCAAACCCTTGCATGCCGGGCGGGCCAGTGCCGACGGCCTGCAGGCGGCCCAGTTGGCCGCACGCGGCTTCACCAGCCGTGCCGATGCGATTGAATGTCCGCAAGGCCTCATCGCCACGCACGGTGGTACCGCGTCGCTGGGAGCTGCGGTGGCCACGCCGAACGGCGGCTGGCATCTGCGCCACAACCTGTTCAAGTTCCACGCCGCCTGTTATGGCACACATGCCGCCATTGAGGCCGCGAGCCACTTGCGCCTGCAACACGCACTGCGGGTTGATGACGTGTGCCGCGTGACGGTGCGTGCCAGTTCCGCCTGCGAGGGTGTATGCAACATCGCGGAGCCGCGCACCGGGCTGGAGGCCAAGTTCAGTCTCCGTCACACGGTAGCGATGGCGCTGGCCGGGGTCGACACCGCCGGATTGGACGCGTTCAGTGACGAAGCCGTATACGCGCCCGAGGTGGTGGCGCTGCGTGATCGGGTGCAGGTTTTGCTCGCACCTCAATGCCCGGACCTCACCCTCAGCGAGGTGGTGATCGAGACTCAGAGCGGCACAGTGCTGCGCCAACGCTACGACAGTGGGCGCCCAGCCAGCGACCTGCTGGAGCAGCAGCAGCGCCTGGAGGAAAAGTTTCGCCTGCTGGTCAAGTCTGTGCTCATACCTGACGAGTGCGACGAGCTGATAGACCTGGTGGCACGGCTCGACGAACTGACCGACCTCTCGCCGCTGGCAGGCATGCTGGCTCGCCAAGCGTGCGCTGATCGACACTAACAGCGTTTATTGGTGCGGGCAGGCTGGCGTGCGGAAAAAAAAGAGACGTGCAATACCCCTCATTGGTCGGCGTTTTTGCTCTCCGCGGAAGGGCTGCGCCCAATGCGGCAAAACAAGCGCTGCAACATGCTCCTGGTCTCCCCACGGGCCAGCTGCTGCGGATGGTGACCAACTCCAGGCAGCGCCGTCACTTCAAGCGGCATCAGACCGTGGCGAAACAATGCAATCGCGCTGGGCCGCCAGCCATATTCATCGTCATTGCCGAACAACACGGAGACCGGACAACGCACTGCGGCAAGCTCGACGCTCATGTCCCATTGAAGTGCCTGCGGGCTGGCCCAGGGCTCGTACCAGCCCCAGAACATGGTGTCGGTGTTGTCGCCATGGTGGCGACGAAGTTTTTCGCGCAAGCCGTCTTGCTCAAACGCGCGCCGCGCGACGGCCATGGCGTCCACCATGAACTGATCCACAGCCATGGTTGGCGAGCAGGCAAAAACGCCGCATACCAGCTCAGGATGCGCCGCCGCAGCCAGCACCGACATGGCTCCTCCATCACTGTGGCCGAACATCAACGCCTTGTGGATTCCAAAGTGGCGCAACACCTCGCCAAGCACCGGCCCAGCCTCTTCACGCCGGTAGCTGGGCTCGCGCCCACCCACCAGACTCTCGGATCGCCCATAACCATACCGGTCATAGGCCAGCACCGGCCAGCCGCTGGCTTCGGCCAACACCTGAGGCAGGTCTTTCCAGGTGGTGATGCAGTCCAGACCGCCATGCATCATCACGATGGTCGGCTGCCCGTTGCCCACATCACCCCAGGTGGTGGCGGCCAGCCGATGGCCTCCCGCAAACAGTTCGTGTTCCTTCATTTCGTTCTTTTTCATCATGTCAATCTGCCTCCGGGTTGGGCATTGCAGAGGATCCACACAGCCTACAGGTCGGCCTGTCCAGTCAGCAGTTGGCGCGCGACGGTGCGGCGCTGGATTTCGCCCGTACCGTCGGGTATACGCATCACGCGGGCGAAGCGGTAGCCCTCTTCCAGGCGCAGTTCGTTGGTCAGGCCCATGCCGCCGTGGATCTGGATGCTGCGGTCCATCACGCGCCCCAGCATCTCGGTCGAAAATGCCTTGACCATACTGACCTGTGCGTTGGCTGAGCGGCCGCTGTCCAGGCGCCAGGCACAGTTCTGAATCATGGTCTTGGCAGCGTAGATGTCCATCGCGCTGTCGGCCAGCATGAGCTGGATGGCCTGGTGCTCGGCAATGGGCACGCCAAAGGTTTTTCGCACCTTGGCGTAGTCCACCGCCTGGTCCAGCGCCCAGCGGGCCAAGCCCAGGCAGGATGCAGCCATGCCCATGCGCCCGGCGTTGACGCCGTCCATGGCCACCGCCAAGCCGTGCCCGACGTCGCCGAGCCGGTGGTCGTCGCGCACACGCACGCCGTCGAGCACGATGACGCCGGTGTCGCCGCCTAGGTGACCCATGGTGTTGATGATGCGCGGCACTGAAAAACCTGACGCGCGCGTGTCGACGAAGAAACCGGTGACACCACCCTTGTGGCGCGCTGCGGCTTCGGGGTCGGTCAGCGCGAACACCATGGCGTAATCGGCGTAGGGCGAGTTGGTTATCCACTGCTTGGTGCCGGTGAGCACCCATTCGTCACCGTCGCGCACGGCGCGGGTTTGCATGCCGAATACATCGGAGCCCGCATCGGGCTCGCTCAGACCAAAACACAGGGTCTTGTCGCCGCTGGCGATGTCGTCGCGATACTGCGCGAAGATGTCCGGCTTCAGATGCCGCAGCACAGGCGACAGACCGTTGGTGAAGGGCGAGGGCAGCACCACCGTCTGCACCAGCGGCTGGGCCGGACCCACGCAGTGGTTGAGGCTCTCCTGCACATGGGCCATGACCTGCGCGCCCTGCCCGCCACCACCCAGTTTTTCGTCGCCGAACAAGGTGTAGAAGCCCAGTTCCGCGGAGCGCTTGCGCACCTGCTGGCGCAGCGCCAGCGCCTCGGGCACATAACGGCCGCTGGCGTCGAACAAAGTGCGTTCGCTGCCCAGCAGATCGTGGTGGCGCTGCTGCAGTGGCAGCACTTCGCGCTCCACGAAGCGCAGCACTGCCTCGGCAATCGCCACGGTATCGGGATCGATGGTGAAGTCCATATGGGAAACCTCGGCGCTACAACAGCCGGAACTTCGGCAGCGTGACCTCGTCGGTCACGTCGTCGTACTGCACCGTCACACGCTGGCCGATGCGCACCGCCTCCACATCGTCGGTGACGATGTTGGTCATCATGCGCGCGCCCTCGTCGAGGTCGATCACCGCCACCACGTAGGGGGTGTCGGCCTTGAAGGCCGGACCGGCCGGCCGGCGCGCGATGGTGTAGCTGTAAATGGTGCCGGTGCCGCGCGCATCGACCCATTCGACGGCGTCGGAATGGCAGTGCGGGCACAGGACGCGCGGATAGAAATGGTGCTTGCCACAGTCATGGCAGCGCTTGAGTGTCAGGCGATGTTGTTTCAGGGCGTCCCAATAGGAGCGGCTCTCGCCATCGATGACGGGCAGGGGTTTGTCGTACATGGTGTTCACCGGGTGGAGAGAATGCAAGTGGCACCGCTGGAGAGCGTGCCGCCGGTGCCGTGGACCAGCGCGGTCACGGCGTCCTGGATCTGGCGCGGGCCGCATTCACCGCGCAACTGGCGCACCGCCTCGATCAGCAGGAAGATGCCGTACATGCCGGGGTGTGCGTAAGACAGACCGCCGCCGTTGGTGTTAAGCGGGAATACACCGCCCGGCGCGGTGCGCTGGTTGGCGACAAAGGCTCCACCCTCGCCACGCTTGCAAAAGCCCAGCGCTTCGAGCGTCAGCAGCACGGTGATGGTGAACGAGTCATAGACCTCAACCACGTCAATGGCGTCATGCCGGATGCCCGCCATGGCAAAGGCGTCCCGACCGGCCACTTCGGCGGCCGTCAGGCGCGCTAGGTCGGGCATGGCGGCGATGGTCCAGTGGGTGTGTGATTCGCCGTAACCGCGCACGAACACCGGCTTGCGACCGAGCGCCTTGGCGTGCTCGGCGGTGGTCATGACCAACGCGCCACCACCGTCGGTGACCAGACAGATATCGAGCAGGTGCAGCGGGTCGGAGATCATCGTGCTCTGGAGCACATCCTCGATCGACAGCGGCTCGCGCATGGTGGCCGCCGGATTGAGCGCCGCCCACTTGCGCGTGGCCACCGCGATCTCGGCCAGGTTCTCGGAGGTGGTGCCATATTCGTGCATGTGGCGCTTGGCCGCCATCGCATAGCCGCCCACCGGCGTGGGCATGCCCCAAGGCGTCTCGTACTGCATGGTCAGCACCGCCGGGCGCCCGGCGAGGTTGCGGCTCATCTCGCTCTTCTGCAGGCTACCGTAAGTGATCAGCGCCACCTCGCAGCGGCCAGCCTCGATGGCGGTGGCGGCATGCGCCACATGCGCCTCGAAGGCCGAGCCGCCGATGTTGGTGCCGTCGACGAAGCGCGGCGTAATCCCCAGGTACTCCGACAGCGTCACGGTCGGCAACTGGCCCGGACCGGGCACCCCCCACATGCCGGCGGTCAGCAACCCATCGACTTCGTGCATGGCGATGCCGGCGTCCTTCAAGGCGTCGCGGGCGACCAGCGCCTGGGCCTGCAGGACCGACATGGGCGCAAGGACCTTGCCGTCCTTCAGTGGCAGGTCGGCAACGCCGACGATCACAGCTTCTCGTTTTGTCATAGTTGGAAGTTTCCTAGTGTTGAATATCCCGGTCCACCCGGTCTGTACTGTTGATCCGGCCCTTTGACGTCGCGAGTCGTAGACGGGCTGCCACAGGCAAACGACTCACGAAAGTTCAAAATTCATGGAGCCGGAGCAGCAGGCAAAAAAGTAATGGTTTCAGTGAAGTCGGCAATGGTCTCGCCACGCTGATTGATCACCAAATGTTGCAACTCCATCAGGGTGTAGCCGCGCGAGGTCGTGGGGAGCAACCGGGCCTCCCCTTCGACATGAATGGTGTCGCCCGGAAACAGCGCACCGCGCAGGCGCGCCTGTACGCCGGTCATACCGCCGAACGGGCCGACTTCGTGGCCTTTGAGCGTGCCCTTGATGATGCCCGCCACGTAAGTCGCCAGCAGCCCCATGCCTAGCGAGATGACCATCGGGCCGGGCGCAAAGCGGCTGCGATGCGATCCGGTCATGTTCTCCCGGATGTACTCCATGTCGATGAAAAATGGTTCATGCAAGCCGACCACATTGACGAAGGTGACGATGTCGGTTTCGCTGATGGTGCGCCGGTGCGTCTTGAAATGATGCGACTTGGCACTGTCGGTCAGCTTGGTCATTTTGAAGTCCGGTGATGGATGGGGGGTGGTGATGGATGAAAGTGGTCCTCTGCGGGCAATCCCTCGATCGGCCTGTCCCGCTGTTTTGACAAAGTCGGGTTTTTATGTATCCAGCGCCGGAGAACAGCGGATGAACCCAGCACCCTTGACTGGCGGTCCACTTCAGGGCCAGATCGCCCTCGTCACCGGTGCCACGGCCTTCATCGGTCGTGCCATAGCGCTGGAGTTGGCGCGGCGCGGCGCGCACGTGGTCGTCAACGGCCGCAATCCCGAAGCCGGGCAGGCGGTGATCAACGAGATCGCTGCGAACGGCTACAGCGCCACGTTTGAACAAGCCGACCTGACCAATAGCGATGCGGTTCATGCCATGGTGGATCGAGTTGCCGAGCGCCACGGTCGCCTTGACATCCTGGTGGCCAGCGGCGCAGATGCCAGTGCCGACTTGCCGTTCTTTCGCCTTTTCAAGGAAATGCGCGACGGCGGCTTCGACAACTACATCCGCGCCCACTGGCTCACCCGCGTGTATGCGATCCAGGCGGCCGCCCGCGTCATGGCACTGCACGGTCGCGGCAAGATCGTCGCGGTGGGTACCGCCGCGGGCCGCGTGGCCACGGTCGGCGAATCTTTCATTGGCGGTGCCACAGGCGGCATGATGCAAATGTGCCGCGTGCTGGCACGTGAACAGGGGCGCGACGGCATTCGCGTCAACGCGGTGGCGATGAGCTACATCTGGGATGCCGAGCCGCGCTGGGGTCCGGGCTCGCCAGCGCTCGAAGACGGCCATGGTGCGGGCATGATCGAGAACCCGCGCAAGCGCATGCTGTTTCCAGTGCATTGCCAGAACATCGCCAACTCGGCGGCGTTCTTGGCCGGACCGGAGTCCGATGCCATCACCGGCCAGACGCTCAGCGTCAACGGCGGTTTGAGCACACCGGGCTGACATGGCCATCAGGCGCCACCGTGCGCGGCCTTGACGGCCGCGCGGTCAATGCTATCGGCACCGCCCAAGGGGAGTGCCGATACAAACACCACGTGCTTGGGTTTTTTGTAGCGTGCGATGCGACCGCCCACAAACTCGATCAACTCCTCGGCACTCAGCGTGCACCCCGCCTTCAGCACGCAGACAGCCTTGACCGCCTCGCCCCACTGAACGTCCGGCACACCGAGGACCACCACCTGCGCCAGCGCCGGGTGCTCCATAATGACCCGCTCGACTTCAGCCGGATAAACGTTCTCGCCCCCCGGCTTGATCAACTCCTTGGCCGGTGAACGCCCGCTGTACCAGAGGTAGCCCTCGGCATCGACGCGCCCCATGTCGCCCGTGTGGTGCCAGCCGTTGCGCAGCGTGAAGGCGTTGTCTGCTTCACAGCGCCAGTAGCCCTGGAACACCATCGGCCCCCGCACCACAATTTCGCCGGTGGCGCCTGTGGGCAACGGGCGGTCCAGTTCGTCCACCACCGCGACCATGTTCAGCGCGGTGGGACGCCCGGCGCTGCCGGGGCGCTCGTCAAATGGCGCCAGGCTGACCGAGCCCGAGGTCTCGGTCTGGCCGTAGGCACTCCAGAAGGTCGCCTGGGGACAGGTGGTGCGCAAGCGCGCGATGGTCTCGGGCACATCGATCCCCGACACCACGCGCAACCTGGCCAGTGAAGAGCCTTGGGCGGCTGCGGCGTCCAGCAGGGCACCCAGCATCGGTGGAAAGGTGCCGATCAGGCTGCCCCCGTCCTCGTCGATATGTTTGACCAGACTGGGCGGATCGAAACGTGTCAACAGCAGCGTCGCCCCGCCCGCCTGCTGCGTGGCCAGCATGAAGCCGATGGCGGCCACGTGAAACAGCGGCAAAACGCCCAGATTGACGTCCGTCGGCGTCAGGTGCCAGGCCAGTTGCGTCTGCAGGCTGGCGGCAATCAGGCCGCGGTGCGAGAGCAGCGCGCCGCGCGGCCGACCGCCCACGGCGGCGGTGTGGATGATGAGCAAACCGCTGTCGTCGGCCAGACCGGGCAGATCCGCCGCCTGCGTATCGCACTCCCGATACAGCTCACTGACGGGTTGCCATGGCGCTGGCGCGGCGCCCAGCGTGTAGCGCAGCGTGTCGTCCAAACCGCGCTGCGGCAGCAGGGCCTGGAATTCATCGGCCACGATCAGCACCCGCGGTGCCACGTCCTCGATGACATAGGCGACCTCCTCGGCCGACAGCCGCCAGTTGATCGGCACCACGATCGCGCCCAACTGGGCTGCGGCGCCGAACAGATCGACGTATTCCAGGCAGTTGGGGGCCAGTATCGCCAGCCGGTCACCCTGGCCCACGCCTGCGTCCGCCAGACCGGCTGCCAGGCGCGCTGTGCGCCCGGCGTACTGGGCGTGCGTGATCCGCTGATTGCCGAACACCAGAGCGGTGTTCGATCCGTACAACCGCGCGTTGCGGTTGATGAGATCGTGCAGCGTAAAAGATCGCAAACTCATTTCAGGCTCCTGGTTCAGATTTCACCCGACGGGGACTGTGTCGACGGCATCACTTCGTGCAGAAACGCCGCCACGCTGGCGGCGAAGGCGTCGTTGGCATCACCAGCGATCATGTGACCAGCACCCTTCAGATCGATAAAACGCGCCCGCGGCAGGGTTTGCACCAGGGCGCGCGCATCTTCTTCGCTGATGACGTCGCTGCGCTGGCCGCGCAGCAGCAAAGTGGGCGCCTGCAGGCCGCGCAAAGCGCGCTCGTAGCCGTCCGCATCGCGCCGGTGGTTGTGGTTGGCCTCGCTCATCAGTTGCGGGTCCCAATGCCAATTCCAGAGACCTTGCGCATTCATGCGCAGGTTTTTCTTCAGCCCCTCAACCGGTCCTTCCATGGGTCGGCCCCGGTAGGCGGCGATATGCTGGGCGGCCTCTTCAAGTGACGCAAAACCATCGGGCCGAGCCCGCATGAAGCGCACGATGCGCTCGACACCGACTTCTTCCATGCGCGGCGCAATGTCCACCAGCACCAGCGCGTTGATCGGCGGCGCATCGGCGCGGCCCACGGTGGCCATGCTGATGAGGCCACCCAGCGAGGCACCGACCACCGCCAGCGGTGTGCCCAGTTCGCGCCAGATGCAGCACATGGTGTCGGCCAGCGTCTCGATGCGGTAATCGCCATCCTTGGCCCAGGCGCTGTCGCCGTGGCCCGGCAAGTCCAGCGCCACGGTGTACCAACCCGCATCGCCCAGCACCTTTGCCGCCTTGCCCCATGCATGGCGGGTTTGCCCGCCACCGTGCAGCAGCAACACCGTGGGCGCGCCGACTGGGCCATAGACGTCGGCCACCAGAGAGCCACCGGCAAAGCCGGGAAATTCCCGGCGCGTCGTCATGATGACGGCCCCACTTCCTGGGCGAAGTCGGCCCCGCTGTCCGCGGTCTGTCCCCAGTCGGCGAAGGTTTTGTAATGTGCGCGCCAAGAGGCCAGCAGTTCATCGCGCGGCAAGTCGGCGTAAGTGCCGTGGTCGTGCACATACTCCATGTGCCTGCGGCCGCTGACATCGAATTCATGAAAGACCGAATCGGCGCGGCCATCGAATTCCAGTGGATGGATACCGGCCTTCTCGCACAAGGAGCGGTTGAAGGCGGGCGTGGCCTTGAGCCACTGCCCGTCAACCCACAGCTCGGTGTAACCGTGAAAGACGAACAGATCGGTGCCCATCATGTCTTGCAGGCGCTTGCTGCTCAGGTGGTTGCGAACGTCGGCATAGCCCAGCCGTGCCGGCACGCCCAGGACGCGGGCTGCCGCTGCCAGCAGCGCCGCCTTGGGCACGCAAAAGCCACGCCCGGCCTCGATCACGCGACTGCCCTTCAAACCCTCGACCGTGGTGTCAAAGCAGTAGGGGTCGTAGAGAAACTCGTCACGCACGGCGTAATAGAGCTTGACTGCGATCTCGCGCGGCGCCATGGCAGGGTCGGCCACCCGGTGCGCGAACGCGATCACCGCCGAGTGATCGCTGTCCACGTAGCGGCCGGGCGCGAGATAAGCCGACGGATCGTTCGAAGGGGTGATTGGGGTTTGCATAGTCACTTCCATGTCATTGATCCTTGACGCTCAGGCACTTTGGCGGTTCGGCCAGCGCAAAGCCATTGAAGGGTTTGGATCGATCATGAGCCTGCAATTTCCAGGTCGGTCGGGCATTGGGCACGCCACCATCGACCCGAATGCAAGAACCCGTGATGAAAGCCGCCGCCTCGCACAGCAAAAACACAATCGCCGCCGAAATCTCGGCCTCGGTGCCATAACGTTGCAGCGGCACCTTGGTCTTCAGGCTGCGCAGTTCGGCCTGCATCTCGGGGCTGTAGGTATCAAAGCCGCTGCTGGCAATCCAGCCCGGTGCCACGGCGTTGACACGCACGCCGGCGCAGGCCCATTCGCAAGCCGCCGTCTCGGTGAACGACAGCATGCCGGCACGCGCCGCACCGCTGTGCGCCATGGTCGGCATGCCGCCCCAGATGTCGGCGATGATGTTGACAATGGCGCCGCCATGGAACTCCATGGACTGGTTGAAGGCTTCGCGCGCCACCAGGAAGCCGCCGGTGAGGTTGCTGCGCACCACCGCATCCCAGCCCTTCAGGCTGATGTCCTTGACCGGCTGCGGGTACTGGCCACCCGCGTTGTTGACGAGACCATCGATCTTGCCGTGCTGTGCGATCACGTCGGCGATCATGGCCTTGACGCCCGCCTCGTCGCGAATGTCGCAAGCGTGGATACTGGCCCGGCCGCCGGCCTGCGTGATTTCAGCTTGCACAGCTTCCAGCTTCTCGACGCGGCGACCGACAAGCGCGACGCTGGCCCCTAGGTTGGCCAGTTCGTGCGCGGTGCAGCGGCCAATGCCACTGCCACCACCGGTGACGATAACGGTTTGACCAACAAACAGGCCAGGGCGGAACACGGAACGGTAGGTAGATTGAGACATGATGGACATTTCCTTTCTGCACCCTCAGGCTCGCAGCATGAAATTGCCGTGGCCAAGGGCGATGGGCTTATCGGGGCTGGATTGCCATGCCTGGATGCGCAGGTTCGCCACACGCTGGCCCAGCTTGACCATCACGACGTTGGCATAGGTGTCCTGCGGACGGCCCGAGCGCAGGTAATCAATGTTGAAATCGATGGTCTTGGGCAAGTCCCGGCTGTCCATGTGCCACAGCAGGTAGAACAATCCGGCGCATTCCAGAAACCCTCCGGTGGCACCGCCATGCAGAGCCGGCAGCATGGGGTTGCCTATCAGTTTTTCCTGGAAAGGCAAGACGCAGGTGAACTCCTCGCCCTTGACATCAATGCGCAGGTCCAGAAAACGCGCAAAGGGCACCGCCTGGATCACTTCGCTCCAGTCACCCTGGGCGCGCGCATGGTCAATTTGTTCGGTCCATTTCATCGTGGCACATCCTCGTTGCGCAATACCGGTCGCCCGGAAGTAAACATGTAAATGCCGACTGCGGTGGCTATTGGGTCGTCCAACGTGTCGTGGTAAGCGGCGCCACGGACGAACGCCAGTTCTGCAGTCAACTTGTAGCAAACGGCTCCCCCCAGAATCGCCCGCCCGGGCGTCGCGGGCTTGAGGTAGTCGATGCGCAAGTCCAGCGTGGCCATCGGCCGTATCTCCGGCAGCTTGACGAAAATCGCGAATCCGAGCGCGGCGTCGAGCAGCGCAGTGATGACTCCGCCATGCAAAACCCTGGTCTGCGGATCGCCCACCAGTGCTTCCTGGTACTCGACTTTGAGCACGCACCAGTCGGTGTGCACCGCGTGCGGCAGGAAGCCCAGTTCGCGGTTATACGGCGACACATGGGCGAACTTTTGCCATCGCTTGGCGATTTCTTCTTCTTTGATGATGTGTGTTTCTGTCATCTCGACATGTCTCCAGACAAGGTGAGGGTGGGCTCTTCGCTGGCCGCCGTCACCGGATACCAGCGGGTCGCGGCTGGCGTTTCTTCATGGCGCACATGGCCGGCACGCTGCAGCCACAGCAGGTGCGCCAGGGTTTCGCCCATGGCCAGGTAAGCATGCAGCGGGTCGCTCTGCGCGCCATAAACGGCGTAGCCGAGTTCGGTGGCATTCATGCCCCCCTCGCCCAGACGCGCCAAGAACTTGCGCAGTGCCCTCTGGTGGTGCGCCACCAGTCCATGCGCGCGCTCGACCCCGGCGTGGTAGACGCCGTGGTGGGCTGGCAAGACGTACTCGATGTCCAGTCCCGCAATGGTGCGCAGGCTATCCAGGTAACGTGGCAGCGGATCGGTTTCGCCATAGGGCCAGACACCAATGTTGGGTGTGATGCGCTCGAGCAACTGGTCGCCCGTGAGCAGCAATTTCAGCTTGGGCTCGTACAAGCAGATTTGGGCAATGCTGTGTCCACCAAGCACCAGCACGTCGAAAGCATGATCGCCGATGTGCAAGGTCTGGCCGGCTTCGAGCGGCTCGACGCGAGTCGGCACGGCACAGGCCATATTGCTTTGCAACACCCCGCCCACCACCTGATGCGCATCTTCCGGCGCCACCCCATGGCGGCACATGAAGTCGATACAGTAAGCGCGGTCATCGATGCTGACCACGTGCGTCTGCCGCGCCACCGCCACCTCCTCCTCGCGCATCAGGATCGGAGCCCCGGTGCGCTCGTGCAGCCACACCGCCAGCCCGAGGTGGTCGGGGTGGTGGTGCGAGACGATGATGCGCGTCAAGCCAGCCGCCAGCGGGCCTTCCAATGCGCGCAGCCACAAGGCCCGCGCCGCCTCGCAATCGGCACCCGTGTCGAATAGGCACCAACCCTCGCTGTCGCGAATCAGGTAGATGTTGACGTGGTCGATGCCATAGTCCACCGGCAGCGTGAACATCAGGATGCCGGGCAGGACCTCCTTCAGAGGCAGCTCGACCAACCCGTCAATGACTGAAGTAGCTCGAGAGGTGCTCATGTTCACAACCGTTTCGCCACTTCTTCGAGCATGACCTCGGTGGCACCGCCACCGATAGCTTGGACGCGTGCGTCGCGCACCATACGCTCGATCGCGGCCTCGCGCATGTAGCCGAAGCCGCCGTGGAACTGCTGGCAGTCATAGACCACATCGTTGACCAGCTCGCCGCACAGCGCCTTGACCATCGACACCTCCTTGACGCAGTCGCGCCCCTGCGCGTCCAGCCAGGCCGCGTGGTAAACCAACTGGCGGGCCGCCGCCACCTGCGCTGCCCGCATGGCCATGCGCTGGCGAATCGCCTGCTTGTCCCACAGCGTGGCGCCGAAGGCCTTGCGCTCGCGCACATAGGCCAGCGTCAGCTCGATCGCGCGTGCGGCCTCGCCCATCACCTGCGCACCTAGCACCATGCGCTCGTTCTGGAAGTTGCGCATGATCTGGTAGAAGCCCTTGTTCTCTTCGCCCAGCAGGTTGGCGGACGGCACGCGGCAGTCCTCGAACACCAGCTCGGCGGTGTCGCTGCACAGCCAGCCGCTCTTGTTGAGCGCACGCCCGACCCGAAAACCCGGGGTGCCCTTCTCGACGATGAAGATCGAGATACCGCGCGAACCCTTGGCGCTCGGATCGGTCTTGGCGGCGACAAAGTACACGTCGCCATGCACGCCGTTGGTGATGAACATCTTGCTTCCGTTGATGACCCAGTGCTCACCGTCGCGCACCGCGCGTGTGCGGATGCCGGCCACGTCGGAGCCGGCATCGGGCTCGGTGACCGCCACAGCGCAGATCTTCTCGCCACCGATGATGGGCGGCAGGTAGCGTGCGAGCTGCTCTGGCGTGCCAAAGTTGGCCAGGTGCGGCGAGGCCATGTCGGTGTGCACCATCACCGTCACGGCGAAGCCGCCGTAAGTGGAACGGCCGAGTTCTTCGGCCAGGATGGCGCTGTACACGGTGTCGAGTTTCGAGCCGCCGTACTTTTCGTCGTAGCGTATGCCCAGATAGCCCAGTTCGCCCATCTTGCGCAGCAGCGCGCGCGGCACCATGCCCTGATCTTCCCAGAGCGCGGCGTGCGGCACTACTTCCTGCTCGACAAAGCGGCGCAGGTTGTCCCGGAACTGCCGGTGTTGCTCGTCAAAATAAATCGGCTCGTTCATTGCTTTTCCTCGGATTCGATTGTTTCCATGATCGCCAGCACATCACCACCGCGCACCGCGTCGCCGACGCGGCAACGCAGCTCGGCCACACGTCCCGGCGCTACCGCGCTCAGCGTATGCACCATCTTCATAGCTTCCATCTGCACCAGCGTGTCGCCCGCGTTCACACTCATGCCTACACTGACCTGCACCTGCGTCACCAGACCGGGCATGGGGGCGAGCAGGAGATTGCCGCCCAGCTCATCGGCACCCGCCGCGCCCTTGAGTGCGCGCTGCCAGCGATCGAGCCGGCGCCAGGCCCACGTGCCGCTCAGGCCAGAGAGCCACACGCGTTCGCCTTGCTTGGCGTGCTGCTCCACCGCCACCGTGAAGCGAACCGTCAGGCCGTCGCACTGCAACGCCAGGGTGTCGCCGACCAATACCGCCGCCAGGGTCAACTCCCGATCGCCGACGCACACACGCCAGCTGTCACCCTGCGGCGAGACGCTGACTTCATGCACGCAGCGCTGCTCGTCTTCGAGCAGCACCTGTGTGCTGCCAGTGCCACTCCCAGCGCCGGCCGCGCGCCAGGCCCCGAGCGACTGCCAGGCCGAGCGCCCGGCCGTCGCCTGTTTGATCAGCACGCCGTGCACGGCGGCAGCCGCGATGGCCAGCCCATCGTCCGTGCGCGGCTGCCAGCCTGTGGGAAAGGCGCGTTCGATGTAATGTGTGGTGAGTACTTGCGCGAAGTGGTCATGGCGCAGCAGATCGGCCAGAAAACCGAGGTTGCTGTGCACGCCGAGCAGCACCGTGTCGTCCAATGCCGTGGCGAGCCGCCGTGCGGCGGTCGGCCGGTCGTCGGCATGGGCAATTACCTTGGCCAGCATGGAGTCGTAATAAGGCGTAACGTGACTGCCGTTGCGCATGCCGCTGTCGACCCGAACGCCCTCGCCGCGCGGCTCGCGGTAGTCGATCAGGGCGCCGATCTCGGGCGCGAAACCCGCCGCCGGATTCTCCGCGCAGACACGCGCCTCGATCGCGCAGCCGCGCTGCGTCAGGTCCGGCTGGGCGAAGCCGAGCGGCTCACCAGTGGCCACCCGCAGCTGCCATTCGACCAAATCGATACCGACCGTCAACTCGGTCACCGGGTGCTCGACCTGCAGCCGGGTGTTCATTTCCAGGAAGAAGGTGTCGCCGCTGCGGCTGTCGTGGATGAACTCGATGGTGCCGGTGCTGTCGTAGCCGATGGCGTGCCCGATCGTCAGCGCGTGCGAAAACAGGGCCTCGCGCACGGCGGGAGGCAGGTGTGGCGCGGGCGCTTCCTCAATCACTTTCTGGTGGTTGCGCTGGATCGAACATTCGCGCTCGAACAAATGGACCAGATGCCCGTGCTTGTCGCCCAGCAACTGCACTTCGAGGTGGCGTGGCTCGTCGAGGTAGCGTTCCAGCAGCACGCGGTCGTCGCCGAACGAAGCCTTCGCTTCGCGTCGCACGGTATCCAGCGCGGCCGAGAAGTCAGCCGCGCTGCGCACCACCCGCATGCCCTTGCCGCCGCCGCCGGCCGAGGCCTTGATCAGCACCGGGTAGCCGATGCCCCCGGCCGCCGCCTGCAAGACCGCAGAGTCCTGGTCGTCGGCGTGGTAGCCCGGCACCACCGGCACGCCGGCTCCGAGCGCGATGCGCTTGGATTCGATCTTCGAGCCCATGCGCCGAATCGCTTCGCGCGAGGGGCCCACAAAAATGAGCCCGACGGCTTCGCAGGCGTCAATCAGGGCCAGGCTTTCCGACAAAAAGCCGTAGCCCGGATGGATGGCCTGCGCACCGGCGGCACGCGCCGCGGCCACGATGGCAGCGGCATCAAGGTAGCTGCGCGCGGCCTCCGGCGCTCCGATGCGCACGGCCGTATCGCACAGGGCCACGTGCAGCGCCTCGCGGTCGGCGTCGGAATAGACCGCCACCGTGCGCAAGCCCATGCGGCGCGCGGTGCGGGCGATGCGGCAGGCGATCTCCCCGCGATTGGCAATCAGGAGGGTGTTAAACATCAGTCGCACGCCTTCATGCCAACACTCAGACCTGCCGCCACACCGGCAGCCGCTTGCCAAAAAAGGCTGCAATGCCGTCGCGCCCTTCTTCGGTTTCCCAGGCGTCGGCCAGCTTGTCAGCGGTGTAGATCATGTTGGTGGGCAGATCGTGCGCCTGCACATAGGCCACCAGCTTCTTGGTGGCCGCCACCGCGCCGGGCGCGCACTGCAGCAGGTCGGCGAGTTCGCGTTCAATGGCCGCGTCGAGCTGATCGGCCGCCACCACTTCTGAGAGCAGGCCCAGGCGCTGCGCCTCTGCCGCGCTCATGCGGCGCGCCGTCAGAAAGGTGCGCCGGGCGTTGGCTTCACCCATGCGCGCCACAACGTAGGGCGCGATGTTGGCCGGCAGCAGGCCCAGGCGCACCTCGGTCAGCGAGTAGATGCCGGTATCGACCGCGATCGTGATGTCACAGACAGAGATCATGCCGACGCCGCCGCCATACGCGGGGCCATTGATGCGGCCAATGACGGGCATAGGCAGCTCGTTCAGGGCGCGCAGCATGAGCGCCAGATCGCCGCTTTCGCCCACGCGCTCGGTCCGGCTCTTTTTCATGTTGTCCTGCATCCAGCCCAGGTCACCACCGGCGCAAAAGGTCTTGCCGGTGCCGGTGAGCACCACCGCGCGCACGCCCGGCGCTACGGCCAGCCAATCGACGGCACGGCGCAACTCGCTGATCAGGGTGGCGTTGAGCGCGTTATGAGTGTCGGGGCGGTTGAGCGTGAGGCGGGCCACGCCGCGCGCGTCGACGACCAGTTGCAGGGTCTCGTAGGTGGGGGTGTTCATAGAGGTTCTCTTACATGCGGTAAACAGGGGTTGCCGTACTCGGCAACGCACGGCGCGCCGCCAGCGCCAGCGCCAGGCCCAGCACGTCGCGCGAGGCCGAGGGTTCGATCAGACCGTCGTCCCACAGCCGGGAGGTGGCGTAATAGGGATCGCTCTGGCGCGCGTACTGCTCGCGTACCTTGCGTTCGATATCCAGCAGCCGCGCCTCATCAGCCGGGCCGCGCAGGTTAGAGCGCGCCAGCTCGACCATCACGTTGCTGGCAATGTCGGCGCTCATCGTGGCAACTCTGGCACTGGGCCAGGCGAACAGGAATTCGGGCTCAAAGCCGCGGCCGCACATGCCGTAGTTGCCGGCGCCATAAGAGCCGCCAACCACCAACGTGAGCTTGGGCACGCGCGCGCAAGCCATGGCATACACCATCTTGGCGCTGTGCTTGGCAATACCGCCACGCTCGGCCTCGGTGCCAACCATGAAGCCGGGGATGTTCTGCAAAAACAGCAGCGGTACTCCGCGCTGGTTGGCCAGTTCGATGAAATGCGCGCCCTTCAGGGCCGACTCGGACAGCAGCGCGCCGTTGTTGGCGAGGATGGCGACCGGCTGGCCGTGGATCGCGCCAAAGCCGGTCACCAGCGTATCTCCCCACAACGGTTTGAACTCGTGGAAAGCGCTGCCGTCGAGCAGCCGCGCAATGATTTCGCGCGCGTCGTAGGGCTGTTTGGGGTCGACCGGTACGAGGCCATCGAGCTCAACCGGGTCGTAACGTGGTGCGCTGGGCGGCAGCGGCGGCACCATGGGCGGCTCGGGCGGCAGGCTGGCGACGATCTGACGCAGCATGGCCAGCGCCTGATGCTCGTCCTCGGCCAGGTGGTCGCTGACACCGGAGACACGGCTGTGCATCTCCGCGCCGCCCAGGGTTTCGCCGTCTACCACTTCGTTGATCGCGATCTTGACGATGGACGGGCCACCCAGATGAATGCGTGCGTTACCGCGCACCATCACCACTTCGTCCGACAGCGCGGGAATGTAGGCGCCGCCCGCGGTGCAACCGCCGAACACGGCCGAGAGCTGCGGCAGGCCAGCCTGCGACATGCGGCACTGGCGGTGGAAGCTGTTGCCGAAGTGGTCCTTGTCGGGAAACACGCGGTCCTGCTCCGGCAAAAAGGCGCCGCCGCAATCCACCAGGTACAGGCAAGGCAGGCGCAGGCGCTGGGCAATCTCCTGCGCCCGTATGTGTTTTTTAACGGTTTCATGGAAGAACGAGCCGCCCTTGACGGTGGCATCGTTGGCAATGAACATGCAGGGCCGCCCGGCCACCATCCCGACGCCGGTGACGATGCCCGCACCCGGCACCTCGTTGCCATACTGATCCCAGGCCGCCAGCGGCGAGAGTTCCAGGAAGGCGCTACCGTCATCGACGATGAAGTCGATGCGCTCGCGCACCAGCAGCTTGCCGCGCTCGCGGTGGCGCTGGATGTGCGCGTCGCGCCCGCCGGTGGCCACCTCGGCCAGGCGTGCGCGCAGAAGAGCGATCTGGCCCGCGTGGTGTGCAAGGTTGTCGCGGAAGCTCGGACCTTGCACATCGACCAGCGTTTGAATCACGGACATCCTGTTTCGTCCTTTGAAGCGCGGTCAGACCGCGGCGTAGCCACCATCGACCACCAACTCGGCACCCATGACGGTGGACGACTCATCGGAGGCCCCGGAACAGCACCACCGCCGACACTTCCTGATGCTGCACCGCCCGCCCAATTGGAGTGGTGCCGAGCAGCGATTTGTGATCGGCCGGATCGCTCAACAAGTCCTTGGTCATCGGCGTCTCGATGGCGCCAAGGTGAACCGAATTGACACGAATATTGAAAGGGGCGAGATAGGGCGCGCTGGCCATACTGAACAGCCGTACCTCGCCCTTGGAAGCCCCATAGGCACAGGGTGCGCCTAACGGCCGTAGATAGACAGGATGTTGATGATCGAGCCACCACCTGCCTACTTCATCGTCGGCACCCCCGTCCGCGTGCCGAAAAAGGGGTAGCGCACGTTGACGTTGAACATGCGGTCCCACTCCGCCGCGCTGGCGAACGCCCGCCGCGACGGTTTCGCCAATCCCGGCGTTCATGTCCGCGACAGGCAGCTCGCAGTGGACCTGGCCCATGCCCATCGCACTGCCCGTCACAAGAATGACCTTGTCCTGTACTCGACCAATGACCTTCTCCTTGTCATGTGATTCAGCGCACCGCCCCACAAATCTCTTGCATTCGCTGGCCGGCGCGAAATCCCTTGAGCGAGCCGCTGTGCATCACATGGCCCGACAGGGTGCGGCCGATGACGCGTTCGGCCAGAAGGGACGCCTCGATCAGCGCCTCTAAATCGATGCCGGTCTCGATGCCCAGTTCCTGGCACATGAACACCATGTCTTCGGTGCAGATATTGCCGGCCGCGCCACCGTGCGTGTGACCCGCGAACGGACAGCCGCCCAGACCGGCGACCGAACTGTCGAACAGCCGCACGCCCATTTGCAAGGCGGCATAAACGTTGGCACCGCCGACGCCGCGCGTGTCGTGCAGGTGCAGGCCGATCTGAGCCTCCGGCAGGATCGCGCGCACCGCGCCGACGCGGCGCTTGATCTCCTCGGGATTTGCCCAGCCCATGGTGTCGGCCAAGTAGACCGCCGGCAGCGGCACACGCCGGTCGGCGCAGGCATCGACCAGCCAGCGGACCTGATCGGTGAGGACCGACAGCGGCACGGCGCCACCGAGATTGCAGCCAAAGGCCGTGATCACGTAGGCCTTTTCCACCGGAATGCCCAGGGCGATGTAGCGGTCCAGCCAGCCGAGCTGGCGTTCACGCATCTCGGCCACGCTGCAATTGTTGTTGCGCTGCGAAAACGGCTCGGTTGTGTAGAACATCAGCTTGCCGTCCAGATCCACCTGTTCACAGGCGCGCGCCCGCTCGAAGCCGTTGTCGTTGAGCCAAAGCGCCGTGTAGCGGGTACCAGGGCGCTTGATGATGGCGGCGAACAATTCGGACGTGTCGGCCATCTGCGGCACCGCGCGCGCACTGACAAAGGACGCAACCTGGATCTGCCTCAGACCCGAGAGGCTCAAGGCATCAATCAGCGCGGCGCGGTCCGCCAGCGGATAGGTTTTTGGCTCCATCTGGAAGCCCTCGCGCGGTCCCTCCTCATGGAACTCGACGGAGGTAGGCAAGTTGCTCATCGCTTGTACCTCCTTCGATCAAGCCGGGCTGACTTCGGCCAGCACTTGGTGGCGCTCAACCATGTCGCCGACCCGGCAGCGCAGGCTGCTCAGGCTGCCTTCGAATGGCGCCATGACGTGCAGCTCCATCTTCATCGATTCGAGCACGATCACGGTCTGGCCGATGGAAACCTTCTCACCGACCGCCGACTTGACCGCCACCACCTTGCCCATCATTGGCGCGCCCAATTGACCGCTGGCGGCAGCGTCACCGGCGCCCCCCCCCAGATAGGGTCGTGCCGTGAACAAGCTGCTGCCCAACGCGCTGGCGAGCTCGGCCTGCCACGCGTCGCCCCGGATCGTCAGTTCCAGCGCCCGCCCACCACATTGCAGCAGGAAGCGTCCGCCCGCGAGCGGCTGCAGCGTAGCGCGCACCTTTTGCTCGCCAATGACCAGCGCACTGCTGCCCTGGTCATCGCGCATCGAAAACCGCACGGGCCATTCCGCCGCGCCCGCCTTCAACACAAGGACCGGCTGGGGTGCGGCCTGAATCGGCCCACTGCTCAGGCGCCAGCCCGTGAAACCGTCCCAGAGGGTCCAGCAGCCCAGCGCGGACGACTCGGCACGCCGTTGCGCCAGCCAGTGCAGCGCGGCAGCAGCCAGATGCTCAAGAGGCGGCGCGGCGGGAGCCACCACGCCGCGCTGCGCGTGGCGCTCGTCGATCAGGCGGGTGTGAAATGTGGCATCGCGGGTCTCCGGCCATTCCAGCAGTTCATGCAGAAATTCCAGGTTGGTGACCAGGCCGATCACCGTGCTTTCGCGCAATCCGGCCACCAGCGCCCGGCGCGCCGACTCGCGGTCGGGCCCGTGCGCGATGAGCTTGGCGATCATCGAGTCGTAGTGCGGCGAGATTTCGTCGCCACTGTCTACCCCGGACTCGACGCGCACGCCCGCGCGCGAAAAATCGACCACCTGCAACCGCCCGGTAGCCGGCAAAAATCCCGCAGCGGCGTCTTCAGCGCACAGCCTGGCCTCGAAGGCGTGACCGGTGCACCGCACGTCGGCTTGCGCCAGCGGCAGGCTGTCCGTGTCGGCAATGCGCAGTTGCAGTTCGACCAGATCGAGGCCGGTGACTTCTTCGGTCACCGGGTGTTCGACCTGCAAGCGAGGATTGACCTCCAGGAAATAATATTCTTCACCCGTGACGACAAACTCAACCGTGCCCAGGCCGCGGTAATTCACGCCAGAGGCCAGCTTGACCGCATCGGCCAGGATAGCTTCACGCAGACGCGGGCTCAGACCGCTTGACGGCGCTTCTTCGATCACTTTTTGATGGCGTCGCTGCAAGGTGCACTCGCGCTCGAACAGGTGAATGGCGTGGCCCTGGCCGTCACCGGCCACCTGCACCTCCAGGTGGCGCACATGCGGCAGGTAGCGCTCGACGATCAGTTCGCCGTTGCCGAAGGCTTTTTCGGCCTCACGCATGGCACTCTCGATGCGCGACTCCAGCCCCTCCAGCGTCTCGACCACCGCCATGCCACGGCCACCGCCACCAGCCACGGCCTTGAGCAGCACGGGCAGCTTCATACCGCGCACCAGATTCAACACCTCGGCTGGGTCGGTCATGCCGCTTTCGCTGCCGGGAATGACCGGCACGCCGAGACGGGCTGCCTCGCGCTTGGCACTGGCTTTGCCGCCGACGCGCTCGATGGTGTCGGCCCGGGGTCCAATGAAGGTCAAGCCAGCCGCATCCAGTGCGCGCACAAAGGCCGGATTTTCCGAGACAAAACCGTAGCCCGGATGAACGGCGTCGGCGCCCACACGCCGGGCCGCCGCGATGATGGCATCGATGTTCAGATAACTCTCGCTGGGCGCTGCACCCCCGAGTTCGACCGATTCACCGATCTCACGCACATGGCGGGCAAACCGGTCGGCACTGGAGTGCACGGTGGCCACTTCCAGGCCGAGCTTGCGGCAGGTGCGGGCAATGCGGCAGGCGATCTCGCCGCGGTTGGCAATGAGGACTTTCTTAAGCATGCCCAACTCCTGCGGCGAAGTGGGTCATCAAGACGGTGTGGATGCGTTGCATGGCTGGCGTCCTGGTTAAAAACGGAAGACACCGAACGGCGTCGGTTTGGCGGCAGTCCGGGATGCGAGGTCGAGCAGCAGTCCCATGGCGTCGCGTGTTTCCACCGGATCGATGATGCCGTCCACCCACAAATTCGAGGAGAAGTTCGCAGCAGGCTGGAAGTCTTCGTAAATCTTGCGTACCGGCGCCTTGAACGCCTCTTCTTCCTCGGGCGTCCACTCTTTTCCCTCGGTCTTGTTGATCTGTCTGCGCACCAGTGCCATCACCGTGGCGGCCTGATCCGGACCCATGATGGCCGCGCGGCCGGTCGGCCAAGCAAACATCGCGGTCGGGTTGAACGGGCGGCCACACATCGCCAGGTAACCTGCACCGTAAGAGGCGCCCATGATGATGGTGTACTTGGGCACGTTGGCCGAGGCCATCGCCGTGATCATCTTGGCCCCGGCTTTGGCAATGCCAGCCTGCTCGGCGGCGCGCCCGACCATGAAGCCGGTCACGTCGGCCATGAACAGCAGCGGGATGTCTCGCTGGCAGCACAGATCGATGAAGTGCGCCGCCTTCATCGCGCTTTCCGGGAACAGCACGCCCTGGTTGGCCAGGATGCCAACCTCGTGGCCATGAATGCGAGCAAAGCCGGTCAGCAGGGTGTCGCCGTACATCGGCTTGAATTCCTGGAACCGGCTGTCATCGACGAAACGCGCCAGAATCTCGCGCGTGTCGGTCGGGATTTTGGTGTCGCGGCTGATGATGCCGTAAATCTCGCGCGGATCGAAGCGCGGAGGCACCGACGGCTGACGCGTCCAGCGTGGCTTGGGCTGCTCACCCAGGTCCCGTACGATTTCACGCGTGATGGCCAGCGCGTGGCGGTCATCTTCGGCAATATGATCAGTGACACCGCTGACGCTGCAGTGCATCTTGGCGCCGCCCAGCGACTCTGCATCCACCGTCTCGCCGGTGGCGGCAAAGGTCAACTCGGGGCCACCGAGGTACATATAGCCTTGTTCCTTGACAATCACCGCCTCGTCGCACAGCGCCGGGATGTAGGCGCCACCCGCCGTGCAAGGCCCCATCACCACGGCAATCTGCTGGATACCCTCGGCCGACATGCGTACCTGGTTGTTGAAAATGCTGCCGAACTGCCCCACATCGGGAAAGATGTTGGCCATCTCAGGCAGGAAGGCGCCACCGCTGTCCACCAGCGTGATGCAGGGCAAGCGGTGTGCCCAGGCAATTTGCTGCGCCCGCACATGCTTCTTGCAGGTCATGCCGTAGTAGGTGCCACCCTTCACGGTGGCGTCGTTGGCAATGATCATGCACGGACGGCCCTGCACCAGACCGATGCCGGTGATGATGCTGGCACCCGGCGGCACGCCGTCGTACATGCCCTCGCCGGCAAGCATGCCGACCTCTAGGAAAGGCGAACCTGGATCGAGCAGCACTTCGACGCGATGGCGCGGCAGGATCTTGTTGCGCGCCAGGTGTTTTTCCCGCGCTTTCGGGGGGCCTCCGGCCAGCGCCAGTTGGCGACGGCTTTGCAGGTCCGCAATCACGGCCTGGTAGGCTTTTTGGTTGAGCCGAAATTCGTCGTCGGAAGTCGATATGCGGGAGGAAAGGATGGTCATATGTGATTGCGCCTATTCGCGAGACAAAGCATTCAGCCGCTCAGGCCTTGAACACCGGTGTACGGCGTGCCTCGAAGGCCGCCAGACCTTCGCTGACGTCGTCATCGAGCAGAGCCGCGCTGGCCAGGTCTTCCTCAAGCTGGAGACCGACCTCCGACGAACCCTCCATGCCTTGCCGTGCCAAACGTTTCATGGTGGCCATGCCGATGCGGCTGCGCGTGGCGATCTTGCTGCAATACGCCAGCGCCGCTTCACCCAACTGCTCAGGCTCGACCACATAGTTCACCAGCCCCCACTGCTCGGCGGTGGCGGCATCGATCCAGCGCGCCGAAAAGAACAGGTCCAGGCCACGGCGCAGACCCGCAATGCGTGGCATGCGCTGGCTGCCGCCCCACCCGGGAATCAGGCCGAACTGGGCATGCTGGTCGCCAAAGCGCGCGTCCTTGGCCGCAAAGATGATGTCGCAGGCCAGCATCAGTTCGCTGCCACCGGCCAGGGTCAGACCCTGGCAGGCCGCCACCACCGGCAAATCGCTGCGTTCCAGGCGCTTGAGCACGCTGTGACCATAGCTGATGAAGTGCTTGAGCCTGGCTGGATCGCCACGCAGCGACTTCACCTCATCCAGATCGGCGCCGGTGCAGAAGTGCTTGCCTTGCGCCCGGATCAGAATGGCGCGCACACCGGAGTCGGATTTCTCGAATCCGTCGATGGCGGCCTCGATGGCCGCATGAACGGACATCGACAGGCAATTGAATTTTTCGGGGCGGGCTAACTCGATAATTCCAACGGCGCCGGCACGGCTGATCTCCACTGGGGATGTCTGAATCATTTCTTGCTCTCCTTGGCGTACTGCACGGCGGCGCGTCCCACGCGCTCGCGGGCAACGATCAGCTTCATGATTTGCGCCGTTCCGTCGCCGATTTCCAGGCCCATCACGTCGCGCAGGCGCTGCTGGTGAGGCAGGTCCATCGACCAGCCATAGTGCCCAAAGGTCAGCAGGCACTGGTGAATCGCGTCAAAAGCGGTCTTGGGGCCCATCCACTTGACCATGGCCGCTTCCGCGGTGTGCGGCTGACCGGCATCGCGCAGGGCCAGGCCGTGGTAGCAGAGCTGGCGGCAAGCGGCGATCAGGGTCTCGAACTCGACAAGGGGAAAGCTCACGCCCTGGTACTGCGCCAGCGGCGCGCCAAAGGTCTGGCGTTCCTTCACGTATTCCCAGGCTTCGTCGATCGAGGCCTGCGCGGCGGCCACGCACTGCAGCGCGATCAGGATGCGGCTGAAGTCAAAGCCCTGCATCACCTGCGTGAAGCCTTTGCCCTCCTCGCCCAGCCGGTTCTCGACCGGCACCCGCACATCGTCGAAAAACACCGAACCACGGCCGATGATCTTGCTACCAACATCGTTGAAGCGCGTGCGTTGCACGCCGGGCTGATTCAGATCGACCAGGAAGGCGCTGATGCCTCGTGCGACATCCTCGGGCTTTCCGGTGCGTGCGAACAACACCATGGCATCGGCCTGGTCGGCAAAAGTGATGGAGGTTTTCTCGCCGGAAAGCACGTACTCGTCGCCCACGCGACGCGCCTTGAGTTGCAGATTGGCGGCATCCGAGCCGCCCCGTGGTTCGGTCAGACCCAGCGCGACGATGGCCTCGCCCGCCACGATCCGGCTGTTCCAGGTGCGCGCCAGCTCGGGGGACGCATTGGCATGGATGATGGCGCCCATCAGCGAACTGAGCAGCTGCATGTAGCTGACGTTGAAGTCACCATAGGCAATTTCCTCGGTGATCATGCCGGCCGTGACGCCACTGAGGCCCAAGCCGCCATATTCCTCGGGCAGATCAACACCGATCAGACCGAGCGAACCCATTTCCTTGAACAAGGCCCGGTCGATGCCAGGTTGCGATTCGCGCTTCTGGTAATCGGGCCTGAGCTTCTCTCGTGCAAAGCGGCGCGCCACGTCACGCAGCGCAATCTGGTCATCGTCGAACATCATGGGTAAATCTCCTGACTGACTGTTGTCGAAATCGCCGCCTGCATCACACCGTCAATCCGGACGAAGAATTTGAGGTGCTCGCCAATTGCATGGCTGGTCGTTGTCGCATGATATCATCGAACAGGTGTTAGTTAGATTTTTAAAGAGGCGTTCCCCATGTCCACCGAAGCCACTGTTTTCTTTCCGACGCTACTCTCCGTCCTGAAGGTAGGCGCGCACACCCTTCGCAACCGAACGCTGATGGGATCGATGCACACACGTCTGGAGTCGCTGGACCGGTCGATCGACCGGCTGTCCCTGTTCTATGCCGAGCGCGCACGCGGCGGCGCGGGCCTGATTGTCACGGGCGGCTATGCCCCCTGCCAGGATGGCCTGCTGGATGAAACGGGTCCCCTGCTTATCACGACGGCACAAGCCGATGTGCTCAGACCGATCCCTCAGGCGGTGCACGCCGAGGGCGGCAAGATCATTCTGCAAATCCTGCACACAGGGCGCTACGCAAAAGTCGCCAGGCCAGTGGGCGCTTCTGACATCCCCTCCCCGATCAACTCCCGCGCGCCTCGCGCCTTGAGCACGGCCGAAGTCTGGCAAACGGTGGAAGACTATGTACGCTGTGCCGAACTGGCGCAACGCGCCGGCTTCGACGGCGTCGAGATCATGGGCTCGGAGGGCTACCTGCTCAACCAGTTCACCGTCACGCGCACGAACAACCGCAGCGACGAATTTGGCGGCAGCATGGAAAATCGTCATCGCCTGCCGGTGGAGATCGTGCGGCGCACGCGCGAACGCCTGGGGTCGCAGTTTCTGCTCATGTATCGGGTTTCGGCGCTCGATCTGGTCGAGGGCGGTGCCCCGGCTGACGACATCATCCAGCTCGCCCAGGCGGTGCAGGCCGCAGGCGCTGACATCCTCAATACAGGCATCGGCTGGCACGAAGCGCGCATCCCGACCATTGCCTACGTGGTGCCGCGCGCGGCGTGGCGCTTTGCGGCGGCCCGCATCAAACAAGCAGTGACGATTCCTGTCATCGTCTCCAACCGGATCAACACGCCCGATCTGGCCGAAGAAATCCTGGCCAGCGGTGACGCCGATATGGTGTCGATGGCGCGCCCCTTCCTGGCCGATGCCGACTTCGTACGCAAGGCGGCGCAGGGCCGCGCCGATGAGATCAACACCTGCATCGCCTGCAACCAAGCCTGTCTCGACTACATCTTCGCCGACCGCCCCGCCACCTGTCTGGTCAATCCACGCGCCGGGCGCGAGCTGGAGTTCTCGCTGATGCCGTCACGGGCCATGCAGCGCAAGGTGGCGGTGATCGGTGCCGGCGCGGCCGGACTGGCCTGCGCGCTGACTGCGGCGGAACGCGGTCATGCGGTCACCCTGTTCGAGGCTGGACCCGAGATTGGCGGCCAGTTAAACCTGGCCCGGGCCGTGCCGGGCAAGCAGGAGTTCAACGAACTGTTGCGCTATTTCAGGCAAGGCGTGGCTCGGCATGGCGTGACGCTCAGGCTCAACAGCCGGGCGGATGCCCCATCTCTAGCTGCCGGTCACTACGACCGCATCGTGATAGCCACCGGCGTGCGCCCGCGCCTGCCGCAGCTCCTGGGCATGGCTCACCCGAAAGTGATGAGCTATGCCGATCTGCTGTCGGGTCGGGTGCAGGCAGGCCGCCGGGTCGCGGTGATCGGCGCCGGTGGCATCGGTTTCGATGTAGCCACCTTCCTGCTGCATGACGAGCATGAGGGTAATGCTGCCAACGCGCCTCAGGCGCTTGAGCAGTTTTACGCTGAATGGGGCGTCGATACCTCGCCCGCAGCTGCGGGTGGCCTCAAACCGGCACAGCCAATCAGCGCGCCACGCGAAGTCACCCTGTTGCAGAGAAAACCTGAAAAGCCTGGACGCAGTCTGGGTATGTCCACTGGCTGGGCACTCAAGGCCGAGCTGGCGCGGCGCGGCCTGCGCACGCTGCCAGGATGCGTCTATGAACACATCGATGACGCCGGGCTGCACCTGCGCGTCAACGGTGTACCGCAGACGCTGAACGTGGACACCATCGTGATTTGCGCCGGCCAGGACAGCGAGAACGCGCTGGTCGCCGAATTGCGCGCGCTCGGCCTGGCGCCCGATGTCATCGGCGGCGCCGAGCTGGCCGCCGAACTCGACGCCTTGCGCGCCATTGACCAAGGCACACGCCTCGGTCTGGCGATTTGAGTCCACTGGAACACCACCATGGATTTCGCCCACAACCAGGAACATGAAGCGATACGCGAAGCAATCGGCAAAATCTGCGCTCGCTTTGACGACAGCTACTGGCTCGAACGGGACCGGCTGGGCGGCTTTCCGCATGAGCTGCACCGCGCTCTAGCCGACGGCGGCTGGCTCGGCGTTTGTCTGCCACAGGAATATGGCGGCGTCGGACTGGGCATCAGTGAAGCGACCGTGATGATGCAGACCATCTCACAGTCGGGTGCGGGGCTGTCTGGCGCATCGGCGGTGCACATGAACATTTTCGGCTTGCAGCCCGTGGCGGTGTTTGGCAACGAGGAGCAGAAACGCCGCATGCTGCCTCCGCTGATCCAGGGCAAGGAGAAGGCCTGCTTCGCCGTCACCGAGCCCAACACCGGCCTGAACACCACCCGTCTGAAAACCCGCGCCGAACGGGCAGGCGACCACTATGTGCTGTCTGGCCAGAAGGTCTGGATATCGACCGCCCAGGTGGCAGAGAAGATGCTCATTCTGGCGCGCACCACTCCGATCGAGGACTGCAAGAAACCGACCTTCGGCCTGAGCCTGTTCTACACCGACCTCGACCGCAGTTTTGTCGAGGTGCGCGAAATCGAAAAGATGGGACGCAAATCGGTCGACTCGAACGAACTCTTCATCGACGGCTTGCGCGTGCCGGTAGGAGACCGCATCGGCGAAGAAGGCCGCGGCTTTGAGTACATCCTGCATGGCATGAACCCGGAGCGGGTGCTGATCGCGGGCGAGGCCGTCGGCCTGGGTCGGGCGGCGCTGCAGGTAGCCGTCAAGTACGCCCGCGAGCGCGTGGTCTTTGACCGGCCCATCGGGCAGAACCAGTCTATCCAGCATCCGCTGGCGCAATCATGGATGGAGCTTGAGGCCGCTGAAATGATGGCGATGCGCGCGGCCTGGAAATACGACAACAGCCTGCCCTGCGGCGCCGACGCAAATGCTGCCAAGTACATGGCGGCCGAGGCTGGTTTCAACGCCTGCCAGCGCGCCATGGCCACGCTGGGCGGCTATGGCTATGCCAAGGAATACCACGTCGAGCGTTATCTGCGCGAAATGATGATTCCGCGCATCGCGCCGATCAGCCCGCAACTCATCCTGTGCTTCATCGCTGAGAAGGTGCTGGGCCTGCCTAAATCCTATTGACATTCACGAGCTCGCGACCGATTTTCTTCCCGCTGAGGCCAGCAATACCCAATTTTTACCCAGGCCAGCACCCACCCCATCATGACTACCACCCACGACAGCGAACGCGCTGAACAACTGACCATGCTGCGCGAAAGCGCGCTAAGTTTCGTCACCAAAGAATCACCACTCAACCGTGCCCGCGCCCTGCGCCAACAGGTGCCGGGCTACGACCGCCGCTTCTGGAGCGCCCTGGCCGAGCAGGGCTGGACCGGGCTGCTGGTGCCCGAACAATTGGGCGGCTACGCCCAGGGTTTCGCTGAGATGGCCGAGGTGGCGGCCGCCCTGGCTTCTCAGGTCGCGCCCGAACCGGTGGTGCCGGTGCTGGTGTTTGCCGGCCGGCTGCTGTCCCATGTGGGTGCCACCGAGCTATCGATGCGTCTCTTGACCGAACTCGCCGAGGGTCGCACGCTACCCGCCGTGGCCTGGCAGGAAGATGTAACCGGCGCGAAAGACCAGCCCGGTCTGGCCGCGACCCGGCTGGAGCGCCAGGGCGACTCCCTGCTGATACATGGCTACAAGCGCCATGTGCGCCCCGGTGCCGGGGCCGACGGCTACATCGTCAGCGCCACCAACCCACAAGGTCTGGTCCTGGTGTGGGTGCCGGCAGATGCATCCGGCCTTACCCTGTCGAGCCAGCCGCTGGCCGACGGCAGCTATGCAGCACAGCTCAACTTGAACAGCGTTCGCCTGCCCGCCAGCCACCTGCTGGCCGAAGGGGCCGCCGCCGCGGCCGCGCTGACCCGCGCCTACGACGAAACCCTGGTACTGGCCAGCGTTGAACTGCTGGCCCTTGTGCGCAGCATGCTGACCATGACACAAGACTACCTGCGAACGCGGATCCAGTTCGGCAAGCCGATAGGCAGCTTCCAGTCACTGCAGCACCGCACTGTGGACCTGTTGATTCAGCAGGAACTGACTGCCAGCGTGGTGACGCAGGCTCTGGCCCTGCTAGATGACCCGGCCGCCGACGCCAGCGCGCGCTCTGCCCTGGCAAGCCGCGTCAAGTCGCGCGCGTCGGATGCGGGGCTGCAGGTGGCGCGGGAGGCGGTGCAACTGCACGGCGCCATCGGCGTCACCGACGAATACGACCTGGGCCTGTATCTGCAGCGTGCTCTGGTGTTGGCCGCCTGGCTGGGCAATGGCAACCAGCAGCGCCGCCGCTACGCCAACCTCACCCAAAACGCCACCGCGCAGGAGCACGCATGAACACCACCGCCTCCACTTCCACTGACTGGAATGCGTTCGACAACGCCAGCTTTCGCGCCACACTGCGCGAATTCTTTGAAGAACATTTCCCCAGCGAATGGCGCTACCCGCAACGGCGCCTGCGCTGGTCCGAAATCGGCCCTTGGTACCTGAGGCTTTCAGAAAAAGGCTGGGTCGCGCCGAGTTGGCCCACGCAGTACGGCGGCATGGGACTCTCACCCGAGAAACTCATCATCTTCATTGAAGAGCAGGAGCGCTGGGGCGTGGCGCGCGCGCCCGACATGGGCATCACCATGGTCGGCCCGCTGCTGATCAACCATGGCAACGACGCCCAGCGCGCCTACTACCTGCCCAAGATCATTTCCGGTGAGCACATCTGGTGCCAGGGTTACTCGGAACCCAATTCGGGCTCCGACCTGGCCAGTCTGCGCACCGAGGCGGTGGTCGATGGCAACGATTTTATCGTCAACGGGCAAAAGACCTGGACCACGCTGGCACAGGACGCCACCCACTTTTTCCTGCTGGTGCGCACCGACAAATCGGCCAAGAAGCAGGAAGGCATCAGCTTTTTGCTGGTCGACATGAACACGCCGGGCATCACGGTGCGCCCCATCCGCAACATCGCGGGCAGCGAAGACTTCTGCGAGGTCTTCCTGGAAAACGTGCGCGTGCCGCGCACCAGCATCGTCGGCGAGCTTAACAAGGGCTGGACCATCGCCAAGGCGCTGCTCGGATTCGAGCGCATCTTCCTGGGCAGCCCCAAACAAAGCCAGTACGCGCTGGCGCGCGTGCAGGAAGCCGCGCAGCGCCTCGGCCTGTTCGAAGACACCGGCTTCGTGGACCGCTACACCAAGCTGGCGCTGGACGTGTCCGACCTGGGCGCGCTCTATGGCCGTTTCATCGATCAAGTCAAGCGCGGCGAAACCCTGGGACCCGATGTCTCGATGCTCAAGCTGTTCGCCACCGAAACCTATTCGCGGCTGGCCGACCTGCTGGTCGATGTCATGGGATCGAGTGGCGGCACGCCCGGCTCCACAGCCCTGCCCGGTGGCAAAACCGATGCGTTGACCACCTTCTACAATGCGCGCCCGGCCACCATCTACGGCGGCAGCAACGAAGTGCAACGCAACATCCTGGCTTCCAGCGTGCTGAAGTTGCCGTCATGAGCGCATCGGGCTATCCGGCATTTGACGGCTGCGGCCCGGACGCGCTGTTCGCGCAAGGGTTGGCGCAAGGTCGCTTTAAAATCCAATGTTGCAGCGCCTGCGGTCAGCATGTGTTTTATCCGCGCGCGCTGTGCACCCATTGCGGCTCGGCCCAGCTCGACTGGATTGAACCCAGCGGGGTCGGCTGCGTCTATTCCAGCACCACGGTGCGCCGCAAGCCGCAAGCCGGTGGCGACTACAACGTGGCGCTGGTGGACCTAGCCGAAGGGCCGCGGCTGATGTCGCGCATCGATGGCATTGCACCCGACCAGGTGCGCATCGGCATGCGGGTGCAGGCGCGCGTGATCGACGATCCTGCCAAGGGCAAGTTGCTGGTCTTCATCCCCGAGGGCGCCACACCATGAGCGCCGCGTCGGGCCGTTCCCAAGCAAGCTCGCACCGCAGTGCGCAGCACGAAGGTCCTCCATGAGCACCATCTCTCCCCTGCGCGGCGCGGCCGCCATCGTGGGTGCCAGCCTGGGCGGCGTGCCCATGGCCCCCGGTCGCAGCGCGCTCGAAATTCTGGGCGAAGCGGTGCACGGCGCGCTGGCCGATGCAGGCTTGAAGCTGTCCGATGTCGATGGCCTGTTCACCGGCTCGTCCTATCACTTCCTTGCAGGTTTATCGGTGGCCGAATATCTGGGTATCCATCCCAAGTTCTGCGAAGCCACGATGGTCGGCGGCTCGTCTTATGTGGGCCACCTGCTCACTGCGGCCATGGCGCTGCACACCGGCCAGTGCGACGTGGCGCTCATTTGCTACGGCAGCAACCAGGGCTCGGGCTTCGGCAAGCTCAAGTCGATGGCCGAAACGCCCTTGTACGAGGCGCCATACGAGCCACGCTACCCGATCTCCAGCTACGCCCTGGCCGCAGCGCGCCACATGCACCAATACGGCACCACGCGCGAGGACCTGGCGCACATCGCGGTGGCAGCGCGCCAGTGGGCACAACTCAATCCGCTGGCCCACACGCGAGATCCACTCAGCATCGGACAGGTGCTGGCTTCGCGGCTGGTGAGCGATCCGCTGTCGGTGCTCGATTGCTGCCTGGTCACCGACGGCGGCGGCGCCCTGGTGCTGGTGCGCAGCGAGCGGGCACGCGACTTTCCCAAACCGCCGGTCTATGTCCTAGGCACGGCTGCGGCCACCTGGCACCGCCAGATCGGCTCCATGCCCGACCTGACTGTCACCGCAGCCGCCGAGTCCGGGCCGCGCGCCTTTGCCATGGCCGGTCTGGCACCGAAGGACGTGGACGTGCTGGGGTTGTACGACGCCTTCACCATCAACACGCTGCTGTTCCTCGAAGACCTGGGCTTTTGCGCCAAGGGAGAAGGTGGCGCTTTCGTGCGCAACGGGCGCATCGCACCGGGGGGCGATTTGCCGGTCAATACCAATGGCGGCGGTCTGTCGTGCTGTCACCCTGGCATGTACGGCATGTTCCTGCTGATCGAGGCCGTGCAGCAACTGCGCGCCGAGGCCGGCGACCGCCAGGTACCGGGCGCAGAGATCGCCCTGTGTCACGGCAACGGCGGCGTTCTCTCCAGCCAGGTGACGGCCCTGCTGGGCACGGCCGCCACCGTCTGATTTTTCAAATCAACAACCAGGAGTCATTTCATGAGCAAGGGCAACATGCTGCAAGACAAAGTCGCCGTGGTCACCGGCGCGGGCCGGGGCATCGGCCGCGACATCGCACTGATGATGGCGGCGCAAGGCGCCAAGGTGGTGGTCAACGACATCGGCGCCTCGGTCGGCGGCGAAGGCAATGACGCCAGCCACGGCCAGCAGGTGGTCAACGAGATCAAGGCCGCTGGCGGCCAGGCCGTTCTCAGCACCGACAGCGTCTCGACCTGGCCCACGGCCAACCGCATCATCGAATGCGCGGCCGACACCTTCGGGCGCATCGACATCGTCGTCAACAACGCCGGCATCCTGCGCGACCGCCTGTTCTTCAACATGTCGCCCGAGGAGTGGAGCGCCGTCATCGACGTGCACCTCAACGGCAGCTTCTTCACTTCGCGCGCCGCCGCCCCGCACTTCAAGACGCAGAAGTCGGGTGCCTATGTGCACATGACTTCCACGTCCGGCCTGATCGGCAACCTGGGCCAGGCCAACTACGCCGCTGCCAAGCTGGGCATCGTGGCCATGTCGCGCCACATCGCCGGCGACATGCAACGCTACAACGTGCGTTCCAACTGCATCTCGCCGTTCGCCTGGAGCCGCATGATCGGCGCCATCCCCACCGACACACCCGAGCAGCAGGCACGCGTGGAAAAACTAAAAAAACTCGGTACCGAGCAGATTGCGCCCATGGCCACCTTCCTGGCCAGCGATGCCGCAGCCGACGTCACGGCCCAGATCTTCGCCGTGCGCGGCAACGAGATTTTCCTCATGAGCCAGTCGCGCCCGATCCGCGGCATGCACACCGCCGAGGGCTGGACACCCGAGACCATCGCCGAGCGCGTGTTGCCCGCCATGAAGCAGAACTTCTATCCGCTGGAGAGCTCGAACATCGTGTTCTCCTGGGATCCCGTCTGACGTCATCTGCCATGGCGATCAACTACGAGAAACTGATGGCATGGCCGTTCGAGGACGTTCGCCATCGCTACACCCAGCGCGACACCATGCTCTACGCACTGGGCGTGGGCCTGGGCACCGACCCGACCAACGAGACCGAGCTGCGCTTTGTCTATGAAAAGAACCTGCTGGCGCTGCCCACGCTGCCGGTGGTGCTGGGCTATCCCGGCATGTGGCTCAAGGACCCGGCCACCGGCGTTGACTGGGTGCGGCTGGTGCATGGCGAACAGGGCTTGCGCCTGCACCGGCCGGTGCCGCCCGAGGGTGAAGTGATCGGGCGCACGCGGGTGAGCCAGATCATCGACAAGGGGCCGGACAAGGGGGCTCTGATCTACACCGAGCGCACGGTGACGGACGCCACCAGCGGCGAACTGCTGGCCACGCTGACCTCGACCACCTTCTGCCGCGCCGACGGTGGCTTTGGCGGCCCGGCCGGGCCGGTCAAAACCGTGCATGAGCTGCCCACGCGCGCGCCTGATCACAGCGACGATTTCGCCACCCAGCCGCGTGCCGCGCTGATCTACCGCCTCTCGGGCGACTACAACCCGCTGCACGCCGAACCCGCGGTGGCAAGCGCCGCTGGTTTCAAGCAGCCCATCCTGCACGGCCTGGCCACCTACGGCATCGCCGGCTGGGCACTCACCCAGCGCGTCTGCGGCGGCGACCCGAGCGCCCTGCAGTCGCTGGATGTGCGTTTTTCGTCACCCGTTTACCCCGGCGAAACGATACGCACCGAGCTCTGGGTGGATGGCAAGGTCGTTTCCTTTCGCGCCCGCGCCGTCGAACGCGACATCGTCGTGCTGAACAACGGACGCGCCGAGCTGCGCTGACCGTCCTTTGCCTTTCATTTTCGTTTTCAATTTTTTTCAAGGAGCCTCAACATGAACTACGCTGACTTTCAATTCCTCAAGTTCGACCACAAGCCCAACGGCGTGCTGGTCATCACCATCAACCGCCCCGAGGTCATGAATGCCACCAATGGCCGGCTGCACTGGGAGCTGACCAAGATCTGGGGCGTGGTCACTGACGATGCCAAGACCAAGGTGGCGGTCATCACCGGCGCGGGCGACCAGGCCTTCTCGGCCGGCGGCGACCTGGAATGGGTGGCCGGCATGGTCGGCAACCCGAAGGAAATCGCCAACACCATGACCGAGGCTTCGGACGTGGTCTACAACATGATGGCCTGCGACAAGCCCATCATCTCGGCCATCAACGGCGTGGCCGTCGGTGCCGGTCTGGCAGTCGCCTTCCTGGCCGACATCAGCATCATGGCCGAGGAGGCCAAGATTACCGACGGCCATGTCAAGATCGGCGTCGCCGCCGGCGACCACGCAGCCATTCTGTGGCCGCTGCTGTGCGGCATGGCCAAGGCCAAGTACTACCTGATGACGGCCGAGTTCGTGAACGGCAAGGAAGCCGAGCGCATCGGTCTGGTCAGCCTGTGCGTGCCGCGCGCCGAGCTGATGGACAAGGCCATGGCCGTGGCCAACAAACTGGCCAATGGCAGCCAGCAGGCGATCCGCTTCACCAAGCGCTCGCTCAACGGCTGGATGAACGTGGCGCGCCCGATCTTCGAGAGCTCGCTGGCGATGGAAATGCTGTGCTTCCTGGGCGAAGACGCCAAGGAGGGCGTGGCCTCGGTGCGCGAGAAGCGCGCGCCCAAGTTCCCCTCGGCCCAGGTCTGATTGAGTTCGCTCCTTCTCCCGCTGGGGGAAGGAGCCAAAACGCCCCACCACACAGGAGAACACCCCATGGATTTCGCACTGACCCAAGAACAACGGATGATCTACGAGTACGGCGACCGTATCTCGAAGCAGTTCGACCACAATTACTGGCGCGGCTACGCCGACAAGAACGAGCGCCCCACCGAGCTGTACCAGCAGATCACCAACGACGGTTTTCTCGGCATCATGGTGCCCGAGGCCTATGGCGGTGCCGGCCAGGGCATGACCGAGATGCTGCTGTTCATGGAGGGACTGGCCAACAACGGCATTCCGCTGCTGAACCTGGTGGTCGGCCCGACCATGACCATGGGTCTGCTGGCCAAGCACGCCAGCGAGGACATGAAGCGCCGCTTTCTGCCGGGCGGCTGCTCCGGCGACATCAAGTTCTGCTTCGCCATCACCGAACCGAACGCCGGCTCCAACTCGATCGAGATCACCAGCATCGCCAAGTCCGATGGCCAGGGCGGCTTCAAGCTCAACGGCCAGAAGGTCTACATCACCGACGCCAACTGCGCCGACTACGCCATGGTCGTGACCCGCACCACAGCGCGCGCTGACGTGAAGAAAAAGACCGACGGCTTCACCATCTTCATGGTCGACATGAAAAAAAAAGGCATCAGCAAGACACTGATTCCGATTGCCTTCCCGGTGCCAGAAACGCAGTGGCAGCTGTTCTTTGACAACGTGGAGCTCACCGAGGCCGATGTGCTGGGCGAAGTCGGCAAAGGCTTCAACATCCTGTTCGACACGCTCAACCCCGAGCGCATCATCCTGTCGGGCTTGTGTACCGGCGTCGGACGCTTTGCCTTGAAGAAGGCCGTGGCCTATGCCAACGACCGCAAGGTGTTCAACAACACCCCCATCGGCGCCTACCAGGGCGTGCAGCACCCGCTGGCGATTGCCCGCTGCGAGATCGAGATGGCCTCACTGATGGCGCTAAAGGCCGCCTGGGCCTTCGACCAGGGCCTGCCTGCCGGGGAGTTTTCCAACATCGCCAAGTACGCGGGTGCCGAAGCCGGCATCCACGCCGTTGACGCGGCGATCCAGACCCATGGCGGCAACGGTTTCACCAAGGAATACGGCATTTACGACCTGTACGGTCTGGTGCGGTTGCTGCGCACGGCCCCGTTGAACCGCGAGCTGGTGTTGAACTACATCGCGGAGCATGTGATGGGCCTGCCGCGCTCCTATTGACAGGCCACCATGGGTAACAACGCTCCCCTGCCCGCCTTTGGTGCCCTGGCCGGCCTGAAGGTGATTGACCTCTCACGCGTGCTCGGTGGCCCGTACTGCGGACAGATTTTGGCCGACCACGGCGCGCAGGTCATCAAGGTCGAGCCGCCCGCTGGCGACGAGACCCGCGCCTGGGGCCCACCCTTTGCCGACGACGGCACGGCGGCCTACTACAACGGCCTGAACCGCAACAAGCGCGACATCGTGATCGACCTGTCCAAGCCCGAAGGGCGCGAGATTGTGCTCAAGTTGCTGGCAGACGCTGACGTGCTGATCGAGAACTTCAAGATCGGCACGCTGGAGCGCTGGGGCATCGGCTATGAACAGACGCTGCGCGAGCGCTTCCCGCGCCTGATCCACTGCCGGGTCAGCGGCTTCGGCGCCGATGGGCCGCTCGGCGGCGCGCCTGGCTACGACGCGGTGGCACAGGCACTGGGCGGCCTGATGAGCGTCAACGGCACGCCGGACACCGGCCCGCTGCGGGTCGGTGTCCCGGTGGTCGACATCACCACCGGCCTGTCGGCCGTGATAGGCGTGCTACTGGCGGTGATCGAGCGGCAGCGCTCCGGGCGCGGGCAGTTCGTCGAGGCCACGCTGTACGACACCGCCGTGTCGCTGCTGCATCCGCAAAGTGCAAACTGGTTGCAGTCGGGCCAGACACCCAGGCTCAGCGGCAATGCGCACTCCAACATCGTGCCCTACGACAAGTTTCCGACCCGGACCTGCGAGGTCTTCCTGGGCATCGGCAACAACGGGCAGTGGAAAAAACTGTGCGAGTTCCTCGGCCATCCCGACATGGCCAGCGAGCCGCGCTTTGCCACCAACGCCGAGCGTTTTCGCCATCGCGACGAACTGCGCGCCTTGCTAGAGGCGCAGTTGCAAGAGGTGGATGGCGAACAGCTGTGCCGTGACCTACTGGCCGCCGGTATTCCGGCCGGCGCCGTCAGGGCCATTCCGCAGGTATTGACGGACCCCCACACCCTGCATCGGGACATGGTGGTGCAGGTCGAGGGTGTGCCTGGCATCGGCATCCCGGTCAAGCTGTCACGCACACCGGGGCGCGCCCACAGCGCGCCGCCGCGCTTCGGCCAACACACACGTGAGCTGCTGACGGAGCACGGCTACGGCGCCGCCACCATTGATGCCCTGATCGCACGGGGAAGCATCGTAGAACACGTTGCGACATGAACTCTGCCTGCCAGAGACTAGGGGAAACCCCATATACCTAACTAATGTTAGGTGAGAAAATGAAAGCCTTTATGCAGAACAGAAAATCGGATCGGCAAGCTGCGCACAGGCAGGTGGTCGACCGTGCTATGTCATAGGCACCCTCAGTGATAAACACCATCAGTACCAAAGAGCAGCGGCCAACTCCGATGAAAGCCAGCAACGCGGCGGCAGTGCCCGCCCTCGAATGCCGAGGGCTGGAGCGGCGATTCGGCGGCCTCGTCGCGTTGAAGGATGCCAATTTGCGCATTGAGCGTGGGGAGATCTTCGGCTTGGTCGGCCCCAACGGCAGCGGCAAGACGACCATGACCAACGCCATCACCGGCTTCTTTCCACCCCAGGTCGGCAGCATATGGCTCAATGGCCGCGACATCACCGGCATGGCGCCGCACAAGGTCGCAGCTCTGGGCGTCGCGCGCACGTTCCAGAACCTGGCGCTCTTCAACGGCATGAGCGTGCTTGACAACATCCTGCTGGGGCGTCACATCCACATGAAGCCCGGCGTGGCAAAAACCGCCCTCTACTGGTGGCTGGGTCGCAAGGATGAGATGGCGAGCCGGCTCAAGGTCGAAGAGATTATCGATTTCCTGCAGCTGCAGAGCGTGCGCGACGAGCTGGTGGACAGCATTCCGATCGGGCTGAAAAAGCGCGTCGAACTGGCACGCGCGTTGGTGGCCGAACCCAGCTTTCTGGTTCTTGACGAACCGATGGCTGGCATGAACCAGGAGGAAAAGGAATACATGGCCCGTTTTATCCTCGATGCGCGTGCCGAGCGCAATGTCACTGTGCTGCTGATCGAGCACCACATGGATGTGATCACCGGTATCTGCGACCGCATGATGGTGCTCAGCTATGGTGAAACCATCGGAACCGGTATTCCTGCCGACGTGATGAAGGATGAACGTGTGATCAAGGCCTACCTGGGGGGTGCGCATGCAAAGCACTGAAACCGATGCTGCCAAGGGCAGCAACACCACATGGGATATGGGCACCGACACCACCCTCATCCACATTCTGGCTCGCAACGCCGAGTTACTGGGCAATCGCGTGGCCATGCGCGAAAAGCACCTGGGAATATGGCAGGAGACCACCTGGTCGCAGATGCTGGACACCACGCTCGCCTACGCGGCCGGCATGGAAAGCCTGGGTTTTAGCGCAGAGGATGCCTTGCTGGTCCTGGGCGACAACCGACCCCGGCTCTACATGGGCATGCTCGCGGCCGGCGTGCTGGGCGGCTACGCGATGCCCGTCTACTCTACTGCAACACCCGACGAAATCCGTCACTTCATGCATGAGACGCATGTCCGCTTTGTCCTGGCCGAAGACCAGGAGCAAGTCGACAAGGTGCTTGATCTGGGCGATCAGGGTGCAACGATCAAGAACATCATTTACGACGAGCCACGCGGCTTGACCAACTATTCGAATCCCGGACTGATTTCGTGGGAAAAGTTGCAGGCCATCGGTGCAGATCGCTTGCGTGCCGAGCCGAAACTGCGAAATGCCTTGATCGAACGGGCGCTGCCCGACGGACCGGCGGTGTTCGTGCACTCGTCGGGGACCACGGGCAAGCCGAAGGGCGTGGTACTGAGCCACCGCAATTTCCTCGCGGGGGTGCGTAACGCCCATCGCGGGGGCGCCTTCACATTTGGCGAGACCATCCTCGCCTATCTGCCCATGGCTTGGGTGGGCGACTTTGCCATCACGGTCGGCGCCGGTGTTGCGCTGCACTTCACCATCAATATCCCCGAACGCCAGGAAACGGTGCTGCACGACCTGCGCGAGGTGGCTCCCACTTTCTATCTGGCCGCACCCCGCAGCTGGGACAACATGCTGACCACCATCCAGGTTCGCATGGAGGATTCGACGCCGCTCAAGAAATGGCTCTACGATGTTTTCATGAACTCGGCGCTGGCGTCCGAACGACGCAAGCTCGAGGGAAAACAGCCCAGCCTGACAGAGCGTCTGATGCGGCAACTGGGAGAGTGGTTGATCTTCGGACCGATCAAGGACCAGTTGGGCCTCACCCGCCTGCGAGGTGCTTTCACCGGCGGCGAGGCCATTGGCGAAGACACTTTTGTTTTTTACCGCGCACTGGGCGTGAAATTGCGACAGTTTTATGGTCAAACTGAAAGCAGCGCCTTCACTGCCTTGCAGGACACCGAAGAAGTACGCCTGCACACGGTCGGCAAACCGCTGCCCGGTGTGGAAGTCAAGATCGGCGACAACGGAGAGGTCTTGATTCGCTCCGGGAGCGTGTTTTCCGGTTACTACAAACTTGAAAATGCCACCCGTGAAGCACTTGAGGACGGCTGGCTGTACACGGGCGATGCAGGTTATATCGAGCCTGATGGACACATGGTGGTGCTCGGACGGTTGTCGGAGGTGGTGTATACCTCCAAAGGCGAACGCTACATTCCGAACTACATTGAGAACCGCCTCAAATTCAGTCCGTACATCAAGGATGTGGCCGTGCTCGGGAGCGGCCGCGACACGCTGGCGGCCATCATCTGCATCGACATGGAGCCGGTGGGCCATTGGGCTGAGGTACGGGGCATTTCCTACATGTCCTATGCCGACCTGTCGCAAAAACCCGAGGTGATCGAACTGGTCACGGCAGCGGTCAAGCGCGTCAACAGCATCCTGCCAGACGGGTTGAAACTGCATCACTTCGTGTCCTTACACAAGGAGTTCGACCCCGACGACGGAGAGGTCACGCGAACCCGCAAGCTGCGCCGCAACGTGGTCGAGGAGCGTTATGCGCCCATCATTGATGCGATCTACGGCGGCCAGCAGACGGTCACGATGAAGGCGCAGATCACGTATGAATCCGGTGAAGTCGGCACCATCGAGCGCCAACTCTCGGTGCAGGAGATTTAAATTATGGATTTTTCACTGTTTGCCGAATTGGCCATCAATGGCGCGCTGTCGGGGCTCATGTATTCACTGGTCGCCATGGGCATCGTGATCATCTACAAGTCATCCTCGGTGCCTAACCTGGCGCAAGGTGCGATGACCATGCTGGGTGCCTATGTCGTGCTGGCCATCGCCAATGGATTGGGCGTGTCGATGTGGGTCGCCATCCCGCTGGCCATGGGAACGATGTTCTTTGTCGGAATGGGCATCGAGCGGGTGGCGTTGCGCCGGCTGGCGGGCCGCCCCATCATCATGATCCTGATGATGACACTGGGGCTGGACATCTTTATACGCGCGACAACAATGGCCATCTGGGGCGGCTCTGGCCTTCCGCTGTCCATTGGCATCAGCGACGACCCGCTGTTTCTAGGGCCGGTGCTGCTCAGTCGGGCTTATGTGGTCGGCGCCGTGGTGGCCATCGCGCTGTTTTTGGTCTTGATGTTCTTCTTTCGCACGCGCAGGGGCATTGTTCTGCGCGCCATCTCCGACGATTACATCGCATCGTGGTCGATCGGTATTTCGGTTGAACGCGGGGTGGCGTTTTCCTGGGCCATGTCCTCGGTTCTGGCCACCACGGCCGGCGTGTTGTGGGGCTCGGTTCAAGGGGTCAGCCAGGCGCTGGCGCTGCTTTTGCTCAAGGGCTTGACCGTCGCCGTTTTGGGCGGTCTTGACAGCATCGGCGGCGCCATTCTGGCCGGCTTGCTGCTGGGCCTTCTTGAAGGCGTTGCATCTGGCTATCTCGACCCCTTGGTTGGCGGTGGTAGCCGCGACCTGGTGGTTGCCACAATACTGATTCTGACCATCCTGATTCGGCCGCATGGCCTGTTCGGGCGCCACGACATTGAAAGGATCTGAAGGTCATGCTATTTCGTCAATCAGGAATTTTCCATACCAATTACGCCAACGCGCGCTCGCTTTTTCCGCTCCCCGCGGATCGCTGGATGATCGGCTTGTTGCTGGCCTTTGCGTTAACTGCGCCATTCACCATGAGCACGCTCGTCCTCAGCACCCAGTTGTTACCGTGGCTGGTGTGGACTGCGGCCGTGCTCGGCTTGAACCTGATCCTGGGCTGGACCGGACAGTTCCACTTCGGCTATGCCGCCATCATGGGCATCGGCGCCTACACGGCGGTGCACGGCGTACGCAACGGCATTCCCTGGGAGATCGCGATGGTGCTCGGCGGCGTGATGGCCGCTGTGATCGGCATCGTTTTCGCTTTCGCGGCGCTGCGCGTGAAAGGCCTGTATCTGGCGCTCAGCACGCTGGCCCTGCAGTTCGTGATGGACTGGGTGATCTCCCACGTGCCGGCCATCAGCGGCGGCACCCAGGCCACACTGCAGGCACCTGACATCAGCCTGCTCGGCCAGGCCATCACCTCGGATACCGGACTCTATTACGTGGCGCTGGGCTGGTGCCTGATCGTCACCGTGTTCATGCTCAACTTGCGCCGCACCGGGCTTGGCCGCGCGCTCATTGCGGTGCGTGAAAAGGACTTCGCTGCGGCGGTCATTGGCGTGCACAGCCTGTATTACAAGCTGGTGGCGTTCGCCACCTCGTCCTTCATTGGCGGCATCAGCGGCGCCATCCTGATCTTCACCTTCTACCGAGCAGCCACACCGGAGCAATTTGCCGTCAATGTCTCCATCGAGTTGCTGGCCATGGTGATCGTCGGCGGACTGGGCAGCATCATCGGCAGCTATTTTGGGGCCGCCTTCATTCTGTTGATGCCCGGCCTGATGAACAGTCTGATCGGCTGGCTGGCGCAGCTCCTGGGCATCTCGCTCGGGATCGAAACGCTGGCCCACATTCCACATGCGGTTTATGGCGCACTGATCATTATTTTCCTGCTGGTTGAGCCTATGGGGCTGGGCAAGATGTACACCAATCTGCGCAACTACCTGCTGGTCTGGCCCTTCGGCTACGCCCGAAAGTAAAAACGACATCATGGCGACTGACAACTTGACTTCCAACCCAACGCTGATGCAAAACCAGACTGCGGAACCTGCATTGATATTGTCACTGAACAATGTCGAGGTCATCTACGATCATGTATCGCTCGCCATCAAGGGCGTTTCGATCGATGTGCCGCAAGGCGCCATGGTGGCACTGCTGGGCGCCAACGGCGCTGGCAAAAGCACGACGCTGAAGTCGATCAGCGGCCTGCTGCGCCCTGAGCGCGGCCTGGTAACCCGCGGTGAGGTGCAATTCCTGGGTCAGAACATCGATGCACTGGCGCCGCAGGAGCGCGTCAAGCTCGGTATCGTGCATGTGCTGGAAGGGCGGCGTGTGTTCGAACACATGACGCCTGACGAAAACCTGGTGGCGGCCTCGGCGGTTCGTGGCACCCGCCAAGACATGCTGCGTAACAAGGATATGGTTTACAGCTATTTCCCGCGCTTGCATCAGCGGCGCACCGCGCAGTCCGGCTACCTGTCAGGCGGCGAGCAGCAGATGCTGGCCATTGGCCGTGCCTTGATGACGCAACCCAAGCTGCTGATGCTTGACGAGCCGAGTCTTGGTCTCGCGCCTTTTCTGGTGGCCGAGATTTTCGACATTGTTCGGCGCATCAACAAGGAAGAAGGCCTGTCCGTTCTGCTGGTGGAACAAAACGCAATTGCAGCTTTAGAGGTCGTCTCGCATGGCTATCTGATCGAGAACGGACGCGTGGTGATGCATGACAGCGCAGAAGCCATGAAGAAAAACCCGGACATCCAGGAGTTCTATCTAGGAGGCACCGAAGGGCGAAGCTTCCATGACATCAAACACTATAGTCGGCGCAAACGCTGGCTCACCTGAAACTAGTTTCTCGTAGCATGGACACCTCCACATCGCGTCGAGCTCTCGCATTAAGTCTTGGGCACGACCGGCATTCCTACTACAGACTGCATTTCACCCCGTGCTAGCTAAACAGGAGACATCACCATGAAAATCAAACTGCTTTCAATTCTTGCTGGCGTGGGGATGGCGATGTCCAACGTCCAGCCCGCGCTGGCCCAAGCCCAGACCGAACCGATTAAATTTGCGCTATGTTACGACCTGAGCAAGGTTTACGCCTTCGCCGTACCGCAAGTTGCCCAGGCCGCGCGCGACTATGCGCAGATACTCAACCAGAAAGGCGGCATCGAAGGCCATCCGGTCGAGATTCTGGTTCAAGACCATGGCAACGAACCGCAGCGGGGCATCGAGTGCTATGAAAAGATGAAGCGCGAGGGTGCGATCACCTTCGACTTCTTTTCCACGCCGGTCGGGCGCGCGCTGCTGCCGCGCGCAATGCAGGACAACAATGTGATGATTTCATCCTTTACTGGCCGCAGCGATGCAGTCGACGGCGATGTGTTCAAGTGGATATTCCCCATCGGGCCCACCTATTGGAGCCAAGCAGCCAATAACATCCAGTACATCAAGTCCAAGTCGAACAACAACCTCAAGGGGGTGAAGATCGCATTCTTTTACCTGGACACCGCGTTTGGGTTGGAACCCATCGGCGTGTTGAAGACACTCGCGGCAAAGGAAGGCTTCGACCTCCAATTGTTCCCGAACCCGCTGCCTGGTAACAATCAGTCAGGGGCGTGGTCCCAGATCCGCCGCTTCAACCCCGATTGGGTCATCAGCTGGAATCTGGGCAACATGCACGTTGTTGCCTCGCGCGAAATGAAACGCAACGCCATGCCGATGGACAAGTACATCGCCGTCAATTGGTTCAACGAAGTGGACATCGCGAACATTGGCGCCGACGCAGCCAAGGGCATCAAGCGCGGCACTAATGTGGTGGGCGGTCAGGAGCACCCGCTGATCCAGCAGATCCTGAAGGATCTGTATGACAAGGGAAAGGGCAACGGCGACCGCAAGCATACCAATGACATCTTCTACAACACTGGGCTGGCCACCTACGCTCCTGTTTTCGAAGGCGCGCGTCTGGCAATCAAGCAGTATGGCTGGCCTCTGACATCCGACAAGATGAAGCGCGGGCTGGAGAGCCTGCGCAACTTCGACGCTAACGGCCTCATCGCCCCTGTAACTGTGACGGCCAAGGACCATGGCGGCGGCGGCAAGACGCGCATCGACATGTGGGATGGCGCGAAGTGGGTGCCAGAGACTGGCTGGTTCTCCGCATACGACGATGTAGTCCAGGAAAGCGCCAAGAAGGAATCGGCGGAGTTCGCCAAGTCGAAGCAGTAGCGATACGCCTCGGTCAGGCCTCGGGCACGACTGTACGGCGTGCCTTCTACAGACTGCATTTCACCCCGTAATAACTAAACAGGAAACATCATCATGAAAATCAAACAGCTTTCCATTCTTGCTGGCCTGGGATTGGCGCTGGCCGGTCTGCAGTCCGCGCAGGCGCAGGCACCAGCCCAGCCCGTCAAATTCGCGCTTTGTTATGACCTGAGTAAATCCTACGGCTTTGTGACGCCACAAATTGCCCAGGCGGCGAATGACTATGCCAAGATATTGAATCAGAAAGGCGGCATTGAAGGCCACCCAATCGAGATACTGGTTCAAGACCATGGCAACGAGCCGCAGCGTGGCATTGAGTGCTACGAAAAGATGAAACGCGAAGGCGCCGTTGCCTTTGATTTCCTGTCCACGCCGGTTTCCCGCGCCGTTCTGCCGCGCGCCATGGCGGATGGCAATGTGATGGTGCAATCCTTTGTAGGTCGTGGCGATGCGGTCGATGGTGATGTGTTCAAGTGGATTTTCCCCATTGGGCCCACCTACTGGGGTCAAATGGCCAACAATATCCACTACATCAAAACCAAGTCCAACAACAACCTCAAGGGCGTGAAGATTTCGTTCATCTACCCCGACTATCCGTTCGGGCAGGAACCGATCGGCGTGTTGACGACACTTGCGGCCAAAGAGGGCTTTGACCTGCAGTTGGTTCCCAACCCGATGCCGGGCAATGACCAGGCCGCCGCTTGGTCCCAGATCCGCCGCAACAACCCCGACTGGGTGATCAGCTGGAACCTGGCCGGCATGCACGTCGTCGCCTCGCGCGAAATGAAGCGCAACGGCATCCCGATGGACAAGTACATTTCCGTCAATTGGCTCAACGAAGTTGACCTTGCCAACATTGGTCTGGAAAACGCAAAAGGCCTCAAGCGCGGCACCAACGTGACGGGTGGACAGAGCCACCCGCTGATTCAGCAGATCATCAAGGACCTGTATGAGAAAAACAAGGGCAGCGGTGACCGCAAGCATCTCAACGATGTTTACTACAACACCGGTCTGGCCATCTATGCCAGCGTTTTCGAAGGCGCTCGCCTAGCCATCAAACAAAGTGGCTGGCCCCTCAACCCTGACAAAATGAAGCGCGGACTGGAAAGCTTGAAAAACTTTGATGCCGAAGGCCTGATCGCCCCCGTGACGGTGACCGCCAAAGACCATGGCGGCGGCGGCAAAACCCGCATCGACATGTGGGACGGCGCCAAGTGGGTGCCCCAGACTGACTGGTTCTCGGCGTATGACGATGTGGTCCAGGACATCGTGAAGAAAGAATCTGGCGAGTTCGCCAAGAACAAACAGTAATTGCCTTCCCTTGGGATGGATCACGGTCAGACGCGTTGCGCACTGATAGTGAACCATCCCATCTTGTTTCTCGGATTTTCATCCCTCTCTTGAATCGACAGGTGGCAGCCTATGCCACAGTGGATTGCAGTGGTAGCTGCCAGGCGCACCATCCAACACAGGAAATCTCGCCCGCTATCTAACTATCGTTAGATAGTCATAATTTCATCCTCACCAATGTGGCGCCTAAAGCGCAAGGAGCAATCAGTATGGATCTCGAACTAAAAGGAAAATCGGTCATCGTCACGGGTGGCGGCTCGAACATTGGCCGCGGCATCGTGCTCGGCTTCGCCGCGGAAGGCGCCAACATCACCATCGGCGACATCGACGAAAGTCAGGCGCAAAAGACGGCAGAACTCGCGCTGGCGAGCGGCGCGGCGTCGGCGCAGGTTGTCAAGACCGATGTCACCCAACTTGACCAGGTGCAAGCCATGTTCAAGGCAGCCTCGGACAAGTTCGGCGGCGTCGATGTCCTCGTCAACAACGTCGGCTGGGACCAGTTGATGTTCTTCACGCAGACGACCCCCGATCTGTGGCAAAAGATCATCAACATCAACTACCTCGGCGTTCTCAACTGCACCAAGACCGCGCTTGAAGTCATGGTTCCTCGCAACGCCGGCTCAATCGTCTCCATCAGCTCTGATGCCAGTCGGCAAGGTGAGCCACGTGAAGCGGTGTATGGCGGCGTCAAGGCTGCCATCAACAGCTTCATGAAAACGATCGCCAAGGAAAACGGGCGTTACGGCATCCGCTGCAACGTGGTATGCCCCGGCGTCACTATCCCCAGTACCACCGACGAAGTGGGCGGAAGCAGCATGTGGATTGATGCCGACAGTATGTTCACGCCGGAGCAACTGGAAAAAGTCGCCAAGGCGCTGCCGTTGCGCAAGGTGGGACGGCCGCAGGATATTGCCAATGCCGTCGTCTTCCTGTCTTCAGCGAAGGCTGCGGGCCATGTCACCGGGCAGGTTCTTTCAGTGTCTGGTGGTTACAGCATGATTGGGTAAACGCCCGGGCACGGTCGAAAGACATGCGGCATTGAAATAACAGACAAAAAGGAAAACCCATGGAATTCAAGGACATCCTCTACGAAGAACTCGACTCGGTGGCCTACATCGCGATCAACCGCCCCGAAGTGATGAATGCGTTTCGCGGCCAGACCGTCGAGGAACTGCTGCAGGCATTCATGAAAGCAGGCTGGGACAAGCGAATCGCCGCCATTGTGCTCACCGGGACGGGTGACCGTGCTTTCTGCACCGGCGGCGATCAGTCGGCTCATGCCGGCCAGTACGACGGCCGGGGCACCATCGGTATCCCGGTGGAAGAGTTTCACAGCGCCATTCGTGACGTGCCCAAGCCCGTGATCGCCCGCGTGCAGGGTTACGCCATTGGCGGCGGCAATGTCCTGGCCACCTTGTGCGACATGACCATTGCCTCGGAAAAGGCCGTGTTTGGCCAAGTCGGCCCGAAAGTAGGCTCGGTCGACCCTGGCTGGGGCACAGCTTACCTGAGCCATGTGGTTGGCGAAAAGAAAGCCCGCGAGATCTGGTACATGTGCCGCCGCTACAGTGCACAGGAGGCCTTGGCCATGGGTCTGTGCAACACCGTCGTGCCCCACGACCAGCTCGACGCCGAAGTCGCCCGCTGGTGCAAGGAAATTGTCGAAAAAAGTCCGACGGCTCTGGCGATCGCGAAACGTTCGTTCAATGCATCCACCGAGCACATTCGCGGGATCGGCAGCCTGGGACTTCAAGCGCTGAGCCTGTACTACGACACGGCAGAGTCCAAAGAAGGCGTGAGCGCTTTCCTGGAAAAACGCCGGCCTGATTTCAGGCAGTGGGCGAATGGTCGCAAGTGAGCAACCCCGCGCGACGAGACGTTGCTCAAGGCCGCCCCTTCGACCAAAGCTAGGTTTGATACGATTCGAAATTTGGATCTACCAAACGGTCAAATGATGTCAAATACAGACGCAAAACCCAGCAAAAATGAGGTGGATGGTCCCGCCACACGCGAACGCGTGCTGCTCGAAGCTGCAAGGCTATTCAGGCATCATGGTTATGCAGCAACTACTTTGCGCGAGGTTGCGGATGCTGCCGGCGTCAAAGCCGGCAGTATCTACTATCACTTCGAATCGAAAGAGCAGATCCTGGGCGAGGTATTGGACAAAGGCATCACCATCGTCGCAGATGCCGTACGCACCCGTGTTGCGGCTCTTCCCGAAAGTGCACCCTGGCGAGATCGAATCGCCGCTGGCATTGAAGGCCATCTCTGGGGAATGCTGCATTATGGCGACTTCACGTCAGCCAACATCCGCATCTACGGCCAAATCCCGACCAGCGCAAAAAATCGCCACCGGGTCGTGCGGCGGGCTTACGCAGACTATTGGGATCAGCTTCTCGAATCAGCGCTCGCCAGTGGCGAATTGCGCGACGACACCAGCACGGCCATGATTCGGCTTTTCGTGATTGGGGCATTGAACTGGACCGTCGAATGGTACAACCCCCAACGCGGCTCTTTTCGTGACTTCTCGCGTCAAATAACGGGGATCGTGTTCGATGGAATTCTCACGCATGACAAAGCATAGTCGCGATGCATTGCCGGCAACTTCAACAAGCCGGGCCGAGAAACTGACAGCAATAGTCCACATGTCGCCTACATTGCGCAGTGGCACGCTGACCGGCTGCGTCTGGGGACTCCCAAATTGGACAACCCGCCGCAGGAGCAGCAAATGACCATCAAAGAAGGCTGGCGCGGCCGATTCTATGAAGACTTCGAGGTCGGCGACGAGTATCGGCATGGCCTCGGTCGCACACTGACCCAGAACGACAACATCTGGTTCACGTTGCTGACGCAAAACACGGCTCCGCTGCACTTCGATGCCCACTACGCCGCGCAGACGGAGTTCGGCCGTCCGCTCATCAATTCCTGCCTCACGCTGGCCCTCGTGACGGGGCAGACGGTGAGCGATGTCTCGCAAAACGTCATGGCCAACCTGGGGTGGGACGAAGTTCGACTTCCGAATCCGGTGTTTGAAGGCGACACGCTCTATTCACGTTCCACGGTGCTGGACAGGCGCGAGTCGCGGTCGCGAACCAATGTCGGCGTCGTCACGGTGCGCACCGAAGGCTATAACCAGAGCGGCGTCATTGTCTGCACCTTCAAACGCACGGTGATGGTCTACAAACGTGACGGCGCACCGCGCACCGCACCGCCGCTGCCGGTCGACAACCGACCCTGACCCCCCCCTTTTTTTCGTCAACTTCGGCCCCAGGGTCGCCACCTTTTTGACCCTCTCCGCATGAAGCCCACCTCCCTGCTCGAACAATACGGTCCCCGCGAAGCGATGGAGTATGACGTGGTGGTGGTGGGCGCCGGCCCCGGAGGTTTGGCCACGGCCATCCACCTCAAGCAGCTCGCGGCTGGAAAGGGCGAGGACGTCTCGGTGGTGCTGCTGGAAAAAGGCTCCGCGCCCGGCGCTCACATTCTTTCCGGCGCGGTCATGGACCCAATCGCACTGAACGAACTATTCCCCAACTGGAAGGATCTGGGCGCACCGCTGAACCAACCCGTTACCGGCGACGACGTGCTTTTCCTGAGCGAAACCGGTGCCAGGCGCACACCCAACTTCCTGGTGCCCGACTGCTTCCACAACGAGGACAACTACGTCATCAGCCTGGGCGCCCTGACCCAATGGCTGGGCGAGCAGGCTGAAGGCTTGGGCGTGGAAATCTTCCCGGGCTTCACAGCCACCGAGGTTCTGTACGACGACAACGATTCGGTCAAAGGAGTAGCTACCGGCAACCTTGGCATTGGCAAGGACGGCCTGCCGCACGACGGCTTCCAGCTCGGCATGGAGTTGCATGCCAAATACACCATCTTTGCCGAAGGCGCGCGCGGCCACCTGGGCAAGCAACTCATCGCTAAATACAAGCTTGACGAAGGCCGCGATCCGCAAAGCCATGCCATCGGCATCAAGGAACTTTGGGAGATCGACCCGACCCGCGCCCAACCCGGCCGTGTGGTACACACGGCCGGCTGGCCAATGGACACCCAGACCTACGGCGGCGGTTTTCTCTACCACTTGGAAGGAAACAAGGTCACGCTTGGCTTCGTCACCGGGCTCGACTACAAGAACCCATGGCTCAGCCCCTTTGAGGAAATGCAGCGCTGGAAGGCCCACCCCGCCATTCGCGCCCACATCGAAGGCGGCAAGCGCATCGGCTACGGCGCGCGCGCCATCACCGCCGGTGGCCTGCTCAGCCTGCCCAAGACCGTGTTCCCGGGCGGCGCGCTGATCGGCTGTGATGCCGGCTACCTGAACGCCGCACGCATCAAAGGCAGCCACGCCGCCATCAAGAGCGGCATGCTGGCCGCCGAAGCCGCGTTTGAAGCCCTGGCCGCCGGACGCAGCGGCGACGAACTCAGCGCCTACCCCGCTGCGTTCGAAAACAGCTGGCTGCACACCGAACTCGACCAGTCGCGCAACTTCAAACAGTGGTTCAAGAAGGGCAGCCTCGTCGGAGCCCTGATGACCGGCATTGAACAGTGGCTGCTGCCCAGGCTTGGCATCAAGCGTCCGCCCTGGACGATCCACCGCACCCAGGCCGACCACGCCAGCCTGCGCCCGGCCGCCGAGATGCCGCAGATCAGCTACCCTAAGCCCGACGGCAAGCTCACCTTCGACCGGCTCTCCAGCGTGTTCGTCAGCAACACCAACCACGAAGAAAACCAGCCCGCGCACCTGACGCTCAAGGACGCCAGCGTGCCGGTGCAGATCAATCTGGCGAAATACGCCGGCCCCGAGAGCCGTTACTGCCCGGCCGGCGTTTACGAATTCGTAAAGAACGACGACGGCTCGGACCGGCTGCAGATCAACGCGCAGAACTGCGTGCACTGCAAAACCTGCGACATCAAGGATCCGACGCAGAACATCGTCTGGGTGACGCCCGAAGGCGGCGGCGGGCCGAACTACGCGGGAATGTAGCCGAGAGTGATTCAAATCTAAAGTGCAATACCCTGGGTTTCAATGAACGAGGGTGGGTGTTGCGTGCTATTGAGCAGGAGGTCCCGAAAGACTGCCAGAGGGGGATCGTGCGCCCTACCCCTTCCAGGGCGGGTTGTTGATCTGATCGGCAATCGCATCGAGCTGCTCCTGGCTGTACCCTGAGAGGTCCGAGCCCTTGGGCTGGTACTGGCGCACCAGCTCGTTGGAGTTCTCGTTAGAGCCTCGCTGCCAAGGGCTGTGGGGGTAACAGAAGTACACCGCAATGTCCGTGCGTCGGCTCAGTTCCCTGCGCATCGCCTTCTCCCGGCACTGGTCGTACGTCATGCTCTGGCACATAGGCTCAGCGAGCCTCAGCAGCTTGTCAGAAAAGGCCTGCAGGACATTGACCGCGCTGGCGGGCTTGAACCCGTGCAGCTTGATGAGCATGAGCAGCCCGACTGGTGCACTCCACCAGGGTGCCCACCGCGCTGGCGTTCGCAGCACCCTTGATCAGGTCACCCTCCCCGTGCCCGGGCAACTGCCGGTCTTCAATCTCGGGCGGACGCACATGGATGCTCACCATGTCCATCTATTGTTCCGGCCCTTTGAAGTCGCGAGTCGTGGACCGACTGCCACAGGCAAACGATCCACGAAAGTTCAAAATTCATGGGGCCGGAGCAATAGTATCTGAGCTCTTCGGCCTTTTCCTTTGTTGCGAGGTAGTCGTTTGCGCTTGGGTGGGCTGCTTTGCATCTGCGGACCGTACTCGGGGGCAGGTGTTGCACTTCAGTCTTGAATCCGCTGACGGTGAATCACCGGCATTCATGCTGAAGCGAACCTGGCCAGAAGTTCCCGCCCGCACTCGCACCCGGACTTGATGGCACCTGCATAGGGATTTCCCGAGTTGAAGCCAGACTAACTACCGTTAGATTAACGCCATGCAAACAAGGCATCGCGCCTACCGAACGGCAAGGCACATGGCAGGCACGCTGCCCAACACGGCCAACACGAGACAACCTTTGAGAAAATTAACTGCCCCCTCGAACGGCACCCTGGCAACCAGAGACCATGGTCGCGCCCATGCACCCGGCCCATCCGAGCCGAAGGTCTGCACGACTGCGGCTGCCATCCTGGCGCACCCCTCCACTACGCTCGACCGGCAAACCCGTTCAATGGTTAAGTCGCCGCAGCACAGTGCAAGTAGCGGCCTGTCATGCTGAATCTCACCAATGTCCAGATCGTTTACGACAACACCATCGAGGCGGTGCGAGAGGTCTCATTGGCCGTCGGCAAAGGTCGCATAGTCGCCCTGCTCGGTTCCAACGGGGCCGGGAAATCAACCACGCTCAAAGGCATTTCGGGCGTTCTGTATCCGGAAGACGGTGAGATCAAGGGTGGCCAGATCACGTTTGAAAACCGCCAGCTGACCGGCCTGGCGCCGGACGAAATCGTGCGCGCCGGCGTGGTCATGGTGCCCGAGGGGCGCCGCCTGTTCGACCAGTTGACGGTCGAGGAAAACCTCGTGATGGGCGGCTACACACGCAGTCTGACCGACGCCAGGCGCCAGATGGAGATGGTGTATGGGCTGTTCCCGCGTCTGGTGCAAAAACGCAGCACGGTGTCGGGCTACCTGTCGGGCGGCGAACAGCAGATGGTGGCCATCGGCCGCGCGCTGATGTCGTCCCCGAAACTGCTGATGCTCGACGAGCCCACGCTCGGTCTGGCGCCACAGATCAGCGAAGAGATTTTCGACATCATCACCCGCCTGTGCCGCCAGGAAGGCATGGGCATTCTCCTGGTGGAGCAGAACGCACAGATGGCGCTGGCCATTGCCGACTATGGCTACATCATGGAAAACGGCCGCGTGGTGCTCGACGGTGAGGCCGACAAGATGCTGCGCAACGACGACGTGCGCGAGTTCTACCTAGGCTTCGGCGAAGGTGGATCGCGCAAGAACATGCGCGAGGTGAAGCATTACAAGCGGCGCAAACGCTGGCTGTCCTGAGAAAAAAAACATGAACGACACATTGTTAAGGGTCGAAACCCTGTCCAAGCGCTTCGGCGGCGTCGAAGCCGTTGCCGGTGTCAGTTTTCACGTTCGGCGCGGTGAAATCTATTCCCTGATCGGCCCCAACGGGGCCGGCAAGACGACCACCTTCAACATGATCAGCGGCGTCGTCAAGCCCAGCAGCGGCACCGTGCATTTCGATGGCAGCGACATCACCGGCATGCCGGCACACCGCCTGGCCGCCATCGGCATCGGTCGGACCTTCCAGAATCTGGCGGTGTTCAAACATGCCAGCGTGGTGGACAACCTGCTGGTCGGCCGCCACTGCCACATGGCCACCAACGTGCTGGATGCCTCGTGGTTCTTCGGACGGGCGCGGCGCGAGGAGCTCGAACACCGTCGCAAGGTGGAAGAGATCATCGATTTTCTCGAAATCGAGGAAATTCGCGACATGCCGGTGGGCACCCTGTCCTATGGCCTGCAAAAGCGGGTCGAGTTGGGACGCGCACTGGCCACCGAGCCCAAGTTGCTGCTGCTGGACGAAATGGTGTCGGGCATGAACAGCGAGGAGACCGAAGACATTGCCCGCTTCGTGCTGGACATCCGCGACGAACTCGGCATTTCGGTCCTCATGGTCGAGCATGACATGGGCATCGTGATGGACATCTCCGACCGCGTCTGCGTGCTCAACTTCGGCCGCAAGATCGGCGAGGGCACGCCGGCCGAGATATCGGCCAACCCGGCCGTGATCGACGCCTACCTGGGCAGCAAAACCAAGGAGGCCGCGTGATCGACAACCTGGACGCGTTACTGCGCGACGGCAACACCACATTCCCCAAGCTGCTCCAGCACTGGGCACAGCGCTTTCCGGATGCGCTCGCGTTTCGCGAGAAAGATTACGGCATCTGGAACCGGATGACCTGGCAGCACTATTTCGAAACGGCGCGCCGCTTCGCCCTCGGTCTCAAGTCTCTGGGCTTCGACAAGGGCGACCGGCTGGCGATTGCCAGCGAGGACAGTCCGCAGTGGATGTTCACCGACCTGGCCACGCAAGCCATCGGCGGTGTCGTGGTGGGCATCTACCCCACCAACCCGTGGCCGGAACTGCAGTACATCGTGCACCACTCGAACAGCAAGTTCGTGGTCTGCGGCGATCAGGAACAGGTCGACAAGGTGCTCGACGCCATGGCCAAGCACGACACCGGCCTGCCCGACCTGGTGAAGATCATCTGCGTCGACATGAAGGGGATGCGCGGCTACAAACACGACAAGCTGATGTCGTTCGAGGACGTGCTTGAGCTAGGAGACCAAAACGCCGCGGCATCGCCCCAGCACGCGAGCGCCTTTGATCGTGCCATCGAGGACACCCAGCCCGATGACACCTGCATGCTGGTCTACACCTCGGGCACCACCGGGCCGCCCAAGGGCGCGATGCTGTCGCACCGCAACCTGATCGTCACCGTTGACAAGCTCAAAACCCATTTCAAGCTCGACCGGCACAACTACGAAGTGGTCTGCTACCTGCCGTTGTGCCACGTGGCCGAGCGTGCCTTCTCGACGGTCATGCACCTGCTCACCGGTGGCGTGGTCAATTACGCCGAATCGATCGACACGGTAGCCGTCAATCTGCGCGAGATCGCACCCACGGTGTTTTTGGGCGTGCCGCGCATCTGGGAGAAGCTGCAGCAAGGCATTTTGATCCGCATGCAGGACGCCTCGCGCTTTCAGCGCTGGGCTTTCCAGCGCTGCTTCGATGCCGGGCGCCGTCTGTTCGAAAAGGTCGAGGCGCAAGGGGGCCAGCGCAGTCTGTTGGATCGCCTGCACTTCTTCGTTCTGTGGTTGCTGATGTTTCGCAATCTGCAGAAATTCGTCGGCCTGGACCGCATGCAGTGCGGCTTCTGTGGCGGCGCCAGCGTCTCGCCCGAGGTACTGAAGTTCTTCCGCATCCTCGGCATTCCGGTGTACCAGGTCTACGGCATGACCGAGTCCGGCGGGGTGATCTTCTTCCAGCATGAAAAAGCGATCAAACTGGGCGCCACCGGCCTGCCCATCGACGGCCTGAACTGGAAGATCGCGGAGGACGGCGAGCTCGTCGTCAAGCACCCCGCCGTGTTCAAGGGCTACATCCACGACGAAGGCGCCACCGCCAAGACCGTGGTGGACGGCTGGCTGCACACGGGCGACATCGTGGCGCTGGCTGACAACGGCGAGCTGATGATCGTTGACCGCAAGAAGGCCATCATCATCACCAGCGGCGGCAAGAACATCGCGCCCTCGGAGATCGAAAACGCGCTCAAGGACAGCCTGTATGTGCGCGAGGCGATCATCCTGGGCGACGGACGCCACTATTTGGCGGCGCTGATCCAGGTCGACTACGAAACGGTCGGCAAGTGGGCACAAGAACGCAAACTGGCCTACACCACCTACAAGAGCCTGGCCGCGCTGCCCGAGGTGCGCGAACTGATCGACGAGGACGTCAAGCGTGTGAACAAGCTGTTTGCCCGGGTCGAGAACATCCGCAAGTTCCTGATCCTGGAAAAAGAACTCGACCACGACGACGGCGAACTCACCGCCACCCAGAAGGTGCGCCGCAACGTCATCGAAAAAACCTTCGCGAAAGAGATCGCGATCATCTACGGCGCAGGAGCGGGCTGATGGACTATTTTCTGCAACTGGTCATTTCCGGCATCGCCGTGGGCCTGCTCTACGGCTTCATCGGCATGGGCTTTGCGATGATTTACCGCGCCACCGGCGTGGTGAACTTCGCCCAGGGCGAGCTGATGATGCTGGTGTCCTACATCGCCTTCACCCTGGCCGGCACCTTCCAATTTGGCTTCTGGCTCATGCTGGCAGCAACTGTCGCGGCCTCGGTGCTGATTGGCCTTCTGATCGAGGTCTTGCTGATCCGTCCGATGCTTGGTCAGCCGGTGTTTTCCACGGTGATGGTGACCATTGGCCTGGCCGTGATCCTGCGCTCGGTGGTGGTGCTGATCTGGGGCGCAGACCCCATGCCGCTCAATGCCGGCCTGCCAACGGAGGTCATCAAGATCGGCCCGGCCGGCCTGTACCCGGCGCAGCTGTATTCCGTTGGGCTGATGGCGGCCGTACTGCTCGGCCTGTGGACCTTCTTTCGCTATTCGCGGGTCGGTATCGCCATGCGTGCCACCGCCAACGTGCAAACTGCAGCCCTGCTGATGGGCATCAATGTCAAGCGCATTTTCGCCTTGTCCTGGGCCCTGTCGGCGGGGCTCGCCGCCATTGCGGGCGTGTTGATCGGCGTGATCTACGACGTGAATCCCGGCATGTGGACGACAGGTCTGCGCAGCTTTCCCGCGGTCATCTTGGGCGGGCTGGACTCGGTGTTCGGCGCCGCACTCGGCGGCATCCTGATCGGGGTGGTCGAGAATCTGTCGGAAGGCTATATCGGCCGCGGCATGAAGGAGATCGCCGGTTTTGTTTTGATCCTCGTCGTCCTTATGGTCAGACCCTATGGCCTGTTCGGCAAACCTGAAATCGAGCGTGTCTGATGCGTAGCGGAAACTTCAAACAAAACTATCGTCAGCTGCTGGCACTGACCGACTCGGTTCCTGTCATCGTCTGGTCGTGTCTGCTGGTGGCGCTGCTGGCGGCCGCGCCACTGCTGCTGGCCAAGTACTATGTCTCCGTCATTCTGCTGCTGCTGATCACAGCGGTGGGGGTGTTGGGCCTGAACCTGCTGACCGGGACCACCGGGCTGATCTCGCTCGGGCACTCGGGGTTTCTGGCGGTCGGCGCCTACACGGCCGGCATCGTGGCCAGCAAACTTGGCTGGCCAATGCTGGCGTCCATCTTTGCCGGTGGCGTGAGCGCGGCCATCGCCGGGATCATCGTGGGCATACCCTCGCTGCGTCTCAAAGGGCTGTACCTGGCCATCACGACGATGGCATTTGCCGTGATCATCAACCACCTGATCCTCAACGGTGGCGACCTGACCGGAGGCTCGGAAGGCTTGACGGTGCCGCAACCCTCGCTGTTCGGTCAGGCGCTGGGGGCAGAACGTGGCTACTACTACGTGGTGCTGTGCTTTGTGGTGGTGTTCACCTTCATCACCCTGAACATCCTGCGCAGCCGCATTGGCCGGGCGTTCCAGGCGATTCGGGAGCACGACATCGCAGCCAAGGCCATGGGCGTCAACCTGGTGCGCTACAAGTTGCTGGCGTTCATGGTCAGCGCCTTCTACACCGGCATCGCCGGGGGCTTGCTGGCCTACTACACACGCTACCTGAATGTCGACAGCTTCAGCCTGCTGATATCGATCGAGGCGCTCTCCATGCTCATCGTCGGCGGCCTGGGTTCTGTAGCCGGCGCCTTGCTCGGAACGGCTTTCATCGTCCTGCTCAACGAAAGCCTGGGCTTCGTGTTCGGCATGATCGGCGCCAGCTTCGGCGGGTCGGGCTCCACTGCCGCCTATGAGATCAAAGGCGTCATTTATGGACTCGCGATTGTGTTGTTCCTGCGTTTTGAGCCCGATGGCCTGATGGGGCGATGGCGCGACATCAAGCATTACTGGACCCATTGGCCCTTCCGATTCTGACCCCGCAGCACACGCGCTGCTTATTCCATAGGAGACCTGCGATGCGAACACTACCGAAGCTGACCCAGCGCTTTTGCCTCGGCGCCCTCGCCGCACTGACCTTCGGCAGCGCACTGGCGGCAGATCCCGGGGTCACGAACGAGAAACTCGTGCTTGGCGCGGTCATCCCGCTGAGCGGCCCGCCCAGCATCATTGGCAAGGCCATTGCCACGACCCTGAAAGTTTGGGAGCAGGACGTCAATTCGCGCGGCGGCATCGGCGGACGCAAAGTCGACATTCGCATTGAGGACGACGGCTATGTGCCGCAGCGCGCTGTCCAGGGTCTGAAAAAACTGATTGATGTCGAACAGATCTTTGCATTGATCGGCACCTCCGGCTCGTCGCAGTTGCTGGCCATGCTGCCCATCATCGACGAGCAGAAAATTCCCGCCATCAACCATATCGCCGTCAACAGCGCCCACTTCAACCCACCGCACAAGACGCTGTTCAATATCGGGGCAACTTACTGCCAGGAGGTCTCTGCCAGCATGAAGCATCTGGTCACATCCCAGAAGCTGCAGGGATCGAAGTTCGGCCTGATCTTCCAGGAAGACGATTACGGCACCGACGTCAAATGCGGCTACGAACAGGCCCTGAAAGAGCTCGGCTTGAAAAGCAGCATCGAAGTTGCCTACAAACGCGGGGCGAAGGATTTTTCCGCCGAGGTGTTGAGCGTGCAGCGCGCCGGCGCCACCTTCGTGCTGACCGGCGGCATCATCACCGAAACCGCCGCCATGCTCAAAGAGATCGCGAAGAACCAGATGCAAGCCGTGCGCCTGGCCGCTCACCCTTCGCATCTGCCTGCGGTACTGGCCCTGGCCGGCCCGGCAGCAGACGGCGTGTACGTCGCCGAGTATGTGCCTCCAGTGACCGACATACAAACACAGGGCATTGGCAAACTCACCGCACTGACCTACAAATATTTTTCAGCCAATGAGGTCAAGGACATGAACCGGTATTCATTGACCGCCTATGTAGGTGTCCAGTTGCTCGAATCAGCGCTCAACGCATGTGCCAAAAACCTCACACGTGCCTGCGTGGTCGAAAAGCTCGAGCAGACCAAAAATTTCACCAGCGACGGCATCATGGCCCCATTGACCTTCGGGCCCAATATTCGACAGTCGGGGACCCGCCCCATTTTGCTCAAGGCGAATGCCAGCGCCGGGAAATTCGAGCGAGCCTCTGAATTTCTGAGTTCCAAGTAATCAAGACGACGTGCCACCAGCCCCTCCCCCATTACTCAACCAAGAGTGCCTTTTCATGACACGCAAATACTTTCGATATGCCGCCACCAGTCTGCTCAGCATGGTTATCAGCCTGACGGCCACGACCGCCGCTGCTGCCGACCCCGGTGTGACCGACGCCAAAATCGTCCTCGGCTCGGTGACGCCCGTCAGCGGCCCACCTAGCCTGCTGGGCAAGGCCCACATGCTTGCCTTGCGGGTATGGGAGCAGGATGTCAACGCCCGTGGTGGCATCAACGGCCGCAAGGTGGAAATTCGCCAGGAAGATGACGGCTATGTGCCTCAGCGTGCTGTGCAAGGCGTCAAGCGACTGGTCGACGTGGAAGGCATCTTCGGCCTCATCGGCACCTCGGGCTCAGCGATGCTGCAAGCCATGCTGCCCTACATCAACGAGCAAGGCTTGCCAACTATCAACGCGATGGCCGTGGCAGCAGCGCACTTCACTCCACCGAACAAAACGGTATTTGTGATCGGGCCAACCTATTGTCAGGAGTTGAGCTCCGCCATGAAAAACATGGTCGCTAGCAAGAAGTTGCAAAAGGAGAAGTTTGCGCTGGTCTATCAGGATGACGAGTTTGGCAGCGACGTGCGTTGCGGCTACCAGAAGGCGATCAAGGATCTGGGGCTTAACAGCGTGTCCGAGATCTCCTTCAAGCGTGGCACCAAGGACTTCTCGGCTGAGATGCTGAGTCTGAAGCAGGTGGGAGCGACCTTTCTCGCGTCGGGCGGCGTGGTAGCCGAGCATTCGATGCTGATGAAGGAATCCGCTAAAAACCAGATGTCGCTGACCTTCCTTGCCGTGCATTCGGCCCACCTGACCCCTGTTCAGGCGCTCGCCGGTGCCGCGGGCGACGGCTACTTCGTCGCAGACTATGTCCCGCCTCTGACCGACCTGTCGGTGCCAGGCATGGCCAAGTTCATGGGGTTGGCACAGAAATATCTGTCAGCCGACGAGTTGAAGTCGCTCAACCGCTATTCGATCACAGCCTACGTCGGTGCGCTGCTAATGGAAGACGCGATCCGCCGCTGTGGCAAGGCGCTGACCCGCGCCTGTGTCGTCGAGAAGCTGGAGACAACCAAGAACTTCAGCACCGATGGGCTGGCTTCTCCCATCAGTTTCGGCCCCAATGACCGGCACTCGCCGAGCAGCGTGCTCGTGTTGCGCTCGGACGCCAAAAACTCCCGCTTCGAGCGCGTGTCCGAACCCATCCCCGTGCTCGATTGACACCAGACGCCGTTCGTCACCCGCCGTACAACTGGTTCCGCCCGTGTTTCAAAAAGTTCTGATCGCCAACCGTGGCGAGATCGCGCTGCGGATCCTGCACACACTCAAGGGCATGGGGCTCGCCACCGTGGTGGCCCACCACGCGGTGGACGCCGATAGCCCGGCCGTGCTGGAGGCTGACGAGTCGGTCGAATTGCACGGCTTGACGCCCGTGGCGGCCTACCTCGATATCGCGCAGTTGGTTGAAGCGTGTCGGCGCATTGGGGCACAGGCGCTGCATCCCGGTTACGGCTTCCTGTCTGAAAACGCGGCGTTTGCGCGTGCGCTGGAAGCTGCTGGCATCGTCTTCATTGGCCCGCGTCCGGACAGCATCGAACTGATGGGCGACAAGGTGCGCGCGCGCAGCTTCGTCGCCCAACGCGGCTTTCCGGTGGCACCGAGCGCCATCGAGGACGATGACCCGGCCAGCTTCGTCGAGCGCGCCAGGGCGCTCGGCGCGCCGCTGCTGATCAAGCCTTCAGCCGGCGGTGGCGGCAAGGGCATGCGCATCGTGCGTGACCTCGCCGTGTTGGATCGCGAGATCGAGACCGCACGGCGCGAAGGTGAGCGCTATTTTGGCGACGGTCGGCTGTTTGTCGAGCGCTATATGGAGCGCCCGCGGCACATCGAGGTGCAGGTGATGGGCGACGCGCATGGCCAGTTGGTGCATTTCTGGGAGCGTGAATGTTCAGTGCAGCGACGCTTCCAGAAAATCATTGAAGAAACCCCCTCCCCGGCCCTTTCACCGGTGCAGCGCCACGATATTTGCGAAGCCGCAGCCGGCATTGCCCGCGCCGCCAACTATCGCGGCGCCGGCACCGTGGAGTTCATCTACGGCGCCGGTGGCGAGTTTTACTTTCTTGAGATGAACACGCGTCTGCAGGTCGAACACCCGGTCACCGAAATGGTGACGGGCTTTGACCTCGTTCGCGAACAGGTACGCGTCGCCCAGGGTGAGCCGCTCGGCTACACCCAGGCGGACATCGTGCAGCTTGGTCACGCCATCGAATGCAGGCTTTACGCCGAAGACGCCGAGCATGATTTTCGCCCCTCCACCGGTGACATCCTGTGCTGGCGACCACCCTCTGGTTCCGGCGTGCGGGTTGATGCCGGCGTGCGCGAAGGACAGGCGGTAACTGCCGCATTTGACCCCATGATCGCCAAAATTATTTGCCATGGAAACACGCGTGCACAGGCTATCGAACGCTCCATCCTGGCGCTTGAGCAATCGGTGCTGTTGGGTCTGACCACCAACGCACGCTACCTCACGCGGGTACTGCGCCATGCCGAGTTCCGTGCTGGGCAGGCCGACACCGGCATGCTGGCACGCTGCGCCGACGAGCTGCGCGAGTCTCTCACCCCCGATGACATCGACCTGGTACTGGCATCGGCGGTGCTCGCCGACCGCGAACTGTTGCGCGCCGTTCACTCCATTCCCGCGATGCACGCCGCCATGGGACCCTGGAGGAATTGACGATGCGCCGCCGCTATGTCATCAATGGCAAGGTCCATGACCTCGTGGTAACACGTGGAGCGAATGGCGTGTTCCACGTCAGCCATGGCGAACGCAAATTCGAGATGCAGGGGAAGACGCTGCCTGATGGCCGTTGGCGGGTCACCGTGGATCAGCGCCCGCAAGCCGTCTGGATCGCCGCGCAAGGCGACAGTCGATTCGTGCACAGTGCGGCCACCGGTGCCCTTGAAGTCGAGGTGATCGATCTCAGCGCAGCCTCCGGCGGCGACCGGGCCGGTGCCGCTTCCGACTTGCTGCAGGCGCCAATGCCCGGCACGGTGATCGCGGTTCATGTGGCAGCCGGCGATGCCGTGCACACGGGCCAACCGCTCATCGTGATCGAAAGCATGAAGCTGGAAACCACGCTGACGGCACCGCGCGACGCCCGGGTCAAGACTGTGTACTTTGCCGTTGGCAACACCTTCGCTCTCAAGTCCACCCTCGTGACGCTGCAAGACCCCTGAGAACCGATTGATGAAACGCATCGACTCCCGCATCGACACCGCATCCGAAGCGTTCCGGCGAAACCATCAAGCCATGAGCGCCATCGTCGCGAATTTTCGCGAGCGCATGGAAATCACGCGCCACCAACGTCCGCCGCATGAGATCAAGCGCGTGCGCGCGCAGGGCAAATTACTGGTACGTGAACGGCTGGACCTGCTACTAGATCCCGGTACGCCCTTTCTTGAGTTCTCGGCGCTGGCTGCCTGCGAGGACTACAACGGCGAGGTCCCGGGTGCCAACGTGGTCACTGGCCTGGGCGTGGTCAGTGGCCGCGAGGTGCTGATCCACGCCGACGATTCCAGCGTCAAGGGCGGTGTCTGGTACACGCTCACGCCACGCAAGCTGGCACGACTGCTGGACATCGCGCTGGAGAACCAGTTGCCGGTCCTGCATTTGTGCGACAGCGGCGGCGCCTTCCTTGAAGAACTGTCAGGCGTGTACATCGAGGGTGGCCGGGTGTTCCGCAACCAATGCCTGCTGTCCAAGGCCGGCGTGCCGCAGGTCGCGATGGTGTTCGGCAACTGCACCGCCGGCGGTGCCTACATCCCGGCGCTGTGCGATTACAGCATCATCGTGCGTGGCACCGGCGGCGTGTTCCTCGGCGGGCCACCGCTCGTGAAGGCCGCCACCGGTGAGGAGCACACCGCCGACGAGATCGGAGGCTGTGATTTACACACCCAGGTATCCGGCACGGTCGACTACCCGGCTGACAATGAGGCCCACGCCATCGCGATTTGCCGCGAGATCGTTGCGCAGTTCAAGCCCGCGACGAAAAGCTACCTGCCAGAACGCGATGCCGAGCCACCCTACTACGACCCCGACGAAATGCTGGGCATCGTCTCGCCCGACCACCGGGTGCAGTTTGACCAGCGCGAACTCATTGCCCGCATCGTCGACGGCAGCCGCTTCCACGAATACCAACCCGCTTATGGCACCACGCTGATCTGCGGCTACGCCTACATCTGGGGGTACCGCGTGGGCATCCTCGCCAACAACGGCGTGTTGTTCAGCGACAGTTCCAAGAAAGCGGCGCACTTCATCTCGCTGTGCAATCAGAACCGTACACCGCTCGTGTTTCTTCAAAACACCACCGGCTACATGATCGGCCGCAACTACGAAATGGAAGGCATCACCAAGGACGGCGCCAAGATGTTGATGGCGCAGGCTGGCAGCGAGGTGCCCAAGTTCACCGTCATCACCAGCGCAGCTTTCGGTGCGGGCTATTACGGCATGTGCGGACGGGCGTGGGATCCACGGATGATCTGGGCCTGGCCGAACGTGCACATGGGGGTGATGGGCCCCGATCAGGCCGCCAACACCTTCGCCGACGTGAAAATCGCCCAGTTGCGCCGCAAGGGCCACACGCCCGATGAGGCCGAGATGGCGCAATTGCGCCAGCGCGTGTACGAAAAGGCCGAACGCGAATCCAACGCCTACTTTGCCACCTCGCGCTTGTGGGACGACGGTCTGCTGGCGCCCACTGACACCCGCAACGCACTGGGCATGGCACTCTCAGCCGCCGCACACGCCCCGATCGCCGACCCGCACTACGGAATTTTCCGATTCTGAAGGGACAACATGACAGAAGACACCACCTTCGGCTTCGACGATGAAGCCCTCGCAACCCGCCCCACCGTCTACCAGAGCGGACTCTTCGAAGGCCAGGTGGTGATGGTCAGCGGCGCCGGCAGCGGCATCGGCAAAGCCATCGCCTTCCTGTACGCGCGCCTGGGCGCCAAGCTGGTCATCTGCGGGCGCGACCCAGCCAAGCTAGAGAGCTGCGCCGAATGGCTGCGCCGGCTCGGCAGCCCTGATGTGCTGGTGCACCCCATGACGATCCGTGATCCCGAGCAGGTGGAACAGTTGATCGACGTGGCCTGGCTGCACTTCGGACGCATCGACGTGCTCGTCAACAACGCCGGCGGGCAATTCCCGCAGCGGGCGCTGGACTACAGCGTCAAGGGCTGGAAGGCGGTGATCGACACCAACCTGAACGGAACCTGGTACATGATGCATGCGATGGCGCGCCGCTGGCAGGGCACCGGCACGCGGGGCAACATCGTCAACATCGTCGCCACCTTCCAGCGGGGCATGCCGGGCGTGGCGCACACCTGCGCTGCGCGCGCCGCGGTGACTCACCTGTCTAAAACTGTTGCAGTGGAGTGGGCGCAGCATGGCATCCGCGTCAATTGCATAGCGCCTGGAGCGATCGCCAGCACCGGCTTTCGTCAGTACTCCCCCGAGGCGGTGAAGGCCTTCGCCGGAGCCAACCCGATGAAACATGTCGGTGACGTGCAGGACGTGGCCGAGGCCGCGGTCTACCTCAGCGCGCCCAGCGGCAAGTTCGTCACCGGCGAACTGCTCACGGTGGATGGCGGCGGCGTGCTCTGGGGCGAAGTCTGGACCATCGCCAAACCCGATTACTTCAAGGTGAACACATGAATTCGGCTGACTCGCAACACCCCAAGTTCGGCCCGGGCGACGAGGCCCTGGCCGCACTCCCGACGGTCTATCGCGACGACCTTTTCGCCGGCAAAGTGGTGCTGGTGTCGGGCGCCGGCAGTGGCATCGGCAAGGCGATTGCCTTCCTGTTCGCGCGGCTGGGTGCCACGCTCGCCATCTGCGGGCGCAAGGCCGACAAACTCGAGGACTGCGCCGAAAAACTGCGCGCGCTGTCGGGCCGTGAGGTAATCACCTACCCGATGACCATCCGCGACCCCGAGCAGGTGGACGCCATGCTCAGTGCCGTGTGGGAACGTTTGGGCGGCGTCGACGTGCTGGTCAACAACGCTGGCGGCCAGTTTGCCGCCCATGCGATGGACTTCAACGTCAAGGGCTGGAACGCGGTGATCGACACCAACCTCAATGGCAGCTGGTACATGATGCAGGGCGCGGCCAGGCGCTGGGTGGAGCAAGGCCGGCCCGGCAACATCGTCAACATCACCGCCGCCATCGACCGCGGCCTCACGGGCATGGCGCACACCACCGCCTCGCGCGCGGGCGTCATTGCGCTGTCCCGCACGCTGGCCATCGAGTGGGCAGAGCACGGCATCCGCCTGAACTGCATTGGCGCAGGCGCCATCGAGAGCAACGGTTTCAACAACTACCGCGAGGAAAACGTTTCCACTTTCTACTCGTGCAATCCGATGAAACGGGCCGGCGACGTGCAGGACATCGCGGAGGCGGTGGTCTACCTCGCCGCACCCTCGGGCAAGTTCATCACCGGCGAGGTGCTCAACGTCGAAGGCGGGATGCTGCTGTGGGGCGAGTTCTGGCCAGCCGGAAAGCCCGACTACTTCAAGGTCGATCAAGAGTGACCTCGCAGCCTCCTCTTCCGTCGGCAACGTACTCCCACGGGCCTTTTCAGCAGCTCGTCGGGTACGACATCCTGCACAACGAGCGCGGCCTGTATTTCCGGCTGCCGATCCGGCGCGACCACCTCAACCCCCACGGCGTGCTCCACGGCGGCGTGCCCCTGACCTTGCTCGATGCGGTCGGGGGCAGAACCCTGATCGACCGGCCGATCCCGGGCAGCGGCCAGCTCATCCAGTCGTCGGTAACGGTCACGCTCACTGTGGATTTCATGCGTGCGGTCGGCACAGGAATCCTGTTTGCATCGGCAACGCCTGACCACATCGGCAAGACGGTGGCCTATGTGTCGGTGAAGGTCACGCTCGACGCACTCGACGGAGACATCGTGTCGCGCGGCATCGGCACCTACCGCATCTACACCAAGTCACTGGTCAAAGCGGTCTGATCGGTGCTCGGCGGAGACCGCCCGGCAAAGCACTGCGGCTCAATGCAAATGATCATCGGGCGGCGGAAGGATTTTCAGCTCGCGGTTGATGCGTTCGATTTGGTCGGGCTGAAACTGCGTCGAATGCCTGTGGTCCATTTTCCCCAGCCCCCACCATTCTTCGACTACAAGAGTTCGTCGTCGTGTTCGCCAATGAACGGCGCGGGGCTTGGGCGATCAGTCACCGTCCGGCTGAACCTCGGTGCCGGTGAAGGTTGGAGCACGCCGTCTCGCTCAAAGAAAGTGCCGCGCGCACTGTTGTGTGGATGATGTGCAGCCTCTTCCAGAGTCAGCACCGGTGCAAAGCACACGTCGGTCCCTTCCAGCAACGCACACCAGTGCGCTCTCGGCTGGATGCGGAAGATGTCGGCGATCTGGCGTTTGAGCGTCGGCCAGACGGCCGGATCGCGTTGCCGTTGAAACTCGGGATCGTTGATGCCTAGCTTCTCCAGCAGCAACACATAGAATTGGGGTTCCAGTGATGCGATCGAGATCCATTTCCCGTCAGCGCACTCATAGGTGTCGTAGAAATGCGATCCGCCATCCAACAGATTGGCCTGCCGTTCATTCTTCCACATTCCCAGCGCTTTGAGGTCGCAGACGATGGAGGTCAGCAGCGCCGCGCCGTCGGTGATCGCAGCATCGACCACCTGACCACGGCCAGAGGTGCGCGCTTCAAGCAAAGCGCAAACGATGCCAAAGGCAAGCATCATGCCGCCGCCGCCCAGGTCGCCGACCATCGCCGGCGGCGCTACTGGCCCGCCGTCCGAGCGGCCAATCATGCTGAGCGCGCCCGACAGCGCGATGTAGTTGATGTCATGACCGGCGGCCTGCGCGAGCGGGCCGTCCTGGCCCCAGCCGGTCATGCGCCCGTAGACGAGTCGTGGGTGGCGTGCCAGCAGCACGTCTGGGCCCAAACCCAGCCGCTCCATCACGCCCGGGCGAAAACCTTCAATGATCGCGTCGGCCCCGTCGACAAGTGCCAGCACCCGCTGCACGTCTGCGGGCGACTTCAGGTCGACCGCCACCGAACGGCGACCGCGGTGCAACACGCTGCGCCGCCCACTGGCAAGGAAGGTGCCATCTCCGCGGTCTTTTCCCTTGTCGGCCTTGCGATCCAGGCGGATCACGTCGGCGCCCATGTCGGACAGCAACATTGCGCAGAACGGTCCGGGGCCAATGCCGCCGAACTCGATCACTTTCAAACCTTGCAAGGGACCACTCATTTGTTGTTGCTCCTCAAACCGAACTAAAACCACCAGCCAACCGACTGCTACCCCAACCAGCGCTTGCGTCGCTTGTAGTGCTTTACCTCGCGAAAGCTCTTGCGCACCCCCTCGCGGTCCAGGCCGAGATAAAACTCGCGCACATCCTCGTTGTCGCGGAGTTCCTGGGCCTGCCCCTCCAGCACGATGCGACCGCTCTCCATGACATAACCATAGTCGGCGATCTCCAGGGCGACGCGTGTGTTTTGCTCGACGATGAGCAGCGACAGCCCCTGCTCACGCAGGTGGCGCAGCACGCTGAAGACTTCCTCGACCATGCGCGGCGCCAGCCCGAGTGACGGCTCGTCGATCAGCATGAGTTTGGGCTCGGCCATGATTGCGCGCCCGATCACCAGCATCTGCTGCTCGCCGCCCGACAGATAGCCGGCCGTGCGTTTTCGCAGTTCGGCCAGGCGCGGAATCGCTTCGTACACGCTGTCCATCGCCTGGCGCATCGCCTGCGCCGATGGAAACATGTGGCCGCCGATGATGAGGTTTTGCTCGACCGTCATGTGCTGCAGCACGCGCCGCCCTTCCATCACATGAACCAGACCACCGCGCACCACGGTCGCCGGATCGTGCCCCTGAATCGGTCGGCCGTCGAAGGTGATCGACCCGCCCGAGACGCGGCCATCTTCCGAGTCAATGACGCCGGAGATGGCTTTCAGGGTGGTGCTCTTACCTGCGCCGTTGGCGCCCAGCAGCGCCACGCACCCGCCTTCGGGGACCTTCATCGACACGCCCTTGAGCGCCAGGATCACCTCGGCATACAACACCTCAACGTTGGATAGAGTCAGCACCGCCGGATCGGCAGCCGCATGGGGCGTGGTCCGTTGATCCGGTGCTGCAGCAATGGCTGAATTCACCATTTAGGCACCACTGGCACGTTCACATCGGCTGCAGCCCGAACGACCTTGCCGTCCTTCATGGTCGCGATGTTGACCTTGGCGGTGCCGGTGGGAAAGGGGGTGTCGTTGCTGAAGTCCACGCCTGGCAGTATGCCCATCAGGTCGTTGCTGGTGAACTGGCTGTTCATCAAGGTCTCGCGCACCGCTTCGCCAGTGACTTTGCCGGCACCCTTGGCCTTGATGGTGGCCTCAATCGCGCGCACTGCCACGACGCTTTGGCCCAGGCCCATGATGGTCATGGCATTCCAGCCCGATTTCAGGCCATGCTTTTCCTGCAACATGCTGTAGAACTTGCGTGCGGTCGTGTCGTCTTCGCTGGCATCGGCGATGGCGCCCACTTCGAAATCACCGGCAAAGCCATTCGGGTCGCCCAGTGCCTTAGATGATCCCACCACGCCGTTGTGCAGCGAGAGCATGATCGGGACGTTTTTGCCCAGCGCCTGCAGCGCACGTTTGGTGGCCACGGCCTGGGCGGTGTTGGTCTGGATCACGATCACATCGGTGCCAGCATTGACCAGGCGACGCACCGCCAGGGTCAGGTCGGCCGGTTGCACTTCGGTCCAGATCGCCTCGACGAAGGTGGCTTTGTCCGGGTTGGCCTTGGTGTAGCTTTGCAGGCCCTTGGCCATGTCGGCATAAGCGGGGGTGGCTTCGGAGGTGATGATCGCCACCTTGACAGGGCGCTTGCCATCGAGTTTGGTGGTGCGGAACCATTCCAGGAATCCGCCCGCCTCGTGGGCGTAGGTGGGGCGCAGGTTCAGGGCCCATTGGTTGGGTTTCCAGCCGAAGCCGTAGGTGGCGGTGGCCATGACCATGGGAATCTTGTCTTCCGGCAAGCGCTGCTGCAACGCGGCGGCATCCGGGCCACCGAGGCCGAGCAGGATCGCGGGTTTGACTTCGGCCTTGATGCCGGGCCACAGGCTGGCGGTTTGCGCCACGTCGTAGCGGGTGTCGAAGGTTTTGACGACGATCTGCACGTTGAGTTTGCTGCCGACTTCCTTGTTCCACCACTCGATCACTGCGAGTCGCCCGCCCTGCATCTGGGACATGACGTTGGCGTAGGGGCCGGCGAAGTCGGCAAAGGCGGCCACGTTGATCGTCGTCGATTGCGCATGGGCGGGCGCATTCAGCAGCAGACCAGAGGCCAGGGCGGCCGTGAGTTTGAGAAAGGTATTGCGTTGCATGCTTGTCTCCAATTGTGGTGGTGGTGAGGAAAAGGGGCGGGGGATTGCGACTCGCTGTGCCGGGCGGGCTCAGTGGTGAAACGGCCAGAGCCGGTAGTTGGTTTTCAGGATGTTCCAGCGGTGCATCAGGCCTTTCGGTTCAAGCAGCAGGAACAGCGTGATGATGAGGCCGAGAAACACATTCATGCTGGCGAAGATCAGGTCGCTGCTCAGGCTGGGGATGCGCTCGACCAGGTCGGGCCCGAGGCTGGTGATGGTTTCCTGCACACCACGGATGAGCACGGTGCCTATCAGTGCCCCGACGATCGAGCCGAGCCCGCCGACGATCATCATGGCAATGAACCAGATCGAGTTGAACAGCGTGAACTGATCGACCGAGACGAAGCGCACCTGGTAGGCCCACAGGGCACCACCGATGCCAGCGTAAAAAGCGCCGAGCACGAAGGCGCGCGACTTGGCGCCGGCCACGTCAACGCCCATCATGCCGGCGGCCACATCGTCGTCGCGCACGGCGACAAAGGCGCGCCCGTGGCGGCTGCGCAGGATACCGAAAGCGCCGATGACCATCACCATGGTGACGACAAGAAACAGGTAGTACAGCGAGCGGTCGGTGTTGAACAAAAATGTGCCCATCCGCGCCGGCTCCAGGCTGAAGCCATTCACGCCGCCGAGCCAGGCTGAAGGCAGATTCAGCACAATGAAGTGAAAGATGAACTGGGCCGCGATGGTGGTCAGCGCGAGGTAAAAGCCCTTGATGCGCGCCGCCGTCATGCCAAACAACCAGCCGGCCAGCGCCGCTACCAGGCCCGCCACCGGCACCGCCACCCAGAACGGCAGCCCGGCCTTGACCTCGACCACGCTGGCGGCGTAGGCGCCGACGCCCATGAAGGCGGCCTGGCCCAGGTTGATTTGCCCGGCGTAGCCGGTGGTGATCTGCAGCCCGACCACCACGATGGACGTGACCAGCATCAGGTTGGCTACGGCTACCAGACGCGCCGAGGCGAACCAGGGGAGGAACAGGAGAATTGCGATGAACAGTCCCAGGGTGACCCATTGGGCGCGCGTACGGATCAGCGCGCGGTCGCGCGCATAACTGGTGGAAAAAATGCCGGAGGGATCCATGGGTCAGACTCTTTCAATGCGTTTCCAGCCGAACATGCCGGTCGGACGAACCACCAGCACCACCAGCATGAAGATATAGGGGACGACGGCGGCGGCATTGCCGCCGATCAGCGGGTCGATGTAGGCGGCGGTCAGTCCCTGCACGACCCCGACGATAATGCCCGCCAGCAGCAGACCGCCGATGGACTCGAGCCCGGCCAGCAGGGCCACCGGCAGGGCGGCGAAGCCGATTTCAGAGGACAGGAAGGTCAGCGACTTGCCGCTCAGGTAGACCATCGAAGTGATGACCGACAGAACGCCGCCAAGCGCCCAAGCGAAGGCGATGGAGCGGCGCACGCTGATGCCCATGGCCAGAGCGATCTGGTGGTCTTCGGCCACCGCCGACATCGCCAGCCCGCTGCGACTGCGGTTGAAGAACCAGTGCAGCGCCACGGCCGCCAGCACCGCGATGAGGCCACCAATGGCGAGCGAGCGCGGGATGATCATCTCGCCCAAGATGATTGGCGTGAGGGGAAAGATGGCGGGGAACTGACGCTCCTGCGGACCCCAGATCGCCAGCACCAGTCCACGCATCAGGATCAGTAGCCCGATGGTGACCATGATCATAGAGAACACCGACTCGCCAATCAGGCGCCTGAACAGCAGGCGTTCAATCACTAGCCCGATCAGCACCGAAATGCACAGTGCAACAGCGATGCCCAGCACCGGATGCATGCCGCGCGACTGGATGGCCCACCACAGCAGAAAGGCGCCCAGCACGATCATCTCGCCAATTGCCATATTGAAGACCTTGCTGGCGCGGTAGATGACGACAAAGCCCATGGCCACCAGCGAATACAGCAGGCCAAGCAGCGCGCCGTTGATGGTGTAGTTGATGAATTCGATGATCATGGTGTGTGTGTCTGGTCGATGTCGGTGGCCACCACGGTTGCGCGCAACACACCCTGGCGGCCGTCCTGGTAGGTCACGGCTATTTCGCAGGCAATGTCGGCGGCACCTGCATACAGTCCGTCAATCAGCGCCCCGTAGCGCACCTCGAGAAACTCTCGACGCAGCTTGCGCGTGCGCGTCAGTTCGCCTTCGTCGGGATCAAGCTCCTTCGGAAAATTGGCAAAACGCACCACCCGCGAGCCTTCGGGCAGCAGTTTGTTGATGCGGCGGATTTCGCCCTGCACCAGTTGCCGCACCTCGGGCCGCTGCGATAGGTCGGTGAAGGTGGAGAATGCGATGCGCCGCTCCTCGGCCCAGCGGCTGGTCACAGCCATGTCGATGTTGATCAGCGCGCCAACCCAGGGCCGGGTGGCGTCGCCCAGCACCATCACGTCCTTGATAAAGGGCGAAAAGCGCAACCGGGTCTCGATGAACTGCGGGGGATACGGGTGACCGCTGGCGAGTTTGACCAAGTGTTCCACCCGGTCGAGGTAGACAAGTTCTCCGCGCTCGGTCTTGCGCACTGCGTCACCGCTGACGTACCAGCCGTCGCGCTGGATGGTGGCGGTCTTCTCGGGCTTGCCCCAGTAGCCGAGAAAGCCGGTACCTCCGCGCAGCAACAGTTCGCCATTGTCCTCAATGCGCGATTCCAGCGGCGCGCCGAAGGCAGGGTCCACATCCAGTAGCGGGCCCACGGTTTCGAGGTCGCAGCGCTCGCCGCGGTGGCCAGCAATCAGACCAAACTCCGAGCAGCCATAAATATTGCGCAAGTGGACGCCCATGGCGTGAAATAAGCGAAACACGTCGGGTGCCATGGCGGTGCCGCCTGAAACCGCGACATCGCTGCGAATAAAGCCGAACTGATCGCGCACCGGGCGCAGGGCCAGCGCCTCGGCCACAGGCAGCAGCAGGCGCGACAGCCACGGTGCCGCGCGCCCTTCGAGTCGCGCCACATGCACGTCATGGCCGATGCGGATGCCCCAGCGGTAGATGCCGCGTGCCATCCAACTCGCGGCGAGCATGCGCGCCTCGATGGTGGCGGCGATGTTCTCCCATTGGCGCGGGCCAAACAGCACGATGTGCGGCGCAAGTTCGCGCACGTTGGGCAAGACCTGGTCGGGGCCTTCCGGGAAGTTGACCACCAGCGGCGTGATCAGCCCGAGGGTCACGCCCAGCAACTGCTCGGTGATCCAGGCCAGCGGCGTGTAAGACAAATATTCCATGCCGGCTTCCAGCGGCAACGCGCTCCTCATCCGAACCGCGTTGTCCATCAGCCAGCGGTGGCTGATCATCACGCCCTTGGGCTTGCTGGTGGTGCCGGAGGTGTAGGTCAGTAGTGCCAAATCGTCCGCTTGGCCGGCGTTGACTTCACGTTCGAAGCGCTGCGGGTGCCTCTCGTGCTGGCGCCGACCTTCAGCGGTCAGGTCATCAAAGGATTGCAGCAGCGTATGCCGGTACGACCACATGCCCGAGTTGTCCCAGTAGGCGATGCCCCGGATGTCGGGCAGCCGCTCCAGCAGCGCAAGCGCCTTGTCAACCTGCTCCTGATCCTGCGCGAAGATGAAGCGGGCCTTTGAATCCTCGCACAGGTAGTGCAACTCGTCGACGGTGGCGTCAGGGTAGACCGATACGATTTTGACGCCCAGTGACTGGGCCGCAAACAGCGCCCAGTAGTGCTCTGGTTCGTTCTCGCCGATCACAATCGCGGTTTCGCCACGCTGCAGGCCCTGCGCCGCCGCGCCAAGCGCAATGCTGCGCGTTCGATCAAACACGTCGGCCCATGTATGGCAGCGCCACATACCTTTGCGCTTGACGCGCTGCGCCAGCAACTGTGGATGTTCCCGGGCGTGGGCGAACAACTTCTGCGGCAGGGTCATGACGACTTCTGGGGCGGGGTCGGTCGCACTCATGCCGCTGCTCCCAAGTAGGCCTGGATCACGGCCGGGTCGGCCTGCACTTGTGCAGGCGTGCCGTCGGCGATCTTGCGGCCAAAGTCGAGCACCGCCACGCGGTCTGCCAGATCCATGACCACCCCCATGTCGTGCTCCACTAGCACAACCGGGATGCGCTTGGCCTCGCGCACGTCTATGATGAAACGGGCCAGATCTTCTTTTTCTTCGGTGTTCATGCCGGCCATGGGTTCATCCATTAACAGAACCTTGGGTTCCATCGCCAACGCACGGCCCAGGTCAACGCGCTTGCGAAGACCGTAGCCGAGCGCGCCTACCGGCTGGTGGCGGATATTCTCAATTTCAAGGAAGTCGATGATTTCCTCGACTGCTTCCCGGTGCAGCGTTTCTTCACGCTGGGTCCAGGGAAAGTAGAGAAATGCCTGCGCCAGATTTGATCGCATCTTGCTGTAGCGGCCGACCAGGATGTTGTCGATCACGCTCATGTTGGAGAACAAATGGGTGCCCTGAAAAGTGCGCACCACGCCTTCGCGCGCGATCTGGTGCACCGCGCGGCCTTTGATGTCTTGACCACGGTAGTGAACGCTGCCTTGTTGCGGCAGATAGAAGCCGCTGAGCACGTTCATCAAAGAGCTCTTGCCCGCGCCGTTGGGCCCAATGATGGCCAGCAGCTCGTTGTCACGCACATCGATGGCGACCTCGGCCAGCGCGGTGACACCGCCAAAGCGCAAGGTGATGTCCCGCGCCTGCAGCACCGAAGCCTCGCTGGATGGGCTAATCGAGGAGTTAGAGGTCATGGGTTAGGAGAAGGCGTTGATGCCGGTCAGGGCGCGGCCAATGATGAGTTTCTGGATTTCGGTGGTGCCGTCGGGAATCGGCATCATGCGTGCGTTTCTGAACAACAATTCAACGCCGAAGTCTTTGGTTATGCCGTTGCCGCCGTGAATCTGCACTGCTTTCGACGTGACATTGACCGCCATCTCGGTCGCGTACCATTTGGCCATGGCGCTTTGCACCTCGCTGCGCACGCCGTGGTCGATCAGGTTGAAGGCGCGGTAGACCAGCAGACGCGCGGCGTCGAGTTCGGTCGCGGCTTCGGCAAGCATGCCCTGGATCAATTGATGGCCGCCGATGGGCTTGCCATGCTGGCGGCGTTCCTTCGAATAGGCCACCGCCTTGTCGAGCGCCGCCTGTGCGATGCCCACCGAGGTAAGACCGACCATAGGACGCGCTTTCTCGAACAGCACCATGGTGTTCTTCAGGCCGGTGCCGGGGGCTATCATCATGTTGGCGGCCGGCACGCGCGCGCCATCGAAGAACAGCTGAGCGGTCGAGGTGCTGTTGAGCCCGAGCTTGTCGATGTTGCGGCTTTCGTAGCCGTGTTCGGCGCGGTCCACCAAGATCATCGAGATGGCGCCAGAACCTTCTTGTGAGGTACGCACGATGACCATGCAAAAGTCGGAGTAGTGGCCGTTGGATATCCAGGTTTTCTCCCCGGTGACAATGTAGTGGTCGCCATCGCGCTGGGCACGGCAGGTGACTTCAGCCACGTTGGAGCCGACCCCGGGCTCGCTGATGCCGCTGCAGGCAATGATTTCGGCGCGTACCATGCGTGGCAAATATTTCTCACGCATGGCCACGTTCGTGCAGACCTCCAGCGAATAGGCGCCGAGCTGCTGAATCAACAGCGAGATTGCCACGTCGCCGGAGATGCGAGCGAGTTGCTCATACATCAGTGCATAGGTGAGCCAGGGCATGCCCAGACCACCATGTTCCTCGGCAATGATGCCGTTGCCGCCCATGCCGTAGGGCAGCATCTTCTGGAAGATCTCCAGCATCACCTCTTTTTCAATTAGCTTGTCGGGCTGGTAGCGTTCGACAATCGGACGCAGTTCGGTCTCCAGGAAGCGAGTGAAGCCTTCCACGGCCATGCGCTGTTCTTCGGTGGGGAGGAAATTCATGGTGCTGGTCTCGGTGTGTTGTCGGTCTCGTTCAGCGAGTGCTCATGCGTGCACCGGCATCAATGTGCAAACAGGTCGCATTGATATAGGGGTTCTCGACGATGGAGCGCACCAGGTGGGCCAGCTCGCTGGCTTGACCCATGCGGCGCGGGAACAGAATCATGCGGTCAACGATGGCCAGTGCGACCTTCTTTGGCAGGCCCGCGACCATCGGCGTTTCGAACAAGCCCGGCGCAACCGCTACGCAGCGGATGCCCAGATCGGCCAGGTCCCGTGCCACCGGCAGCGTGAGGCCGATCACCCCGGCCTTGCTGGCGGCGTAGGCCGCCTGTCCCATCTGGCCGTCCTGTGCGGCACCGGACGACAGGTTGATGATGACGCCGCGCTCATCACCCTCAGGCTCATTGCGCGCCATCGCCACGGCTGCCAGGCGCAGCACGTTGAACGTGCCGGTCAGGTTGACGGCAATCACCTTGTCCCACAGTGCCAGGGGAAAGGGTTTTCCATCGGACAAGGTCTTGGCTGCGTCGGGCACGCCAGCGCAGTTGATGCAAATGTGAATGGCGCCAAAACGGGCCAGGGTTGCGTCGATGCCCGCCTGCACCTGTGACTCACTGGTGACATCCACCTGCTCGAACATGGCGGCAGAACCCAGTTCGTTGGCTGCCTGTACACCACGCTCGCTGTCGCGGTCGAACAATGACAACCGCGCGCCGCCTTCGGCGAGCGCATCAGCCACCGCGCGTCCCAGGCCTGAAGCACCACCTGTGATAATGGCCACCTTGTCGTGAACAATCATTTTTGCCCTTCAGCGACCGAGAATGGTGATGGCGGCCACGGCTTCTTCAATTCCGAACAGGCCCCCACCGTTTTCTGCAATGGCAAGGCGGGCCCCTTGCACCTGGCGGGCCCCCGCTTCGCCGCGCAACTGCACGACCAGTTCGTGCAACTGACCCAGCCCGGTGGCGCCGATCGGGTGCCCCTTGGACTCCAGTCCGCCCGAGGTGTTGATCGGGATGCGTCCGCCAATCGTGGTGTCGCCGCGCTCGGCGAGCGGCCCGCCTTCGCCGAACGCACAGAAGCCAAGGTTTTCACTCTGCACGATTTCGCCGATGGCGGTGGCATCGTGGACCTCGGCCAGCGAAATGTCTTGCGGGCCAACGCCTGCGAGTTCGTAGGCTTGTTTGGCAGCCTTGACGGTGATGTGTTGATCCAGGTCTTCAGGGCGGCGGGTGCTGCCGGTGGCAATGACCGATGCCAACACCTTGATGGCGCGCCCACGCTTTGCCAGGCGCGCCAGTGCTGCTTCGGAACACACGACGACTGCGGCAGCCCCGTCGCTGATGGGTGCGCACATCGGCAGCGTCAATGGGTAGGCGATGGGGGGCGCGGCCAGTACCTCGTCAATGGTGTATGCATTGCGGTATTGCGCCAGCGGGTTGTGCACCGAATGGCCATGATTCTTGGCCGACACGGCGGCAATTTGTCGCTGCGTGGTGCCGAACTCGCGCATGTGAAAGCGACCAAAGGCGGCGTAAATGTCCATGAACAGGCTGTAGGGCGCCTTGGACATGGACCCTTCCGGCGGCTCAATACCGTGCCCCATTTGCAGCAGCCTGCGTTTGTTCTCCTCGACCGTGGCCACGTCCCAGGCGCCGTCGAAGACGCTGAACATTTTGGCTTTGTCGGCGCAAAACATTTTCTCGGCACCAATGGCCAGCGCGATCTCGCCTGCCCCCGAGCGCACGTACTGCACCGCCAGGTTGAAAGCCGAGCTGGCACTGGCGCAGGCGTTCTCAATGTTGAAGATCGGGATGGACTCGAAGCCCATCGAACGCAACACAATCTGGCCACGGATCATGGTCTGGCCTTCGAGCGCGCCCTGGGTTGCGTTAGAAAAGTATGCCGACTGGATGTCGCTGATGGACAGTCCGGCATCGGCCAGCGCGGCATTCACAGCAGCGGCGGTCAGTTGCTTGATATCGCGGTCAATAAACTTGCCGGTCGGCGTCATGCCGACGCCGACTACGTAGACGGCGGCTTGCGGGCTGGTCATGGAAATGCGTCCATTAGAACAAGTGGGTGAAATCAGTAGCCCTTGAAATCGGGCGTGCGCTTGTCGACGAAAGCCGCGAGGCCCTCTTGTATGTCGTGCGAATGGCGGTGCGCGTCGAGCACCAGTCGCTCCAGCCGCAGCGCCGAAGCCTGTGGCTGCTCCAGCCCGTCGGCCACGGCCTGTTTCATGCGGCGCAGCACCAGCGGGCTTTTACTGGCGATGCGCAAGGCGAATTTTTCGACCTCGGACACCAGCTCGGCATCCGGCACAACACGGTTCACCAGGCCCAGCGGAACCAGTTCGCGTGCGGGCATGGTGTCGCCGGTGAACAGCAGGTATTTGGCGGCGGTGGGGCCGATGCGCCGTGGCAGGATCGCCGCGCCGCCCGCGCCCGGAAACACGCCGAAGTTGGCATGTGCGTCGCCGATGCGGGCACTTTCGGCGGCGATGATGAGGTCGCAGGCCATGGCCAGCTCCAGTCCGCCAGCCATCGTCAGACCGTTCAGCGCGGCGATGGTGGGTTTGGGGCACATGCGCAGCCGATCCATCATGCCGCCGACGAGATCGAGAAACTCGCCCATCGGGTCGCTCGGGCCGGGGCCGCCAGCGCTGCTCTCGAACACGCCTTTGAGGTCGGCGCCGGCGCAGAAGGCACGGCCCGCACCGGTCAGCACGATGACGCGGATGGTCGGGTCACGCTCGCAATGCGCGGTCGCATCGCGCAATTCGGCGCACATTGTCTCCGACAGCGCATTCATCGCATCGGGCCGATTCAGCGTGATCCACGCCACGGCACCACGTTGCTCAAAGCGGATGGTCAACGAGGGTTGCATCTTCAAGGCCTGCTTGTTTGTGTGGTGGTCAGCTGCGCTTGCCATGCGGGTCTGGGAATCAACCGCGCAGCAGCTCTTCGGCGATGATCATCTTGCGCACCTCGGATGTGCCTGCACCGATCTCGAGGATCTTGATGCAACGGAACAGCCGGTTGATTTCGGACTCCCAGATGTAGCCGCTACCGCCATGCACTTGCACGGCCTTGTTGAGCACCCGGTTGCAGGCTTCGCCAGCGTAGAGGATGGACGCTGCGGTGAGCTTGTGCACATCGCCGCGGCCTCCGCCGCCCACCTCCAGATCATTGACCTCGGCCAGGGTGCGCCAGACCAGGGTTTTCATGGCTTCGATCTCGGTGTACATCTCGGCCAGCATGGCCTGCACCATCTGGAAGCTGCCGATGGGCTTGCCGAACTGCACGCGCGTCCTGGCGTACTCGACGCTCAATTCGAGTGCACGTTCGCAGATGCCCACGCATAAGCCAGCCACCAGCGCGCGCTCCAGATCGAGCCCGCTCATGACGATTTTGACGCCTTCGTTTTCCTTGCCCACCAGGTTGGCTGCCGGCACGCGGCAGTTGTCGAACACCAGCTCGCCAGTCTGGCTGCCGCGAAAACCCATCTTGATGAGTTTTTGAGCCACCTTGAAGCCGGGGAAATTCTTCTCGACGATGAAGGCTGAAATGCCCTTGGCACCTAACTCTGGCGCGGTCTTGGCGTAAACCAACAGCACATCGGCCACCGGGCCGTTGGTGATGTAGATCTTGGTGCCGTTGAGGATGTAATGATCGCCCTCGCGGCGCGCGCTGGTGCGCATGGCGCCCAGCGCATCCGAGCCGGCGCCGGGTTCGGTCAGGCCGAGCGCGCCGATTTTTGTGCCGTTGCACAGATCGGGCAGGTATTGGCGGCGCTGCGCCTCGTTGGCGTTGCGGAAGATGTTGTTAACGCACAGGTTGTCGTGCGCCGCCCAGGACAAGGCGATGGCGGGGTTCCAGCGTGCAAAGGCTTGGCAGATCAGGCCCGAGCTGAACAGGTCCATACCCGCGCCGCCATGCTCGGCAGGCACGGTGGCCCCCATGAAGCCAGCCGCGCCAATTTTCTGGAAGATATCCGACGGCCACCACTCCTCGTCGTCCATGCGGCGGGCGAGTGGTACGAATTCCTTGCGCGCGAACTTGTCGGCGGCTTCGAGTACGGCGCGGTCGTCGGCGGAGAGAGCAAAACTGCGAGTGGCGGCCATATAGGGATGCCTATCAATGCGTGGGTTGGGTCAACGGGCCGCGGCGCGCACCAAAGCTGCGCGGACAAGATCTCTTTGGGCTTACCCAATTTAATTGGGCATTGCAAAACTGTCAAGCGTTAGGTAGGATTCATCGCTGACATTCATTTGTTGTGCCAGAACTGGAGGCGGCGTAAGCGGAGGACGGAATTGGTGCGTATTCATTGACGGTAGCCGTCCGTGACGCATTCACCCGTGAGACCTATCGGGTCGTGCCGCTCGCGGCGAGACCATTCATCAGCGTCAAACGAGCTTCAACCTAACGAGACAGCCTTGACCCATGTACTCGAGATGAACCTGCTGCGCCGCCAGAACGTGAGCGACAACCTTCGCCGCGCGGCGAAGGCCGCTGGCCCCAACTTCGGCGCGTCGGATCTTCGCTGCGCGACCAAGCTGGGCACTTGGGCCTCGACGATCCCCAAGTCAATGATCGATGGATGGAAGCAGGCGGCGCCGTCGTCGCGCTTCTTTTCGGTGCAGGGGTTCAGCGAATTGACAGCCTCTTTGTTGACCGGTGGCTGCGTGGACGGTTGGGAGCAGATGCCCGACCAGGACGGCCGCTGGGTGGGCTGCGTCGCCTCGGTGGCCGCCGACGTGCGTCTGGTCAACGATGAAGGCAAGGACGTAGCCGACGGTGAATCGGGCGAGCAGATCGTGCGCGGCCCGGTCATCATGAATGGCTACTACAAGAACGACGAGGCCAACCGCCGTGTGTGCCGCGACGGCTGGTTCCATACCGGCGACATCCTGTTCCGCGACGCGGCCGGCAACTACTTCTTCGCCGACCGCAAGAAGGACATGGATCAAGACCGGCAGAGAGAACGTTTATTGCCGGGAGGTCGAAAGCGTCCTGGGCGCCCACGCAGGCGCGATGCCGTGCGCCGAGTTCGGGCTGCCCAACGAGCACTGGGGCGAGGCCGTGACGGCCACCGTCATCGCCAGGCCAGGAACCATGGTGACCGAGGCCGAACTGATCGAGTTCTGTCGTGGCCGCCTGCCCGGCTTCAAGGCGCCGAAGCGGATCCACTTTCGCAGCTCGCTGCCGATCAGCGTGGCCAACAAGATCCTCAAGCGGGGTCTCAAGACCGAGTACGCCGATGAGGCCAAGGGCGGTTGAGGCCGATGGCCTCTCAGTGTCGGCGTCCGAAATATTTCAACCCAAGGAGTTAGTGCGATGAACCAGAAAGTCGTTGTTGCCGGTGTCGGGATGGTCCCGTTCACCAAACCGGGCGCCAGTGAACCCTATCACGTGATGGGAGAGAGGGCAGTGCGCCAGGCCCTTGCCGATGCGCGCGTTGAGTACGCCATGATCCAGCAAGCCTATGTCGGCTATGTATATGGCGATTCCACCTGCGGCCAGCGGGCGCTCTACCCCGTGGGCATGAGCGGCATCCCCATCGTCAACGTCAACAACAACTGCTCCACCGGTTCGACGGCTCTGTTTCTGGCGCGCCAGGCAGTCGAAAGTGGTGCCGTCGAGTGTGTTCTGGCCCTGGGCTTCGAGCAGATGGCCGCAGGTGCCATCAAGGCCCAGTTCGAGGACAGGCCGACGCCGTTCGAGGAGTTTGACCGGGCCACCGCCGAACTCGTCGGGCGCCCGGAAATTCCGTTGGCTATCCGTTACTTCGGCGGTGCCGGCAAGGCGCACATGGACAAGTACGGCACCAAACTGGAGACCTTTGCCAGCATTCGCGCCAAGGCCAGCCGTCATGCTGCGAACAACCCTCTGGCGCTGTTGCGCAAGGAGATCTCGGTCGACGACGTGATGAACGCACCTGTGCTGTGGGAGGGCGTGATGACCCGCCTGATGGCTTGCCCACCGACCTGCGGCGCCGCTGCTGCGGTGATCTGCTCCGAAGCCTTCGCCAAGAAGCACGGGCTCGACACTCGCGTTTCCATTGTCGCCCAGGCGATGGCAACCGATCTTCCCAGTACCTTCGAGTCGCACGACATGATGCGCGTGGTCGGCTTCGATATGGCGCGCGATGCGGCGCAAAAGGTCTATCAGCAAGCCGGCATCGGCCCGCAGGACGTGAACGTGGTTGAGCTGCACGACTGCTTTGCACAGAACGAGTTGATCACCTATGAGGCGCTGGGCCTGTGCCCGCCCGGCGGTGCGGAAAAGTTTGTGCTGGACGGCGACAACACCTATGGCGGCAAGGTTGTGACCAACCCGTCGGGCGGCCTGTTGTCGAAAGGGCACCCTCTGGGCGCCACCGGCCTGGCGCAATGTTATGAGCTGACTCACCAACTGCGCGGCACGGCGGACAAACGCCAAGTTCAAGGCGCACGTGTGGCCTTGCAGCACAACCTCGGGCTGGGCGGCGCTTGTGTTGTCACGCTTTACCAGGCCGCCTGAGCACAGGCGCAGAAGACCAGGATCTGGAGTCCCATGATTGACAAGCAATTCATCGGCTACGAGGTGCCGCCCACGCTGTGGGATGTGGAGAAGGGCCGCATCCGCTTTTTCGCCCAGGTGATCGGTGCCACCGACCCGATCTACTTCGACACGACTGCCGCCAAGGCCGCTGGCTACCGCGACGTCGTGGCGCCACCGACTTTCATCTTTGGCGCCGAGAGCGATTCGGGGGTGTTGATGACGTTGCTCGACACGCTCAAGATCGATCTGCGGGAGGTCTTGCACGGTGAGCAGCGCTTCGACTACCACGCCCCGGTGTGCGCTGGCGACACGCTGCGTTTTCAGACCCGGGTCGCCGACATCTACGACAAGAAGGGCGGCGCGCTCGAGTTTGTCGTCAACGACACGAAGGTCACCAATCAACTTGGCGAGCATGTCTCCGACATGCACTCAGTGATCGTCGTGCGCCACGCCTGAAGGAATATTCATGAACGCTCAAGTAAAAATCATGGATGTCGGTGCCGACATGCCCGTGCTGGAATTGCCGCCGATCAGCCGCACCACCCTGGCACTGTTCGCCGGTGCGTCGGGCGACCACAACCCGATCCACATCGACATCGACTTCGCCCACGGTGCGGGGATGAAGGATGTGTTCGCGCACGGCATGCTGTCGATGGCCTACCTCGGGCGCGCGCTCACCGAATGGGTGCCGCAGCGCCAGATCCTCAGCTATGGCGTGCGCTTCGCGGCCCTGACCCATCTCGGCGACCGCGTGCGCTGCACCGGCAAGGTGCTTGAACAGATTGAGCATGCAGGCCGACCCTGCGTGCGCGTTCAAATCAGCGCTACGAAAGCGACAGGCGAAATCACGCTGTCCGGCGAGGCGCTGGTTGCCCTGAACTGAGAGGCTGAGACCGCCGTTTGGCAGCCCGGCTCCTTATTCTTTTCCCTTTCATTTCCTTTTCATCAAAAACAAGGACACACATCATGAAAAAACTCGAAGGCAAAGTGGCCATCGTTTCAGGTTCGGGCCGCGGCATCGGCCGTGCGATCGCCATGAAGTTGGCCATCGAAGGCGCCAAGATCGTGGTCAACGACCTCGACGCAGCTCCAGCAGAGCAGACCGTGGCCGACATCAAGAAGGCAGGCGGCATGGCCGTGGCCTGCGTGGGCAGCGTCACTGCCGGCGATTTTGCTGATCGCTTCGTCAAGACCGCGATTGACAGCTTCGGCGGCCTGGACATCATCATCAACAACGCCGGCTACACCTGGGACAACGTGGTTCAGAAGATGACGGACGAGCAATGGAACGCGATCATCGACGTGCATCTGACCGCGCCGTTCAAAATTTTGCGCGCTGCCGCAGAGTTCATTCGCGTCGCCTCGCGCAAGGAAGCCGAAGCCGGGCAGGAGGTGTTCCGCAAGGTGGTCAACATCTCGTCTATCGCCGGCACCGGCGGCAACGCCGGCCAGGCTAACTACTCAGCGGGCAAGGCCGGCATCATTGGCCTGACCAAGGCGCTCTCCAAGGAGTGGGGGCGTTACAAGGTGAACGTCAACGCCGTCGCTTTTGGCATGATCAAAACGCGGCTGACCGAAGCTTCGGCCAGCGGCGACGCATCCATTGACATCCAGGGCCAAAAGATCAAGGTCGGCGTCAACCCTGATCTGCTGGAAATGATGGAGCGCACCATTCCGCTGGGTCGCGGCGGCACGCCCGAGGAAGCGGCCGGATCGGTCTACCTGCTGTGTATTCCCGAGTCGAACTACGTAAGCGGCCAGACGCTGATCTGCGGCGGCGGCATCTCGATCTAAAGCGCAAGCCGAACGCATAAAGGCCCACGATGGACATCGATTTCAGCCCGGAAGACATGGCGTTCCAGCAAGAGGTTCGCACTTGGTTCAAAGGCCACACACCGTCCGATCTCAAGCGCAAGACCGTCACCGGGGAAATGCTGCAGAAGAACGACATCGTTCATTGGCAGCGCCGACTCGATGGCCAGGGCTGGCTGGTCACCGGCTGGCCCAAGGAGCATGGGGGGCCGGGCTGGACGCCGACGCAGCGCTATATTTTCGACCTTGAGCGCGCGGCGGCCAGTGCGCCGGTGGGGCTGTCGATGGGCGTCATCATGCTCGGGCCGGTGCTGATTGCCTTCGGCACGCCAGAGCAAAAGGCGCAGTACCTGCCGCGCATCCGTCGCTGCGAGGACTGGTGGTGCCAAGGCTATTCCGAGCCGGGTGCAGGCTCCGACTTGGCCAGCCTGAAGACCACGGCCGTGGCCGATGGCAGCGATTACATCATCAACGGCTCCAAGATCTGGACCACTTATGCGCATTGGGCCACGCACATGTTCTGCCTGGTGCGTACCGCCAACACCGGCAAGAAGCAGGAAGGCATCTCCTTCCTGCTGATCGAGATGGACCGCTCCGGCATCGATGTCAAACCCATTGTCTCGATCGACGGCGAACACCACCTGAACCAGGTGTTTCTCACCGACGTTCGGGTGCCCAGAAAAAACCTGGTCGGTCGCGAAGGCCAGGGTTGGGACATTGCCAAGTACCTGCTCACACACGAGCGCACCAGCATCGCCGGCGTGGCCGACTGCAAGGCGCATTTAGCCAACTTGTATGCCGCGGCAGGTGAGCGCCGCTCGGGTGGCCAACCGCTGATGGAGGACGCGGCGATGCGGCTCAAGCTGGCGCGCGCCGAGATCGAACTGATGGCGCTCGAACACACCAACTTTCGCGTGCTGGCCGCCACCGCCTCGGGCAAGGCGCCGGGGCCGGAATCCTCGCTGCTCAAGACCATGGGCACGGCGGTGCAACAGACCTTGGCCGAGCTGGGCGTCGAGATCGCCGCCGAGCAAGCCTGGCCCTGGCATGACGGCGGCGAGTTTGGAAGCGGACGCCATGCCCATGCGATGCCGCACTACTGTTTTTCGCGCGCCGCCACGATTTACGGCGGCAGCGACGAGGTGCAAAAGAATGTATTGGCCAAGATGCTGCTGGCCGGCGGCACGCGGTAAGGATCGTCATGAACTTTGATCTCTCCGAAGAACAAAAGATGCTGCGCGACGCGGCACAGAAATTTCTGCGCGCCGAATACCGCTTCGATGCGCGCAACCAGATCGTCGCGTCGGCGTCCGGCATGAGCCACAAGCACTGGCAGCGATTCGGGGAATTCGGCTGGCTTGGGCTCGGACTGCCCGAGGCCGATGGCGGTTTTGGCGGCGGCATGCTCGAGACGATCCAGGTCGCCGAGGCCCTGGGCGCCGCGCTGGTGGTCGAACCCTACCTCGTCAGCGCCGTGCTCGGCGCGCAGGCGGTGGCACGCGCGGGCACCGCGGCGCAGCGCGCGACCTGGCTGCCCGGGCTGGTCTCGGGCCAGCGCATTGTCAGCCTAGCGCACACCGAGGCCGATGCGCGCCACGACCTCGCCCATGTTCACACCAGCGCCATGGCCAAGGGCGGCCGCTGGGTGCTGTCGGGCCGCAAAAGCGGTGTGCTGGGCGCGCCCTGGGCCGACGGCTTTGTTGTGGCCGCCAGAACCTCGGGCGCCGTCAGTGAACGCCGGGGAATCAGCTTGTTTCTGGTCGAAGCCCACACGCCGGGGGTGCAGGTGGCGGGCTACAAGGTCTACGACGGCAGTCGGGCTGGTGATCTGCAGCTTGATGCTGTCGTGCTGGGCCCGGACGCATTGCTGGGCATGGAAGGCGAAAGCCTGGGACTGCTCGAGCACCTGGTTGATCTTGGCATTGTTGCCGCCTGTGCCGACGCCCTGGGTGCCATGGGCGCGCTGTTGAGGAAAACCGGCGAGTACGTCGGCACGCGCAAACAATTTGACGTGCCGATTGCCAGTTTCCAGGTCATCCAGCACCGGCTGGTCGACATGTTCGCCGCGGTCGAGGCCAGCCGCTCCCTGGTGTTGATGGCGGCCCTGCATGCCGAGCATCCCGACGCAGTCACCCGTTCGCGCGCCGTCTCGGCCGCCAAGGCCGCCATTGGTGAGCGAGCCCGCTTCGTGGCGCAGCAAGCGGTGCAGCTGCACGGCGGCGTGGGCATGACCGAGGAGCTTGACATCGGCCATTACTTTCGCCGCCTGACGCTCTTTTGCAACCTGTTGGGCAGCACCGACCACCACCTGCAGCGCTTTGCGACGCTGCGTGTGGTGGCCTGATTGCCTGATGACCGACCCATACCGAGTCACTGGAAGGGCTGCCCAAATGAGTTTGATGACATCCACCGCCACGCCGAACTCGCCCGAATTTCAGCGCAACCGCGAAGCCTATGAGCTGCGCATTGACGACTTGCATGAACGCCGCGAACGTGCCCTGATCGGCGGCCCCGAAAAGGCGCGCCTGCTGCACAAGAAGCGCAAGCAGTTGCTGCCGCGCGAGCGCCTGGCTGCCGTGCTCGACCCCGGCTCGCCCTTCCTCGAGTTCGGGCAGCTTGCCGGCGACGGCCTGTACGAGGGCGTGCCGCCGGGCGGCAGCATCATCACCGGGGTGGGGCTGGTGTGCGGGCGCGCATGCATGCTGATGATCCACGATGCCACGGTCAAGGGCGGCACCTACTACGGCATCACCGCAAAAAAACATGTGCGGGCCCAGATGTTCGCCTGGCAGCACCGGCTGCCGTGCATCACCATGGTCCAGTCGGGCGGCGCCAACCTGCCGGAGCAGGCGCATATTTTCCCCGACGACGGCCAGTTCGGCTCCATTTTTTACAACCAGATCCGCATGTCGGCCGAGGGCATCACCCAGATCGCGACCGTGCATGGGCCCTCAACCGCTGGCGGCGCCTATCTCCCGGCGCTGTGCGACGAGGCGGTGATCGTGCGCAACCAGGGTGCGATGTTCCTCGCCGGGCCCGAACTGGTGTATGCCGCCACCAAGGAAGAGGTTGACATTGAAACCCTGGGCGGCGGCGAGATGCACAGCCGCATCAGCGGCGTCACTGACCATCTGGCCGAGAACGATGGCCATGCCATCTCCATCGTGCGCGGCATCGTGGCCAACCTAGGTACCGTGGCCAAGCAACGCTGGGACGTGGTTCCGCCGCTGCCGCCCCGCCATGACCCGCGCGAGATTTACGGCATCGTCAGCGCCGACAACCGGCATCCGACCGACAACCGCGAAGTGCTGCTGCGGCTGATCGACGACAGCGAACTACAGGAGTTCAAACCCCTGTACGGCGACACCATGATCTGCGGCTTCGCCCGCATCAAGGGTTTCCAGATCGGCATTCTGGCCAACAACGGCGTGATCTTCTCCGAGAGCGCGCTCAAGGGCGCGCACTTCATCGAGTTGTGCTGCCAGCGCGACATTCCGCTGCTGTTCATGGCCGATGTGTCGGGCTTCATGGTCGGCAAAGCGGTGGAGCAGCAGGGCATTGCCAAGCACGGCGCCAAGTTCATGACGGCCATGGCCTCGGCCAACGTGCCGCGCTACACGCTGATCACCGGAGGCTCGTACGCAGCGGCCTACCTGGCGATGTGCGGGCGCCCGTTCAAGCCCAACGTGATGATGATGTGGCCTACCGGCCGCGCCGCGCTGATGGGCCCCGAGCAGGCCGCCACCACGCTGGGCCTGGTGCGCGAGAACATCCACCGGCGCGAGGGCACAAGCTGGAGCGACGAAGAACGCGAGCAATTCAAGCAACCGATACGCGAGCAGTTCGAGAGCTTTTCCAGTCCCTACAACTACGCCTCCAATCTGTGGTGCGACATGGTGATTGACCCGCTGGAAACGCGCGACACCATGGCTTTGCTGCTGGAGCTGGCGGGCCGTGTGCCGGCGCGCGACACGCACTTCGGCGTGTTCCGCATGTGATCTTTTAGTCCACAGTATTGAACATGCTCGAAGCCATTCTCTCCGGCTGCCGCGTGCTCGGCCTGACGCAGAACGTGGCCGGCCCGTTCTGCACCCATATCCTCGGCGACCTCGGCGCCGAGGTCATCAAGATCGAACGCCCGGGCAGCGGCGACG